>JAAWEH010000004.1 GCA_022794215.1 Oscillospiraceae bacterium
CATATCTCTGCTGGTCGGTGAGGACGTCCAGCCGCTCGTCCCCGCCGCCCTCCAAGGTGTTGGCCAGGGTGGTCCAGTAGGGGCCGTCGTACTTGTCGTGAGTGTACAGCAGCCGCACTTCTATAAGGGCCTTTTCCAGCAGTACCCCAAAGTCGCAGTACCGCTCCACATATTCATGGCCGTACTTATCCTTTTCCCCTGTGGGTACCGTGTAGCTGCTGGGGATGCCGGTAAACTTCCACCGCAGGGGCAGGGCCCCCAGGTTCACCGGCCCCCACTCCACCTCGGAGCGGGTCTGGGTAATGATGTCCCAGTTCTCCGGCTCATAGGCCGCCGAGCCCGGGAACACCGCATACTCCTCCTCCGGGCACCAGCTGGGGGGCGTAGGGGTCACGCTCTCCTCCGCCGCCAGAGCCCCCGGCAGAAGGGACAGAGTGAGAGCAAAAGCCAATAACAGGCATCGAATTTTCCGTTTCATGGATTTTTCACTCCTCAAAGTTATATTCCCTTATTTTTTTACCTTTTGTTTTCCTCTAAAAAACCCCACACTCCGGCGCCAAAGATGCTGTCGTCAAAAAGTGTCCGGGTATCCGGCGCCTGCCGGAGATACTGGTAGACCCGGGCCAGCTCTGTCTCCCAAATATCCGTCTCGCCCAGATCTTCCCGCAGGCACCAGTAATATCCCTGCAGAAAATTTTCCTCCATATCGATCCAGGAGTTTATCCGTTCATCCGCCGCCAATTCCCGGGCGGCGGGCTCGATCAGCGCCAGCGCCTCATCATAGGTCACATATCCCGCTGTATAGCCCCACTGGGCCAGCGCGGAAATCCGGCACAGATCCCAGGCACGGACGCCGCTGGTTTCCCACCGCGTCCAAAGGTTTTTGGTCTGGGGCCACATATACCGATCCACCGGATCCATGCTGGCGGTGCGCCGCTTGATGGTGGCCAGGGATAGATTTTTGACCTCCTGGGCCGCCTGCTGAAACTCCTGGCTGCTTCCGCTTTCCTGAAGCTGGGCCATCACCGTCAGCAGGGTCTCCCGATCCGGGATCTCCCAAACCTCCGCCAAGATCCTCCGGCTCTCCGCCGCCGGCTCCAGCGCCCGACTCTGGGGCGTTCCGTTCTCGTCCCGCCGGGTCACCGTGTGGGGGGAGCGGGGATAAAACCCAAACACGGTGGGGTCTCCCCCCTCCAGAAAGCCCAGCACCGCCGCCATGGTTTTGGCCCACTGCTCCACATTGGATCCTTCCGCCATCCCTTTGTTTTCAGCAATGTCCACCCGCCGCTCCGCGCTGTTCCAGCTCACCTGCTGGCCAAAGAGCTCGGCGGCATAGCGAATGGGGAAATAGGTTCGGTTCTGGTCGGCATAGGGGGCCACATCCATCTCCACCGGCTGTCCGTTCACCCAGGCCGTAGTCTCCCCCGGGGTCATGGCCACCGTTGCGCCCGCCCGGGTCAATGTTACCTCCCAGCTTTCGGGATCCCAGTCCACATCGGCCCCCAACGCCTCGGCCAGAGCCCGGATGGGCACCATGGTCCGCTCATTTTTCACCTGGGGATCGGTGTCCATCTGCAGCAGCATCCCGTCCAGGTAGACGGTAATCCGGGACTTTTCCGGCAGGTAAAAGCTCCAGTAGGCGTCCGCCGACTGCTCCACCTTCTCCCGGGTCTCGCTACTCACCCGATCCATGCCCGGGGCGTCGAAGAAATCCGCCACCGTCATGCCCAAAGCGTCCAGGGCGGGCACAATGGCCTGCCCCCAGTTGTCCACATAGTCTGGGTGATACACCAGATAGGCCCGGTATTTTTCCACACTGAGCCGGTAGTAGATCTCGTCCCGGCCCCGGTTCAGGTCATACCAGCCGCTTTCCGCGGCGTTAAAGGCATTCCCCGCCGCCAAAAAAGCGGCCCGGGCCTCAAACTCGTCCTCCCCATAGTTCTCCGCACACCGCAGGCGGATCAGGGCCGTTTCATAGCATCGGCCCGCCGAACCCTCCGCCCAGTCCCGGCCCTCGTAGGGCAGCAGCGCGCCCCTCTGGGCCTGCTCCCGCTGCTCCAGTATCCGGCTCCAGTTATCCCCTTCATAAACCGGATCGCCGGGGAAAACAATATAGTCCTCCTCCGCCATCCATTCCGGCGCGGCCGGCTCCGCCGCCGCCCCAAAAGCGGCGGGACAAAGGCCCAAAACCATGATCAGCACAAGAAGCAGGGAAAGGGATCGTTTCATAGGGGTCTCCTTTTTCTATGGTTGCAAATGGGAAAGATGCGCTGTCTTTTTACATCTCCACGAGCTCCGCCCCGGCAGGGGGCACGGTGCGGGGCTCCTCCTTCACCGCCCGGCGGGAGGAGTCGGTGGTCATCTCCAGCTTGAACTGGTTCTTCCAGTGGAATTCCGCCGCACCGGTGGATCTGTCCGCCGTGCCGGAGGCCTCCGCGGTAAACCGGAAGTCAAACAGGTTCAGCACCCAGCTCAGCAGGGCGGTCTCCCCGGCGTCCATCCAGTAAAAGCTCTGGGCGGCGATGGCGTCCATGTCGGGCCGCACCACGGCGGAGGCAGTCTGCTTCCCGTTCCGGTCCACCGAAACCGTCACCTCCAGCTCCCGGAACAGGCTGTCCACCGCCGTCTCCTCGTAGGGATTCACCATGGTCATCCAATCGCCGAGCCGCTGAGCGTCCAGCTTCCAGGTCAGGGCGCCGTTCCGCTCGGTGACGGCGTCGCCTCCCACCAGCAGGTTGGCCATCACCCGGGCCATGGCATAGTCGGAATAGGCGCTGCCGGCGCCCCAGTAGTCATTCTCACTGCTGTCCAGCAGCATTTCATAGAGAAGGGCGGCGGTATCCCACTCTCGGTCAGCCAGGACGCTCTCCAGAATGGACAGGCCCTCATCCTCCTGCCCCATTCCGGACAGGTCGGCGGCAAACCAGGTGTTTTCGCTCACCGTATCGTCAAAAAGAGCCAGAAGGGGCACGTTCCAGTAAAGCTTCCCCTCGTCCCCGTTCAAGATGACCTCCGCCTTACAGCCGGTAAGCAGGGTCTTCAAATTTTGATAGTTGATCTTGGGCATCTCCATGGCCAGCTGATCCAGAGCGGGCTGGCCCAGCAGATCCAGCAGCTCCACGGCATTGACGCTTACCGTCAGGTCGATCACATTATCCCGGGCCACTGCGTCTGCCTTGATGGTGAAGGTGTAGTCCTTGTCCCCGTCCAGGCTGTTGAACGCAGTGAGGGTAATGTCCATGGTCTGGGTCGTGCGGTAGCTCTGGCCCGGCTCCCACTTTGCGGTGGACAGCACCCGGGTCACCATCTCGTCAAACTTGGAGAAGTCCTGGTATATCACATTGCCTTCCAGCTCTCCCATCAGGCCCAGCATTTTCTGGCCCATGCCCTCGTAGCCCCACTCGTCCACCTCGTCCACGCTGGCCAGGGTCTCGTCGTCCACATAGATCCCTTTTAGCAGCAGCTCCCGGTTCAGCAGCGCCACCTCGTTGGTGTACTGGTTCCATACAACGTCCCAGCCTTCGGCCACGGCGGCGGGGCGGAGGGGCACCAGCTCGTCGGTATAGTGAGTGCCCAGAATGGCGTTGACCACCTCGGGGGAAGCATAGGTCACCCCGTCCACGGCGGTGAGCTCCGCGTCATAATCAAAGCCGTTGACCACCAGGGTCAAAGGGTACTCCTCATAGCTCCAGTTGTTCCAAGTCAGGCTCTCCATGTACTCCACGTAGAGGCATTCCACAAACTCCTCCTCCGTCCACAGATCCCGCCAGCCGGTCATGAACTCCTCCTTGGTCCAGTAGCTCCACTCCTGGGCAAAGTAGGCATCGGCGTCAAAGTTCGCCCAGCTCTCTGGATCCGCCGTCCGGTAGGCCTCCGCCTGGTCGTGGCGGTTGGCCGCCTCCCGGCGGTGCTCGATGTATCCGGTCAGCAGATTCTCCCGCACCGCCTCGGGACTCTCCAGACCATACTCCTCCATATAGGCGGTCATGGGATCCAGATAGCCCTTCTGGGCCAGCAGCTCGTTTGTATCCAGCGCCTCCAATTCCCCGGGGAATGCTTCCTCAAAGAGAGCAAGGAGCTGGGTGTTATAGGCTTCCATCACCTGGTCATACACGGCAGCGCTTATGTACTCACTCCACATCTCCGCTTTAAAGCCTTCCTCGTCCAGGCCGAAGATTTCCATGTACTCTTCTCTGCTCCACCAATAATAGTCCATTTCATCGAACCAGGCATTTGCGTCAAAGGCCTCATACTCCGCTTGGTGGGTGGCGTTGTACTCCTCCTCCATCCGGTTCCAAATGTCATCCCGCCTCAGGTTCCGCCAGGTAACCGGCTCTGCAGGCAGGGGCACTATCTCCTCCGCGGAAGGGCCCGCCATGGGCGGCGTCTCCTCGGCGGCCATGGCCGGGGTAACCAGAGATACTGCCAAGGTGAGGGACAGCATCAGGGACAGGCAACGTTTTGTTTTCATTTGGGAATACCTCCTTGTCATTTTTCAATGGGCCTTGCCCAGGTTGCTCTTTGTTATGAAATATCCGCCAGCTCCAAAAACTCGTGGCCGTGTTCGGCAATGTGATCCTTCCGACCCTGGAGGTTATCACCCAGCAGAAGGTCGAACATCTGAGCGGTGGCTTCGGCGTCCTCGGGCATGACCTTGATGAGCCTTCTGGTCTCCGGGTTCATGGTGGTCAGCCACATCATCTCCGGCTCGTTCTCGCCCAGGCCCTTGGAGCGCTGGATGGTAATTTTCTTCCCCGCTCCGATCTCCTTGACGATGTCGTCCTTCTCCTTGTTGGAGTAGGCAAACCAGGTTTTTTCCTTGTAGTTGATCTCATAAAGGGGCGATTCCGCGATATACACATACCCCCGGCGGATGAGGGTGGGGGTCAGCCGCCAGAGCATGGTCAGGATCAGGGTGCGGATCTGGTAGCCGTCCACGTCGGCGTCGGTACAGATAACCACCTTGTTCCAGCGGAGATTCATCAGGTCGAAGGCCGCCAGATCTTTGGCCTTTTTGTCGTTGACCTCCACACCACAGCCCAGAACCTTCATCAGGTCTGTGATGATCTCGCTTTTGAAGATTCGGGCGTAGTCCGCCTTCAGGCAGTTGAGGATCTTTCCCCGGACGGGCATGATGCCCTGAAACTCCGCGTCCCGGGAGAGTTTGACGCTGCCCAGGGCCGAATCGCCCTCCACGATATAGAGCTCCCGGCGCTCGGGATCCTTGGTGCGGCAGTCCACAAACTTCTGCACCCGGTTGGCAAGATCCATGGTGCCCGTCAGCTTTTTCTTAATGTTCAGCCGGGCCTTCTCCGCGGATTCCCGGCTTCTCTTGTTCACCAGCACCTGCTCGGCGATCCTCTGGGCGTCAAAGGGATTTTCGATGAAGTAGACCTCCATCTGGGCCTTCAAAAAAACCGTCATGGCATCCTGGACGAACTTGTTGGTCACCGCCTTCTTGGTTTGGTTCTCATAGGAGGTCTGGGTGGAGAAGTTGTTGCTCACCAGCACCAGGCAGTCCTCCACATCCTGCCAGGTGATCTTGCTCTCGTTCTTCTGGTACTTCCCCTGCCCCTTGAGATAGCCGTCGATGGCGGAGACCAGGGCGGAGCGGGTGGCCTTCTCCGGGCTCCCTCCGTGCTCCAGCCAGGAGGAATTGTGGTAGTGCTCGATGACCTGCACCGTGTTGGAAAAGCACAGGGAGACGCTGAGCTTCACCTTATACTCCGGCTTGTCCTCCCGGTCCCGGCCCTTCCGCTCGGTCTGCCAGAACACCGGCTGGGTCAGGGCCTTCTCCCCGGCCAGCTCCTGCACGTAGTCCCGAATGCCGTTCTCGTAGAGAAAATCGGTGGTCTCAAACTTCCCCGGGGCGGTCTCGTTCTTAAACCGGAAGGTGACCCCGGCGTTGACCACCGCCTGACGCTTCATTACGTCGGTGTAGTACTCGGGGGGAATGGCGATGTCGGTGAAGACCTCCAGGTCGGGCTTCCAGCGAATGGTGGTGCCCGTCTTTTTGCCCTGGTCGGTGTCCTCCTCGTGAAGGCCGCCGATGTTCTCCCCCTTCTCAAAGTGAAGGGTATACTTCTTTCCGTCCCGGCGCACCGTCACGTCCATGTACTCGCTGGCGTACTGGGTGGCGCAGGAGCCAAGGCCGTTGAGGCCCAGGGAGTACTCATAGTTGTCGTCCCCGCCGCCGTACTTGCCGCCGGCGTAGAGCTCGCAGAACACCAGTTCCCAGTTGAACCGGCCCTCCTTCTCGTTCCAGGCCACCGGACAGCCCCGGCCCTGGTCAACGACCTCGATGGAGCGATCCAAAAACCGGGTCACAGTGATGAGGCTGCCGTGACCCTCCTTGGCCTCGTCAATGGCGTTGGAGAGGATCTCAAAAACGGCGTGCTGACAGCCGTCCAGGCCGTCGGAGCCGAAGATGACTCCGGGGCGTTTCCGCACCCGGTCGGCTCCCTTCAGGGAGGAGATAGAAGTATTGTCATATTGTGGTTTCACGCTTGCCATTGGCCTTCCCTCGCTGTATAATCAAGTTATGCCTCATAAAAAGGCGCATATCAATTCAATATATAGTATACCATACCGGGTCAAGTTCCCACAAGTGCCCTTTTTTGCCAAAACCCATGGGGCGGGCCGCGCCCGTCCACTCTTCAAAAGGAAAGGTGACTGTTATGTCTCTGGAACATCAGCTGCAAAATTACGCCCGGCTTCTCATTCACACTGGCTGTGCCCTGAAGCCCGGGCAGGAGGTTCTCCTCACCGCCCCGGTGGAGGCCGCCCCCTTCGTCCGGATGGTGGCGGCCCAGGCTTGGGAGGCCGGGGCTGGAGCCGTCACGGTGGAGTGGGTAGACGACACCATCAGCCGCCTTAAATACCTCCACGCCCCCGACGCTGCCTTTGAGAACGTCCCCGACTGGCTGGCTCTCCAGCGCAACGGCATCGCCCAGCGGGGCGGGGTCATCCTCTCTCTGGACGGGGAGGATCCGGACGGCATGGCGGGGGTGGATCCCAGCCGTTTCACCGCCTGGTCCCGGGCGGTTCACCGGGACTGCAAGGCCTTCTACGACGGGATGGATCTGGGCCGCAACGTGTGGTGCATTGCCGGGGTCGCAACCCCGGCCTGGGCCAGAAAGGTGTTCCCCGGCATCAGCGAACCGGAGGCCATGGAGAAGCTTTGGAAAGCCATTCTGTCCACCGCCCGCTCTGACGGGCCCGACCCGGCAAAGGCCTGGGCGGATCACTCCGCCGCCTTCCAGCGGCGGGTGGAGCTGTTGAACGCCAAGCAGTTTGACGCCCTTCATTACACCGCCCGGAACGGCACCGACTTCACCGTGGGGCTTAACAAAAATCACGTCTGGGCCGGCGGCGGGGCCGAGACGGTGGACGGGACTTGGTTTTTCCCCAATATGCCCACCGAGGAGATCTTCACCACCCCCCACCGGGATCGGGCCGACGGTATTGTTCACTCCGCATTGCCCCTCAACTATAACGGCGGTCTCATTGAAGACTTCTGGGTGAGATTCGAGGGTGGTACGGCGGTGGACTGCGGGGCCGCCAAGGGGCTGGAGCTTTTGAAAAGCATTCTGGCGGTAGATGAGGGGGCCAAGCACCTGGGCGAGGTAGCCCTGGTGCCCCACGCCTCCCCCATCGCCCAGTCGGGCATCCTCTTCTATTCTACCCTTTACGATGAGAACGCCGCCTGCCATCTGGCCTTGGGCAAGGGCTTTCCCGAGTGCGTGGAGGGCGGCCTGGAAATGGACGAGGCAGCTTTGAAGGAACACCACGTTAACCTCTCTGCCACCCATGTGGACTTTATGATCGGGACGGCGGATTTGAACATTACAGGCATTTTGGCCGATGGGACACAAGTGCCTGTCTTTCGAGATGGTAACTGGACGGGAGAGTTTACCCTTTAAGCACACCAAACAAAAACGGGAAACGCTTCGATTTCGAAGTGTTTCCCGTTTTTTCGTGTCTTTATAGGTCTAAAATGAAAGGAGTTATCACGTCCGGAAATCAAACAACTGCTTCGGAGTTACTGCCAGCGCGTCACACAGGTCAAAGAGCACATCCAAAGAAACCGCACACTCCGCCGTCTCGATTCGGCTCATATGAGTGCGGCTGATGTCCACCCTTTCCGCAAGCTGCTCCTGAGATAGGCTTCTCATCTTGCGATAATAAGCAATATTTAGCCCCAATGCTTTATATTTTCCCCGCTGTTCTTTTCGCATTATATCACATCCACCTAAAGTTTACCCCGTGGATGCTCAACACTCTATAACGTTTACCGTATTTTTTATAACTTGACAAGTTATTTTATCAATGTAATAATTCATTTTGAGGAGGAGGTATACATCAATGGCTGAATTTTGCCTGGACTGTTGGAACCAAATCAACCACAGAAGGGACACAGAGCGAAACTGGGTTCTTTCGAAAGAGCCGGATCTGTGCGAGGGATGCGGGCAATGGAGGCGGGTCATTGTAGCGCCACGGATACACAGGCTGCTTTATGATCTGCTCCATCGGAAAAAGCAATGGCAGCAATAAGAGCGCAGGCTTACGAACGCCAAAGAAAAAGTGGCAGGCAAGTAACGCTCGCCCCCACGAGGGGAAAGGGTCAAAACACGGAAACAGCCCGGCGACTGTTTGTCGCCGGGCTGTTTGTTGTCGAGTTATCCCAAATACGCTTTCTTAACCGCCTCATTGGAAAGCAGTTCCTTCCCTGTCCCAGACAGGGTGATCCGCCCCGTCTCCAGCACGTAGGCAAGGTCGGCGATATGCAGGGCCATATTCGCGTTCTGCTCAATGAGCAAAATGGTCACGCCCTGCTGATTGATCTTCTTGATGATAGAGAAAATATCCTTTACCACCAGGGGCGCCAGGCCCAGGGAGGGCTCATCCATCATCATCAGCTTGGGCCGGGACATGAGGGCGCGGCCCACGGCCAGCATCTGCTGCTCGCCGCCGGACAGGGTACCTGCCGCCTGCCAGGAACGCTCTTTCAGCCGGGGGAACAGGGAGTAGACCCACTCCAGGTCGTGATCTAGGCTGTCCGTTCGCAGGTAGGCCCCGATCTTCAGGTTTTCCAGCACGGTCAGATCGGGGAACACATGCCGTCCCTCAGGCACCAGGGTAATGCCCTTAGATACGATCTTGTCGGGGGAAAGTCCCGTCAGATCCTCCGCCTGAAGGTGGATCCGCCCCGAGGCGGGCTTCACCAGTCCCGCAATGGATCGCAGGGTGGTGGACTTGCCGGCGCCGTTGGCGCCGATCAGGGTAACAATCTTCCGCTCAGGCACCTCGAAGGTGATCCCCTTGACGGCCTCAATGCCGCCATAGTTCACCCGCAGGTCGTCAATCTTCAGCATCGTCTGCCACCCCCAAATAAGCCTGGATGACCCGCGGGTCGTTCTGAACCTCAACGGGGTTGCCCTGGGCAATGAGCTTGCCAAAGTCCAGGACGTAGATGCGGTCAGAGATCTGCATGACCAGATCCATGTGGTGCTCGATCATGAAAATGGTCAGGTCATACTCTGAGCGAATTTTCTTGATAAAATCGGTCAGCTCCTGGGTCTCCTGGGGGTTCATGCCCGCGGCGGGCTCATCCAGAAGGAGGAGCTTGGGGTCGGTGGCCAGGGCCCGGGCAATCTCCAGCCGGCGCTGAAGGCCATAAGGCAGGCTTCCCGCAACCTCATCCTTCAGATGGGCCAGGTTCTGCTCCTCCAACAGGGCCATAGCCTCCCGGCGCATCCGCTTCTCCTCCTCGGCATTGAGCCGGAAGGTGGCGGACAGGAAGTTCTGCTTGGCCCGCATGTGCTTGGCGATCAGCACATTGTCAAATACGGTAAGAGAGCCGAAAAGCCGAATATTCTGGAAGGTTCGGGCAATCCCCAGCCGGGTGATATGGTCGGGGGTGGGACTCAGCTTTTGGGTGAACATCCCTTGGTGTTCCCCGGCATAAGCCTTCTGCATCTTCCCCTGGGGGAAGTTTTCCACCATTGGTTGCTCCAAAAAGGAGACCCGGCCGTTTGTGGGCTCATACACTCCCGTAATGCAGTTAAACGCAGTGGTCTTCCCCGCGCCGTTGGGGCCGATGAGGGCCACGATCTCCCCCTTGTTCACTTCCAGGCTCAGATCGTTCACCGCCACCACGCCGCCAAACTGCATGGTCACGTGCTCTACCCGGAGGACGCTCTCACTCATTTCGACCCCTCCTTTCCCTTGGCCGCCCGTTTCCGGAACAGGTCGGGCAGTTCTTTGTCGCCCATGATACCTTTCCGGAAGAACAGCACCACGATCATGATGACAACAGAGAACACCACCATCCGGAACCCGTTGCGCAGCAGGGGCACCTTAAAGCCGCTTTTCAGGATGATCTCGGTGTCCAAAAACCGCAGCCACCACTCGCTGGCCGCCACATAGAGGAACGCCGCAATGCAGGAGCCGGAGATGGAGCCGATGCCGCCGATGACCACGATCAGCAGGATCTCATAGGTCAGGGCGGTAGTAAAAGTCTTGGCCTGGGCCATGTTCATGGCCATGGCAAACAGTCCGCCTCCCACCCCCGCAAAAAAGGAGGAAATGCAAAAGCTCAGTCTCTTGTGCTTGGCCAGGTTGATGCCCATAGCTTCCGCGGCGATCTCATCTTCCCGGATGGCCTTAAAGGCCCGGCCATAGGAGGAGTTGATGAGCAGCAGGATCACGGCGATACAGACAGCCGACAGCAAAAAGGCCACAAAGATGGAAAGCCGCAGCCCGGAGCCCAGATTAAAGCTGCTGAAGGTGGGGAAGTTTTTCAGGGCGTTGGCCCCGTTCGTCACCGGCCCCAGCTTATCCCACTGCAGAACCGCCCGGATAATCTCGGCAAAGCCCAGGGTGGCAATGGCCAGATAATCCGACTTCAGCCGCAGCACAGGAAGGCCGATGAGCCAGGCCACTCCCGCCGCCACCAAACCCGCCAGAACAAGGGCCGCCAAAACCCCCAAAATGAGGCCCACCGCTCCGCCGCCGAAGAGCTCGGGTAGGGAGAAGTGGATGGCCGAACCGCCGTAAAGGTAGTAAACGCTGTCCCGGCTGGCGGCCGGGATGGTCAAAATCGCATACGTGTAGGCTCCCACCAGCATAAAGCCCGCCTGCCCCAGGGAGAAAAGCCCCGTAAAGCCGTTCAGCAGGTTCATGGAGGAGGCTACCAGGGCATACACCGCGCCCTTTCTCAGCACGGTAAAAAAGGTGGTGTTTTTAATGGGATCCAGGGTGTTCTCCAACACGATGACCAGGATCAGAAGCACCGCCACACAGCACAGGGCGATAAAAGCGCCCTTTTTGCTCTTTTTTTCTGCAAGCATCCTGTCCACCCCCCTTAAACCTTGTCCGTTACCTTCTCACCGAAGAGGCCGGTGGGCTTTACCACCAGGATCACGATGAGAAGGGCAAAGGTGAACGCGTCGGAAAAAATGCTGAAGGGCGAGCCCTTGATGACGCTCTCACTCATACCGATGATAAAAGCGCCCACCACCGCGCCGGGAACGGAGCCGATCCCGCCAAACACCGCCGCTACAAAAGCCCGCAGGCCCGGCAGGGCGCCGGAGAGGGGCACGATGGAGGGATAGTTGGTGAAGTAGAGCATAGAGCCCACTCCGGCCAGGAAGGAGCCGATAATAAAGGTCATGGAGATGACGCTGTTGATCTTGATGCCCATGAGCTGACTGGTCTCAAAATCCTTGGCCACCGCCCGCATAGCCATACCCACCTTGGTGTGGTTGATGAGCTGTGTCAGGGCAAAGACCAGAACCACCACCAGGAAGGGGGTAACGACGGTCACCCACTTGGTGCTCACGCCGCCGATGGTGATGCTCTCGGAGAGCAGGGGCAGCTCGGGATAGGTCTTGGGCAGGCCGCCGGTAATATAAGTGGCCAGGTTCTGCAGCAGATAGCTCACGCCGATGGCGGAGATCATAACAGACATACGGGGCGCGGAGCGCAAAGGCTTATAGGCCGAGCGCTCGATGACAAAGCCCAGGGCCGCCGTCAGCAGCAGCATGACCGGCAAAGCCACCCACAGGGGGAACCAGGTGCTGAGATACACCATGAAAAGGCCCGCCACCATAAATACGTCGCCGTGGGCAAAGTTAATGAGCCGCAGGATCCCGTAGACCAGGGTATATCCAATGGCGATCAGGGCATACTGCCCGCCCAGGGAAATGCCGGAGAGAATGATCGACAGGGCATATTGCATAGGAATACCTCCCTTTCATTGATTTGGGGAAGGGCTGTCTCGAAAACCGGGGCTGTCGCCGCACCCCGCCTTTCGGGACATCCCTTCCAAAACAGGGGAAAAACGTCCGGCGGGCGGTCCTCCGCCCGCCGGACGTTTTCCTGTTTCCTGAAGGGACTTTCTTACTTAACGGTCTGAGTTGCCTCCAGCGTCCAAACATTGTTGGCAGTGTCGGCAGTCTTGATATAGGCGGTATCCCGAACGGCGTCGCCGGTGGCGTCAAAGGCGATGGCGCCGGACACGCCGGTATAGGTCACGTTGGGCAGCGCGGCCTTCACGTCGGCGGCGTTGACGCTGCCGGCAGCCTTCAGAGCCTCCAGCGCGGTGTAATAAGCGTCATAGCCCATGGCGGTGACAGCGGCGATGGTATCGTTGCCGCCGTTGTTGGTCATGGCGGTGGCATCGCCGTTGATATAGGCCTTGATGCCCTCGTCAAATTCAGGGGCGCCGCCCTCCTGATAGAAGGTGGAGACATAGAGCTGAACCTCGGAGTTCTGCGCAGCCTCCAGAACCATGTTGCTGTCCAGAGTATCGCCGCCCAGAATGGGGGTATCCAGGCCCATGGAGGCGGCCAGCTTCACGATCTGAGTGGAGTAGGCGATGGACACGGGGCAGAAAATTACGTCGCAGCCCTCGCTGACAGCCTTGTTGAGGTAAGTGGAGAAGTCGGCGGTGTTGGTGGGGAAGGAGTCCTTGACCACCTCGCCGTCAAACGCCTGCTCAAAGAAGGTCAGCAGGCCCTGGTCGTAGTCGTTGCCCAGCTCACCCAGCAGGTAGGCTTTCTTGGCGGAGAACTTCTCCTGGGCAAAGTTGGCCAGGACGGTGCCCTGGAAGGGATCCAGGAAGCAGATGCGGAAATAGTAGTCGTTGCCCGCGGTGACGCCGGGGTTGGTGCAGGTAACGCCGATGGCGGCCAGACCCGCCTCCTCAAAAACAGGGCCGCCGGCAATGGACACGCCGGAACCATAGGAGCCCAGCACCAGAGCCACGTCCTTGCTCACCAGGTCAGCCGCGGCAGTGGGGGCCTTGGCAGAGTCGGAGCCGTTGTCGGCATAGACCAGCTCCACCTGATAGGTCTCGCCGCCCACCTCTACGGTAGGCGTCTCGGACCAGGCATACTGCATACCCAGCATCTCCTGCTTACCGCCCGGGCCGGAGTCGCCGGTGGAGGGCTCAAACACACCGATACGGACTACCTTGTCTCCAGAGGCGCCGGGAGCCTGGGTGGTTGCCGCGCCGCCGCCGCAGGCGGCCAGGCCCATAACCATCGCTCCGCTCAGGAGCAAGGATAAAGCTTTCTTTTTCATAATCATTTCCTCCATTCCCTTTTGCGAACAACCCGTCCGCCGCTTGCGGACAGTTGTCCGTGATGTGGACTTTATTATAGCAGAGCAGAAAAGAAAATGCAAGAAAAAAATATACGGATTTCATTTTGTCCATTTCCTGCTTTTTGTGGATTCCGCCCTGCACCTCCGAGCGCTTGCATTTTTTCCGGGTTTTTGCTACAATGGGAGCAGATCCATAAGGAAGTGGTCATATGAAACTTTTACTCCATATTTGCTGCGCCCCCTGCTCGGTGGCCTGTATCCAGCAGCTCCGAAGCGAGGGCATCGAGCCCACCGGCTTTTGGTATAATCCCAACATCCACCCCTTTACCGAGTACCGCGCCCGACGCAACTGCCTGCGGGAGTATGCCCAGGCCATTGGTCTTACCCTGGTGGAGGAGGACGAATACGGTCTGCGCCCCTTTGTCCAGGCGGTGGCAAACAACATTGAAAACCGCTGCGGCTACTGCTATGCCGTCCGTCTGGCCAAAACTGCCCAATATGCCGCCGAGCACGGCTTCGACGCCTTCTGCACCACCCTGACGGTAAGCCCCTATCAAAATACCCCCCTGATCTTTGAAACGGGAGAGAAGCTGGCCGCGCAGCACGGAGTGAAATTCGCCCCCTACGACTTCTCCCCCCATTTTCGGGAGGGTCAGGCCCAGGCCCGGGAGCTGGGGCTCTATATGCAAAAATACTGCGGCTGTGTTTTCAGCGAGGAAGACCGCTACTGCAAAAAGAAAAAGAAGGCGGAGACCTGACCCGGTCTCCGCCTTTTCTTGCTCAGCCCAAAACCTCCGCTTCCACCCGCTCCAATATTTATAGTTGTATCCCTGAAACCGTCTTTTATTCCCGCTTTTTTGCTCCGAGGGTTTCCCGCCATTGACAGCCTTCCCCCTTTCGGGATATACTGATAAACAACACTCTTACCTCATTTCCGGAAAGGAAGTCCTCCATGAGCACAGCGCCTAAAAATACATTTCAAAAAGGACATCTCTCCATTTTCCTGTCCTATTATAAGCCTCATATGGCCATTTTTCTCCTGGATATGGCCTGCGCCCTGGGGATCTGTCTGGTGGATCTGCTCTTCCCCATGGCCTCCCGCACAGCCCTGAATGAGCTGCTGCCCCAAGGCCTGTTCACCGCTTTCTTTGCTTTGATGGCAGTGCTGGCCGCCGCCTATGTCTGCAAGGGCGTCTTTACCTATATCGTCACCTATTGGGGCCATCTTCTGGGCGCCCGGATCGAAGCAGATATCCGCCGGGATCTTTTCGCCCATATGCAGACCCTGTCTTTCTCCTTTTTCGATCAAAACCGCACCGGTCAGCTGATGAGCCGGGTCACGGGGGATCTTTTCGAGATCACGGAGCTGGCTCACCACGGCCCGGAGGACCTGTTCATCTCCACCGTCACCCTGGTGGGCGCCTTCTGCATTATGCTCACCATCCGGTGGGAGCTGGCTCTGGCCGTGTTTGCGGTGGTTCCGGTTTTCCTGGTTTTCACCATCCTCCAGCGCCGCCGCATGGGCCGGGCCTCCCGGGAGGTCAAGGCAAAGCTGGCCATCATCAACGGGGAGGTGGAGTCCTCCATCTCCGGCATCCGCACCGCTCAGGCCTTTGCCAACGAGGGGGAGGAAAAGCGGAAATTTAACGCCTCCAACCACCTGTTCCGGGACGCCAAGCGGGATTACTACAAGGCCATGGCCATCTATCACTCGGGAATGGAGCTGTGCATGGGGGTCATGCCGGTACTGGTTATTGCCGCCGGCGGCTACTTTATTATCCAGGGAACCATCGACTACATCGACCTTGTGACCTTTTCCCTATACGTCACCACCTTTATCACCCCCATCCGCAAGCTGTCCGCTTTTGTGGAGCAGTTTATGCAGGGCATGGCAGGCTTCACCCGGTTCGTGGAGCTGATGCGCACCCAGCCGGAGATCCAGGATTCCCCCAGCGCTGTGGACGTAGGCAGCGTTCGGGGAGAGATCGGCCTGGAGAACGTATGCTTCTCCTACGGCCCGGATAAGCCTCCTGTGCTGGAAGGGATCGACCTCCACATCCCCGCCGGGGAAACGGTGGCAGTGGTCGGCCCTTCCGGAGGGGGCAAATCCACCTTGTGCCAACTGATTCCCCGATTTTATGACGTGACTGACGGCGGCATCAAGCTGGACGGCAAAGACGTGCGGGAGCTGACCCTGTCCTCTCTGCGGCGAAACATCGGCATCGTGCAGCAGGACGTGTTTCTCTTTGCCGGAACCATCTTTGACAACATCGCCTACGGCCGCCCCGGCTGCACCGCCGAGGAGGTCTACGCCGCCGCAAAGCGGGCCGAGCTGTACGATGACGTGATGGCCATGCCCCATGGCTTTCAAACCTATGTGGGGGAGCGGGGGGTCATGCTCTCCGGGGGCCAGAAGCAGCGGGTGAGTATCGCCCGGGTCTTTTTGAAGGATCCCCCGGTGCTCATCCTGGACGAGGCCACCTCCGCCCTGGACACCGTCACCGAGCAGCGGATCCAGGGGGCCTTTGACGAGCTGGCCAAGGGGCGAACCACCCTCATTATCGCCCACCGGCTGTCCACCATCCGCTCCGCCAACCGAATTGCGGTGATCGACGACAACCGGGTGCTGGAGCTGGGCAGCTGGGAGGAGCTGATGGAGAAAAACGGGGCCTTTGCCGCCCTGTGCCGGGCCCAGGAGATCTCCTGAGGAATATGGCAGTACAAGGGAATGCTCCTCCTCCGGGTCGTCGGGCTGGGGAAGAACCGTATGGGAAGCCAAAAAGCACAAAAACAGACTGCGGAAACCCCGGGGATGCAGCTGCGCTCCTATCAGTTTTATGAGGAGGGAAAGGCGGAGCCCTCCATTAAAAAGATACTCCTCCTGGCGGACTTTTTTGACGTGACTACCGACTATCTTCTGGGCCAAACGGGCAAGGGGTGAATCCATGTTGTATTATTTGCTATCAATATGTCTTGTTGGAATCGACCAACTGGTGAAATGGTGGGTCAGGGAAAACATTTCCTTGGGCCAGTCCATCCCTTTTATCCCCCATGTGATGGATCTGACTTACACCCAGAATACGGGGGCGGCCTTTTCCAGCTTTTCGGGGATGACCTGGCTTTTGGCCCTGGTGTCCCTGGGGGCGTCGGTGGTGGTGGCGGTGCTGATGGCCCGGAATTTCTTTCCCGGGAAATGGGGGAAGCTGTCCCTCTCCCTGATCCTGGCCGGAGCGGCGGGCAATCTCATTGACCGGGCCCTTCTGGGCTTTGTCACCGATATGCTCCAGACCACCTTTATGGAGTTTGCCGTCTTTAATGTCGCCGACATCTGCGTGGTGGCGGGGGGCTTCCTCATGGCAGGCTATGTACTGCTGCGCTGGGACAAGGACCGGGAGGCCCAAGATGACCCGGCTTGAGCTGACTGCGGACCAGGCCGGAGAGCGGGCCGACCAGTTTCTGGCCCGGAGCCTCCCCCAGCTCACCCGTTCCGGGGTACAGCGTTTGCTGGAGGATAAAAGGGTCACCTGCAGCGGCGAGCCGGTGAAGAAAAACCGCAAAACCGCCCCAGGGGAAGTCTATGTGGTGAACCCCCCCGCTCCCGAGCCCATCCAGGCGGCAGCCCAGGATATCCCCCTGGATGTGGTCTATGAAGATCAGGACGTGATCGTGGTCAACAAGCCGGTGGGCATGGTGGTTCATCCGGCTGCCGGCCATCCTGACGGCACACTGGTCAACGCTCTGCTTTACCATTGCGGGAACAGCCTGTCCGGGATCAACGGCCTGCTTCGCCCCGGCATCGTCCACCGCATCGACCGGGACACCTCGGGGCTCATCATCGCCGCCAAAAACGATACTTCCCACCTGTCCCTGGCCGCCCAGCTGGAAGACCACAGCCTTTATCGGGAATACCACGCCGTCGCGGTGGGGGGCTTTCGGGAGAACTCGGGCACCGTGGATGCCCCCATCGCCCGCCACCCGGTAGATCGAAAGCGGATGGCCGTTGACCGGGCAAACGGGAAGCGGGCGGTAACCCACTGGGAGGTTTTGGAGCGCTATTCCGGTTACACCTATTTGAAATGCCGGCTGGAGACCGGCCGAACCCACCAGATCCGGGTTCATCTGGCCAGCCTGAACCACCCCCTGCTGGGGGACACCATATACGGCAGCAAGAAGCCGGTTCCCGGTCTGGTTGGGCAGTGTCTCCACGCAAAAAAGCTCAGCTTTCTTCACCCCGGCACCGGAGAACGGGTAACGGTGGAATGTCCCCTGCCCTGCTGGTTTCAAACGGTGCTGGACAAGCTGAAGCGGTAAGCTCCCCTTTTCCGGGGGCACGCCCTTGCATCCCTAAACTACCGGGGGAACATCCTTTGTTACAAAGGATGTTCCCCCGAGGTATGCAGTCCCATCAGCCATTGTGAAACCTTCAAAATTGTGCTATGATACCTTCAGCCTATTGATTTTCAACGGAAAGGAACATATTCCATGAACGAGATCATCCTTCTGAAATTGGGTGAGCTGGTCCTGAAGGGCCTGAACCGCCATACCTTTGAGGAAAAGCTCATGTCCAACGCCCGCCGCCGGCTGCCGGCCTACGGCCGGTTCAAGGTCTATACCAAGCAGTCCATCACCTACGTGGAGCCCCTGGAGCCGGAATGCGATATGGACGGCGCTTTTGAGGCCATGAAGAAAATCTTCGGCGCCGTGGGCGTCTGCCGGTGCAGGGTCTGCGAGAAGGATAAGGACAAGATGCTCTCCGCCGTCCGGGAGTTCCTGGCCCCCCAGCTGGAGGCCGCAAAAACCTTCAAGGTGGAGTGTAAGCGTTCCGACAAGACCTTCCCCCTCAACTCCATCCAACTGGCCCAATACCTGGGCGGCGAGCTGGACGAGCTCTATCCCCATCTCACCGCCGATATGCACCATCCCGATCTCACCGTCTATGTGGAGGTTCGGGATGACGCCGCCTTTGTCCACGGCAATACCGAGCCCGGCGCCGGCGGCCTGCCCGTGGGCATGGGCGGCAGGGCCGTGAGCCTTCTCTCCGGCGGCATCGACTCTCCCGTGGCCTCCTGGATGATGGCCAAGCGGGGGGTGGCCCTGGAAATGGTTCACTTCTTCTCCTACCCCTATACCTCTGAGGAAGCCAAACAGAAGGTGCTGGAGCTGGCCCGACTGCTGACCCCCTGGACAGGCCGGCTGGTGGTTCATGTGGTTCCCTTCACCGCCATCCAGGAGGAGCTGCGCCGCTCCTGCCCGGAGGAGCTCTTTACCATCCTCATGCGTCGGTTCATGATGCGCATTTCCGCTCAGGTAGCTCATCGGGTGGGGGCGGAGGCCCTCATTACCGGGGAGAGCCTGGGCCAGGTGGCCAGCCAGACCATGGAGGCCATGCACTGCACCGGCGCCGTCACAGACCTGCCCATTTTCCGCCCGGTGGTGGGCATGGATAAGGAGGAGATCGTCCGCATCTCCCGGCGGATCAACACCTTTGAGACCTCCATCCTCCCCTACGAGGACTGCTGTACCGTCTTTACCCCCAAGCACCCCAAGCTGAAACCCACCCTGAAGCAGTGCCGGGAGGCCGAGGCCAAGCTGGACATAGAGGGCCTTGTCAATGCCGCCGTAGACGGCATTGAGCGCGTCCGCATCGGCTGGGGAGACGACTGACATGGTCTTTCTGATCGCGGGCCCCTCCCACACGGGCAAGACCCGGCTGGCCCAGCGGCTTTTGGAGCGGTACGGCTACCCCTATCTCTCCATCGACCATTTGAAAATGGGCCTTATCCGAAGCGGACAGACCGCCCTGACCCCCTTGAGCAGCAGCAAGGCACTGACCGACTACCTGTGGCCCATTGTGCGGGAGATCATCAAAACGGCGGTGGAAAACAAGCAAAATCTGATCGTGGAGGGCTGCTATATCCCCTTTGACTGGGCCAGGGACTTTCCAGAGCGGTATCTCCCCTCCATCCAATACCGCTGCCTTGTGATGAGCGAGGACTACATCCGCGCTCACTTTACAGATATCCAACGCTTTGCCAACTGTATTGAGACCCGGCTGGAGGATCCCGATTGCACCATGGAGACCCTCCTCCGGGACAACCGGGAGGCTCTCCGGCTGTGTCGGGCCCACGGTCTGGACTATCTCTGGATCGACGGCAGCTATCCCACCGACATGGACATTTGGGAAAGGGGCGGCCTTCCATGAACTCTCTGCGCCGTCGATACCTGCTCCTCTTTCTTCTCTTTTTGGGCGTGGAGGTTTTGATCGCCCTCTTTGTCCATGACCGGTTCATTCGTCCCTATCTGGGGGACGTGCTGGTTGTGCCGGTGGTCTATCTTTTCCTGCGGCTGCTTTTCCCCACCGGCCTTCCCTGGCTCTCCGCCGCCGTCACCCTGTTCGCCATGGGGGTAGAGCTGGGCCAGGCCTTTGGCCTGGTGGAGCTGCTGGGCCTGGGCCATATCCCCTTTTTTCGCATATTGCTGGGAACCACCTTTGACTGGGCCGACCTTCTCTGCTACCTGGCGGGCGGTCTGCTCCTCCGCTTGGGCGAAGCCCGCCGCCCCTCATAACGCCGCAAGCCCCCCGATCCAATCGGGGGGCTTGCTTTTTTAGGATTCAGTCGGACACCACCTGCCAGCTGTGGCCCGGTGTTCCGTTGGGGTAGGCTGCCACATGGATCTGGGCCGTGGGGCACAGCCAGCTCACATCCCCCACATCGGTGGAACCGGGGGAAAATGCCTCCCCCTGGTAAAGGGGCAGCAAAAAGTCGTTCATGGCGTGGGCGGCCACCCCGGTAAAGGTGAACTGGGTCTGGATGCAGGAGTTGCTGGAGCCGGTGACCACCTCGTTACAGTCGTCGGGGTGCCAGGTGAGGGCAGCGTCCAAGGTCTTCCACAGCCCATCCCGGGCCATAAACGCCTTGGCCGCGCCCCCCCTCCTCCCCGGGACAGCCGAAGAGGATCAAGGTGCCGGGGGCCTTTGTCTGCTCCAGATAGGCCTTCACCCCCAGGGCGGCGGCAAACGCTCCCGCCCCCAGCATATTGTGCCCGCAGCCGCCAGAGACGGTCTCCTCCCGCTCCAGGCCGCCCCCCTTCTGGGACAGGCCCGACAGGGCGTCGTGCTCCGCCAGCAGGCCGATGACCGGCTTGCCGCTTCCGAAGGAGGCGGAGAAGGCGGTGGGGATGCCGCAGATCCCCTTCTCCACCGCAAAGCCCTCCCGGGGAAATGGGGCAAATGTTGTACGTTTGGATACAACTTAGCGCACCTTGCTCAAAAAATCCTGGAGACGGGGGTGCTGGGGATGGTCGAAGATGTCGGCGGGGGTACCCTCCTCCAGGAGGGCGCCGTCGGCCATGAAGAGAACCCGGTTGCCCACCTCCCGGGCGAAGCCCATCTCGTGGGTCACCACGATCATGGTCATTCCCTCCCGGGCCAGGGCCTTCATCACGTCCAGCACCTCCCCCACCATCTCGGGATCCAGGGCGGAGGTGGGCTCGTCAAAGAGCATCACGTCGGGGTTCATGCACAGGCTCCGGGCGATGGCCACCCGCTGCTGCTGTCCGCCGGAGAGCTGGCGGGGATAGGCGTCCTTCTTATCGGAGAGGTGGACCCGCTCCAGCAGCTCCAGGGCGGTGGCCCGGGCCTGCTCCGGGCTCTGGCCCAGCACCTGGATGGGGGCTAGGGTCAGGTTATTCAAAACGGTCATATGGGGGAAAAGGTTGAAATGCTGGAAGACAAAACCCATCTTGGTTCGCTGGCGCTGGAGCTTTTGGGGCTCCTGAAAGGCCATCTCCTCCCCCTCGATGGTGACGGTGCCGCTCTCCGGCTTCTCCAGGCCGTCGATGCACCGCAGCACCGTGCTCTTGCCCGAACCGGAGGGGCCAATGAGGCAGACGATCTCTCCCTTGCTCACGTGGAAGGAGACGTCTCTGGCGGCGTGGACGTCGCCAAAGGACTTTGTCACATTTTTCAGATCAATCACTTTCGGCCAGCCTCCTTTCCAGCTTGCGGGCAAAGAACGAGATGGTAACGGTCAGAACCAGGTAGATGCCGGAGGCCACCGTCAGGGGAACCAGGTAGTTGTAGTAGTTGGCGCCCACGGTGGTGGCCGACTTCATCAGCTCCACCACGCCGATGGAGGAGAGAAGGGAGGTGTCCTTGATGAGGGTGATAAACTCGCTGACCAGGGGGGGGACGATCCGCTTGAAGGCCTGGGGCAGGATGATCTTGAACATCTTCTGCTTGTAGGACATACCCAGGGCGTCGGCGGCCTCCCACTGGCCCTTGTCCACCCCCAGAATGCCGGAGCGGATCAGCTCGCTGGAGTAGGCGCCGCTGTTGAGGCTGATGGCCACGGCGCCGGTGATCACCGGGTCAAAGCGGATGGGGTTGCCGGTGATGACCCGGATCACCCCGGGCAGGGCCAGGAAGGCGAAGGTGATCTGCATCATCATGGGGGTGCCCCGGAACACCTCCACGTAGACCGTGGCGATGGCGTTGAGCAGCTTATTCTTGGATAGCTTTCCCGCCGCCCCGATGGTCCCCAGGATGGTGCCGGCCACCAGGCAGACAGCCGCGATGCCCAGGGACATCCGGACGGCCCGGAGCATGAAGAAGATATCCTCCTGGGTGAGAATACTGAAATTTAATAAACTATCCATATGGTCTCCATCCTATCTACAGCAACCAGAAGGGCTTTCCCCGCAGGGAAGGCCCTTCTGGGCTGTTCAGCTTATTTTTACTCCTCCAGCAGGCCCCAGTTGCCCTTGTACTCGTCAGAGGTACCGGAGGAGATAAACTCCCCGATGGCATTGTTAAGGGCGTTGAGAATGTTGGTGTTCCCCTTCTTCACGGTGATGCAGAGATCCTCCTCCACCAGGGTGTCCAGGATCATCAGGTCGTCGCCGCTGTTGACGTATCCCTCGCCCACGGTCTTGTCACAGACCACGGCGTCGATCTGGTTGACCCGGAGCAGCTCGAACTGCTGGAGGTAGTTGCCGGGGGAGCTGACGGTGGCGTCCTCGATCTTCTCGGCCTCGTCGTAGCCGGTGGTGCCAGTGCCGGCGGCGATGCTCTTGCCCTTCAGGTCATCCAGAGACTCTATGCCGGAGTCCTTCCGAACCACCACCACCTGGGCGGAGAGGTAATAGGGATCGGTGAAGAGGCAGTCTCTCTCCGGGTCGTAGGAGAAGGCGGCGATGCCCACGTCCACCTGGCCGGTCTGGAGAGCGGAGATGATGTTGGAGAACTCCATCTGGACGAATTCCAGGGTGTAGGACGCGCCCTCCTTGGTCTTAATCTGGTCGGCCAGGTACTTGGCCATGTCCACGTCGTAGCCCACGATGTTGCCCTGGGTGTCCAGGGACTCGAAGGGGGGATAGTCGGTGGAGATGCCTACGGTGAGGACGCCGGCCTTCAGGACTTCCTCGTCGATGTGGGTCTTTTCCGCCTCTTCCTTCTTTCCGCAGGCGGTGGCGGTGAGGGCCAGGGCCAGAGCCAGGCCCAGGGGAAGCAGTTTCTTCATGGTTTTCATTTCAATACACTCCTTCATGGAATAAAGTTAAGATGGTTTGGCAGAGATTATTTGGTGATGATACAAAAATCGGAGAACGTGTACTTGCGAAGGCCCTTCTCGTCGGTCTCGCAGGGAAGGTCTCCGGCGGCGATGGCGTCGAAGGCCTGGGCTACCTCGGTGAGGACTGAGCCGGGACGCATGGGCTCGTTGTGGGAGGGGAACACGGTGTAGTCGGCAAATCGTCGGGCTACCTCGTGCATGGTGTTTCGGTATGTATCGAAAACAGACATGAGTCCGTCGGGGGACTCCAGGTGGGCGTAGAGGGTGGCGGGGTAGAAGGTGTCGCCGGTGAAGAGGTACTTATTGTCCTCGTCATAGAGCATCAGGCTGTCAGGAGAGTGGCCCGGGGTGGCGATCACGTGGAGCTTCTTGTCCCCCAGGTCAAAGACGTGGCCCGGCTCCACGGGAGTGAAAGTGCAGGGCTCAATGTGGTAGGTATCGGGATCGAAGCCCTCTGGGTAGGGGAGGACGGTGGAGTCCCCCTCCATATTCTTCTTCACCATGTCGTAGGGAAGGCCGTTCTTCAGGCGGTTGATGGCCACGGGGTGGTTCAGAATGTGGACCATGGGGAACTGGTGGTTCCCGCCGATGTGGTCGAAGTGGGAGTGGGTATTGACCACCAGCAGCTCCCCCTGGTAGAGGGCGTCCACCACCTTCTTGATGTCCCCGATGCCCAGGCCGGTGTCCAGCAGCAGGGCTCGTCGGTTCCCCAGGATCAGAAAGGATATGACCTCCTGAAAGTGGCGGGGCTCATAGATGGCGTAGACATCCGGCTTTACCTGGTATACCGAGAACCAGGGGTCTGCCGAGGGCAACTGCTTCAGGGTCTTATATTGGGGGCGGGGCAAAGCCTTGTACCACTGCTCCGGCTGTACGGCGTCTTTGATGGGCTGTGACATTTGGATACCTCCTGTTCGCGGGCCGTTCTGTATGTATAATAATACACTTTATTCAGAAAAATGCAAGGGGCATTTTGTTGCTATTTTGCATAAATATTATCGTTTTATCTCAGACTTTGTTGGTTATGTAGTCTATCTTCCGGCCGTTTTGTGCTCAGCCCCCTTTTTATTTCATGCATGATAATTCATATTTATTCCTCCTCATTCGGTTTTCCCACTCTTTCCTTTAGAGAATGAGATGTACAAAACTCCAGTAAAAAGCAGGCCGCCTCTTTGGGGGCGGCCTGCTTTTTGTTTCTTTTACTGCTTGCAGAAGTCCAGGATCACCTGGACGGCCCGGTCAGGGCCGCGGAAGGAGGAGCTGATGCAGAGATCGTAATTTTCCGCGCTGTCCCATTTCCGGTCGGTATGGAAGCTGTAGTAGGAGGCTCTGGCCTTGTCCATCTTCCGCAGCTTTTCCTCCGCCTCCTTTTCGCTGATCCCATCCCGGTGGCAGACCCGCCGGATCCGGGCGTCATGGTCGGCGCAGATGAACACCCGCACCAATCCCGGCTTATCCCGGAGGATGTAGTCCGCACAGCGGCCAACAATAACGCAGCTTCCCTTCTCCGCCACCGACAGCACCGCCTCCCGCTGGGCATTGGCAGCCAACTGCTCTACCGTGAGTCCCTGAACCCCCGGCGCCAACCGCTGCTGCCCCATAACCAGAGAGTAAAGAAAGCTGTTGGTAGGCTTTTCATCATAGCTTTTCAAAAATTCGTCGCTCAGGCCGCTCTCCTTGGCGGCCACCGCAAGGATCTCTTTGTCGTAGTACGGTATTCCAAGGGCCTGGGCTACTTTTTTACCGATCTCCCGGCCTCCGCTGCCGAACTGCCGACCAATGGTGATATAAGTGTTACCCATTATTTTCCCTCCTTATTGGACGGTTTTGGTACACCTATATTATAGCACATTTTTGAAAAAGGGGACACCGAAAATTTTTTAAAATCGAACCCCGCTAAAAAACACACTGCCGCCTCTCAAAACACAAAAAGAACGGCTGCCTTTCGGCAGCCGTTCTTCCGTTTACTTGGTATCCTCTCGACTTAGCCCTTGGTGCAGCGGTCGAAGAAGAAGTAGCCCAGGGGGGTGTAGTACATACCCTTCACATCGGTGTTCAGCATGTACTTCTGGGTGTAGAAGTAGATGGGGCCCAGAGCCCAATCCTGGCCCATGATGATGTCCTCGGCCCGGTGCATGGCGGCCATACGGACCTCAGGATCAGCGGAGGACTTGGCCTCGTTGATGGCGGCGTCGTAGTCAGCATTGCTGTACTGAGCGTCGTTGTTGCCGCCGCCGGTGAGCCACATGTCCAGGAAGGAGATGGGATCGTTGTAGTCAGCGAGCCAGCCGTTCCGGGCAATCTGATACTCGCCGTTCTTACGGGTCTCCAGGAAGGCAGCCCACTCCTGGGTCTCCAGCTTGACCTCCACGCCCAGAGCGGTCTGCCACTGCTGCTGCAGGGCCTCGCCGATCTTCTTGTGGTTGTCGGAGGTATTGTAGAGGTAGGTGACGGTGGGGAAGCCCTCGCCGTTGGGATAGCCGGCGTCGGCCAGCAGCTGCTTGGCCTCCTCCACGTTCTTGGCGTACTGCTCATCGTCAGTGGCGGGAGTCCAGTAGTCGCCGCCCTCAGCGCGGAAGTCAGGGCCCACGCCGGCCACGCCGGAGGGCACGAAGCCGGAGGCGGGCACCTGACCGGTCTGGGTCACGTTCTCCACGATGTACTGAGCGTCAATGGCCAGGGTGAAGGCCTTACGGACGCGCCAATCATCAAAGGGAGCCTTCTCCACGTTGTAGCAGACGTAGTAGGTGCCGATGTAGGGCACGATCCGCAGATCGCCGCTGCTGAGCAGGGAGGGGATCTCGTCCACGGGCATATCCTCGATGAAGTCCAGCTCGCCGGAGTTGAAGCCGGTCAGCATGGCGTTGTTGTCGTCCATCAGCTTGAAGGTCAGGGTATCGGGGCCCAGGTTAGCCACGTCATAGTAGTGCTCGTTCTTGGCCATGACGATCTGGGAGTTGTGATCCCACTGAGTCAGAGTGTAAGCGCCGTTGGACAGGTAGGTCTCCACATTGTGGGTCCAGCCGTCGGGATCGGCGGAGACAACGTCCTCCCGCACAGGGAAGGTGGCGGGGAAAGCACAGACCTCCAGGAAGTAGGGGCAGTCGTAGGTCAGGGTGACCACGAAGGTGCTGTCGTCGGGAGCCTCAACGCCCAGAGTGGTGGGGTCGGCATACTCCTTGATGACAGGGTTGCCAGCCTCGTCCAGGACCACCTTGCCCTCGGCGTCGGTCTCGGGGATGCCGCCGTTGATCTCGGCGTAGCCCTTGACCATGTCGATCATGTAGCAGTAGTCAGCGGCAGTCTCAGGGGTAGCCAGACGCTGCCAGGAGTACACGAAGTCGCCGGCGGTGACGGCCTTGCCGTCGGACCACTTGGCGTCGGAGCGGAGCTTGAAGGTGTAGGTGACGGTGCCGTCCTCGTTGACCACCTTCTCATAGCTCTCGGCCTGACCGGGGACCAGCTCGGCCAGGTTGCAGTCCTGGACGCCGTCCACCAGCTCGCCGGAGTCGGCCCAGCGGTACAGGCCCTCGAACATGTGGCCGGTCATGATGGCGCCGTCCACAGCGGAGTTCAGGGCGGGGTCGATGGTCTGGGGCTCAGAGGCGATGTTGATGTTCAGGTTAAAGGGACCGTTGGCAGGGGTCTCGGGAGCCGTGCTCTCCACAGGAGCAGAGGGAGCAGGGGTCTGTGTAGTGGTTCCGCCGCAGCCGGCCAGCAGGCCGAGCGTCATAGCGGAGGCCAGCCCGAGAGAAACGATTTTCTTCATGCTTATTCCTCCAATTTTAATTTGTATCTTCTGCCCGCATCGGGGCCTGATACCAAGGTAGATCCGTCTGTCCTGTAAACAGGACAGACGCAGAAATGGCGTACGCCATTTCAACGCACTAAAGCGGAAAATTTCCGAACGGGATTTATTATAGCACGGGTTTTCTAAATTGTAAAGGAAAATGTTTCAAAAGTGTTACATATCTTGTCCTTATTGATCCAGCAGATGGCAGGCGGCCCAATGCCCCGGCTCATGCTCCTTGAACTCGGGAGCACACTGCTTGCACTTCTCGCTGGCGTAAGGACAGCGGGTGTGGAACCGGCAGCCCGTGGGAGGATTCATGGGGGAGGGAATATCTCCCTCCAGCACGATCCGCTGCCGGGTACGGCTCACCTCCGGGTCAGGCACGGGCACGGCGGAGAGGAGCGTCTGGGAATAGGGGTGGAGGGGACGGCTGTTGAGCTCGTAGCTCTCGGCCAGCTCCACCAGGGAGCCCAGGTACATCACGCCGATCCGGTTGGAGATATGCCGCACCACAGAGAGGTCGTGGGCGATAAACAGGTATGTCAGCCCCAGATCCTGCTGCATATCCTCCAGCATGTTCACCACCTGGGACTGGATGGACACGTCCAGGGCGGAGATGGGCTCGTCACAAACGATGAATTCCGGCTCCACCGCCAGGGCACGGGCGATACCCACCCGCTGCTGCTGTCCGCCGGAGAACTCGTGGGGGAACCGGTTGGCGTGCTCGGTGTTGAGCCCCACCCGGTTCAGCAGCTCCTTGATGCGCTCCGTGCGCTCGGCCTTGGTCTTGCACAGGCCGTGGATATCGATGGCCTCGCCGATGATCTCGCCCACCGTCATCCGGGGATCCAGGGAGGCGGCGGGATCCTGGAAGATGATCTGCATCTTCCGGCGCATGGGGAACATATCCACCGCCTTGGCCTTGGGCACGTTCTTTTTTACCAGGACGGGGCGGGTAATTTCCTCGCCCTCTGCGTCCTTCTGGGTTTCCTCCCGGCGGTCAAAGGGATACTCCCGCTCATAGATGGTCTCCCCGCCGTAGACAATCTCGCCGGCGGTGGGCTCGTGGAGCCGGAGAATGGTTCGGCCCAGGGTGGTCTTGCCGCAGCCCGACTCTCCCACCAGGCCCAAGGTCTCACCCTTGTTGATAAACAAGCTTACGTTCTCCACCGCCTGAACGCCGGGGCCTTTGACTCCCTTGACGGGGAAGTATTTATAGAGGTTTTTTACCTCCAGCAGCTTTTCAGCCATCGTTCTTCCCCTCCTTCTTCTCCAGGGCCTCCTGAACCCGCAGCCAGCAGGCGGAGCGGTGGTTCTCGCCCAGCTCCACATAGGGGGGCATCTTCTGGAGGCATACCTTCATTGCGTAGGGACACCGCGGGGCAAAGGGGCAGCCTTCAGGCGGGTTGAGCATATCCACCGGAGTGCCCTCAATGGGGATGAGCCGCTCATGGCTGTCTGCATCCACTCTCGGCATGGAACGGAGGAGCCCCTCGGTGTAAGGGTGGGCGGGGGAGTAGAAAATGTCGTCCACAGGCCCCTGCTCCACCATCTTGCCGGCGTACATAACGCAGACCTTGTCGCAGATCTCCGCCACCACGCCCAGGTTGTGGGTAATGAAGATGATGCCCATGTGGGTCTTCTTCTGCAGCTCCTTCATCAGCTCCAGGATCTGGGCCTGAATGGTCACGTCCAGAGCCGTGGTGGGCTCGTCGGCAATGAGCAGCTTGGGGTGGCAGATGAGGCCCATGGCGATCATCACCCGCTGGCGCATGCCGCCGGAGAGCTCGTGGGGATACTGCTTCATCCGCTGCTCCACATTGTTGATGCCCACCATGGTGAGCATCTCCATGGCCCGGGCCGCGGCGTCGGTCTTGGAAATGGACTTGTCATGGGCCTGGAGCGCTTCAATAAGCTGATTGCCAATGGTATAGACCGGATTCAGGCTGGTCATGGGGTTCTGGAAGATCATGGCGGCCCGGCCGCCCCGGAACTCGGTCATCTCCTTTTTGTTCTTGGAGAGCACGTCCTCCCCCTCAAAGGTGATGGATCCGCCGATGACCTTGCCGGGGGACTGGAGCAGGCCCATGATGGCGTAGGCCTCCTGGCTCTTGCCCGAGCCCGACTCGCCTACGATACCCATGACCTCGTCCTCGTCCAGGGTGTAGCTGATACCGCCCACCGCCTTTACTTCGCCGGCGGGGGTGAAGAAGGAGACGTGCAGGTCCTCCACTTCCAAAAGGTGCTTATACTCACTCATATGGCGTCTCCTCCTTTCTCACTTTTTCAGTTTGGGATCCAGCGCGTCCCGAAGGCCGTCGCCCACCAGGTTCAGGCTCAGGATCATCACGCTCAGCAGCACAGCGGGGAACAGCAGCCGCTCGGAGAAGCTGTACATACCGCCCAGAGCGTCGGTACACATAGAACCCAGAGAGGTCATGGGGGTATCCACGCCCACGCCCAGGTAGCTCAGGAAGCTCTCCACAAAAATAGCGGAGGGGATCTGCAGGAAGGTGGTGGTAACGATCTGCCCGATACAGTTGGGCAGCAGGTGCTTGCGGATGATCCGCCCGCCCTTGGCGCCCAGGGCCTTGGCTGCGGTGACATACTCCTGCTGCTTCAGCTGGAGGATCTGGCCCCGGATGATCCGGGACATGGTCACCCAGTAGAGGGAACCGAAGGCGATAAACATGGCGATCACGTTGGTGCCCACCGTGTGGAACAGGGTGCCTACAATGCCGGTGGAGGTGGCCAGGCTCTCGGCGAACCGCTCCTTCAGCACCACCGAAATCAGCAGGATCACCAGCACCTCAGGCACCGACTGGATGACCTCCACGATCCGCTGCATCACGGCGTCCACCGTCCCTCCGGCGTAGCCGGATACCGAGCCGTAAATGGCGCCGATGATGAGCACCAGCAGGGCGGCAAACACGCCCACCAGCAGGGACACCCGGGCGCCGATCATAGTCCGCACCATAATGTCCCGGCCAAAGCCGTCGGTACCAAAGATGTGGGGGAATACCTTCTCCCCGGCCTCCTTCCGCTCCAGCTCCGCCCGGGAGTAGCCGAAGGGCTGGGTCTTCAGGCCGTACTCCGCAACGATGCTCTCCTCAGTAACCTCACTGCTGCCGCCGGAGGCTTGCTTGGCCTGGTTCTTGATGGTGACCTCCTCCATAATGGACAGCTTCCGGCCCTCGGCCTCCGCCTTGGCCCGGGCCTCAGCCAGGATCTCGTCGGGAGTCTTGGTGTGCTCGGCAGCTTCGGCCAGCTTCTCCTCGATGAGCAGCTGATCGGCCAGAGAATAGTGGGAGGGATGCAGGTTCTCCGCGCCCCTGTTGAATTGGTCATAGCCGTAGGGCACGACCATGGGCCCCACGAAAGCAAACAGCACAATCAGCACCAGAATGGTCAGGGCCACCATAGCCACCGCGTTCTTTTTGAACCGCCGCCAGGCGTCCTTCCAGTAGGAGGTGGGGGGTCGGTCAGGGATAAAGCCCGCCTTCTCCTCTTGGTTGGCCGAGTCAAAGGAACCCGGGGTCAGAATACCAAAGTCAAAGGCCTCCTCGTTCAAATGGAGGGACCAGGGCTTACGGACGCGCACTTTTTTCTCCTCAGCCATGTCCTCAGCCCTCCTTTGCCAGATTGATCCGGGGATCAACCACCTTATAAAGAAGATCCACGATCAGGTTCATAATGATAACAAAGGACGCCAGGAAGATGGTGGTTCCCATGATGACAGGGTAATCCCGGTTGGAGATACACTGAACAAAATACTTGCCAAGGCCCGGAATGGTAAACACCTTCTCCACCACAAAGCCGCCGGTAAGGGTAAAGGCGATCTGGGGGCCAAGATAGGTCAGCACAGGGATAAAAGCATTCCGAAGGGCGTGCTTCAGGACAATCTTCCGGGTGAGCAGGCCCTTGGCCCGGGCAGTTTTGATATATTCCTGGCTCAAAGCGTCCAGCATGGAAGTCCGGGTCTGCCGGGCAATGTAACACATGGGGTAGAAGCCCAACGCCGCACAGGGCAGCACATAGCTGCGCCAGTTGGAACCGTCGAAGATGGTGGGAAAGGGCTTGCCCGCGCCGCATAGCCACAATAATAGCAGCGTGGCCACCACGAAAGAGGGCATGGAGATGCCCAGGGTACACACCACCCGCAGGGCGGAGTCGGCCGCTCGCCCTCGGTAATAGGCGGAAATACAGCCCAACAGCACCCCCACTACCACCGCCCACAAAATGGCGATGGCGCCGATCTTGGCGGAGGTGGGGAACATCTCCTGGATGATCCGGACCACAGGATAGTTCTTCTGGGTTTTGATGCTCACCCCCAGGTCCCCCTTGAGCAGGTTGCCCATATAGATCACATACTGCTCCGGGATGGATTTGTCCAGTCCATACTTTGCATTGAGGGCGTCCATCACCGACTGGGGCGGATTCTTCTCGCTGAGGAAGGGGTTGCCGGGGATTGCCTTCATCAAAAAGAATGTCAGCGATGCGATGGCGAAGATGGTCAACAGCGCCATAAACACACGCTTTGCAATATATTTTGCCATTTTGTCACTCCCCAAAATTCATTTAGCGGGGGGCTGCGCACCTCATTGCCCACCCGCTATCAAATGGTCGTTCTATTTTACAGCAAAATCCTCTACCCGTCAAGGTTTTGATGATTTTTTTAAAAGCTCGTCCCCTTTTCCCCCTTTTATTTTGTCCATCAGAAAAGAACTTTCCGCTATTTTTGCCCCTGTTTTTGACTTTTAAAGAGGGATTTTTGTCCTCTGCAGAAAAACAGATGCAGGAAACTTTTTTGTTTCCTGCATCTGTCTGTTTTAATCGAAAGCCAGCCCCAAGTACCATCCGTCCTCCGGAATCGTCAGCTTCTCCCCGGTGCGAAGGGATTTCACCATTCCAAACCGGCGCAGCTCCCCGTTCGGGCCGGCCCAGGCCGCGGGGGTGCGGATCACATACCTCTTGGCCGGAAGGAGCTTTGCCAGTCTGCCTGCCCCCGCCAGCGCACCTCCCGGGCACAGCAGTTCCTTGGCCAAAACGGCGCCCTCATCCAGCACCTCCACGGCGGCACAGCCCTTCCGCCCCGCTATCTCCAGGCGATACAGCCCTCCGCCCGACATATGGCAGATCATCTCCTGAAGCCTAAGCTGGGTTTCCGGATAGCTCAGGTGAGGCAGCTTTTCCAATATCTCTTCCCGCAGCGCCCCGTACTCCTCCGCCGTCACCGGCTCCGCCTTTCCCTCCGCCGGAGGCAGCTCCTCCACAGAAAAGGTTCCCTCCCAGGTCACAAAACCCTCCCGAAACCCTTCCCCCCCGAAAAAGCGGTGGAGGCTCTCCTGGGCCGGCACGGTGGAAATTTTGTCTGCCCCCTGTGCCCGGGCCAGTTCCCCGGCGTATTCCATCAGCCGTCCGGCATACCCCTTTCCCCGGCAGTCCGGACGGGTAGTCAGCGCATAAATGTAAGGCAGCGCCTCCCCCTTCCCCTCCACCGTCAAGGTCTGGGGCAGCAGCACCAGCATGGCCGCGGGCGCTCCGTCCTCGCACAGGGTCAGCACCTGTTCCGGGGCTGCATACTCCCGAAAAAAGCGCTCCAAAAACACCTCTCCGTCTCCAAAGGCCGTCTTCCACAGCTCCTTCAGCCGGGGCAGCTCCTCCGCCCTGGCCCGGCGTGTCTCCACCATAGACGTCTCTCCTTTCAGCACCTTTCCATCAAACGGCCCGGTTTTCCAAAAGAAATCGCGGCCCGGTCAGATCCGAACCGCGACATATTTCTCCAACAACAGATCCGGATAATAGGATTCCTTGGCCTTTCGCAGTCCCTCCAGGCCCATGTCCTCCTCCCGGTTCAGGTAGCGCACCTGGGGGTGGCGCTGCCGGATCCTCCGGGCAAACTCCCGGTTAATCATGGCATAGGCGCCCTGGATCTCTCCAAGGGCCTTTTCAAAATGGACGTCGAAGGTATCGGCGCAAATGGGGCTTCCAACGGTAAACGCCACCACCCGGCCCTCCACCCGGATCAGCCCCCCCTCTGCGTTCAGCGCCCGGAAGTTCTCCAGCGTGGTGACCATGGCCCGCTTTTCGTCCGCCATGTCCTGGGCCTCCGAAGCCCCTTCCCGCTCCCGGCTTCTCTCCTCCCAGGCCGCGTCCACCTCCATGCACTCGGGGATGGCCTCCTCGGTCATGTCCTCGTATACCCAGTCCGGGTTATTCTCCTCAAACCGCTTACAGTGGTTTCGCTTGGAATGGAGCTTCCGGCCTGCCAGGTCGGAGAGCTTATCCACCTCATAGAGATAATCAAAATTATCCCGATCCTCCCGGATATCAAACTGTCCCGGCCGCAGCCGCTCCAGCTCCCGGGCCTGCTCCCGGGTCAAACAGATAAACCGCACCGGCTCTCCCAGGGCCTGGGCGTCGGCCTCAATGGCCTCCAGCGCTTTTGGAAGCTCTCCCGTCCCCGCAGGCCAGAGGTAGACGTGTCCTCCCCTTCCCATGGAGCGGGACAGAAACCACCCCTCCCATTGGGCGATCTCCCGGCCATAGGCCGGGCCCCAGCCCAGCATCCCGGCAAAGCTGTACTCGCAGCCCCGGCGATCTTCGCCCACCAGGCAGTGCGTTACCCATTCCTTGTCCGCTAACGTCGGCTTATGAAATTCGATCATACAGTAAAGTATCTCCTTTGTGGTTGCGCTGTTATATTTCCTCCAAGGTGCCCTTCTCATACCGCAGAGGCTTCACGGTGTTCCGGGTTCCCTTAATGATCTCGTCCATCCGCAGCTCCTCCGTCACGCCGGAAACGAAGGTGTACGCCACCCCGTGCCGCTTGGCCCGCCCGGTTCGGCCGATGCGGTGGACATAGTATTCGTTCTCGTCGGGCACATCGTAGTTGAATACCGCGTCCACATCGTCAATGTCCAGTCCCCGGGCTGCCACGTCAGTGGCCACCAGCACCTGGAGCTTGCCTTCCCGGAACCGGCCCAGGGTCTTTTCCCGGCTGGACTGCTGGATATCGCCGTGGATGGCCTCGCACTTAATCCCGCCCATCCGCAAAAGCCCCATAAGCCGGTCGGTCATGTTCTTGGTGTTGCAGAAGGCAATGGCCCGCTCATAGCCCCCATGCTCCAACAGCTGAAGCAGCAGCTCCGCCTTCGCCCCCCGATCCACCTCGATGCGGTACTGGTCAATGTCTGGCTTGTTCTGCTGGTCGGCCTGGACGGTGATCTCCACCGGATCCCGCTGGTAGACCCAGGAAATGTCCATCACTTCCCGGGAAATGGTAGCGGAAAACATGCCGATGTTCTTTCGGGACTTGATCTGATCCAAAATCCGGGTCACATCCCGGATAAAGCCCATGTCCAGCATCCGGTCTGCCTCATCCAGCACCACCGTCTCCACATGATCCAGCCGGACGGTGCGCCGCTTCATGTGATCCATGAGCCGCCCCGGCGTCGCCACCACGATCTGGGGATGCTTTTTCAGCTGGGTGATCTGCCGCTCGATGGGCGCGCCGCCGTAGAGCACCACGGTGCGCACCCCTTCCTTAAATTCGCACAGATCCCGCAGCTCCTCCTGGATCTGAATGGCCAGCTCCCGGGTGGGAGCCAGCACCAGAAAGTTCACATCGGTGCTCTCGGGGTCGGCGTGCTCCACCATGGGGATGCCAAAGGCAAAGGTTTTGCCCGTGCCGGTGGGGGCCTTGGCGATGACGTCCTTGCCCTCCATAAAATAGGGGATGGCTCCCGACTGCACCGGGGTGGAGCGCTCATAGCCCTTTTTGGCCAGAGCCTTCATGATCTCCGGGGAAAGGCCCATCTCATCATAGCGCTTGATCTCTGTCACCTGCTGTCCGTTGATCTCCATAGAGGGTTTCCCTCCTTCTCTTTCAAATAAAAGGGTATTTATGGCAATATATCATACTTTTTACCAAAACACAAGTGGGGACAACCCCCCGGCCCGCCCCAGCCTCTTCCGGTTTTCCTCACTTGGCCATCCACCCCGTGGCCCGGTACTGCAGGGCCTCGGCCAAATGCTGAGGCTGGATATTCTCGCTGCCGTCCAAATCGGCGATGGTTCGGGCCACCCGCAGGATCCGGTCATAGCCCCGGGCGGTGAGCCCCATGCGCTCAAAGGCCCCCTTCATCATGGCCTGGCCGGTCTCATCCAGCTGGCAGAAGCTCTCCAGCTCCCCCCGGCCCATCTGGGCGTTGCAGGGCGCCCCTCCGGGGCCAAACCGCTCCCCCTGAACGCTCCGGGCTTCGTCCACCCGCGCCCGGATGACCGCCGAGGGCTCTCCGGCAGGCTTGTCCGCCAGGGTGTCAAAGTCCGGGGGCGGCACATCCACTACAAGGTCGATCCGATCCAGAAGGGGCCCGGAGATTTTATGCTGATACTTTTCCACATCTTTGGGATTGCACCTGCACCGGTCAGAATAGCCATACCATCCGCACTTGCAGGGGTTCATAGCGCACACCAGCATAAACCGCGCAGGGAAGCTCTCGCTTCCCGCGGCCCGGGTGATCTGCACCTTTCCCTCCTCCATGGGCTGACGCATGACCTCCAGCACATCCTTGTGAAATTCGGGCAGCTCGTCCAAAAACAGCACCCCGTGGTGGGCCAGGGAGATCTCCCCCGGCCGGATAATGGGGTTCCCTCCGCCCGCCATCCCCATGGCGGATACCGTGTGGTGGGGGGAGCGGAAGGGCCGCCGGGTCAAAAGGGGCTGCTCCTTGGTGGTAAATCCCAGCACCGAGTGAACTACCGTAGCCTCCAGCGCCTCCTTTTCAGACAGCCGGGGCAATATGGAGGGCAGTCTTTTCGCCAGCATGGACTTGCCCGACCCCGGCGGGCCGATCATCAGCACATTGTGTCCCCCGGCAGCCGCAATTTCCAGGCACCGCTTTACATTCTCCTGCCCCTTCACCTCGGCAAAATCCGGCTCCGTCCCTTCCTCCACCCCGGGGCTCCAGGCCTCGGCGGCGGGGAGCAGCTCTTCCCCCTTCAGGTGGGCCACCAGCTGCTCCACGTTTTCCACCGGGTAAACCACCATTCCCTTGGCCAGCGTAGCTTCCGGGGCGGAATCCGCAGGGACGAAGAGCCGCCGGATCCCGGCTTTTTGGGCGGCCAGCGCCATGGGCAGCATACCGGGAACGCTCCGTACCGCCCCGGAGAGGGACAGCTCCCCCACAAAGGCGCAGTCCTCCTCCGGCCGGGGCAGCTGCCCTCCGGCAGAAAGGATCCCCACCAGAATGGGAAGGTCGTACATGGTGCCCCCCTTTTTCCGGTCTGCGGGGGCCAGATTCACCGTGATCCGGGAGACGGGAAACTGAAACCCGCAGTTTTTTACCGCCGAGCGCACCCTGTCCCGGGCCTCTTTCACCGCGGTATCCGGAAGCCCCACAATATCGAAATTGGGCAGCCCGCCGGACAGATCGCACTCGCACAGCACCTGGTATCCCTCCACCCCGCGCAGCCCCAAAGACCGCACCTGCATCATCATACCGGCTTCCCCCTCTCTTTTTTCATGGTTTTATACCGTATTGATATCATACCATAGCCCTCCAAAAAATGCTACCAGAGAAAACCCGGCTTCTTCCCCCCGTTCCCTTCTTTCCGGTCTCCCACCAAAAATTTTTGTTTTTCAACACATTTTGCACAAAAATCTTTCTCCCGCCTTTTATAAATGGTTTACAAATTACAAACCAAGTGTTAAAATAAAAACGTTCGGAAAAATTGATTGCGATACCCCGATTTCCGCGAAATATCAGCAAGGAGGAATCGTTCAAAATGGCGAGACAATTTAAATCCATGGACGGCAACACCGCAGCGGCACATGTCAGCTACGCGTTTACCGAAGTGGCGGGCATCTACCCCATCACGCCGTCCAGCCCCATGGCCGACTATGTAGATCAGTGGGCCGCCGCAGGCCGGAAGAACATCTTCGGCAACCCCGTCCGGGTCATCGAGATGCAGTCCGAAGCCGGCGCCGCCGGCACCGTCCACGGTTCTCTGGCCGCCGGTGCCCTGACCACTACCTACACCGCGTCTCAGGGCCTGCTGCTCATGATCCCCAACATGTACAAGATGGCCGGCGAGCTGCTGCCCGCCGTGTTCCATGTCTCCGCCCGAACCGTAGCCGCCCAGAGCCTGAACATCTTCGGTGACCACTCCGACGTGATGGCCTGCCGGCAGACCGGCTTCGCCATGCTGGCCGAGGGCAGCGTCCAGGAGGTCATGGATCTGGCTCCCGTGGCCCATCTGTCCGCCATCAAGGGCCGGGTTCCCTTCGTCAACTTCTTCGACGGCTTCCGCACCTCCCACGAGATCCAGAAGATCCAGATCTGGGACTACGAAGACCTGGCCGACATGGTGGACATGGACGCGGTCAAGGCCTTCCGCGACCGGGCCCTGAACCCCGAGCGCCCCGGCAAGCGCGGCTCCCATGACACCGGCGACGTGTTCTTCCAGCACCGGGAGGCCTGCAACAAGTACTACGACGCTCTTCCCGAGATCGTGGAGGAGTATATGTCCAAGATCAACGCCAAGCTGGGCACCGACTACAAGCTCTTCAACTACTATGGCGCCCCTGACGCAGATCGGGTCATCATCGCCATGGGCTCCATCTGCGACGTAGCCGAGGAGGTCATCGACTACATGAACGCCCATGGGGAAAAGGTGGGCCTTGTAAAGGTTCGCCTGTACCGTCCCTTCCGGGCCGACAAGCTCCTGGCCGCCATTCCCGCCACCTGCAAGAAGATCGCCGTTCTGGACCGAACCAAGGAGCCCGGCTCCCTGGGCGAGCCTCTCTATCAGGACGTGGTCACCGCCCTCAGCGAGCAGGGCGTCACCGACAAGGTGGTCATCGGCGGCCGCTACGGTCTGGGCAGCAAGGACACCCCGCCCCGCAGCGTCTTCGCCGTCTATGAGGAGCTGGCCAAGGCCCAGCCCAGGCGGGAGTTTACCATCGGCATCCTGGACGACGTCACCGGTCTGTCCCTGGAGGAGAAGCCCGCCCCCAACACCGCCGTCCCCGGCACCATCGAGTGCAAGTTCTGGGGTCTGGGCGGCGACGGCACCGTGGGCGCCAACAAAAACTCCACCAAGATCATCGGCGACCACACCGACAAGTATATCCAGGCGTATTTCCAGTACGACTCCAAAAAGACCGGCGGCGTCACCATCAGCCACCTGCGCTTTGGCGATAAGCCCATTAAGAGCCCCTACTATATCAATAAGGCCGACTTCGTAGCCTGCCATGTCCCCTCCTATATCGTCAAAGCCTTCCCCATGGTTCGTGACGTAAAGGACGGCGGCATCTTCCTCATCAACTGCCAGTGGACGGATGAGGAGATTGACAAGCACATGCCCGCCGTTGCCAAGCGCTACATTGCCGAGCATAACATCCAGGTCTACACCATCAACGCCATTGACCTGGCCATTGAGATCGGCATGGGTAAGCGCACCAACACCATCCTTCAGTCCGCCTTCTTCGCCCTGGCCAACATCATGCCCGCGGAAAAGGCCATCGAGTATATGAAGGACGCCGCCACCCACTCCTACCTGAAGAAGGGCCAGGACGTGGTGGACATGAACCACAAGGCCATCGACCTGGGCGCCACCGCCTTCAAGAAGTTTGAGGTTCCCGCTTCCTGGGCCACCGCTCAGGACGCTCCCAAGCCCTTCGTCCACACCGGCCGCCCCGCCACCGTCAAGATGGTGGAAGACATCATGGAGCCCATCGCCCGCATGGACGGCGACAGCCTGCCCGTGTCCGCCTTCGTGCCCCATGTCGACGGCACCTTCCAGCTGGGCGCCGCCGCCTATGAAAAGCGCGGCGTAGCCGTCACTGTTCCCAGATGGAACCCGGAGAGCTGCGTGCAGTGTAATATGTGCGCCTTTGTCTGCCCCCACGCCACCATCCGCCCCTTCGCTCTGAGCGCTGAGGAGGCCGCTGCCGCCCCCGCCCAGACCAAGACCATGGCCATGACCGGCAAGCCGGCCTACAAGTTTGCCATCGCCGTCTCCCCCATGGACTGCATGGGCTGCGGCGTTTGTATCGGCGTATGCCTGGGCAACCAGGCCGTCCTGCGCAAGAACCCGGACGCCAAGCCCGAGGACATGGTCCTCCGCATGGCTCCCCAGGAGACCCAGCTGCCCGAGCAGGAGGTCTTCGACTATATGGTGGACAAAGTGGCCGTCAAGGACGACGTGGCCAGCCTTGCCAACACCAAGTTCAGCCAGTTCAAGCGTCCTCTGCTGGAGTTCTCCGGCTCCTGCGCCGGCTGTGCCGAGACCAGCTACGCCCGCCTGGTGACCCAGGTCTGCGGCGACCGGATGTATATTTCCAACGCCACCGGCTGTTCCTCCATCTGGGGCGGCCCCGCCGCCACCAGCCCCTACACCGTCACCAAGGATGGCAAGGGCCCCGCCTGGGCCAACTCCCTCTTTGAGGACAACGCCGAGCACGGCCTGGGCATGTACTTTGGCCAGAAGGCCATCCGGGACGACCTGGTAAAGAAAACGCAGGCCCTCATCGCTGTGGAGCACACCTACCAGCCCCTGAAGGACGCGGCCCAGAAGTGGCTGAATACCCTGGACGACGGCGTGGCCAACGGCGAGGCTGCCAAGGCGTATATCGCCCTGCTGGAAGAGAGTTTGCTCACCGTGGACGACATCGTGGCCTTTACCGGCAGTCCCGAGGCCGTCAAGGTCTTCGGTGACCAGCTGCCCCAATTCCAGGCCCATGCCAAGGAGCTGAAGGCCGCCGGCGCTCAGTACTGCGACTGTGACGCCTGTGTCCTGGCTGCCGCCATTCTGGAGAAGAAGGAATACCTGTCCAAGAAGTCGGTCTGGATCTTCGGCGGCGACGGCTGGGCCTACGACATCGGCTTCGGCGGCCTGGATCATGTGCTGGCCTCCGGCGAGGACGTGAACGTCTTCGTCTTTGATACCGAGGTCTATTCCAACACCGGCGGTCAGGCTTCCAAGGCCACCAACTTCGGCGCGGTAGCCCAGTTTGCCGCCGCCGGCAAAGCCACCCCCAAGAAGTCCCTGGCCGAGATCGCCATGAGCTACGGCTATATTTACGTGGCCCAGGTGGCCATGGGCGCCAACCCCGCCCAGACCCTCAACGCCATCCGGGAGGCCGAGGCCTATCAC
>JAAWEH010000005.1 GCA_022794215.1 Oscillospiraceae bacterium
CTTTTAGGTCGAGGTACGCTCTTCTGGCGGTGCCGGGAAGGCTGGGAGCTGTTCTTTTCAAGATTCAGAGCCACTTGGCGGCTTTGCCGCTTAGTGGCTCTTATGCTTTAGTAAAAGAATAGTCCTTCGCACCCACGCAACGTATAGCTTTAATCGCAACCACCAAACAAACGGTACAACTTACCGAATCAGCGAATGAAATATATCCAGATGGCTTGATTGCCTACCCGGACAAGGTGGGCGTCAATACCCTCCTGGTGAAGAACGGTTTCCATCTCGTGAAGGGCGATGGAGGTGTTGCGGTTTTTGCGGGGGCTGCCGTTTAGGATTCGGATAAGGATTTACTGCTCAAGGGCGGCGGCGCAGTCCTTCAGGTGCCGGATGATGGGAAGGTGCTGGGGGCAGGCGGCCTCGCATTGGCCGCAGGCGATGCATTGGGAGGCTTTGCCCTTGCCCTTGGTATCGGCGGCGTATTCGGTCTTGGCCCTCTGGGTCTGGCCCCAAATGAGATCCAGGTTTCGATCCTCGAAGATATCGGGGATGGGGATGGACATGGGACAGCCGGCAACACAGTAACGGCAGGCGGTGCAGGGGATGGAGACCACCTGCTTCAGGGCGTCCTGAGCCCGGAGAATGACGGAGCGCTCCGCGGGGGAGAGGGGGTGGAAGTCCTTCATGTAGGAGAGGTTGTCCTTCATCTGTTCCAGATTGGACATACCGGACAGAACGGTGAGGACGCCCTCCAGGGAGGCGGCAAAACGGATGGCCCAGGAGGGGACAGAGACGCTGGGGTCGGCGGCGGTGAGGATCTGCTGCACAGCGGCGGGAGGTGCGGCCAGGGCACCGCCCTTTACCGGCTCCATGATGACCACGGGCTTGTTGTGCTTGCGGGCGACCTCGTAATTGGCGCGGGAGGCCACGGTGGGATCCTCCCAGTCGGCGTAGTTGATTTGAAGCTGGACAAACTCGGCCTCCGGGTGGTCGGTGAGGATCCGATCCAGAACCTGGGGACTGTCGTGGAAGGAGAAACCCAGGTGCTTGATGAGGCCCTTGGCCTTCTGCTGGGAGACAAAGTCCCAGAGGCGGTATTCCTCGTAGGTTCCCAGGCGGCTTTCCTGAAGGGCGTGGAGGAGGTAGTAGTCAAAGTAGCCCGCGCCGGTGCGCTCCAGGCTGGTGGTGAACTGTCCGCGGGCTTCGTCAGCGGTTTTGGCCACCCGGACGTTGAGCTTGGTGGCCAGGGTGAAGCTGTCGCGGGGGTGCCGCTGAACCAGGGCGGCTGCGGCAGCCCGCTCGGAGTCACCGTTGTCGTAAACGTAGGCGGTATCAAAGTAGGTCATGCCGGCGGAGAGGAACAGGTCTACCATCTCCTTGGTCTGTTCCAGGTCGATCTGGCCTGAGGGGAGCTTGGGAAGGCGCATAAGGCCAAAGCCCAGCTTAGGGGTGTGCTGGCCCAGGTATTGTTCCATGGGGATTCTCCTTTCTTATATACGGGGGATGGGGTCGCAACCGATGAAGGCTTTCCATTTTTCAATGCTGGTGTTGAGGCTCAGTTCCGTGCCGGAGGCAAGGCGATCCGGGCGGGGGAGAGGGGCATTGAAGGCGTCTGCCTTGGAGGGGGTATGGGCATCCGGCTTAAAGGGGGCCATGGGGATCATCGCCCCGGGGCTCTGCGGGACAGCAGAGGATGTCGTTGGCGATGGGGGTGTAGAAGAGTCGGGAGACCTCCGCGGGATCCTGGGTGAGAGAGAGGGCCCACATGAGCTTGGCCACAACTGCTTCGGTGGTCATGTCGTAAGCCTCCAGCACGCCCAGGTCGCTTTTCAGGCGGTGGCCCACGTTATAGACGGACAGGTCGCTGCCCTCGTTCTGCACCTGGGTGGTCATGGCCACCAGCTTGCCCCGGGCGATGGCTTGGCGGATGCGGCGGTAAAACTCGCCCTGGTCGCCGGCGGGGATGCCGCCCACACCGTAGCTTTCGATGATGAGGGCGTCGCTGCTGTCCAGGAAGAAGGAGAGGTGGTCGGGGGAGACGCCGGGGATCAGCTTGAGAAGGGAGACCCGGTCATTGAGGGCGGTATAGAATTTGGGGTTGGGGGCGCAGGGGGGGATGAGGTAGGGGACAAGGAGACCGTCCTGAACCACCCCCAGAGTGGGGTAATTGATGCTGGAGAAGGCGCCGAAGCTCTTGGAGTATGTCTTTCGGGCGCGGGTGCCCAGAATCACCGCACCGGCAAAGACCACACTGACGCCGGGGATGCGGCCGTCACAGGCCACGGTGAAGCTGTCCAGCAGGTTGATCTTGGAATCGGTGATGTCCATGTGGATGGGCTTTTGGCTGCCGGTGAGGACGATGGGCTTGGGGCTGTTTTGGACGAGATAGCTCAGGGCGGCGGCGGTGTAGGCCATGGTGTCGGTGCCGTGGCAGATGACGAAGCCGTCGTAGGATGAGTAGTTGTTTTGGATGGCTGCGGCCAGGGAGAGCCAGTGGGCGGGGGTCATGTTGGTGGAGTCGATGTTGCAGATTTGGAGGCAGTCCACCTGACACAGGGTGCGAAGGGAGGGGACATAGCGGAGGAAATCTTCCCCGCCAAGGCCGGGGGCCAGACCGGCTTCGGTCATTTCGGAGGCGATGGTGCCGCCGGTGCCCAGCATGAGAATCTGTTTCATAGAGGCTCCTTTTTTGCGGTTGATGTATCGATCCGTCCCACTGGAAGGTGGAAAACGACCCCCTTTGAAAGGGGGCGGCACAGATGCTGACCATTATAGAGCTGGAAGCCCGGGAGGATGGACGCCACGGGCTGCAAAGTCAAAGCCACCGAACCCAGTGCTGGCTGGAGGGCTGGGTGGCGGTGCCACCGGAGCTTCAGCAGGAGGCTTGGGACTGCGGGGGCTACTGTGAGATCCAGGTGGACAAGAAGGGGGTTCTCACCGGGCTTACGCCCATATCCCGGCCCGAGCAGCCGGAGCCCGAGCCTACGGTGGAGGAACGGCTTCGGGCCGATGTGGATTATTTGGCGGCGCTGCAGGGGGTGAGCTTATGAGCGTTTTTGAGATGGCGAAAAAGTATTATCCCCGGCTGTGGAGCAAGGAGCGGATCCAGGCTTTGGCCGCCGCGGGGCGGCTGACAAAGGAGGAGGTCCGGCAGGTGCTGGGGACGGAACAATAAGAAGAACTATATTCAGAATAGTGAATCCGGGGAGAAAAGTCAAGGGGGAAGTGGATGTCTGCAAAGGAAGCGGTGCTGGAGCTGGCCCGGTCTCAGATCGGGGTGCGGGAAGCGCCCATGGGGAGCAACCGGGTGAAGTACAACACGGAATATTACGGGATGGAGGTTCAGGGAGAGGAGTATCCCTGGTGCTGCGTGTTCCAGTGGTGGCTGTTTCACCACGGGGGAGCGGGAGAGCTGTTTTACGGCGGAGGGAAAACGGCCTCCTGCACCGCCCTGCTGCGTTTTTATCAGCGGCGGGGGCAGGAGGTGGAGAAGGAGAGGATCCGGCCGGGAGATCTGGTGTTTTTTGTCTTTGACGGCGGAAAGAGCGGCGGGATGAACCACGTGGGTATCTGCGAGAAGGCGGAGCCGGGGTATGTGACCACCATCGAGGGCAATACGGGTACGGATCAGGCCAACGGAGGGACGGTGGCCCGGAAACGGCGGGCACTAAAATATGTGGGCGGGGCGGCCCGCCCGGATTATGGAGAAGAGGGGGAAGGGGACGGGATGAAGCTATACCGGTATGTGGACGAGATGCCCGACTGGGCCAAGGCCGCGGCGGTGAAGGCCATTCAAAACGGGTATGTGAAGATGGATGACACCGGGGCCGCGGGCGTGTGGGAGAGCAATCTGCAGACCCTGGTGTGGATGGATCGGGCGGGGCTGTTGGACACGCCGGCCAAAGGGGTGGAAGGATGAGCGACGCGGTAAAGCTGGTGAAGGCGGCCATAGCTGCCGGGGTCGCCGCCCTTACTGCCCTGTGGGGTTGGTTTGGCTGGCTGGTGGTGGGCTGGATACTGTGCATGGCCCTAGATGTATTTACGGGAATGGCGGTGGGCGCCAAGGCGGGCAAATGGTCCTCCGCCGTGGCCCGGGAGGGCCTTTGGCACAAGGCGGGGTGCGTGGCGGCGGTGGCGGCCTCGGGGATGCTGGACATGGTGGTGGCGCTGCTGCTGGAGGAGCTGCCGAAGGGGGCGCTGCCCTTTGAGTATACGGTGTTTTTGTGCCCGTTGGCGGTGGTGTGGTATCTGCTGACGGAGGTGGGAAGTGTTGTGGAGAACGCGGGGGCCATGGGCGCGCCGATACCGGGGTGGCTGCGAAGGGCGGTGGCATCCCTGCGGGACCGGGTGGATGAGAGCCTGTAAAAGAAGAGAAAGAGGGTGGGGTGGTTCCGCCCTCTTTTTTTCCGGGAATGGAGAGATGGATGTATAAAAACAGGCAACGGAGCAGGGCGAAACGGGAGGACAAGAGGGGTGAGGCCATGAGGAAAAAAGGGGTGCGCCGGCAGATCGAGGAGCTGGCCCAGAGCCGGGTCAACGACGCGGTGCGGCTGGCCTTTCTCAAGGAAGAGGAGCTGGAAGAGCTGAAGGAGCTGGATTTGTCGGCTCTGACAGAGTTTAGAAGGAGCGGTACGGGGACGGTGGAGATGAAATTTGTGGATCGGCTCTCCGCACTGCGGTGGCTGGCGGAGAACGAGCGGGATCCCCGGGCCAAGCGGCTTTATGAGGCCCTGGAGAGAGGGGCGCAGAGGCTGGAGGGGGAGAGCTGAAATGGAGTTTTCGGCCAAGCAGAGGCTGGTGCTGTCCTGGTGGTGCGACGCTTCGCCCTATCGGGACAGGGAGGCCATTATCTGCGACGGGGCGGTGCGCAGCGGGAAAACCTTTTGCATGGGGCTGTCCTTTTTCTGCTGGGCCATGCGGCGGTTTGACGGGGCGGGGTTTGCTTTGTGCGGCAAGTCGGCTTTGTCGGTGCGGCGGAACGTGCTGAGCGGGGTGAGGCCGGTGCTGGAGCAGCTGGGCTTTCAGTTTCGGGAAAAGCGGGGGCAGAACTTGCTGGAGGCTGCCTTTGAGGGGCGGAAAAACACCTTCTATCTCTTTGGCGGCGGCGATGAGGCCGCTGGGGGACGGATCCAGGGAATGACGCTGGCGGGGGCTTTTTTGGATGAGGCGGCGCTGATGCCCCGATCCTTTGTGGAGCAGGCGGTGGCCCGGTGCTCGGTGGAGGGGGCCAAGGTATGGTTTTCCTGCAACCCGGAGGGGCCGGAGCACTGGTTTTATAAGGAGTGGGTCTGCAGGGCCCGGGAGAGGCGGGCACTGCGGGTTCGGTTTGCCATGGAGGACAACCCCGGCTTGAGCAAACAGATGCTGGAGAGGTACGCCAGAAATTTTCGGGGGGCCTTTTACCGGCGGTTTGTGCTGGGGGAATGGGCCGTGGCCGAGGGCAGGGTGTATGACTTTTTCCATGAGGGAATGGTGCGCAGGGTGCCGGATGGGCCCTTTCAGGAATGGCGCGTCTCCTGTGATTACGGTACGGTGAACCCCATGTCCATGGGACTTTGGGGACGGCGGGGGAGGGTTTGGTACCGGGTGGAGGAATTTTATTACGACTCCCGGCGGGAGGGACGGCAGAAAACCGACGGGGAGTATGTGGAGGAGCTGGAGCGGCTGGCGGCGGGGCGGCAGGTGAGCCGGGTGATCGTGGATCCGTCGGCGGCCAGCTTTATGGCGGCCCTTCGGCAGAAGGGATGGCCGGTGGAGGCGGCGGACAATGAGGTGCTGTCTGGGATACGGGTGACGGCGGAGCTGCTGAAAACGGGCAGGCTGGTCATTTGCAGTCCCTGCCGGGACGCCATACGGGAGTTTTCCCTCTACTGCTGGGACGAAAAGGCCAAGGGGGACCGGGTGGTGAAACGGTTTGACCACGCGATGGACGAGATCCGGTACTTTGGGATGAGCCTGGAGAAAGAGGGCAGGTTCATTGGCGGCTTTGGCGTGGAGAGAGGCGGAGAGGGAACGTGGAGATAAAAGGCGGAGAGGGACAGGGGGAGGAAGAGATGGGAGCGAAATGGTGGAAGAGAAAAGCGCCGGCCCAGGCGGAGGTGCAGACCAGAGAGGGGGAAAGGCACCCCTTTGGAATGCTGAACGGGTATGTGCCCCTGAGCGGTGGGGAGCTCCGGTTATATAGGGCCATCCGGGAGGCGCTGCCTATTGTGGACGCGGCGGTGACAAAGCTGGTGCGGCTGACGGGGGGCTTGAAGGTGGAGGTTCCGGAGGGCCAGGAGGAGCTGGAGGAGTTTTTGCGCACGGTGAATGTGGGGCGGGGACAGAGGGGCGTGCAGACCTTTTTGGACAGCTACCTGGATTCCATGCTGGTGTGCGGGCAGGGCGTGGGGGAGATGGTGGTGGACTGGCAGTCGGGGGAGATCGCCGCGCTGCTGTGCGCTGACCCGGCTCACATTGAGATCAAGGAGGGGGACAGTCCCCTGGACTTTTCCGTGTGTGCCCGCAGATGGGACGGGACGGTGGAGGAGCTGCCCCGGCAGGAGCTGATCCTGTTTACCCCCTTTCAGCCGGAGCCGGAGAGCCCCTATGGGGTTTCGCTGCTGCGCTCCATGCCCTTTTTGACCGGGGTGCTGATGAAGATCTACCAGGCCATCGGGATGAACTGGGAGCGGATGGGTAATGCCCGGTTCGCCGTGGTATATAAGCCGGGCAGCGGGGACGGACACTGGGCCCGGGAGCGGGGGCAGGAGATTGCCCGGGAGTGGTCGGCGGCTATGCAGGCCGGGAAGAACGGGAGCCTGCGGGACTTTGTGGCTGTGGGGGATGTGGACATCAAGGTTATCGGGGCGGACAACCAGGTTTTGGATTCCCAGGTACCGGTGCGGCAGATATTGGAGCAGCTGGTGGCCAAGACGGGGATACCGCCCTTTTTGCTGGGGCTGAGCTGGTCGGCCACCGAGCGGATGAGCGCCCAGCAGGCGGACATGATGACCAGCGAGATCATGGCCCTGCGGCGAAACCTGACGCCGGTGGTGGAGCGGATCTGTGAGGTGTGGATGCGCCTGCACGGATACGGGGGAAAGCCCCGGGTGGAATGGGAGGACATCAATTTGCAGGATTTGGTGGAAGAGGCAAGGGCGGAGCTGTACCACGAGCAGGCGGAGACGATGCGGGAGGAACGGGAAGGGGAAAAGAAGAAGTGAGCCGACGGAACCACCCCCGATGGATGGGGCCCTGCAAAGGCGATCCGCCGCCTCTGCAGGGAGGGGCAGCGGAGTGAGCGTTCGGCTTTGGCCGGAGGCGAGGGATATGGAAGGGAGAGATAGCATGAAAATCATGAAGCAGGCCAACGCCGGCGGGGGCCGGCAGGCTGACGGGGAGGAGCTGGGACTGATCAACCAGCTGGCACGGAAGGAGCTGACGGCAGAGGAGGTGTATACCTTTGAGCTGCGGCTGTGCGACAACGAGATTGACCGGGAGTGGGAACGGTTTCCCCGGGAGACCCTGGAGAGCCTGGGGGAGATGTTTGTGGGAAAGAGCGGGATCTTTGACCACAACTGGTCGGCGGCGGGGCAGAGCGCCCGAATTTACAAGACCCAGGTGGTGGAGGAAGAGGGAAAGACCACCAAGGCGGGGGATCCGGCCTGTTACCTGAAGGGATGGGCCTATATGCTGCGAACCGAGGGGAACAAGGATCTGATCGCGGAGATCGAGGGGGGCATCAAGCGGGAGGTCAGCGTGGGCTGCGCGGTGGAGAAGGAGATCTGCTCCATCTGCGGCGGAGAGCTGGGCTCCTGCCGGCACGTGAAGGGGCGCACCTACAACGGTAAGCTGTGCTGGGGAGAGCTGACAAAGGCCAAGGACGCCTATGAGTGGTCTTTTGTGGCGGTGCCCGCGCAGCCTAAGGCGGGAGTTATCAAGGGGATGAGCCCCACGCTGAAGGAGATGGCCCGGGGCAGCGGCGCGGCCATGGCGGAGCTGCTGGAGCTGGAAAAGGCTGCTGAGACCGGGCGGCGATACCTGGGACAGCTTCGGGATGAGGTGGTGCGGCTCACCGCGGTGAACCAGCCGGAGCTGGATGTGACGGTGGTGCGGTCCATCGCCGGGAAGCTGGAGGAGGATGAACTGGAGGCGCTGAAGGCCGTTTTTGCCCGACAGGGACGGGAGAGATGGAACGGCGGAGCGCAGCTGACCTATCCGGGGACAGGAAAGGCGGAGAAGGTCGAGGATGGGGCGTTTCTGGTATAAGCCATTTAAAACGCAAAATGAAAAAAGGAGGATGGAGAGATGAAAGGCAAGGTTTCGTTTGAGGGGATCGGCGAGGTGGCGGCTACCTTTTACGCCGGAGAGGGCGTGAAGGCGGGACAGGTGGTCAAGGTCAGCGGGGACTCCACTGTGGGGCCCTGTGCCACCGGGGAGGATTTCTGCGGTGTGGCAGGCCAGGTCAGAGACGGCTGCGTCGGGGTGCAGGTGGAGGGCTTTGCCCAGGTTTCCTGCAGCGACAGCACGGTGACGGTGGGCCGGGTGGCTCTGGTTTCCGACGGCAACGGTGGTGTAAAGAAGGGTGAGGGCCGGGAATATCTGGTGGTGACTGACGACGGCGCCGGCACCATCACCATCAAAATGTAAGGAGGAATCGAGATGGGGTATCATTTTGACGATCTGAAGCTGGACAAGGGTATGTATTCTGTGGCAGGCAAGAGCTTTACCAGTGTGCTGGAGGGAGAGGATCCCTCGGAGCGGTACAAGGGTACGGCTTTGGAGGGACTGGACGCCTATCAGCGGCAGCTCAAACGCTTTGACATTAAGGTCAAGGGGATGGGCAGCGATGTGGTGGACAAGTTTTTCCAGTCGGCTCAGTCTGCGGTGCTGTTTCCGGAGTACATTGCCCGGAGCGTGAAGCAGGGCATGGAGGAGGCGGATCTGCTGCCCAGCATTACCGCGGCGGTGACCAACATTGAGGGGCTGGACTACCGCTCTATCACCTCCGTGCCCGACAAGAGCAAAAAGGAGCTGCGCCGGGTGGAGGAGGGTACCAGCATCCCCCAGACCCAGGTGAAGACCCAGGAGAACCTGGTGAAGCTCCACAAGCGGGGACGGATGCTGGTGTGCTCCTATGAGGCTATCCGGTATCAGAAGCTGGATCTGTTCTCGGTGGCGCTGCGGCAGATGGGCGCCCACATCAGCCGGCAGCTGCTGGAGGACGCCATTGACGTGCTGGAAAACGGCGACGGGAACGACAACGCCGCCCAGAAACTGAAGGTGGGCACTGCGCCCATGGGCGGTACGGCCGGAAAGCTGAGCTACGGCGATTTGGTGGATTTCTGGGCCCAATTTGACCCCTATGAGATGAATACCCTGCTTGTGAGCGGGGATGTGATGCTTCAGCTTTTGAAGATGGAGGAGCTGCAGAACCCCCTGACGGGTCTGAACTTCCAGGGAACGGGAAAACTGCAGAGTCCTCTGGGAGCCAACCTGCTGCGGACAGCGGCGCTGGGCAGCGGAAAGCTCATCGGTTTGGACAAGCGGTATGCCCTGGAGATGGTAAAGTCCGGGGATGTGCTGGTGGAGTACGACAAGCTGATCGACCGACAGCTGGAACGGGCGGCGGTGACCAGCGTGGTGGGCTTTGCCAAAGTGTTCCCGGAGGCCTGCAAGGTGCTGACGGTGTAAGAGGGGGGCGGCCCGCGGCGGCCTGGACAGCAGGCTACCGCGGGCGAAGGCCCCTTGTATAGCTGCGGTTCCTGGAGGGTTTGCCGGGACGGTTGGAGGGAGAAGAATGGAAGAAATTTTGAAATTGGCGGCTGCCTTGGGGAAGGTGGAGGAGACGGAGGAGCTTTCTCTGCTTTGCACCGCGGCGGTGGAGGAGCTGCGGGGATTGCTGCGGGACGGAGTGCAGGCAGAGGAGTGCGGCGCGGCCTTTGTGCTGGCAGCGGCTTGGATGGCTTTGGCGGGGCTGGATACGGCAGGGGATGACGTGGAGAGCTTTACCGCCGGGGAGGTGTCCATCCGCCGGGGAGAGAGCGGCGTCCGGCGGAAGGAACTGCGGATGCAGGCCATGGAGGTAATGAAGCCCTGGCTTCGGGATGAGGGATTTATATTCCGGGGGGTGCGGGGTTGATGGACGGGAGGGCCTGGAGGATCCTTTTGGGGCGGTATGGACAGAGGATAACGCTGCTTCGGGGGGAGGAGGAAGCCCCGGTGAGGGCTTTTTTTCAGCCAGTTGGAGAGAAGGCTCCCGGTCAGGAGCCGACCCCTTTGGGGGTGACGCCCAGGGGGTGCTACCTCTATCTGGGGCCGGCGGAGGAGACGCTGGAGGATGTGGAGGAGCTGATCTGGGAAGGGCGGTCCTTCTGTATTCTGCGCCACCGGGGGTTTCCGGTGGGAGATGGGATGGTTTACCGGTGGGCCATATGCCAGGAGCTGGATGAGAGAGCCGGGGTGAGGGCATGAAAGGGCTGCTGGAGCTGGGACAGGCCCTGGCGGAGCACCTGCGGGAGCAGGGTGTGGAGGCGGTGACGGCCTGGACGCCGGAGAGGCGGCTGCGGCCGGGCCGGGCGGTGGTGGCCGTGTCCCTGCGGAAGCTGGAGAGCGGGCCCCCGGGGTTTCAAAATTACCTGGGGGAGCGCTACAACCAGGAGACGGAACAGTGGGAGGAGCTCTACGGGAAAAAGGTGGAGCTGACTTTCGGACTGGATGTGTATGCGGCCACGGCCCAAGAGGTTCAGGCGGGGCTGGAGGTTTTGGGAACGGCTTTGGAGCAGAGGGGAGCGGCCGGGATGGCGCCGGTGGAGCTCTCGGCGGGAGAGACGGAGTACCAGAGTGAGAGCAGACGGTATGTTTGCCCGGTGCAGGCCAGGTTTTCCGCCTGGGCCACGGCGGTGAGCCGGGGAGAGGGAGAGTTCCTGGACTTTGAGGTGAGAGGAGAGAGTGAAGGATGAATGTGACGGAGCATCAGAGACCGGGGGTGTACTCGGTATATGACGCATCCTCCGCGGTGAGCAGCCGGACGGGGGGCAAGGCCGTGGGGATCGCGGCGGTATGCGGCAAGGGGACGGCAGGACAGGTGGAGACACTGACCAGCTATGAACAGGCGGCAGGGCTCTTTGGCCGGGAGGAGACACTGAGCAAGCTGGTTCAGCTTTTGCTGCGCAACGGGGCATCCAAGGTATACGCAGCGCCGGTGGCGGATGAGAAGGGATATGAGACTGCCTTTGCCGCGCTGGAAAGGGTGGAGGATGTGGCTGTGGCAGTCTGCGACAGTGACAGCCTGACGGTGCAGCAAAGTCTGAGAGACAGTGTGAAGCAGGCCAGCGAGAACCGCAGAGAGCGGCTGGCGGTGGTATGCGGCGGACAGGGAGCCGCCATGGAGGAGCTGATCCGACGGGCGGAGGAGCTGAACTGCGAGCGGGTGGTGCTGGTTCCCGGTGGGGCGGAGGCGGCCGCCGCTGTGGCAGGGGCCATTGCCGGAGAGAGCGACCCTGCGGCGCCCCTGAGCGGCGTGGAACTGAAGGGGGCTGCCGACCTGGAGGAGCAGTGGAGCGACAATGAGATTGACCAGCTGGTGCTGGGAGGCGTGACGCCCTTGGAGGTCAGGGGCGGCGCGGCCAGCGTGGTGCGGGGGGTGACAACCCGAACCAAGACGGGCTCTGTCAGCGACGCTACCTGGCGGGAACTGACCACCATCCGGGTGGTGGACAATGTGATTCCCGGGCTGCGGAATGCGCTGCGGGCCAGGTTTAGCCGGGCCAAGAATACGGAGCAGGGACGGGGAGCCATCCGAAGCCAGGTCATTGTGGAGCTGGAGCAGAAGATGGCGGAGGAGATCATCACCGGCTACGATGGGGTGACGGTATCGGCCATGGAGGGGAACCCCACGGTTTGCCTGGTGGAGTTCCGGTTTACGGTGGCCCACGGGATCAACCAGATCTGGCTGACGGCGCACATTACGGTATAATCTGGCAGGGCCGGAGGCAAGGGAGACGGAATGTTTAAGGAGGAAGAGATATGATCGCAGCGCAGTTTCCGACCAGTGCGGACATTTATCTGGAGCTGAACGGGAAGAAGATGGCGGTGGTGCAAAGCTATTCGGTCACCACCACCAAGACAAGCTCTGTGGTGGAGGCCTTCGGGGAGAGCGAGCCGGTGGCGACCATACCGGGGCCCAAGAAGCACACCCTGGTGCTGACACGGCTGTATGCCACCGAGGAGGCGGCCAAGGAGGGAATGAATTTCCACGATCTGGAGGACTTCAACCTGGTGATCTGCAAGCCGGATCGGAGGATCATCTACTCGGGCTGTCAGTGGGAGAATCTCAGTGAGTCGGGGAAGCTGGGGGATATGGTGCTGGAGAAGGTGACCATCGTGGCGGCACGGCGAGTGGAGAGCGCACTGTGAGAGGCGGGCTGCTGGGACTGCCCCGGTATAAAAAATTGAACGGGGGATGGAGCCTGCGGCTGTTGTCCGCCTGGGAGGAGCTGGAGTGCCGCCGGGAGGGAGAGGAGCTGGCAAAGGAGGAGAGGGACGGAGCCCTCTGCGCCAATGCCTGTCTGCTGGCTCGGGCCCTTAGGAAGGACAAAAGCCCCCTTTTTGAGAGCGGGGCGGAGGTGCTGGAGAAGCTGACGGCCGGGCAGATCGCCTATTTTGCGGGGCTGTGGGCGGCGTTTGACCGGGAGTGTGATCCGGGGCCCTGGGACATGGAGGCGGCGGACGAGGCAAAAAAAGGCTGGAGCACACGCCTTATGAACGCCTTCAGTGGCGTGTGCTCAAGGCTTTTGGCGCTCTTCCAACGGAGGAGCGGGCGAAGGCGATGAGCCACCGGGATTACCTGTGGTGTGCCCTGCATCTGGCCTTGGATGGGGAGGAGGAGCTGGAGAGGCTTTGCCCTTCCTGCCGGATGGAGGCGGAGGAGAGCCGCTGCCCTGTGTGCGGGGCGGCGGTCAGCGACTGTGGGGAGAACCGGGGGTTTGATATGGAGCGGTTTTTGGAGATGGGGGGCGAGAGGGCTTGACCAACTTTTTGGCGATGGCTTTGGAGCAAGAGGCCGTTAGAGACGTGAGGGAGGAAGAGATCCCGTTTCATTTTCGTTTTGCCGGGAACCGGGCCCTGGGGGAGCCTTTTGCCCAGAAACAGCCCTCAGACCTTCGGCAAGCGCCGGAGGGGGAGAGGTTTGACTCTCGCCCCCTCTGGGCTTCCCCTCTTAACGACCGGGGAAGAGAGCCTGGGAGCTCCATTCTGCCGGATCAATCCCGGAGCTTTTCCGAGAAGAGGATGTTTGCTCCGGGGATTTACACTGCAATGCCGCCGGTGTTTGACAGGCAAGGGGAGCTGACGGAACGGCTGCAAGGGCTAAGGGCTGAAGGGCAAGGCCAAGGGCCGGAGGGCCGTTCCGATGAGATCCCTTTGCTGGCGGCGGTTCGGAGAGCGGAGAGGACGGCTTCTTTTGTGCAGAGGTCCGGGAGGAACTTGACGGTCACCTTACCTGAAACGGTGGGGGAGAACGGCGGCGGGCTGAGTGTGGAGGAGCTGGATCGGGCCGTGGAGAGGGACGCCCGGCGGTATGACGGGGGATTTTCATTGTATTGAGGAGGGGGAGCATGGAGCTTGCACCCATGAAATATAAGGACTTTACCTGGCCCCACAATCCCAGAACCTACACCATTGAATACCGGCGGGAGATGGGAGTACATAAGGTGCCTTTTGGCCGGTATCATATGCAGGATCTGGGGCTCACCCGACGGGTGATGAAGGGGGAAGGGGAGTTCGTGGGCCCGGGGGCCTATGAGCAGTTTAAGGCGTTGGCGGCGGTGTTTTACAGCGATGGACCGGGGGCGCTGATCCATCCGGTGTGGCAGGCGGCCAATGTGTATTTTGTGGAGCTTTCCCTGAGTCAAGAACCCCGGCGGGATTATGTGAGGTATACCTTTACATTTTGGGAGAGCTATGACGGGTACAAAGCCTATGCCAGAAAAGAGGAGGATCCAGAGGGCGAGAGGATGGCGGCAACAGAGGGCGGCGTCTCGGGTGAAGAGCTGTGGCACACGGTGGCCAGGGGGGAGAGCCTTTGGAAGATCGCCCGGGATCATGGGGTGGAATTGACCCAGATCATTGCCCGGAATCCCCAGATCAAGAATCCCAACCTGATCCATGTGGGAGAGAAGGTGCGGGTGAAATGATGAAGGGATATTTGCTGACGGCAGAGGGGGAGAAGATCTGGCTGCCGCCTTTCTCCGGCTGGAGGCTGAGGCGAACCGGATCGGTTCCCTGTGACAGCTTTGAGGGGAACTGTCCCTGGGATGGGGGAGTGGAGAGCGCCCTTGATAGGGCCTGCCGGCTGATCGTGGAGCAGGAGGGGGCGCGGAGGTTTACCGGCGTGCTGGATGAGTATGAGATATGCTGGGATGAGACGGGGGGAGAGCTGACGGTGTCGGGCCGGGGACTGGCGGCGCTGCTGCTGGACAATGAGGCCAGGGGGCAGGATTACCAGGTGGCGACCCTGAAGGATATTCTCCGCGACCATGTGGAGCCCTACGGGGTGCCGGTGGGCCGGGTTGGGGAGCTGGCGGCGGTGCCGGGGTTTTCCGTGAGCAGCGGGGAGAGCGAGTGGCAGGTGCTGTATGACTTTGCCCGGTATCACAACGGGGTGCAGCCCCGGCTGGACGCTTGGGGAAGTCTGACGGTGGAGGCCGGGGACGGCGGAAAGACGGTCTTGGTGGACGACCGAAGCGGCGTTATGGCGGTACGCTGGAGGGACAAGCGGTATGGGGTATGCTCGGAGATCCTGATACAGGATCGGAAACGGCTGGGAGTGCAGAGGATAACCAATGATCCATTTATAGCCCAGGGCGGGCAGAGGAGACAGGTGATGACCCAGCCGGGAAAAGGAGCCTATCAGGGGCTGCGCTATTCCGGGCAGTTTCAGCTGGATCGGTCGGCGGAGGAGCGGTTCCGGGCGGAGATAACCCTGCCGGGGAGCTACTTTTGTGAGCCGGGGGATCAGGTGTCTCTGCGTCTGACCCGGCCGGCCATTCGGGGGGTATGGACGGTACAGGAGACGGAGGCTGTGCTGGACAAAAAGGGCCAGCGGGTAAAGCTGACCCTGGGATAAGGGGGAGAGACAGATGTGGATAGCGGAGCGGAACCGAAAGGGCAGAGAGACCGGGGGAACGGCCTTTACCGGGCCGGTGACGGTTTCGGGGGATCCGGCGAGGGTCTACCTGGAGGGAGAACGGCGGGGAGTGGCGGTCTACGCCCCTGGGGGCTATCACTGGGCGCCGGGGCTGGGGGACGATGTGCTGGTACTGAAGGCGGGTGAGAGCGGAGAGAAGCCCTGCGCTGTGGGCGTGCCCACCAAGACGGAGGGAGAGGCGCTGCAGCCCGGGGAGGTACTTATCACTGGGGGGAAGTGCTCCATCAAGCTGGGGCTGGACCGGCGGATAGAGGTCACGGGGCTGCTCACTGTCAATGGAACCAGAGTGGGGCCGGAGCCCGAAGTGGAGGAGGATGGCTGAATGGCGCTGATCTTACGAGAAGGGGACTATGTTCCGGATGGGCAGGGAGGCTTTCGCCAAGCGACGGGGGCGGAGGAACTGTTGGAGCGGGTGCTGTGGAAGCTGACGATCCGACGGGGGAGCTTTCCCCTTTTGCCGGAGCTGGGCAGCGGGCTTCATCTGTTGGGGAGAGCGGCTCCGGCGGAGCGGGAAGCCCTGGCGGGGCAGTATGTGGCCCAGGCTTTGGCGGAGGAAGAGGTAAGCGTAACTGGGGTGGAGCTATCTCAGGAGGGACAGCAGGCCCGGGTGGTGGTCCGACTGGACTGGAAGGGGCAGGAGCTAACGGCTACAGTGGAGGTGGGAGGACTGGCATGAAAACGGTGGAAGAGATCTATGACGAGATGCTGGGAGTATTTCGGCGGGAGACGGGGGCCGAGGCCTCGGCGGTGAGTGATCTTTCGGTGAAGCTCTACGCGGTGGCGGCCCAGGTATATGGACTGTATGCGCAGGCCCAATGGCTGGCCAGACAGTGCTTTCCGCAGACGGCGGAGGGGGAGTATCTGGATCGCCATGGACAGCTGCGGGGGCTGGAACGACGGCAGGCAACGCCCTCCGAGGGAACGATCCGGTTTTCGGTGGATGAAGCGGCGGGGACAGAGCTTACCATCCCGGCGGGGACGGTGTGCGCCACGGCGGGGCTTACCCGGTTTGAGACGGTAGAGCAGGCGGTTTTGAAAGCGGGGGAGACTTCGGTAGAGGCGGCGGCCCGGGCAATGGAGCCTGGCAGCGGAGGCAATGTGCCGGCCGGAAGCATTTTGGTGATGGCCACGCCGCCGGTGGGAGTGAGCCGATGCAGCAATCCGGATGCCTTTCGGGGGGGCGTGGATACGGAGGGGGATGAGGCCCTCCGGGCCCGGATCTTGGAGACTTACAAACGGATGCCCAACGGGGCCAACGCTGCCTTTTATGAGCAGGGGGCTCTGTCTTTTGACCAGGTGGCCGCCTGCACGGTGCTGCCCCGGGTGCGGGGGAGGGGTACGGTGGATGTGGCGGTGGCAGTCCAGAGTGGGCTGCCCGGTGAGGCGCTATTGCAGGAGCTTACCGAATATTTTCAGTCCCGGCGGGAGATCGCTGTGGATGTGCTTGTAAAGGCTCCCGCGGTGAAGAGCGTGAATGTGACGGTAAAGGTCACTGCAAAGGAGGGGGCAGAGCCGGCGGAGGTGAAGACTCGGGTGGAACAGGTCATCCGGGAATTCTTTTCCGGGGAACGGCTCAGCGAGAATATTTTGACGGCTCGGCTGAATAGCCTGGTGTTTGCCCAGGAAGGGGTGGCCAACTGCAAAATTACAGCGCCCACCGCAGACGTGGCGGTGGGCGCCGGAGAGCTGCCTCAGCTGGGAACGCTGAAGGTGGAGGTGGAGGCATGAGCTATGCCGAACGGCTGTGGGAGCTGCTGCTTCCCCTGGGGCCGTACAGCCGGCAGGGAGTGTATACCGCAGGGGAGCTGGCGGGGGAGGGCCACGCCCTGGACGGGGTGGAGGCGGCCCTGGATGAACTGGAGCGGGAGGCTATGCTGGATACGGCAGAGGGGTATGGACTGGAGAAGATCGAGTCGCTGCTGGTTCACCGGCCGGTGGCGGAGACGGCTCCGGATCGAAGGGCGGCCCTGTCTGCGCTGCTGCGGATCGGCGGGGACAGCTTTACCCTGGCGGCGATCAACGACAACCTGAGAGGCTGCGGGCTCAACGTGGCCGTCAGTGAGACGGGGGAGCCGGGGGTGGTGGAGATCCGGTTCCCCGATGTGCCCGGTATTCCGGATGGCTTTGAGCAGCTTAGAAAAATCATTGAGGAGATCCTGCCCTGCCATTTGCAGGCAAACTATGTATATTGGTACATTACCTGGAAGATGGTGGAGGAGAAATTCCACACTTGGGGGGAGATCGGAAGCGGAGACCACACCTGGCAGGAGTTGGAGAAAATGGTGCGGTGAAGCTAAAAAAGTTCCAGGTTAAAATAGGAGAGGGCTTCGGCCCAGGTCACGGGGGACAGGGGAGCCAAGCGGTTATAGCGCCAGTCCATCCGGCCGGTACCGCAGGCCCAATAGAGGCTGTCGTCAGCCCAGGGGGAGATATCAAAAAAGTCGTTGCAGGCGGCGGCCCCTTCGGAATAGAAAACGTCCCGCCCCAGATAGGAATCCCAGCGGCGGAGCAGGACGGCGCATTCCTCGCGGGTCAGAGAGCGATAGGGGGCAAAGAGATCGCTGCCTACACCGCAGATCAAGCCTTCGTTAAAAGCCCAGGCCGCGGCCTGGGAGAAGGCGTCCTCCTCCAGGTCGGTAAAGGGATGGGCGGTTTTGTCGAAGGGAACCTCTCCGCCGGCCCGCCACAGTAAGAGGAGAAACTGGCCCCGGGTGACGGTTTCCGAGGCTTGGTGGGCATAGGCCGGGAGGGAGAGGAGCGATAGGACAAGAAAAAGGGAACATAGACGACGGCGCATGGCGATACCCTCCAGACAGATGTTTGTCTGAAGGATATCATATTTTTTGTGAGAAACCAGGGGAAAGAAAGCAAAGTGTCCCGCTTCTATTGCGTTGAAAGCCGGTTTTTGGTATGATAAAGGGCGAAAAACGTGGAATGGGGGACTTGTGATGAGCTATGCTGACGAAGTGTTTTTGCAAAACTGCCGGGAAATCTTGAGCCGGGGAGTTTGGGATACCGACCTTCCTGTCCGGCCCAGGTGGGAGGATGGTACTCCGGCCCACACGGTGAAGTGCTTTGGACTGGTAAACCGCTATGACCTGCGCCGGGAGTTCCCTATTTTGACCGTCCGGCGGCAATATTTGAAGAGCGCCATTGACGAGCTGCTGTGGATCTGGCAGAAAAAGTCCAACAACATCCATGAACTGGGCAGTCATGTCTGGGACGCCTGGGCCGATGAGGAGGGCTCCATTGGCAAGGCCTACGGCTATCAGCTGGGGGTGAAGTATGATTTCCCCGAGGGAAGGATGGATCAGGTGGACTGGATCCTCCACACCCTGAAGCACAGCCCGGCCTCCCGGCGGATGGTGACCAATATTTTTAACCATCGCGATCTGAAGGAAATGAATCTTCAGCCCTGTGCCTATTCCATGACCTTTAATGTCAGCGGAAAGACCCTCAACGGTATTTTGAACCAGCGCAGCCAGGACATGCTCACCGCCAACGGGTGGAACGTGATGCAGTATGCGGCGCTGCTGATCATGCTGGCCCAGGTTTCCGGGCTGGAGGCAGGGGAGCTGGTCCATGTCATCGCCGACGCCCACATCTATGACCGGCACGTGAGCGTGGTGGAGGAACTGCTGAAGCGGCAGCCCTATGAGGCGCCCAAGCTGTGGGTAGATCCCCAGGTGGATGATTTTTATGCCTTTACCAAGAACTCCTTCAAGCTGGAGGGGTATCAATGCCACGAGCTGGACGAGAAGATCCCGGTGGCGGTATGAAGGCACTGATCTCAGCCTGCTTGCTGGGGCTTCCCTGTCGGTATGACGGCACAGGGAAGCTGTTGACAGAGGTGACGGCCCTGAAGGGGAAGGTGGAATGGATCCCGGTTTGTCCCGAGCAGCTGGGCGGTTTGGCGACTCCAAGACCTTCTGCTGAGCGGGTGGGGCAGCGGGTGCTCACCAGGGAGGGGGCCGACGTGACCGAGCAGTACCGCCGGGGCGGGGAGCTGGCGGCGGCTTTGGCGGAGTTTTTGGACTGCCGCTGTGCGCTGCTGAAGGCCCGCAGTCCCTCCTGCGGGAGCGGGATGATCTATGACGGGACCTTCTCTGGAACCAAGGCGCCGGGTGACGGGGTGACCGCCCAGGCGGTGAAGGCGATGGGGATACCGGTGTTCGACGAGGAACACTGGGAGGAATTTATAGATTTTGTCAGCCGGGAGGAAATGGAATGAAAGCCATTGTCGCAGTAGATCAGAACTGGGCCATTGGAAAGGGCGGAGACCAGCTGTGCTATATTTCCGCTGACCTCAAACGCTTTAAGGCTTTGACCACAGGCTACCCGGTGATTTTGGGGCGAAAGACGCTGGCAACTTTTCCCGGAGGACGGCCTTTGAAGGGGAGGAGGAACCTGATCCTCTCCAGAAATCCGGCATTCCGGGTGGAGGGGGCGGAGGTGTACCACGATGTGGCTGACCTTTTGAAAGCGGCGCCACAGGACAGCTTTGTCATTGGGGGCGAGAGTGTTTACCGGGCTATGCTGGAGGCTTGCGATACTGTATATGTGACCAAGATCCACCATAGCTTTCCGGCGGACACCTGGTTTCCCGATTTAGATGAGGATCCTTCCTGGCAGGTGAAGCAGGAGGAAGAACCCCTGGAGGAAGGGGAGCTTTCCTTCCGGTATGTGACCTATGAGAGGGTGAAATGATGTATATCGACGACATCGCCGCCTTTGTGCCCCAAACGGAGGCAGAGGAGGCGGACAAGCGCCAGATATTAGAATATATCCGCCTTTTTCCTGATGCCATTCTGACCCGGGAGAACACCATCGCTCACATTACCGCCTCGGGCTTTGTGATCAGCCGGGACGGGGAGTGGGTCCTTATGGCCCACCACAACATTTACAAGGTCTGGGCCTGGACCGGCGGACACGCCGACGGGGAGGCAGACCTTCTCTCAGTGGCCCTGCGGGAAGCCCGAGAGGAGACGGGGGCGGGGCACATTGTGCCGCTGTCTTCCGCCATTGCCTCGGTGGAGATCCTGCCGGTATGGGGTCACGTGAAGCGGGGAAAATATGTCTGTTCCCATCAGCATTTGAATGTGTCCTATCTGCTCACCGCCGACCGGGAGGGCCCTCTCACCATACGGGAGGGGGAGAACACCAAGGTGGATTGGCTTCCGGCAGAGCGTTTGCTGGAGCTGACCAATGAGTGGCAGATGGATCCGGTATATACCAAGCTGCTGGAGCGGGGCAGGGCCTTGCTGAGAAAGGGATAGCAAGGGGAAAGGGGATCTCTCTTTTGTTTCTGAGCCCGGTAGGAACGGTGGACGACCCGCTCAGCATCCGGCAGCCCATCCGAGCCTTGCCGAAGCTGGGAGGCAAAAGGAGCTGAGACGGAGAAGATCCCGGGACCCTACGGAGCGTAGGTTGCCTTTTGATTTGGCCTTTGGTATGCTGTTCTCAAATCAAAAAAGGAGCGAAAGACAATGAACAGCTATGTAACAGGGCCGGTCATCAAGGCCCTGCGGGAGAAACAGCACTATACCCAAAAGCAGCTGGCCGCCCGGCTGGCCGTCAGCGATAAGACCATCAGCAAGTGGGAGACGGGTCGGGGCCTTCCTGATCTGAGCCTGCTGGAGCCGCTGGGGGCTGCCCTGGGGGTATCGGTGGCGGAGCTTCTCTCAGGAGAGCAGATCACCAACCGGAACCGGTCGGCCAACCCCCTGCGGGGGAAGTTCTACGTCTGCCCGGTCTGCGGCAACGTGATCCACGCCATGGGGGAGGGCTCCTTCCACTGCTGTGGGGTGGCCCTGCCGCCTCTGGAGGCGGAGGAACCCGACGAAGAGCATGAGGTCAAGGTGGAGACCTGGGATCTGCAGACCTTGGTGTCCCTGGATCATCCCATGCGGAAGGATCACTACATTTCCTTTCTGGCTCAGCTTCGCTTTGACCGGATGGAGCTGGTGAAGCTGTATCCGGAACAGCTTCCGGAGGCGCGGCTTTCCCATTGGCCGGGGGCGGAGATCTACGCTTACTGCAACCGGCATGGACTGTTCCGGCTGCGGTGAGAAGTTTAGGGCATATCAAGATAAAAAAGGCCGGCCCTTCGGGGCCGGCCTTTTTGCTGCCTGTTCAGTTGAATTTATAGATCTGCCGTGCCAACCGGTAGAGCCCCACCGACAGCTTCCTGCCCTGGTAGCCGGGGATGACTCCCACCATGGATAAAGCCCGGTACTTCAGCTTGTGGTGCAGGGCCGGATCCACTGTGCGCAGATACTCCCAGAGCTCGGTTTTCAAACCCAGCTTCTGAGGGGTGCCGTCAATGTTCAAAAAGACCGAGGAGATGGTCATCATCATGGACAGATAACTGGTCATATACCGCCACAGCTTGGGGTGAGCCGCCCGAACCTCCCTGAGGTCGGGGGAGGAGATCATCTGCCGGGTTACCCGAACCTGCTGATCCACCCGGCCCACCATCACTTTTTCATTGACAGACTGGTCGGCCCGGCCGATGAAGTAACGGTAGAGATCCAGATCCATATAATAGATGCTCTCCACCCAGGGCAAAGGTTGGTAGACAAAAATATTGTCCACATAGAAAGTATGCTTGGGGAGCTCCAGAGCGCAGTCCCGCAGCAACTGAGTTCGGTAGATTACCGAGTGCATCAGCAGATACTGGGAGGGGCGGAACCGGCCCATCTCCTCCCAGGTAAAGACCCGATCCTGGGGGAACACATTGCGGTAGCCGATCACCCGCTGGGTATTGTCCTCCACATGCTCGTAGACGTAGTTGGCGATCATCAGATCCAAAGGCTTGGGCCACCGGGCGCACTCCCGCAGTTTGTCCAAAACCTTCTGAAGGGCGTCGGTGTCCAGCCAGTCGTCAGAATCCACCACCTTGTAGTACATCCCCCGGGCATTGCGGATACCCTGGTTAACACCCTCTCCGTGGCCGCCGTTGGGCTGATGGATGGTGCGGACAATGTCGGGGTACTTCTCCGCATACCGGTCACAGATGGCGGGGGTGTCGTCCTTGGTGGAACCGTCGTCCACCAGGATGATCTCAATGTCATCCCCGCCGGTGAGCAGGGTCTCAATACAGTGATCCATATAGGCCGCCGAGTTGTAACAGGGTACGGCAAAGGTTATGATTTTTTCCACGTAAAGTCACCTCGTAGGGACGGGCCAAAGCCCCGCCGTCCTTATTTTCCCAATAGCCCGTCCGCCAGGGCCAGGGCTCGGGCTGCGATGGCGTCCATGTTGTAGTATTTATATTCCGCCAGCCGTCCCAGCAGGTGAAGGCCGGGATACTGGGCAGACAGGGCGGCGTATTTACCGTAAAGAGCGTTGTTCTCGTCATTGATAATGGCGTAATAAGGGATCTCCCCCTCGCCGCCGGTATAGGCCCGGGAGAATTCCTTCATGATGGTGGTGACCCCCGGCATTTCCTGCCCGGTGAGATGCTTAAACTCAGTGATGCGGGTATAGGGCTCATCCACCGTATAGTTCACCGTGCCGTGGCTCTGGAAATAGTCCTTGTCCAAAGTCTCAAAGCCAAAATCCAAGGTTCGGTAAGGCAGGGGGCCGAAACGGAACCCAAAGAGCTCGTCGGCCTGACCGGTGTAAACAACGCCGCCGTCGAACGTTTCGCCGTCCAGCCTGATCGCGCCCTCAACCAGCTCCAGCCGCTTCAGAGCGTCGCACCCCAGCTCCACGGTAATGTTGGGGTGATCCAGGATCTTTTCAAAAATAGGGGTGTAGCCCTTCAAAGGCATCCCCTGATATGTATCCTGAAAATACCGGTCATCCCGGCTCAGAAACACGGGCACCCGGGCAGTGGTGTTGGGGTCGATCTCCTCGGGCTTTTGGCCCCACTGCTTCATGGTATAGTGGACAAAAACGTGCTCATACACATAGTCCGCAATGGCGGCAATCTCTGGGTCGGCGTTCTGCCGCAGCTCCAGAATGGTGACTTTCTTCTCCCCACCGTAAGCGGCAATGAGCTTTTCCCCCAGCCGCTTACCCTCCTGAGAGCCAAAGGCGGCCTCCAGAGAGGTCAGGTTGAAGGGCACCGGATACTCCAGCCGCCCGTCCTTACCGGGAATGTTGGCCACCACCCGGTGCTGGTATTCCCTCCACTGGGTATACTGGGACAAATAGTCAAACACCCGCTTGTCATTGGTGTGGAAAATGTGGGGCCCATATTTATGAATGAGGATGCCGCGGTCATCCGGACAGTCATAGGCGTTGCCGCCCAGATGATCCCGGCGCTCCAGCACCAGAACCCGCTTGTCCCCCCGTCGGGCCAGTTCCCCGGCAACCACCGCCCCGGCGAAGCCGGCGCCGATGACCAGGTAATCATATTTTTGTGCCATGTCGCGCTCCTTATGGTTGGTGATAGGACTATTGTATCATAGCCTGCGCCGGGAAAAAAGAAAGATTCTCTTAAGTTTCCCGGGAAGACCGGTTCTCAGCAAAAGGTGTCCCGGTAGTGCCGGATGGCCGCCTGGATGACCTTTACCGCCTCGGGTCGGTTCTTAATGTCTCCGGCCACCGTATCTTCGCCCTCCAGGGCCTTATACACCGAGAAGAAATGGGACATCTCCTGAAACAGATGATTGGGCAGGTGGGTGACATCCTGATATTCGTTATAGGAGGGGTCCGCAAAGGGGATGGCGATGATTTTCTCATCGTTTTTGCCCCCGTCCAGCATGGATATGTAGCCAATGGGGAAGCAGCGCACCAAGGTGAGGGGATCCAGAGTCTCCGAGCATAAAACCAGTACATCCAGGGGATCCCCATCGTCTCCGTAGGTGCGGGGAATAAAGCCGTAGTTGGCCGGATACCGGGTGGAGGTATAGAGGATGCGATCCAGAATGATCATTCCTGTGGGCTTGTCCAGCTCATATTTTTTCTTGCTGCCCTTGGGGATTTCAATAACAGCCAGGAAATCCTCGGGGGCGATACGTTTTGGATCTACATCATGCCATATATTGTTCATAAGCGCTCCTTTCGGGGATTTAATAACGGGATCCTATGCCTATTATAAACGTTCCAAGCCGGAAATACAAGCTGAAGCAAAGAAAAAGGAAGGGGGCTGTCACTTTCGTGACAGCCCCCAGCCAATTACTTCATGCCGTTCTCGTAAGCCTCGATCATCTTCTTGACCATCTGGCCGCCGACAGAGCCGGCCTGCTTGCTGGTCAGGTCACCGTTGTAACCCTGCTTCAGGTTGACGCCCACCTCATTGGCGGCCTCCATCTTGAACTTGTTCAGGGCCTCACGAGCGCTGGGGACAACAGACTTGTTGCTAGACATACTTCGCATCTCCTTTTTCTTTTTTGTTCTCTCTTTGAGATTCGTTCGGATCGAGAATCCGAGCATAGCTTTGCCCCGCCGCTTTTTTCTATGCACTTTTTTATTTGCCAATCCATGGCAGCGTTTCCAAAAGCAACTACCTCTTTCTGCGAAAAAAGATTGCGCAAAAGTCCATCATCCCATATAATAAAAACAGAAAAATTTTGTTCCGAAATACCAACAGAGAAAAAGGAGAAGCAGCCATGAGCGAAAAACGAACCTATATACCGGAGGAGATCGAAGCCCTGGCGGAGAAGGCTGCCCAAAATGCCGTGGAGCATTACCGCCATGGCCTGAGCTGCGGCGAGTGCGTCCTCAAAGGCTTTTTGGAGCTGGGCCTGACCGACTATCCCCCGGAGACCGTGGCTCTGGTCTCCGGCTTTGGCGGCGGCATGGGCGGCACCGGCCATGCCTGCGGCGCCATCTGCGGCGGCATGATGGCCGTCGGTACCTGCCAGGGGCGGAAGGATCCTTACGGACTGGAGGCGTTTGAGGCCCGGGTGGATCAGCTGCGGCGGCCGGAGACCGGCGTCTATGCCCGCCACGGCGCCTATATTAAGGCCTGCGTTACCCAGTGGGGCTCCACCGAGTGCCGGGACATCTCCCTGCCCTTTGGGGATTTCGAGAGCATTGAGCGCAAGCGCAACTGCAAAAAACTCATCGCCTTCTGCGCCAAGGAAGCGGTGAAGGAAGCGCTGAAGCCGTAATACATAAAAAGGAAAAAGGGCCCCGGTGTGTTCACACCGGGGCCCTTTTCTCAGCTGCGCCAGCCTACAAATGTTCCGTATCCACCAGAATGTTGTCCGTACCGTGCTGCTCGAACTCGACGATATAAGCCTCGATCCGGGAGGCCAACTCCTGGTAGTTGCTCTCGTCGATGGGCACGTCCTCCATGTCCCTCCGGGCCAGATCCTCGGCCAGAATGTCAAAAAAGACGTTGTTTTCATACTCCATAATGGCCTCGTGGATCCCGCCCTCGGCAAAGGCCTGGGAGGGCACTGCCTGCCCCTGCCAATAATCGGTTAGGGCGTCCATGCCCAGCTCCTTGGCCTTCTGAAAAAGGATGCTCTCCACCTGGTCATAGTCGGCAAAACGATCCGAGCCCCGGGTGGAATTTAAGATCCAGTTACCGATATAGGCCATGTCCAGCAGACGGCGAAACTGCTTTTGGGTCAGCTCCAGCTTCATGGCGTCATACCTCCCTCGCCGTACTAAGATCATCGTACTGCCTATATTATAATGCGGGAAGAGAAAATGTCAAACAGGAATCAGGGGCCGTTTTTGGAAAAGGGCGGAAAATTCCCCTTGTCTTTCTACCCAAAACAGCATATCATAAAGAAAATACACCATTTGTCCCTTTTTTGGAAAGGAGAGAGGAATATGGATCAACGGCCCATCGGAGTATTCGACTCCGGCCTGGGCGGACTTACCGCCCTCCGGGAACTGCGGAAGATCCTGCCCGGGGAGGATCTGGTCTACTTTGGAGATACCGGCCGGGTGCCCTACGGCACCAAAAGCCGTGAAATCATTCTGCGCTATGCCCGGCAGGATGTAGCCTTTTTGCGCACCTTTGACCCCAAGGCCATCGTGGTGGCCTGCGGCACCGTCTCTGCCAATGCCCTCACTGAGCTAACGGCGGAAAACGACCTGCCCATTTTCGGTGTGGTGGGCGCGGCGGCCCAAGCCGCGGTGGAGCAGACCCAAAACGGCCAAGTGGGGCTTATCGGCACTTCCGCCTCCATCCGTTCCGGTGCCTACGAGCGGGAGATGGCCCGCCTGAACAGCGCCGTAACCGTGACCGCCCGGGCCTGTCCCCTTTTTGTGCCCCTGGTGGAGAACGGCCGCTTCCGCTCCGGAGACCGGGTGGTGGAGCTGGTGGCCCGGGAGTACTTACAGCCCCTTCAGGATGCGGGGGTAGACACCCTGGTGCTGGGCTGCACTCACTATCCCCTGCTGGCCAAGGCCATCGGGGAGCTGATGGGGCCCGGCGTAAGGCTGATAGACACCGGCGCAGTCTGTGCCGACAACGCCGCCAAGGTGTTGGAAGAGAAAGATATGCTGGCCTCCAGAGAGAAGGGCGCCTGCCGCTATTTTGTCAGCGACTCCACAGAGGATTTCGCCCGCCTTGCCTCCATCTTCCTGGGCGAACATATGGAGGGCGACGTGGATCGGGTGGACATCGAGAGGTACTGAGAAAGAAAGAGAACCGGCAGGGAACGGGTGCTTTCAGGGGAAAAATGAGGAGAAAGATTGAAAAATCCAGACTTTACATAGCTCCCAAAGCTGAGTATAATATATCAGTTAGTTCAAATTTGAACCTTTGAGGTTGTATCATGCCGAATACCAACGTACACATCACCGTCCGCAGCGTCCAACATTTTGAGGGACTGGAGCCCGAACGGCTGGAACAGCAGGCAGACGCCTGCCTGGAAAAGACCCCGGCTGGCTGGACCCTCACCTACGAAGAGGCGGAGGAATTCGGCCTGGGCAGCACCCGCACCATCCTGGAGATAGGGGAGACCCGCATTACCCTGACCCGGGCAGGAGAGACCCGCTCCCAGATGGTCTTTCAGACTGGACAAGCCCATACCTCCCTTTACGAAACGCCCTACGGGAAACTGCCCATGACCATCCGCACCCTGTCCCTGAAAGCCGACCTGACCGGGGAGGGCGGCGGTATACGCATTCATTATCAGATCCAACTGGGAAACAGCCCAGGCGGGGAGACCCGGCTGGAGCTTACCGTCCGAAAAAAGGAGAACAGATATGACCGATAACATGATTTTAGCCGCCCAGGAGCAGGTGATCGCCCTCACCCAGGGAGCCTATGAAAAGGCCGCCGCCGCGGGGCTTCTGCCTGCCGGCGCCGCCGTTACCGCCAAGGTAGACATCCCCAAGGATGCCCGAAACGGCGATTACGCCACCTCTTTCGCCCTGGCTGCCGCCAAGCCCCTGGGCAAATCCCCCCGGGACATCGCCCAAGCCCTGCTGGAGCACATGGATCTGAGCGGCACCTACTTTGACAAGGTGGAGATGGCCGGCCCCGGCTTCCTCAACTTCACCCTGGGCAGCAAGTGGCTGGGAGAGGTGCTCGCTGTGGTGGAGCGGGAAGGCGCCCTCTACGGCAAGAGCGACCTGGGCCACGGGAAAAAGGTGATGGTGGAGTTCGTCTCCGCCAACCCCACCGGCCCCATGCACATCGGCAACGCCCGGGGCGGCGTGCTGGGCGATGCCCTGGCCTCCGTTCTGGAGCGGGTGGGCTACGACGTATGGCGGGAGTTCTACGTCAACGACGCCGGCAACCAGATCCACAAGTTTGCCCTGTCCATCGACGCCCGCTACCGGCAGCTCATTCTGGGGGAGGACAAGGTGGAGTTTCCCGCAGACGGCTACCAGGGGGAGGACATCCGCGAGCTGGCCCAAGGCTTCCGGGCGCAGTTTGGCGACTCCTGGCTGGAAAAGAGCGAAGAAGAGCGCTGGAACGCCATGGCGGACTTCGGCCTGAAGAATAATATCCCCCGGATGCAGGAGGATCTGCGCCGGTATAAGATCGAATATGACGAGTGGTTCCTGGAATCTTCCCTCCACAACAGCGGCTACGTCCGGGCCACGGTGGATAAACTCACCGCGGCGGGTTGGACGTATGAGAAGGACGGAGCCCTGTGGCTGGACACCACCGGCCTTTTGAAGAAAAAGTATCTTGCCGAGGGCAAGAGCCAGGAGCAGGTGGACAAGCTGGATCTGAAAGACGATGTGCTCTGTCGGGCCAACGGCTTCTATACCTACTTTGCCGCCGACATCGCCTACCACCGCAACAAGCTGGAGCAGCGGAAGTTCGATACCGCCGTCAACATCTGGGGGGCCGACCATCACGGCCATGTCCACCGGCTCCAGGCGGCCCTGGACGGCCTGGGGCTGGACGGCTCCCACCGCCTGGTGGTGGTACTGATGCAGCTGGTAAACCTCCTCCAGGACGGCCAGCCCGTCCGTATGAGCAAGCGCACCGGCAAGGCCATCGCCCTGCGGGATCTGCTGGACGAGGTGAGCGTAGACGCCGCCCGCTATTTCTTCAACTCCCGCTCCTCCACCAGCGGCCTGGACTTTGACCTGACCCTGGCCGTCCGGGAGGACAGCGAGAACCCGGTCTATTATGTTCAGTACGCCCACGCCCGGATCTGCTCCCTCATCGCCAAGGTAGTGGAGGCGGAAGGGACTTCCATCCCCGCCGCCGCTGAGGTGGACGCAAGGCTCCTGTGCAGCCCTGAGGAGCTCTCTCTGCTGAAAACCATCGCCCGCTTCCCCGAGGAGCTGAAGCTGGCCGCCCGGGACTACGATCCCTCCCAGGTCAACCGCTACCTCACCATCCTGGCGGGAGACTTCCACCGTTTCTACAACGCCCACCGCATCAAGGGGGAGACTCCCGAGCTGGTAAAGGCCCGCCTGAAGCTGGCGGACGCCGCCCGGAGCGTCCTGGCCAACGGCCTGACCCTCATCGGCGTCACCGCCCCGGAAAAGATGTAATAGCAGTGGCATTTTAGAACCGCTTCCCATGGGAAGCGGTTCTGTTTTTTTACGAAAGGCCAGGGCCTTGTGAAGGAAAGAGGAAGCTTTTCTTAACGTTTTCTTAAAAATGCTCCACCCCCCTTGAAAACTAATTTTTAGGTGCTAAAATTGGGTTAATTTCAGAGAAAATCGGGAAAGGAGGGGAACGGAATGAAGCTGATCCAGTTTGTGGAGACCTTCAACCTCATCATCGGAATCACCATCACCCTACTCTACCTCTACCAAGGCGCTTACCTGGCCCTGGGCCTGGTTCGCCGCAGCTGGCGGGACAGCCGGAGACCTGACAAGCTGCGCCCCTATGCCGCCCTCATCTCCGCCCGGAACGAGGAGGGGGTCATCGGTGAGCTGATCGAAAGCCTAAAGCAGCAAAACTACCCCGCCGAGCTGCTGGATATCTACGTGGTGGCCGACAACTGCACCGACCGCACCGCCGAAGCAGCCCAGGCCGCCGGCGCCAAGGTCTACCGCCGCTTTAACCACATTGAGGTAGGCAAGGGCTACGCCCTGGACTACCTGCTGAAAAAGCTGATGGCCGACGGCCTTTTTGACCGCTACGAGGGCTTTTTCGTCTTTGACGCAGACAACATCGTGGATCCCAACTTTGTCTCCGAGATGAACCGCACCTATGACCGGGGCGGCTTCACCGCCATCACCAGCTACCGCAACTCCAAAAATTTCGGCCAAAACTGGATCACCGCCGGCTACTCCATCTGGTTTTTGCGGGAGGCCCGCTTCCTCAACAGCGCCCGCATGACCCTGGGCACCAACTGCCATGTGTCGGGCACCGGCTTCCTCATCTCCGCCGCCTTCCTCAAGGAAAAGGGCGGCTGGCCCTACCACCTGCTCACCGAGGACATCCAGTTCTCCGCCGAGTGCGCCGCCGAGGGCCGCAGGATCGGCTACTGCGAGGGGGCCGTCATCTATGACGAACAGCCCACCTCCTTCCGCCAGTCCTGGGATCAGCGCCTTCGCTGGTCAAAGGGCTTTTACCAGGTGGACGGCAAATACGGCCCCGCCCTTCTCAAAGGGGTGTTCCGGGGCGGCCGCCGGGGACTGGGGTGCTATGATATCCTGCTCACCGTTACCCCCGGCGTTCTTCTGACCCTGCTGGGCGGCGCCCTCCAGATCGTGGTGGCCCTATCCTGCCTGTGGGCTCCCGCCGACGTTGCCAAGCAGGTGCTGGCCGTCACGGTGGACTTCCTGGCTGCCGGCTTCTGGACCTTCTACCGGGGCTTTTTCCTCTATGGTCTCATCACCGTCCTCAGCGAGTGGCGGAGCATCCGCACCACAGCCCTTCGCAAGCTGGCTTTCCTGCCCCTGTTTCCCCTGTTTATGCTGACCTACATACCCATTACGGTAGCCGCCCTCTTCCAAAAGGTAGAGTGGAAGCCCATTGCCCACAAATCGGTGGCGCAGTTGGAGGCACAACTGGATCAGGCCGCCTGAAATATGACAGGAAAGAGATGACCCGCCGATGAGCACATGCTCTTCGGCGGGTCATACCGTTTGTTTGGCGGTTGAGATCAAAGCGATGGGCTGCGTGGAGGCAAAGAACCATCCCTTTCCGAAGGCAGAGCCCTGCGGCAAAGCCGCCAGGGGGCTCTGAATCCTGAAAAGAATAGCCCCTCGGAGACGCCTCATCTCTCCCCCCGATTTCTCCTCTCCATCAGCTCCCTGCCTTCCTTCCCGGTCATATGGGAGATCTCCATTTCCAAAATGCACATCCGCCCCATAGCCCCCTGGATCTCCCCGGAAAGGTCTTCCTGGGTTCCGCTGGGATGATACCGCCGCCCCAAGGCCTCCGCCCCGGCCCGGATGTCCTCCGGCGCCTCCAGGATCCGCACGCACCCAAAGGCGATCACACTGCGGTAATAGGTGGTATACTCCTGGGGAACCACCTGATCCTGGTCGATGACGCAGAAGGAGGCCCGCCCATCCCGGCGAAGACCGTCCAGCTTGTGTCCCGCGGTGGCGCAGTGGAAAATCAGCTTCCCCTCCCGGTAGACATAGCTCAGGGGAACCGCATAGGGCCACCCCTCATCCCCGGCTACCGCCAGCACGCCGGAGGTTCCCCGCTCCAATATCCTCCGGCACTCCTCCTGAGAAAGCTGCTGCCGAAACCGCCGCATGGGTCGAAAGTTCATGGTAGATTCCTCCCTGAATATTTTTTGTGATTATACCACTTTTCCCACCCATTGTCAGCCAAACATTGCTTTTTTTCACCCCTTCGTGCTATACTACCTAAAAAGCACAGCGGGGGAGATGTGTGACCGGCGGGAAAGAGCGGAACGCCCTGTCCGCCTCCCCGGAGCTGAACCGCCCGGGATCCATGGGGGCCGGTTTTACGAAAGACTTACCGCTGGATTGGAGGCATTGCAATGACCTATGAGGAGCTGACCCTTCGCATCGAACAGAAAAGGAGCACCGTGGGCAGTCAGGAATACGCGGTGATGATCCCCGTGACCCGGGAGGAGGGCCGCCTTTCCGTCCTCTTTGAAGTCCGTGCCGCCACGCTCCGAACCCATGCCGGGGAGGTCTGCCTTCCCGGCGGCCGGGTGGAGCCGGGGGAGTCCCCGGCCCAGGCCGCCCTCCGGGAGCTGGAGGAGGAGCTGGGCCTCCGCCCGCCCCAGGTGGAGCTGGGCTTGTCTCTCCCCCCGGCCTGGCACCCGGCGGGCTTTTGCTCCCCCGCCTTTCTGGGCCGCCTCGCCCCCGGCTGGCGGGAGAGCCTGCGCTTCAACCCCGCCGAGGTAGCCGAGATCTTCACCGTCCCCCTGGATTTTTTCCAAAACACCCCGCCCGAAATGTATTACTGCGATATCCTGACCCAGCCTCCCGCCGATTTTCCCCATGAAAAGGTGGGCCATCCCGAGGGCTACGCTTGGCGGCAGGGGAAGATGCCGGTTCCCCTGTGGATGTGGGAGGGCCGCCCCATCTGGGGCTTGACCGGCCGCATCCTCCTGGGGCTGGTAAAGCTGCTGTGAGCGGCGGCAGAGAACAGCTGGGCCCCTACACCTACCGCTGGAGCCCGGAGTGTTTCCCCCTGGGCGGCGATTCCCTGGCCCTGGGGGAATTTGCCACGCTGAGGCCGGGGGGCCGGGTGCTGGATCTGGGCTGCGGGGCGGGCCTTCTTCTCCTGCTGTGCGCCCGCCGCTGTCCTGACCTGGAGCTGATTGGGGTGGAGCTGGATCCCGCCGCCGGGGAGCTGGCCCGGCAGAACCTATTGGAAAACGGCCTTTCCGGTCAGATCCTCCTGGGGGATCTGCGGCAGCTGAACCTGCCCGGGGAGATGGATCTGGTGATTTCCAACCCGCCCTGGTATCCCTCCGGCAATCTGGGCGGCCCCGCCCGGGTGGAGGGGGGCGGCTTTCCCCAGCTGTGCCGGGCAGCCGCAAAAAGCCTGAAGTCCAAGGGCCGCTTTGCCCTGGTTCACCGTCCGGAGCGCCTTACCGACTTATTGTGTGCCCTCCGGGAAGCCGGCTTGGAGCCCAAGCGCCTCCGGCTCTGTCGGGGGAAACCGGAAAAAGCCCCCTACGCCGTGTTGATCGAGGCAGTCAAAGCCGGACGCCCCGGCCTGGAGCTCTTGCCTGACCGGATAGGGACGTAGGCACAACATATTTTTTCAAAAGGAGGCCCCCTATGGCCGGCACTCTCTACTTAGTCCCCACCCCCATCGGCAATCTGGGCGACGTGTCCCGCCGCACTGTGGAGATTTTGGAAACGGTGGATTTTATCGCCGCCGAAGATACCCGCATCACCCTAAAGCTGCTCAACCACCTGGGAATCAAAAAGCCCCTTGTGAGCTATTACCGCCACAACACGGATACGGCGGGGAACCAGATCCTGGAGCGGCTGCTGTCCGGGGAGAGCTGCGCTCTGTGCACCGATGCGGGTACCCCCGCCATCAGCGACCCGGGGGAGGATCTGGTGGCCCTCTGCGCGGCGAATGACGTGTCTGTGGAAGCCCTCCCCGGCCCCTGTGCCCTGGTGGTGGCCCTGTCGGTCTCGGGCCTTCCCACCGCCCGCTTTGTCTTTGAGGGCTTCCTGCCCCTGAACAAGAAAAACCGCCGTACCCGGCTGGAGGCCCTGGCCGCAGAGGAGCGAACCATCCTTCTCTACGAGGCCCCCCACAAGCTATGCGCAACCCTGGCCGACCTGTCCGCCGCCCTGGGCGGAGACCGGCGGATCACCCTGTGCCGGGAACTGACCAAGCTTCACGAGGAGATCCTGCGCACCACCATATCCCAGGCGGCAGAGCGCTATAAAACCCAGAGCCCCCGGGGAGAGTTTGTCCTGGTGGTCGAGGGAGCCCCCGCAGTGGAGAAGGCGGCAGCCACCCTGACCGACGGCCTGATGAGGGTGGCCCAGCTGCAATCGGAGGGCCTTTCCCGGAAGGACGCGGTAAAGCAGGCCGCCAAAGAGCTGGATCTTTCCCGCAACGATCTCTATACCGCCGCACTGGAGCAATAGAGCGATTCTCTCCAACAAACAAAAAGGGCAAGGCGACCATCCCGGTTCGCCTTGCCTTTTATCGTCTTGCGTCTGTTTTTACAGGTTTTCCATTTCCTTCAGACAGTTGTGGCAAATATTCTTTCCCTTGTAGCTCACCACGTCCCCCGCATCCCCGCAGAACACGCAGGAGGGCTCATACTTGCGCAAAATGACCGAAGAGCCGTCCACATAGATCTCCAAAGCGTCCTTCTCGTCGATCCCCAGTGTGCGGCGCAGCTCGATGGGCAGCACGATCCGCCCCAGCTCGTCCACCTTTCTCACAATGCCGGTAGATTTCATAGCTCCATTTCCCCTTTTTTCAAACTTTTCCTTTATTTCCATACATTGGTACCTCTTCCATTATAAAGGATTTTTTGTCGCTGTCAAGAAAAAAATGGAAAATCAGGAAGAAATAGTTTATCCCTGGAAATCTCTGGGACATACCTGCCCCCCAAAGCGCATAGAGTAGGGAAGAAAAGGGGTGGACAAGATGGCAATGTCAGTGATTTGGACCGGCATGGTGGTTCTTTCCGTATTCTATGGCCTCCTCACCGGCAGCGGCCCCGCAGTGGCAGCCGCCGCAGTGGAGGGCGCCGCGGCGGCAGTGGAGCTGTGCCTCACCATGGCGGGCATCATGTGCCTGTGGATGGGCGTTATGGAGATCATGAAGCGCTCGGGCCTGTCCGCCGCCCTCTCCCGCCTCCTGCGTCCCATCCTGTGCCGTCTCTATCCCGATTTCAAGCGGGATAAGCAGACCATGGACGCCGTCTCCGCCAACGTCTCCGCCAACCTGCTGGGCCTGGGCAACGCCGCCACCCCCCTGGGCATCCAGGCCGCCCGGCGCATGGCCCAAAAGACCCCCGGCGTTGCCTCGGACAGCCTGTGTATGCTGGTGGTGTGCAACACCGCCTCCATCCAGCTCATCCCCACCACCGTGGCCAGCCTCCGCCTTGCCGCGGGCAGCGCCGCCCCCTTTGACATCCTGCCGGCCGTGTGGCTTGCCTCAGCGGTCTCAGTGGCGGTAGGCGTGCTGGCGGCCAAGCTTATGGGCCGGATCTGGAGGTTGAAAAAATGATGGAACTTCTCTTTCAAATGGTGGTTCCCCTCACCATCGCAGCAGTGGCCCTCTGGGGCATAGCCCGTCGTGTAGACGTCTACGACGCCCTGATCGCCGGCGCCGGGGAGGGCCTGGGCGTCCTCATCAAGATCGTCCCCGCCATGATAGGCCTTCTCACAGCGGTCTATATGCTCCGGGCCTCCGGCCTTCTGACCGCCCTGGGAACCCTCCTGGCCCCCATCCTCACCCGCCTGGGAGTCCCCCCGGAGACCGTAGGCCTCCTCCTGGTTCGCCCGGTCAGCGGCAACGCCGCCCTGGGCGTAGGGGCCGAGCTCATCTCCACCTATGGCCCCGACTCCCCCATCGGCCGCACCGCGGCAGTGATGCTGGGCTCCACCGAGACCACCTTTTATACCATCGCCGTCTACTTTGGCGCCGCCGGCGTCCGCAAGACCCGCTATGCCGTACCCGCCGCCCTCTGCGCGGATGTGGCCGCGTTCCTGGCGGCAGCCTGGGCAGTGCGCTGGTGGTTTGGATAAAAAAAGGCCCGCCGGATGGCGGGCCTTTCCTTTTCATAACAGCCGCTGAAAAAGCAAGATCAGCAAAATATTTGCCCCAAATACCACCGCCAAAGCGAGCCAGGGCCGCATTTCCTCCATACGCATCGTCCTCCACCCCGCCATTCTACGCACCCTTTCCGGGAGATATGCGGGTATATTTTCCCGCCCCTGGGCCATACTGGAAAGAGAAAAAGGAGGGAGCGCTCATGATCAAAGGGATCAGCCGCCGTGTCATCGTGGTGCGGTCACCAGACCGCCGTTTTTTTGAGGAGGCCATCTTCATCGTCCGGGAAGGCGTCATCGGCCAGGGCGGGGTCACCGCCGACCAGGTGGTGGAGGAGGCCAGACGGGTGGCCGACGGCTACGTCAAAAAGCACCACGCCCGCTGGTACCACCGCATTCCCGCCCCCCTCTACGCCGCCCTGGGGGCGGCCCTGGCCACCGTCGCCTGGTACGCCGCCGCCCTTTTTCCCTTGGCGTAAAAGTCCGGGATAAGATCCCTCTAAGTCCCCCATACAGACAAAACCGCCTCCGGAGCGAATCTCGCTCCGAAGGCGGTTTTTATACCGGGTCAGCCCGTACCAATGCCGGCGCACGTCCAAACGTTGTCCTTTTCAGAAAACCACATAGAGCCTCTGCGGGAGTATTCAAAGGCCCCCTCGGGCACATCGGGGTCGTTCCCCTTATATTCCCCGGTGTTACCCGCCATCAGGTTGTTCAGTGCGTCCTCATTTTCCGGGACAAAGACGGTGCGGAAGGAGAAGGCGAAGTGGGGAACGTCCAGAATATCCGCCGGGAACCAGCTTTCGGGCTGGTTCTCCAAGATCTCCACATCGGTCACCTTTACAAAGGTGCAGGTATAGCTGCCGCCGGGATAGAGCCGGGTCATAAGCCCCTCGTGGTTTTCGGCCCACTCCCGGGCGATGTTCAGGTAGCTTTGGTTTTCATCGGGAATCAGGGGCAGGGCGGCTTCCAGGGCCTGATATTCCGCGTCGTCAAACCAGCTTCGGGCCTGATAGTAGGGGAGGGCCCGGTAAGCGAACACATCCTGGGCAGGGTCGCCGTCATACTGGACCTTATACCACTCAGGTTCCCGGTTTTCCTGTTTATACATCACAAGGCCGCTGTCCTCCCAGAACCGGAGCGTTTCGTACCAGTCGGGGCTGGAGAAGGTCACGGAAGGCCCGGCGGGGTCGGCGGCGGGGGCCTGGGCCCGGCTCCAGACCACATCGTTGTCCTTCATCTGGTTCAGATAGTAGGGGCCGTTGCCCTCCGAGGGATCCAGGGTGTAGGCCGAGCCATGCCCCTGTTCGTCCTCATACTGGATCCGGAGTTCACTCTCCGCCGCAGCGCAGTCGGTGAGGTAGCTCAGGTGTTCCCGGAACCAAAGCCCGGCGTAGCTGTACCCCTCGGCCAGCTCCACCCCGTGCTCCTCCATATCCCGGGCCAGTCCCTCTCTGCCCATATGGGAGTCCAGGGTGCCGTCGTCGTACCTCGTCCAGAGATAGGTCAGGCTCCCGTCCTCCTCCCGCCGGAGGAAAATGGTGTTGTCGGCGGTGTAGTTCCAGGTCCAGCCCTCCTCGGTGAGGTAGTTGCCCCCGGCGATGACGATCTTGCCCGGCTCCATGGCGTGGACTTCGCTGGTGAAGCTCCAGGCCTCCACCCTTACTCCCCCCAGGGTAATGACGGTGGGGCCGTAAAAGCCCCGGATGCGCCAGTCGTCAAAGAGCTCGGTGTACCCGTCGGCCTCCTGCTCCTGATAGCTGGAGCGGCGGTAAAAGCCCTCCACCTCCACCAACCCCAGCTGGGCGGCCTCCATGGCCTTTTCCACTACCACCGCCGGTACTCCAGCGTCGGCCCCCACCACCATGTGATCCACGGTAGGGGCCTCGTCTTTGTAGACCAGCAGGCTCTCCCCGGTAAAGTAGAGCTGGCGGATCCAGTTATAGCCGTAGTCCCCGGGCTCCTGCCCGTCGGCCAGGCCGCTGGCCCGGAGGACTTTGCCGTACCGGTCCCAGATGCCGTAGTCCCAGTAGGACAGCTCCGGGCAGGCCTGGGTCAAAAGCTCCGGCAGCCGGGCCTCATAGACCGTCCCCTCCCGCAGGAAGAAGATCTGCTCCTTGGCGCACAGCTCCTGCTGCCCATCCCCGTCCAGATCCAGGGCGAAGGCCTCCGAGCCGTGGCTCTCGCACCGGGCCAGCAGGGTCAGCACTCCGTCGGTGTTGAAATAGTAGTAGTCATATACCGTCCCGTAGGCGTGCTCGCTGTACTGCCCGTCATATTTGACGAAAAACCCATCCTGGCCCAGCAGGTCGTGGAAGAAGAACACCTCCGCGTACTCGTTCAGGCCGGAGAGAAAGACGTGATAGACGTCGTTCTCCTCATAGGCGGCGTACACCACCCCGTCCTCCGCCCGGTAGACCATGATGTGGCGGCCGTCCAGGTTCCAGTTGGCGTAACAGGTTTCATAGTGGAAGGAGTAGTGGTTGGGGTAGTCGGTCACCGTCACCGCCGGGGCGGCGTATGGCTCCAGAGCGGAGAGGTCGATGGAAGCGACGGGGTCCCAGGCAGGCAGGGGAGTGGGGATAGCCGGGGCCTCGCACTCCTGGTGGGAGACAAAGTAATATTGCCGCTCCTCTGTACCTTGCTCTCCGTAGGGGCGGGTCCCGGACCCGCCCGCCTCCACCAGCGTCACACAATACCAGGAAGTCCCGGCAAAGGAACTGTTGTGATAAAGCTTTACCAGATCCCCATCCCGGACTCCGGCGGCGATCTTCGGCCCGCCGGAGTAGTTGGTGTCCCCGTGCATCCAGTAGTAGGCGTCGTACTCCTCCAGGTAGGTGAATTGGTCCAGCCCCACCTTGTTGGTCTCCTCCAAAGAGCGGCCAGTGTACTCCACCAGGAGCCGGTCCATCTCCCCGGCGGTCATCTTATAGCCCGGGCAGGGCATATCCTCCCAGGCATCAAAGCCAAAGGCCGCCGTTAACTCGGCGTCGCTGATCTCCCCGTCCCCCATCTTGCAGTAGAACAGCTCATAGAGGTCGATGTCCTCGGGGCGGTCATAGAGGATGAGGGGGTTGGCAAACTGGTTGCGGAAGTTATAGAGGGAGGCCTCCGGAGAGGAGAAGAACTCCTCATTGAACCACCGCAGCTCCTCCCCGGTGAGGGCCTCTGGCCCACTGACGGGCACCTTGCCATCACTGCCTGGTTTGCCCCCGGTGAAGGTGCAGGCGGAGACGACACCCGCCAGCACCGCCACCGCCAGCGCGGCGGCTACCAGCTGCCGGGGCCGGCGGGCGATGCGGCCCACCCGGTCCTTCAGCTGCTTTTTCCCGGCGGTCATGGTGGTGGCGGCAATCATGGGGTTGGATGCCCGCTTCACGGGAATGAGGGACAGAAGGGTCTGCCCATAGGGGATACGCTCCTCCTCCCCCAGAATGCGGAGTGCGCCCTCGTCACAGGCCAGCTCACAGTCGGCCCTGGAGCAATGGGCGGCGATCCATACCAGGGGGTCGAACCAGTAGACGGTCAAACACACGCACCGCAAAAGAGACCACACCGGATCCCAGTGCCTGGCGTGGGTCTCCTCGTGGGCCAGCACATGGCGGAGCTTCTTTTCGTCCTCAGCCACCGCCGGGGTGATGTAGATGCTCCGACCGAACAGGCAGGGGGAGGGGATGACCCCCTCAGGAACCAGATAAACCTTCCTCGCGGCCCCCTCAAAAAGGGAGGCATAGGGCCTGCGGTTTCTCCGCAATCTGCAGTAGAAGGCCAGATTGCTCAGGAGGAAGAAGGCCCCCATGAGGATCATACCCACCTTCCAAACCCTGTCCAATATGTCCCAGGGCCCCATCTTCATTTCCTCGTACCGGGTGACCACGTTGGTTTCCGGATCCCGAACCAGCCAATTGGTGGAGAAGCGGTTGTCCGGATCGCTCTCCCCCAGCACAAAGAGATCCTGGGCGGTGGGGACGTCCTCCGGGTCGATGTCCCGCTCCGCCAGCTCCTGCCGGGACACCTGTCCCTGAGGGCGAGAATAGAAGATCCGGTTCAGGTTGATCCGCTCCGCCACCGCCTGTTCCATGGGCTGGGTGGCGGTGAGGACGGAGAAATCCGCCGCCGGAAGAAGGCTCACGGGGACCAGCAGCCGTACCAGCACCAACCCCCACAGGGCGTATTGAACCCGCCGGGACAAAACCCCCTTGAATATCTGCCGGATCACCAGCAAAGCCAGGATCAAGGCGGAGGAGGTAATGAGAATTTCCTTCATCATGTCAAAATCCCTCCTTGGCGTTCTCCAAAATGGCGGTAAGCTCGTCAATGTCCTCCTGGGAGAGGGCTCTGCTGTCCACCATGGCGCTCATCATCAGTCCCAGCCGACCCCCGTAGACCTTGTCCAGAAAACTCCGTGTCTCGCTGCGGGCCGCGTCCTCCCGCTCCAGTTTGGGATAGTAACGCTTGGCCTGGGTGGTCTCGTCGTGGTATACCGCTCCCTTGGCCTCCAGCCGGGAGAGCATGGTGATCACCGTGTGCTTGCTCCAGCCTGTTTCCTCCTGCAGGGCGGCGGTGAGCTGGGTGATGGTTCGGGGCTCCTTTTCCCACAGCTTGTTCATCAGCTTCCACTCGCCGTCGGACAAATTGGTTTTCATGGCCGCTTCCTCCTTTCGGGTAAACATTTGTCTACCTTTCGATTTCAGAATACCATATAGGTAGACGGATGTCAACCTACAAAAGGGCAACAAAATGATTACAAATTGGAATCAAATCCGGTTCTTTTCTCCGTTTGGGACAAACTGGAAAAATAAGTGGTACGAAAGGGAGGGGAGAAAGCGGCAAAAAAGGCGCCTTTCCGGGGTGGAAAGGCGCCTTTTCTGTGTTTATGAACCCCTTATAAAAGGATGATTACGGCCCTCTTACTGCTCCTTGGCCACAATGACCCGGATACAGCCGCCGTCGGAAATGCTCTTGTCATAGTACCCCGTCAGGGTATATCCTGTCCGGACCCGCTCCAGGCTGGAAAGCCTGTAATCACTGCCGCTCAGTTCATACACGGCCACCGAGCTCCACACCGGGAAGCTGGTGTTGTCGGTGGCGACGGCGGTGAGGGCATCCACGCTGGCCAGTTTCACCGAGTTCAGCTTGGAAATCTTGCCCGGGGCGTACAGATTGCCTTCAATTCTTACGGGGCCAACGGTTTGATTGAGAATACCGGTGGCCATCTGATAGGTGTAGCTCACCCCGCCCACATCGTACTGATAAACCCCGAACATGCTGCCGCCCAAGGCGGACAGGTCAGTTTCGCTGACCGAGGTCAGAACGCCGTAGGAGTAGATATCCCCCGTCACATCGTTGAGGATGAGCCGGTCGATCTCCCCGGCAGCGTTTTTCCGCACGTATTTCACGTCTCCGCTGTCCAGAGCGATACCCGCCAAACGACTGGGCCAGAGGCGAGTGGCCAGTCCATCTCCGTTCACGTCCAGGATTTCCACATCGTCAGAAAGGGGGGTGCTGCCCAGCTTGCTGCCATCCCCATTGAACTTGCCGGAGGTGCTGGACTGGCTCAGCCGGCTCAGGTGAGCCGTTCCGCCGGAGGCAGTGGTGACCTGCACCAGGTTCCCGGCCTTGAAGGAGGACTTGGAATCCACCGGGTAGGAGTAGGTGTTGCCGTCGGTAGCTACAAAGGTCACGGTCTTGGCGTTGTAAGTGCTGCCGCCCTGGTCGGTGTAGCCTGCGTCGGCCACGGCGCTCACCACCCCGTAGAGGGTGCCGGTGACGCTGGAGGAGGCGGTGACGGCGGCCACGCCCCCGTCCCGGCCCAGCAGCAGGGTCACGGTGTCGCCGGTTTTATAGCTCCCCAGATTGGACAGGGCGTAGGCCGCGTCGGCGGTCTCGATGGCGTAGGTCTTGCCCGCCACGGTGACGGCAGAGGGGCTGGAGGCGTTGGGGCTCGCGGCCTGATAAAGGCCGGTGACCTTGTTGGAGTAGGCCCACAGGGTGCGCATGGATTTGGACCAATAAATGACGTCGTTGGCCTGCAAAGCCCCCAAGGAGGAGGGATTACCGCCCCGGTAGACTGTGGCGGTATTGACATCGAAGTTTACCTTGCTCTGCCAATCCCCGGTCATGACCACCGGGCCGTCCATGGCGGCGTTGATGAGGGCAACCCGGTCGATCTCCCCAGTCATGGTAAGGCTGTGGCCCAGGGTGGTGAGATAGGGCTGGCCCTGCTTGGTCTTGGCGGTGAGCAGGTTATAGAAAAGGTACATGGCGTCCTGCCGTGTCATATAGCTGTCCTGACCGATAGAAATGCCCTCGTCCAGGTTTAGGTTCCGGTAGAGGGTCATCTGGCCGGAGGGCCAGGCGCCGGAGAAGTCGGCGTCGGTGTAGCCCAGCAGCCGCACCGCCATGGTGACGCCCATGGCCAGGGTGATGTCCTCGTCGGGGTGGAAGGTGCCGTCCAGGTAGCCGTTGACGTAGCCGGCAGCCACGGCAGCCTCCACATGGGGGGCGGCCCAATGGCTGTAGGGCACGTCGGGATAGGGGGAGACGGTGGTGGAGGCTCCCACGTTCTCCCCCATGGGAGAGGCGGCCACGATCAGCTTGGTGAACTCCGCCCGGGATACCCGCCGGGAGAGCATCAGATCGCCGTTTTCGTTGCCCGTCATGATGTCCAGGGCGGAGAGAACCTGAGCCATGTCAGTGATGGCGGCAGGGGCGGCCAGGGCAGAGGGCAGAAGGCTTATGGTCAGGGTCAGGGCCAGAAGGGTGGGAAGGATTCGTTTTTTCATCTTGGTTTCGCTCCTTATGTGAGGATGGGGACAGGGGTGGGAAGGGGGGCGGGTTAATCGTAGCGCAGGGCGTCGATGGGGTTCAATTTCGCCGCTTTGTTGGCGGGGAGGTAGCCGAAAAGGATACCGATGCCTACCGAGACGCCGAAGGCCACCGCGATGCCCCCCAGGGTGGGCAGGGCCACGAAGCCGTTGTTTTCACCGCCCTGGATGATGTAGGCCATGACCACTGTGATGGCCTGGGCCATGATGATGCCCAGAATGATGCCGATGGTGCCGCCGATGGCCGAGGTGGTGCCCGCCTCGATGATAAACTGGCTGCGGATGTCCCGGCCTTTGGCGCCAAGGGACTTGCGGATACCGATCTCCCTTGTCCGCTCGGTGACGGACACCAGCATGATGTTCATGATGCCGATGCCGCCCACCAGCAGGGAGATGGCGGCGATGAGGGTCAGGATGGACATCAGCAGATTCACCATGGAATCCATGGCGTCCATCATCTCCGCCGAGGTCATAGCCAGATAGTAGTCGGTATCATGGTAGGCCTTGAAGAGCCGGTTTTCCACAATGCCCTTGGCAGCGGCGGCGGTGGAGCGGTCGGTGGAGGTGAAGAGGTACATATCCATGTAGCTGCCCTGGCTGAGACGCTCGGCCTGGGTGTAGGGGATGTAGATGCAGTCGTCGCCGCTGCCCTCGGAGCTGTCCCCGCTTTTTTCCAGCACCCCCACCACAGTGAAGGGAGCGCCGTTGATGGTGAGGGTCTTGCCCAGGGCGTCCCCGCCGAGAGCCTCGGCCTCCAGGTAGGAGCCGATGACACACACCGCCTGCTGCCGGGATACATCCACATAGGAGAGGAAGCGGCCCTGGCCCAGGCTGGAGCCCTGCATGGTGGTGCCCTTGCTCTGGTTATAGAAGGTTTCGCTGACACCGTATATGCTGGTGCGCTTGAACTCGTCGCTGCCCTGGCGGACGGTGCCGGAGACGCTGATATAGGGGGTCACGCCGGTGAGGTATTCCGGATACTTGCTCACCAGGGCGAACATATCGTTGGCGGTCACGTCCATGGAGCTGCCGGAGGGGTATACATAGACCTGGACCAGGTTGGAGCCCATCTGCTCGAACTGGTCGTTCATGTAGTTCTGCATGCCGTTGCCCAGAGAGGTGATGATGATGACGGCGGCCACGCCGATGATGATGCCCAGCATGGTGAGCAAGGCCCGCATTTTGCTGGTCATCAGGCTCTTGATGGCCAGTTTGAAGGATTGACCGAAGTTCATAGAGTTACCGCCTCCTCTCCCGGGACGACAGAGAAGCCTTCCTCCGGCTCGGTCTCCTCCTGGGGCTGAACCACTGCCTGGGGATCCTGGGAATCTCCGTCGTAAATGATCTTGCCGTCCTGGAGGCGGATGATCCGCTTGGCCTTTACCGCAATGGAGTTATCATGGGTGATGAGGACTACCGTGTCCCCCTCGGCGTTCAGCTTTTGGAGGAAGGAGAGAACCTCGCGGCCGGTGCGGGAGTCCAGAGCGCCGGTGGGCTCGTCGGCCAGGATCACCGAGGGATTGCCCGCCAGGGCACGGGCGATGGACACCCGCTGCTGCTGGCCGCCGGAGAGCTGGGAGGGCAGGTTTTTCCGCTTGTCGGCCAGTCCTACCCGCTCCAGGGAGCGGATGGCCCGGTTGTGACGTTCCTCGGCGGAGACTCCGGCATAGAGAAGGGGCAGCTCCACGTTTTCCTGGACGTTCAGCTTGGGGATAAGGTTATACTGCTGGAAGATGAAACCCAGCATCTTGTTGCGGATCTCCGCCTGCTGGTCATCCTCCATGGTGGACACATCTACACCCCCCAAGTGGTAGGTGCCCGAGGTGGGCACATCCAGGCAGCCGATGATGTTCATGGCGGTACTCTTGCCCGAACCGGACTGGCCCACGATGGCTACGAACTCCCCGGGGTCGATGGCCATGGAGACCCCGTCCAGGGCATGAACCGCTTCGTCGCCCATCTGGTAGATTTTGTAGATATCTTTAAATTCGATGAGATGTTCCATGGCTTACATCCCCATCATGGCGGACATGAAGCTGGAGGAATTGTTCTGGATGAACACCATGTCGCCATCCTCCAGACCGGAGAGGATCTCGATGTATTCGTCGCTGTTCCGGCCCAGGGTGACCTCACGGCTTTCCAGCTTGGTGAAGTCGGTGAGGGTTCCGTTTTCATCCAGAGCCCCGGGGCCGGCCACCAGCACGGTGTTGCCCCGCTGGACTGCGTCCACGGGGATGGAGAGCACATCCTTGATCTCCTCCACGATGATGTTGGCAGAGACGCTCATGCCGGGGAGGAGGCCCTGGCTTGCCAGATCGGAACCCACCCCGTCCACCGCCACGGTGACGGGATAGGAGGTGTTGCCGTTCTGGGTGGTGCCGTTGATGTTCACCTTTTCCACCACTCCGGTGAACTCCTGACCGTCCAGGGCGTCGGCGGTAAAGGTGACGGTCTGGCCTACCTGAACCTTTACCACGTCCATCTCGGAGACGTTGATGTCAAAGGTGAGGCGGGACATATCGTAGATGACGGCCATGAAGGCGTTGGCGCCGGTGGCGGCTGCGGTGGAGGGGTCAATATTGTCCCCGGCCTTGTAGTTCTTTTCGATGACGGTGCCGTCGATGGGGGAGGTGATGGTGTAATCCTCCAGGCTGTCCTCGGTGCGCTCCAGGCTGTCCTGAGCGTTGCGGAGGGCCAGACGAGCGTTGCTGAGCTGGATGGCAGCGGCGTCGATCTGATCCTGCATCTGGGTCTCCTTGAACTCACCCAGGATCTGGCCGTTGTAGACCCGGTCGCCCTCTTTCAGAGTCAGGGTCTCCAGCTCGCCGGAATACTTGGCGACCAGCTGCTTGCTCTCCCCGTACTGGAAGGCGCCGGAGGCGGAGGAGGTCACGTCGCCTACGGCGGCGGAGCCCATGGAGGTATCGGACAGGGCCCCGGGGTTTTGGACGGTGATGGTCACGTTGCGCACCAGGGTGCCGCCCAGACCCACAGAGTCGGTGGCGGCAATCTCGGTAACGGTGCCATAGAGGGTCTCAGCAGTGCCGGAGACGGTGACAGAGGCAGACTGGCCGATGTAGAAGTTCGCGGCGTTCACTGAGTGGAAGGGGACTTCCAGTTTCATGTTGTCCCGGTCCAGGATGTCGGCGATGGGGGTGCCGGCGACCAGGGTGTCGCCGGGATCCACATAGACATGGGTGACGACGCCGCTGGCGTTGGCCTTTACCTGGCGATCTTGGGTATTGTCGTTCCGGGTGCGGATCAGGCTGTCGTAGTTGAGCTGGGCCGACTCCACCGAGAGCTGGGCTTGTTCCACCCCGGTGCGGGCCTGCTTAATGGCGTTTTCCACGTCGGAGGCGTCCACCACGAAGAGGACGTCGTCCTTGCGGATGGAGTCGCCCTCCTCAAAGGGAGCGTTCAGGATCTCGCCCCGAACCAGGGCGGTAGCCCGGTAGGAGTCGTTGGGCTTGATGGTGCCCGGGCCGGTGACGGCGATCGTCATGTCCTGGATCTGCGCCACCGCGGGCAGGTAGCTGCCGGCCATAGCCTGACTGCCGCCGGCCATGCATCGGGACAGAATGAAGACGGCAATGGCCACGACCACAGCCAGGGTGAGGAGACGTTTGGGCCATTTTTTCTTTTTCTTTGGAGCTTGAAATTTAGGGGCTTCCTTGGCGGGAGCGACGGCTTCCTGAAGGGTGCTTTGTTCAGCCATGATGGGTTCTCCTTCCGAATCTGGGTATCCTGTTGGATCAGTTTCTCAATATAGCATAGGAAAGCAAAAGGAACATGAACAAAAGGTTAAAATTCTTTTAAGATGAGGGACTGGCGGGGAAAACCCGGGCAAAGACCCGGGCAAAAAACTCGCCCATCTCCCTGTACTGGGATTCGGGGATCAGGGCGATCCCACGATCCTGGTCGGCCAGCAGCAGGAGACTGTCCCCCGGCTGAATGTCGTAGAGCTGCCGAACTTCTTTGGGAATGACGAGCTGGCCCTTGGGCCCCAGCTTTACGGTGGACATATATTTGCCGGTGGGCATTTTGGATTGGTCGGACATGGCGGTTCCTCCTTTCCAACAAGTAAAACTTTTCCTACTTTTTGTCTTTCGACATGATACGCCGGGGAGAGGGAAAAGTCAAATGAAATTTCTGTAAATGGAAGGGCCGGGTACAGACGGAATGAAAAATTTTGCGCTGGGTGGGTATAAGTTCCAAGGGCGATGGCAACAATGAGCCTTGGAGGTGCAAAGCAAATGAAAAGAACCATGCAGGATCGTATCAGCGACTTCATGGCGGGGAAGGGCTTCTACATAGTCCTTCTCCTGTGCGTGACGGCGCTGGGAGTTTCGGGCTATTATCTCTTTTCCGGTATCAGTGAACCGGGCCAGAGCGTTTCTGGGCCGGCCACGGTGGTGGTGACGGCTGCCCCCACCCCTGTTCCTACGGCGGCGGCAACGCCGCCCGCCACGGCTACCCCGCGGCCTACGCCTACGGCGGCGCCCATTCCGGAGGCTCCGGCGCAGGTGCTGACCACCCCGACGCCGGAGCCGACTACGGCCACGGCCTCGGTCTTCACCTGGCCGGTGAAGGGGGAGGTGCTGAGGGCCTGGTCGGTGGAAACCCTGGTGTATGACCAGACCATGGGGGATTGGCGCACCCATGACGGGGTGGACATTGCCAGCGCTGCGGGCACCCAGGTGATGGCCCCGGCAGGGGGGACGGTGAGCGATCTCTACACCGATGATCTGATGGGCACTACGGTGGTGATCCTCCATGCCGACGGAGTGATGTCCACTTGCTCCAACCTGGCCTCGGTGCCTACGGTGGAGATCGGGGACACGGTGCGCACCGGGGACGTGATCGGATCGGTGGGAACCAGCGCCATCGCGGAGAGCGCGGAGAGCGCCCACCTTCACCTTTCCATGACCAAGGATGGGGTGAGCGTAGATCCGCTGGGCTATTTGCCGGAGCAGTAAGAAGAAGCTAACTCAATTCGATAGATATCTAAATATTAAAATACAGCAAAGAGAGAAAAAAGTCAAGGGCCACGGAGAAACCTCCGTGGCCCTTTGCCTATTTTTTATAAACCGACTGCGCTTAGTACAAAGTAATAGAGGAAGCTCAGCAGAGAGAATACGCCCACCATGGGGACGGTTTTCCAGATCATGGGGCCAAGAGGAACCTTGTGATCCTCGGCGCAGAGGGTGAGGCAGACATGGACGGGGGAGAGCTGCATGGCGGCGTAGCCCATGCTCATCATCAGCACAAAAAGGGAGAGGAAGGGCCCGGCCCCCACCGAGGCCACGGCGATGGGCAGGCACAAAACGGTGATGGCCTGGAGGCTGGCGATGATGGAGCCGAAGAAGAAAATAAGGGCGAAGACCAGGAAGGAGGGGATGGGCAGCCGGGAGAAGATCCCGGGCAGGGCGGCGATGACGCCGGCGGCGTCCAGCAGCTCTTTGAAGAGCATGACCATGACGATGTTGGCGATGAGGCGCAGCTCGAAGGCGGTGCGGAGGAAGGTGACGGCCTCCCCAAGCTTGAAGCGGCCCACGAAGAAGTTGATGAGGACGCAGATGGCCACGGTGCCGTAGACAGGAAGGCCGGTGACCAGGATGATGAGGATGGACAGGGCAATGGTCCACACGCTTTTGAGCAGCATGAGCCAATAGGCCTTTTTGGGCTGGTCGGCCACGGTTCCCGTGTCCTTGGGCAGCTTGCGCAGGTAGACCAGCCACCCGGTGGCAAAGAGGGCGATGACGGTGGGGATCATGGCCAGGATGAAGGTTCCCGGCTTTACCCGGCCGTCGGTGAGCTCCAGGGCGATGGAGACCGAGGTGAAAGTGGGCAGAAAACTTTCGGGTATGTGGCGGAAGAAGGAGGTGACTGCGGCGGTCTCGGTAGGGGAGAGGAGAGCGCCTACGCTGTCCCGGACGATGGGGCCGCAGATGAGCACCGTGCTGCCCCCGGGCAGGCACCCCAGCAGGCAGGGAGCCAGGGAAGCGTTGATCCGCCGGTCGTTGAACAGGCCGTTGAGGGCAGCCTGACATTTGCGCAGGTCGCCCCGCTTTTCCAGCATACGCTGAAGATATGTAACGGAATAAAGGATCAGTACCGCCTTTATGGTGGAGTGACCGGTAAGGCCCTTCCAAAGTGCGCGGACGGTTACCTCCAGGGGAAGCTGATAGAGGAGAATGACAGCGATGCCGGCGGTGATCATGGCCAGAGACAAGGGCTTTTTCCAGGCCAGCATCAGGACAATAAGAGCAAAGGCGCACAGAAGTTTGATGATGTCCATGCATGTTGCCTCCTCTGGTAATATCTGTTTTCCTCATTATATAATAGCGATGGAGAAAAGGCAAGGGGAGTGCTGTTTGGCAACGGGTTCTCTATTGATAGGCAGTGCAATTCTGAAGGGCTTCAGAAACACGCAGCGCAGCGGTTGGGGCCGTCCGCCAGCCGAACGGCACAGTCTTGCAGCATCATAAAAAAGCGAAAGTTTCATTGACAAGAAAAACAATATTTGTTATCTTTATACTATCCATCCATACAATTAAAATAAAAGGAGAAGCTTTCTTATGAATAAGGATCGTATGCAGGGCTTTGCCGCCGGTATGCTTGCCTGCCTTTTGGTTTTGGGGGCGGGAGGGTCTGTTTTGGCCGCAGGGCGAACCATCCAGGTGGAGGACGGGATCACTGTTACCATCAACGGCGCCAAATTCTCCCCCCGGGACGTCACCGGCAAAGAGGTTCCTCTCTTTGCCTATGAGGGCACCACTTACGCCCCCATCCGGGCCCTGTGCGAGGCCGCCGGCCTGGAGGTCAACTATGATACCGCCACCGGCACTGCCATCCTCACCACCGGGGATATGGCCCTGGCCGCCGACCCCAAGGCCGCCAGCTACATCTCCGCTGCCCGGGCCCGGGAGCTGGCCCTCCAGCACGCGGGGGTATCCGCTGCCGATACCGTCTTTCTCAAATCCAAGCTGGACTGGGATCATGACCACACCTGCTACGAGGTGGAGTTTTACTGCGGCGATACCGAATACGACTATGAGCTGGACGCCGTCACCGGGGCGGTGCTGAACTACAGCCATGAGCTGGACTGCTATGACATTCACTACTCCCGGGGCGGCCATCACGCTGAAAAGGGCGGTCACCACGGCGCTTCCGCCGGCACCGACCTGATCTCCCAGGAGCAGGCCCAGGCCATTGCCCTGGATCGCGCTCCAGCCGGCGCGGTGGTGGTCAAGTGCAAACTGGATTGGGACGAGGGCCGGTATGTCTACGAGGTAGAGCTGCGCGGTGGCTCCGCCGAATACGAGTGTGACATCCATGCCGTCACCGGCGTTATCCTGAAGTGGGATGTAGACTGGGACTGAGTTTCCGGCCGCCGACGAGCCACAGCAAAAAAGCCCGCCGTTTGAAAACGGCGGGCTTTTTCATTTACTGTCCTTCTTTCACTTCCACTTCCCAGGCGCAGGCGGCCTTGTCCGCCCCCGCCACCTTGAGACGGTTGGCGCCCTCCGGTAAGGTGAGGGTCACTGTGACGCTGTCTGATTCCCCGGCATGTCCCTCCAAAAGAGTGGTCACATTGCCCTGGGGATCGGCCCACACCAGCTTGGCCTTGCCTACCGTCACCTCTAAACTGCAGCGGAGGGTCACTGAGGTTTCCTCTCTTTTATAAAGAGAAAAGACCTCGTGGATTCCCGACAGCTTTCCCACGCTGCCCGAGTAGCCCCCGTTCGTCTGGCGGTTGACAAACATAACGGCGGAATAGCTGTTGGCGCTGCCGGCCAGGGCTTTGGGGTCGTCATAGAGTTTGTCGTGATCCATCGTCACCAAAAAGAGGATCCCCGCTATACTCAGCAGCAGGACAAGCCCTGTGACCAACGGCCCTCTCATACGCAGCTTCATTGCCCTTACAGCTCCTTCCCCTTCTTCCGAAGGAAATCCTGCAGCCATTCCCCCGTCTCCGGGTGCTCCAGGGCAAAGTCGATGGTGGCCTCCAGGAAGCCTTTCAGGTTGCCGGTGTCGTAACGGCGGCCTTCAAAGTCCACCGCTACCATCTTCTCCATCCTGCATAGTTTGCTCAGCCCGTCGGTAAGCTGGATCTCTCCGCCGTAGCCCGGCTCCAGGTTCTCCAGCACGTCAAAGACGCCCGGGGAGAGCACATACCGGCCCAGAATGGCGTAATTAGAGAACACCTGCTCCGGACGGGGTTTCTCCACCAGATCGCTCACCCCAAAGATCCGCTCTTCCAGGGCCTCGGTCTTTACCGAGCAGTATTTGCCGATTACATCCAGGCCCACCTGCTGTACACCTACGGCGGAAGCCTCGTACTTTTCCGCTGCCTCTATAAGCTGGCCGATGACCGGCTTGTCCGAACGCATCACATCGTCGCCCAAAAGGACGGCGAAGGGCTCGTCCCCCACGAAACGTTTGGCCCGCCAGATGGCGTGGCCCAGGCCCTTGGTCTCCTTTTGCCGAACGTAGAAAATATTGGCCAGATCCGCCACCCGGCGGATCTCGGTCAGCTCCCGATCCTTTCCTCCTTGGTTCAGACGGGTTTCCAGCTCGGGGTAGTAGTCGAAGTAATCGTCCATGGCGGACTTGGCCCGGTTGGTGACGATGAGGATATCCTCAATGCCCGCGGCGGCCGCCTCCTCAATGATATATTGAATGGCAGGCTTGTCCACCAGGGGCAGCATCTCCTTGGGCACCGTCTTGGTAGCGGGCAGCATCCGGGTCCCCAGCCCGGCGGCGGGAATGACTGCTTTGCGGACTTTCATAGGACATCCTCCTTTGAATCTGTTGATTATAGTGCGGAAAGCCGCTTTTCCGGGATCATGCTCCGGAAGGCTTTGACTTTGGGCATGCCCTCCAGGAGAAGCATTCCCAGGATATAGCACACGCCCAGCTCGCCCAGGCCTACGCTGAGACCGTTGACCAGCCACGCCATGGGAAGGGCGGCGGTAAAGCCGTTTGCCTCAGCAAAGCCGATGGTGAAGCCCACCAGCACCGTGTTGCAGATGACGGGGGGCAGCGGCGCCAGCCACTTGTTCTTCAGCTTGCTGGTCCAAAGGGCGGCGATGAGGGTGGCGGCTGACCCTACCACAATATCCAAAACGCCGTAGGGGGAGAGCAGGTTGACGATGAGGCAGCCCACAAACAGCCCCGGCACGGTGCAGGGGAACAGGAAGGGCAGAACGGTGAGCGCCTCGGCGAAGCGGAACTGGATGGGCCCGAAGGTCAGGCCGAAGATGTTGCCAAAATAGCCCATCACAGCATAGAGAGCGGCCACCATTGCGGCCAGGGTCAGGTCTTTGGTACTGA
>JAAWEH010000001.1 GCA_022794215.1 Oscillospiraceae bacterium
GGCCTACCACGGCCCGTCCCTGATCATCGGCTACGCCCCCTGTGAGATGCACTCCATCAAGGGCGGCATGCTCCACTGCCAGGACGAGATGAAGAAGGCCGTCGAGTGCGGCTACTGGAACCTGTTCCGCTTCAACCCCGACCTAAAGAAGGAGGGCAAGACCCCCTTCATCCTGGATTCCAAGGCCCCCGCCGGCGGCTATCAGGAGTTCCTGATGAACGAGGCCCGCTACTCCGCCCTGACCCGCTCCTTCCCCGAGCGCGCCAAAGAGCTCTTCGCCAAAAACGAAGAGTCCGCTAAGGCCCGCTACGAGCACCTGCTCAAGCTGGTGGAGCTGTACAAGTAAAAACACAGACAAAGGGCCGCTCCGTTTGGAGCGGCCCTTTTCTTATTTATCACGTAAATTTCAGTTTATGGATTTATAGGCGGTACCGTTTGTTTTGTGGTTGCGATCAAATTTCTGCGTTGCGTGGATTCTGAAGGGCCATTCTTTTACTAAAGCATAAGAACCACTAAGCGGCAAAGCCGCCAAGCGGCTCTGAATCTTGAAAAGAATAGCCCCTCAGACTCCCTACCCCTCCGGGGCATTCACTCCCGCTAATCTCGCTGCGCTCGCCAAGCGGGAGTAATCAAGAAAAGCTTTCTGACGGTGTTGTTACCGGCTTATACGTAAAGTTAGGATAGCTCTTTCAGCCACCGATCAGCAAAGAGGCAGATATTTGCCGCTGACCGGGAAACGCCTGGAGACATCTGATCGTTTCGTTGGCGGCGGGGCCGCACCTCCCCCTAAAGCAGAACACGCAAAGATGGAGAAAAACCAACGAACTCACTACAGTGTTCCAAAAACCGGCGGGCGAGCAGGCAAGAGGAACCACGGGGCGAAAGCCGCACCGAGCCGACAGGCGAGAACTGGGGGGTATCTTTTGGCCCCAAAAGATATCCCCCAGAAGCACCCACCTATCAATATAGCAAACCGGACATAAACCAAATCATCCTCGTGAAAAGCATAAAAAGATCCCCCCAAAAAACAAAAAGATTGTTTCTCCCTCTCATATTTGATATAATAAGAGTTAATCGTTTTATCCTGCCCTCATATGGGCAAATGAGAGAGTGGAAATCCATGAAATATAGACAATGGAATGACCTGCCCCCCGCAGATCCTGCCGGCCTGGAGGCGGCCGGGATCCCGCCCCTGTGTGCCCGGGTTCTGGCCGCCAGAGGCTGCACGGATCCCGCAGAGGCCCGGCAGTTTCTCTATGAGGAGCCCCCCCTCTGCGACCCTCTGGCCATGAAGGACATGGACAAGGCCGTCCGGCGCCTGAAAAGCGCCATAGAGAAGGGGGAGACCATCGCCGTCTACGGCGATTACGATGTGGACGGCATCACCGCCACCTGCCTGCTCACCGACTTTCTCCGCCGGGAGGGGGCAACGGTGATCCCCTACATCCCCAACCGCCTGGAGGAGGGCTACGGCCTCAACCGGGAGGCGGTGGAAAAGCTCCGGGCCCAGGGCGCTTGCATAGTAGTGACGGTAGACTGCGGCATCACCGCCGTGGAGGAGACCGAGTACGCCAAGGCCCAGGGCCTGGATGTGATCATTACCGACCACCACGAGTGTAAGGACACCCTCCCCGCGGCCCTGGCGGTGGTAGACCCCCACCGCAGCGACTGCCGGTATCCCTTTCAGCACCTGGCGGGGGTAGGGGTGGCCCTGAAGGTCGCCATGGCTCTGGCCGGACAGTCCCGAACCCGGGAGCTGCTGGAGCATTACGGCGACCTGGCCGCCCTGGGAACCGTGGCCGATGTGATGCAGCTCACCGGAGAAAACCGGGCCATTGTCCGCCAGGGGCTAAAGACCCTGCCCAACACGTCCCGTCCGGGCCTGAAGGCTCTGATTCGGGAAGCGGGGGCCGACGGTAAGACCCTCTCCTCCATCTCGGTGGGCTACACCCTGGCCCCCCGGATCAACGCCGCCGGACGCATGGGCTGCTCCGAGGTAGCCCTGGAGCTCCTGCTCACCGAGGACAAGACCCGCGCCGAAGAGCTGGCCCTGGAGCTGTGCGCCCTGAACCGCCAGCGCCAGGAGCTGGAGGGAGAGATTTTCTCCCAATGCGACCTTCTGGTGGATGCCCTCCCCGCCGACCAGCGGGATGCCCTGGTTCTCTCGGGGAACGTCTGGCACCAAGGGGTGGTGGGCATCGTGGCCTCCCGCCTTACAGAAAAATACGCCGTCCCCGCCTTTATGATCTGCATTCAGGAGGGCCGGGGCAAGGGCTCCTGCCGCTCTTACGGCGGGATCAACCTCTTCGCCCTGCTGGAGGGCTGTGCCGACCTGCTGGAGGCCTACGGCGGCCACGAGCTGGCAGCCGGCTTCACCATCCTGGAGGAAAAGATCCCCGCCTTCCGGGCCCGGATTAACGACCTGACCCGAAAGGCCCGGGAGGAAAAGCCCCCCGTCACCGCCCTGGGGGTGGACTGCCTGCTGGACGACCCCTCCCTTCTGACCCAGGAGGGGGTGGAGGGTCTTTCCCTGCTGGAGCCTTACGGCCCCGGCAACCCCAAGCCGGTATTCCGTCTGGATCGCTGCGCGGTGAACGGATTGACCCAGGTGGGAAGTGGGAAACATATGAAGATGAAGCTCTCCGCCGGCAGCAAAAACCTGGACGCCATCTTCTTCTCCGCCACCGCGGAGGAGCTGGGGGTGACCGACAGCCAGCGGGTGGACGTGTGCTTCTACCCCCAGATCAACGAATATAAAGGCTGGCGCAGCGTTCAGCTCCAGGTTTGCGACCTGCGCCCCGCCCGCACCCGGGCCCAGGCGGAGGAGGAGCTCTTCCGCCGGTTCATGGAGGGAGAACCCCTCTCCCCCGGGGAAGCCGCCTCCCTCCTCCCCAGCCGGCAGGAGTTTGCCAACCTGTGGCGCTACCTTCGCTCCCGAAGGGAGGAGGGCCCCATCGAGGATACCGCCCAGCACCTGGCCCGGAGCGTGGCCCGCGCCTGCGGCGAGCGGGAGACCTTCATGCGCACCCAGGTGTGTCTGGCGGTGTTCCATGACCGGGGCCTCATCCAAATGGAAAAAACCGCCGACCACCTGCGCATCCAGGTGCGGGAGGACGGAGACAAGGTAGACCTGGAAAGCGCCGAGCCTATCCGCCGCCTGCGGCGGATGACCAGTCAATAAGAAAGGAGGAGCAGGTATGGATCCTATCTTAGAACGCTATCAAACCCTGGAAAATAAGATCAAGGCCTATAACCCCACCGTGGACACCCAGCGGCTCTTCGACGCCTTCTCCTTCGCCGACAACGCCCACTCCGGCCAGCTGCGCAAAAGCGGCGAGCCCTATATCATCCACCCCCTGGCGGTGGCCGAGATCGTGGCCGAGCTGGAGCTGGATATTGACTCCATCATCGCCGCCCTCCTCCACGACGTCATCGAGGACACCGGCGCCACCCACGAGGACATCGCCAAGCAGTTTGGCGAACCGGTAGCCCTTCTGGTGGAGGGGGTCACCAAGCTGACCAAGATGCAGTACACCACCAAGGAAGAGGAGCAGATGGAAAACCTCCGGAAGATGTTCATGGCCATGGCCAAGGACATCCGGGTGATCCTCATCAAGATCTGTGACCGGCTCCACAACATGCGCACCATGGAGTACCAATCGGCCAAAAAACAGCGGGAAAAAGCCCTGGAAACCATGGAGATTTATGCTCCCATTGCCCACCGCCTGGGCATGCAGCGCATCAAGTGGGAGCTGGAGGACACCTCCCTGAAATACCTGGATCCCGTGGGCTACCAGGAGATCGTGGACGAGCTGGCCGCCCGCTCCTCGGCCCACGAGGAATTTTTGAACAGCATCCAGAAAAAGATACAGGAGCGGATGGACGAGGAAACCATCCGCTGTAAAGTCTATGGCCGGGTGAAACACAGCTACTCCATCTACCGGAAAATGTATACCCAGCACCGTACCCTGGACGAGATCTTCGACCTCTATGCCTTCCGGGTCATCGTCTCCGATGTGCCCACCTGCTACTACGTCCTGGGCTGTATCCACGATATGTTCAACCCCGTCCTGGGCCGGTTCAAAGACTATATCTCCACCCCCAAGCCCAACGGCTACCAGTCTCTGCACACCACCGTCATCGGCCGGGAGGGCATCCCCTTCGAGGTGCAGATCCGCACCGAGGAGATGCACAACACCGCCGAATACGGCATCGCCGCCCACTGGAAGTATAAGCAGGGTATGGCCAACGCCAAGCTGGGCACCGAGGAGGCCTTCGAGTGGGTACGCAAGCTGCTGGAAAGCCAGCAGGACACCGACCCCGACGAGTTTGTCTCCACCCTGAAGGTGGATATGTTCGCCGACGAGGTCTTTGTCTTTACCCCCCAGGGGGACGTAAAGAGTCTCCCGGCCCACGCCACCCCCATCGACTTTGCCTACTCCATCCACTCCGCCGTGGGCAACCGCATGACGGGAGCCAAGGTCAACGGCCGCATCGTCCCCTTTGAGACCGAGCTGAAAAGCGGCGATATCGTGGAGGTCATCACCTCTAAAACCGCCCACGGCCCCAGCCGGGACTGGCTGAAGCTGTGTAAATCCAACGAGGCCCGGAACAAGATCCGCCAGTGGTTCAAAAAGGAGCGCCGGGAGGAGAACATCGCCACCGGACGTTCCGCCTTTGACGCCGAGCTGAAGCACCAGGGCCTCACTCTGGCCCAGGTCACCGACGAATCTCTCCTGCCCGTCCTGCTGAAAAAATCCCGCTTCGGCACCCTGGATGAGCTCTATAACGCCATCGGCTACGGCGGCGTGTCCGCGGTAAAAACGGTGGCCCGGATGCGGGATGAGCTGATCCGTCTGGATAAGGCCGCTGCCGACAAAGCCGCCGCGGAAAAGCTGGCCGTGGCCGGGGAGGTCATCATGCCCGCCACGGCCTCCGATGCCGCCGGCAAAGCCCACAAGCCCAAGCATTCTCAGTCGGGCATTGTGGTGGAGGGGCTGGACAACTGCATGGTGAAGTTTGCCAAGTGCTGCTCCCCCGTGCCCGGAGACCCGGTGGTGGGCTTTATCACCCGGGGCTTCGGCGTGTCGGTTCACCGTGCCGACTGCCCCAACGCTCAGCTGGAAAACCGGAGGCCCGAGGAGGCCGGCCGCTGGATCAAGGTGGACTGGGTGGAGGGGGAGCTCTCCGGCTACTCCACCTCCCTGGAGCTCTCCGCCAAGGATCGGGACGGCCTGACCCTGGACGTGGCCATGGCCCTGTCCTCGGCCAAGGTAAAGGTGACCAACCTTTCCGCCCGCTCCATGCCCGACGGCTACGCCGTCATCTCCGTGGTGGTGGAGGTCAAGGATCGCAGCGAGCTGGCCAACGTGATCAACAAGCTCAGCCAGATCCAGAGCATCTATCAGGTCAAGCGCAGCGTGGGCTGATGTTTCTGCGCGATAAAACGTTTGGAGGCATACCAATGAAGGATCAACCCTTCGTCCCCCTCCTTCTGGGGGCCGATATCAACGTTTACTCCATGGCCCGGGCCTTTCATGAGGCTTACGGGGTCAAGACCGTGGCCTACGGCCTCTACCCCTCCGGTCCCTGCTACGGAAGCTCCATCATCGACTACCGGGTCAGCGACCGCAACGCCGAACCAGACAAGGTGCTGGAGCATGCCCGCCATGTCTCCGCCCAGTTCCCGGACAAGACCGTCCTCCTGCTGGGCTGCGGGGATGACTACCTCACGGCCATCTCCGCCAACCTGGGCAAATACCCGGCCAATGTGGTGGCCCCCTATGTCTCCCTGGAGCAAATGGAGGGCCTTATCCACAAGGAGCGGTTTTACGCCCTGTGCGACCGGTACGGCATCGACCATCCCGCCACTTTTGTCTATCAAAAGGGGATGGGCCACGATTTTGACCTCCCCTTCTCCGGCCCCTTTGTGGTAAAACCCGCCGAGTCCGCCACCTATTGGGATCACCCCTTTGACACCCAGAAGAAGGCCTACGTCCTCCAAACCCGGGAGGAGGTAGACCGGGTCATCGACGATATTTACAGCCACGGCTATGCCGATTCCCTCATCATCCAGGACTTCATTCCCGGCGGGGATGAGAATATGCGGGTACTCACCTGCTACTCCGGCGCCGACGGCAAGGTGCGCCTCATGTGCCTGGGCCATGTTCTCCTGGAAGAACATACCCGTCACGGCATTGGCAATCACGCTGTTATCATCACCGAACCCGGCGGGGCGCTTTACGATACCTTCCAACGCTTCCTGGAGGACATCGGCTTCGTGGGTTTCTCCAACTTCGACATCAAGTTTGACCCCCGGGACGGCAAGTTCAAAGTTTTCGAGATTAACTGCCGCCAGGGTCGCAGCAACTACTACGTCACCGGCGCGGGCTGCAACCTGGCCCAATTCCTGGTGGAGGACCGGGTGGAGCACAAGCCCCAGCCCCAGCCGGTGCTGACCCAAAACCGCCACCTGTGGATGGCCATTCCCCGGAAAGTGGCCTATGACTATATCCCCAAACGCTTTCACGGCGAAATGAAGGCCCTGGAGAAGGCCGGCGCCTATGTGAATCCCCTGTGGTACAGCAAGGACAAAGCCCTGCTCCACAAGCTGCGCGTCTACCGGATCCAGCGGCGGCAGTATGGCTGGTATGCGGGATCAATGGAAAAACCGAAAGACTAAAACCGCAGGGTGCGCCTTCCCGGACGCACCGCCCGGAACCGCCTTATAGAGAGGAGGCCTTGCCATGAACAAAGGAAAACTGGGCGTTATCGGCGGCATGGGCCCCCAGGCCATGCTCCAGTTCTGTCAGCGGATCATTGATTTCACCGCCGCTCAGACCGATCAGGAACATCTGCCCATGCTCATCCTCAACGATACCCAGATGCCCGACCGCACTGCCGCCCTTCTCAGCGGAGATACAGAAGCGGTCACCGCCCGGCTGCTGGCCGATGCCCGGCAGCTGGAGGCCTGGGGGGCAACCGCCATCGCCGTCACCTGTAATACGGCCCACGCCTTTCTCCCCCGGATCCAGGGGGAGCTGAAAACGCCCCTGGTCAACATGGTCACCGAGACCGCCGCTGCCCTCAAAAGTCAGGGCTGCCGGCGGGTGGGGATCCTGGCCACCGACGGCACCCTCCGGGTGGGCCTTTACCACCGGGCCCTGGAAGAGCAGGGGATCCAGCCCCTCTCCCCCGCCCCCGATGCCCAAAGGCAGGTCATGGAGATCATCTATAAGGAGATCAAAAAGGGCCTTCCGGGAAGCGAGGAGAAATTTAACGCAGCGGCACAGTCTCTGAAAGCCCAGGGCTGTGACCGTATCCTTTTGGCCTGTACCGAGATGTCTACCTATAAAGACTGGCACCATCTGGACGACTTTTACATAGACGCCATGGACGTCCTGGCCCGCCGCTGTATCCAGGTCTGCGGCTATCCTTTACGGGATATGCAGTCCCAGCCTGACTAAATACGCAAACAGGATCTGCCGCTCGGCATTATCCCGGCGGAATGCTTCCATTTGGTAGGCTTCGAAAAGAGGCGCCTGCTCCGGGGTCAACGTGGCTTCCAGGGCCCGCTGTGCGTCGTCAGGGTATTGAACTACGGGAAGGTATTCATCGACAAGGTAATCAATCTGAGTTAAAATATCCTTCATAGCTTATTCCTCCGTATGGATATAACATATCAAATCCATACGGATATGTCAAGGGGGAAATATGGAAATATTAGCAAAACGTATGCGGGAGCTTCGCAAGGAACGAAAACTTTCTCAAGCGGACACAGCGAAAGCCATCGGGGTTGCATGGATTTCTTATCAGCGCTATGAATCTGGGGAGCGAGATCCGATGGCTCCCTCTATTGCCGCTTTCGCAGAATATTTTAACGTTTCCGCTGACTACCTTCTTGGACTTTCCAATGATAGATGAGTGTACCTGGGAAACCATTCTTTAAGGCGAAAGAGCGCCACAGTGCCACTGTGCTCAAAAGGGGAATGCCATCCCCCCATCAAAACGGATCAGAACTGAGGTGACCCCCATGCTCCGTCCCCGTCTCCCCTTAGGGGAATACTACCAGCTTCTCTTAAAAAACGGCCTGCTGGCCGACGCCACCTCCCTCCCCGCCGATTTGACAAGCCCGGTGGAAGCGGTGACCTGTGACTCCCGCGCCGCCGTTCCCGGGAGCCTTTTTATCTGCAAAGGGGCCGCCTTTAAGGAAGAGTACCTGGCCGAAGCCCTCCGCCGGGGGGCGGCAGCCTATGTGAGCGAAAAGCCCTATGACCAGCCCGCCCCCTGTATCCCCGTCACCGACATTCGCGCGGCCATGGGCCTGCTGGCCGACGCCGCCTGGGGCCACCCCTCGGGACAGCTGAAAATCATCGGCATTACCGGCACCAAGGGCAAGACCACCACCGCCTGGTTCCTCAAATCCATCCTGGATACCTGGCGGGCGGAGCAGGGCCTCCCTCCGGTGGGCCTGCTCTCCACCATCGTCACCGACGACGGCGTTCAGAGAAGACCCGCAACCCTTACAACCCCAGAGCCTTTGGATCTCCAACGCCACCTGTGGAATGCCGTCAACGCCGGGTGCGGGTATATGGTGATGGAGTGCTCCAGCCAGGCCCTGAAATACGGCCGCATGGCTGGGGTGGAGCTGGACAGCGCTGTGTTCCTGAATTTTGGGGAGGATCACATCAGCCCCAAGGAGCACCCCACCCTGGAGGATTACTTTCAATCCAAATTAAAAATTTTCCGTCAGGCCAAAACCGCCGTTGTGAATTTTGACAGTGATCGCGCCCCGGAAATTATGGCCGAAGCCGCCCGGTGCGAAAAGGTACTTTCTTACACTTTAAGGGGGCAAAAAGGGGAAATATGGGGGCAGATAGAGGGCCTCTCTCAGGGGGGGACGGCCTTCTCCGCCGCCTATAACGGCCAGCCGTCAAAATTCACAATTCCCCTCTCCGGCAGCTTCAACGTCTCCAACGCTCTGGCTGCCCTGGCGGTAGCCCAAATTCTTGGAGTTCCTCTGCCCCAAGCCCAGGCGGGCCTCGCCAGAGCCCGTGTTCCGGGCCGCATGGAAACTTATGTAAACCAAAAAAAGACGGTGATCGTAGACTATGCCCATAACGGCATGGCCCTGTCCGCCCTGCTGCGCTCCATCCGCGCCGACTACCCGGAAGCCCCTGTGACAGTAGTGTTTGGCTGCACCGGCGGCAAGGGCCTGGACCGGCGGGAGGGCATGGGCAAAGCCGCCGGCGCCTACGCCGACCAGATCATCCTCACCGAGGACGACCCTGGGCCGGAAGAGGTGGGGGATATTTGCGCCGAAATCGGAAGGTATATCACTGCCTACGGCAAGCCCTGGCGGGTGATAGAGGATCGGGAAACCGCTGTGGCACAAGCGATTCGGGAGGCGCCCCAGGGCGGCGTCGTGGTGCTGGCCGGCAAGGGCAGCGAGCAGGAGCAGAAGCGGAAAAACGGCCCCGAACCCTGCGTCCCGGACGGAATGCTGGCCCAAAAGTATCTGAACGAATAAGGCCGAATCCTTTCGGCCTTGGACAGTGGGTGTTTGCAGGGCTCCGGCGGAGGAAAACCAGGCCATAATGATTGATTTTCTCCCTTTTTGGAAGGAAAAGCGGCCTGAAACCGTTGATAAACAGTCTATATGCGGAGGAGGGCGGCGGCCTTGACCGAGGAAAAATTGTTGATGACCGAGGGGCCTATCGCCCCTATTTTGCTGCGGTTTGCCTTCCCACTTTTCCTGGGAAATCTGTTCCAGCAGCTGTATAATGCGGTGGATTCTCTGGTGGTGGGCAACGTGTGCGGGGATACGGCCCTGGCCGCTGTCAGCTCCTCGGGAAGCCTGTGCCACCTGCTGATCGGGTTTTTCCAGGGGGTATTTTTGGGGGCCAGCGTCATCATCTCCCAGCGCTGGGGCGCCCGGGATCGGGAGGGCGCGGAGGAGGCGGTGCACACCACGGTGCTGTTTTCCCTTTTCGCCGGGACGCTGCTGTCCATACTGGGAGTGCTGTTTACCCCCACCATTCTGAAGTGGATGGGGACGCCGGAGAATGTGATGCCAAACTCGGTGGAATACTTTCAGGTCTACTGCGCCGGACTTTTGGGCCTGGTGCTTTATAATACGGCCACCGGGATCTTTCAGGCCTTGGGGGACAGCCGGCACCCCCTTTATTATCTGATGATCGCGGCGGGGGCCAATGCGGTGCTGGACTTGCTTTTCGTGGCGGGGATGGATATGGGGGTGGCGGGCGCCGCCTTAGCCACCGTGATCGGGCAGGCTCTCAGCGCGGTGCTGGCCTTTGCCCATCTGATGAGCGGCCGGTTTGTCATTCAGTTCCGACCCTGCCGGATGCGCCTCAACGGGCCGGTGCTGAGGCAGATCTTCCGTATGGGCCTTCCCAGCGGGGTGCAGAACAGCGTGATCGGCATTGCCAACGTGGTAGTCCAGGCCAACATCAACGCCTTTGGGGACCAGGCCATGGCGGGGTGCGGCTGCTATTTTAAGGTGGAGGGCTTTGTCTTTTTGCCCATCACCTGCCTGACCATGGCCATTACCACCTTTGTGGGGCAAAACATCGGCGGGGGAAAGCTGGATCGGGTGAGGGAGGGAGCCAAGCTGGGAACGGTGATGACAGTGGCCTTTTCCGAGGCCATCGGCCTTGTGTTCCTACTGGGGGCGCCCTTCTTTATCGGATTATTCAGCCCTTCGCCGGAGGTGGTGGCCTTTGGGGTGCGGCAGGCCCGAACCGAGGCCTTGTTTTATTGCTGCCTGGGCTTTTCCCACGCCGCGGCCTCCGTTCTCCGGGGGGCGGGAAAGACCATTACGCCCATGGTGATCATGCTGGCGGTATGGTGTGTGTTCCGGATCGGCTATATCTCGGTTATGGTGAGTCTGTTTGAGGATATTGTGGTGGTGTTCAGCGCCTATCCGGTGACCTGGACCATCAGTTCGGTGCTCTTTGGCCTTTCCCTGTATCGGGGGAATTGGCTGGAGCGGTCAGCATAGAGAAAGAAGCCGCCGGTACCCGGAAGGCGCATAAATGCGCCTTCCGGATTTTTTTGTGAAAGGGTATTGACAAAAATGGTTAGCAGTGGTAAACTCCAAACTACGGTAGGGGTTAGTGAGAGCTAACCCCAAATTTTGGCCCAGATGTTAGTTTAGGCTAACCCGCGGGGCCGGGAGGGAGGCTGTGATGATGCCCCTGTCAATGGCAAGGCCGGGAGAGACGGTGATCATCCGCAAGATTACCGGAAAGGACGAGGTGCGCCAGCACCTGGCGGAGCTCGGCTTTGTGGTGGATTGCGCCGTTACGGTGGTCAGCGAGCTGGCGGGAAACCTGATTTTGCAGGTAAAGGACAGCCGGGTGGCGCTGGATAAGACCATGGCCAACCGAATCATGATTTAATGGAAGCGTGAAGGGACAGGCTGCAAAAGGGCCAAAACGGGAGCGGTGCGAGACAGCCGGAGGGGCGGAGACCCCGGAGGATGTTTCGCGAAACCGGACGGATTAGGGCTTTTGCGCTGGGCCTGACTCGCAGCGAGACAAGAGGAAAGGAGAGACCGGTATGAAAACCTTGAAGGACGCTAAAGTGGGCCAGAGTGTCACCGTAGCCAAGCTTCATGGGGAGGGCGCGGTGAAGCGCCGGATCATGGACATGGGTATTACCAAGGGCACCGAGATCCTGGTGCGGAAGGTGGCTCCCCTGGGAGATCCCATGGAACTGAACGTGCGGGGCTATGAGCTGAGCCTGCGGAAGGCCGACGCCGAGATGATCGAGCTGGCATAAAAATTTTGACTACGAGTTAGCGGAAGCTAATTGAGAGGAGAGGATCTGTGTGGAAATCAAAGTTGCCCTGGCGGGCAATCCAAACTGTGGTAAGACCACGCTGTTCAACGCCCTGACCGGCTCCAGCCAGTATGTGGGCAACTGGCCCGGCGTGACGGTGGAGAAAAAGGAGGGCAGGCTGAAGGGGCAAAAGGATGTGACCATTCAGGATCTGCCCGGCATCTACTCCCTGTCCCCCTATACCCTGGAAGAGGTGGTGGCCCGGGGGTATCTGGTCAGCGAGAAGCCCGACGCCATTTTGAACATTGTGGACGGCACCAACATTGAGCGGAACCTGTACCTCACCACCCAGCTCATCGAGCTGGGGCTTCCCGTGGTAGTGGCTGTCAACATGATGGATCTGGTGAAGAAAAACGGCGACGTCATCGACCTGAAAAAGCTGGGCGACGCCCTGGGCTGCACCGTGATGAGCATGTCGGCCCTGAAGAACGAGGGCGGACTTGAGGCGGCCCAGACTGCCGTAAGGCTGGCCCAGGAACACAGGACTTCCGAACTGCCCCACGTGTTTACCGGGAGCGTGGAGCACGCCCTGGCCCACATCGAGGAGTCCATCGAGGGGAAGGTGGATGAGCGCTACCTGCGCTGGTACGCCATTAAGGTCTTTGAGCGGGACGAGAAGGTGATGGAGGAGCTGAGGCTGTCCGGGGAGCTGAAGGAGCACCTGGAGCAGCACATTGCCGACTGCGAAAAGGAACTGGACGACGACGCCGAGAGCATTATCACCAACCAGCGCTATGCCTACATCAGCGGGGTGGTGGAGCGGAGCGTGAAGAAAAAGGCGGCCAAGCACAGCCTTTCCACCTCGGACAAGATCGACCGGGTGGTGACCAACCGGATCCTGGCTTTGCCCATCTTTGTGGCGGTGATGTTCCTGGTCTACGCCATTGCTATGGGAGGCTGGAGGGTATCTGTGGGCA
>JAAWEH010000006.1 GCA_022794215.1 Oscillospiraceae bacterium
ATTGAAGCTCAATACTTAGCTTCAAAGAAATTTTGTCGGAGCCTCTTTCAACAAGCTTTGCTTGCCAAAAGGACTTCCGTCCTCTTCTGGTGTCTTTCATTTCTTCTCACGTTGTTTAATTTACAAGGTACACACTCGCTCGCCACTCAAGCTGTCGTTTGTAGCGAACTTTGATAGGTTACCACCATCGGCATGGTTTGTCAAGCGTTTTTTTGAAATTTCTGAAAACTTTTTTCTCTTATCCTGTATAACCCTTGCCGTTCTAAGGAAAAATAGGTACCACAACAAAAGTAAATTTCAACCCCCCGGCCTTCCATCGAGACCGGGGGGTCAGTTCTGGTTGGGCTCTATCAATGTTGTTTACCTCTTCTTTCCTAGGGTTTCGCTCTGCTGAAATCATGGAACTGAGTCTTTTTCCTTCGCTTCACAGTCACTGAAAACTCGTTGAGCCTTTCTCGGGTACCTTTTCTTTCGCGATCCTTCACGTCAGTGGATCCGATTCGCTCTTGTCTCACATCGTGTGAGTGGTTTTGGAGCTGTCCTTACTACATGGAAACGACTGGTTCTGATTTCGCTCGGCCGGAAGTCCTTTTTACTCCCGTTCAGAAAGCGGTCTTCTGAGATGGCTTTTTTAGCCCATTGGACTCACCTCTTTCTGGTTGTATTGTACAATAGCTTCTCCGTTTTGTCAATACTTTTTATAAGATTTTTCTAATTTTTTTCTTTCTGTTCCTAAGCCAGCCCCAACAGCAGCAAAATCAGCCCATAGAGCACACTGGTGCTAATGCCGAACACCAGTACCGGCCCTGCAATCACAAACATCTTGGCCGCTACGCCCATAATCAGCCCCTCGCTCTTAAACTCCAGCGCCGGGGATACCACAGCGTTGGCAAAGCCGGTGATGGGCACCAGGGTACCTGCTCCGGCGTGCTTGGCAAGCTTATCAAACACCCCCAGCCCGGTAAGCACGGCCGACAAAAGGATCAGCGAAACGGATACCGCCGCAGCCGCGTCGTCCTGCTCCAGGCCGCAGGAATTCTGATAAAAATTCAGCATCACCTGTCCCAAGGTGCAGATCAGCCCGCCCACGCAAAAAGCCCACAAACAGTTTTTCCCGCTGGGGGACGGACTGGATTTTGAGTTGACATACTTGCCGTAATCCTGATTGGTCATATCCATGGTGTGCGCCTCCCTTTCCGGCATAGTTTAGCGCAGTTTTCCTTTTTTATTCAGCCAAGGCCAGCTTAAAACCGGTTTTGCGTTTTACTTTATATGTTTATCCCTGTCAACCCAAAATAGACAGCCGTCTCAAAGTATCTTTGAGACGGCTGTCTATTCGTTTCTTTTTTGGTGGTATCTGTCGGCGCTTCCCTTCATTCCACCTCCCGCAACAGCTCCTCTGCCGACACGCCAAACAGCTTACACAAGGCCAGCAAGTTGGAGGTGCTGGGATCAGAAGCCCCGCTCTCCCATTTGCTCACCGCCTGCCGGCTCACTCCCAAGCGCTCCGCCACCAGCTCCTGGGTCATGCTGCAGCGGCTGCGGTGCGCTTTGATGGCCTCTCCCAGGCTTTTCCGCACTGCCACTGTCTCCGGGCGGTTGTCCCCGCCCCGAAGATACTTCCGCAGCGCCTTGATGAGCAGGACAATCACATAGATAAACGTGCCCCACAGCGCCACATTGAGCAAGATCAGGGGGCCCATCACTAATATTGTTCTCCCGGCAAAATCCATCTTTCGCTTCCATCCTTTCTGTCAATAGGGTGTCTCCATCCTACTATTATCCCCCGATATCTTCCACCAACTATAGCGCAAAAATCGGTTGCATTCCGGTTGCTAAGCCTGTTTGGGCAAAAAAGGCCGGGACATACTCTGTCCCGGCCCTTCACTTCTTTTATCACATCAGCTTCACGGTGTAATAGACCGCCATCACCAGTAGCCAGGTCACTGTCACAGCATAGAGGATCACCGGCGTGATCCCGATGGCGGCCACCACCAGCACCAGCAGAGCCACCACCGCGCCGGCATACAGGATGCCGTAGTTGGCGTCCTTGGAGAACACCCGGTATTTTGTTCCCTTCACGTCCACCTTTCCTTCATTCCCCTGGGCCTTCCGGCAAAGGCCGGCGGCCAGAAGCAGCAGAAGCGTGGAAACCACCACATAAGCGTAGCACACCGGGGCATAGGCGCCGCCGGTCCCTTTCTCACAGAGCCAGATCCCCATCAAGCTCAATGCGCTCTGGCAGGCAACGAGGAAAAACTCCCGCTGATAGAGGTTATAGATAATGGCCAGGATCACCACGGCAGGCACCACATAGCACATCAGCATCAAGCCCTGCCCAGAGAAGCCCCAGGCGGCAAAGCAACTCACCGACACCCCCGTCATAAACAGACACAGCGTACCGGGCACATACATTCCCTTGCCGCTCTTCCAAGCATTGTTCCACCAAAACAGCGCGCCCGCGGCGCAGGCCAGAGCCGCCACGGCCAGAATCTTCACCGCAGTGCCCAGCGCCACCCGGAAGTCGATCTGGGCGGCGGTATAGTGGCTCCAATATCGATTGAGCAGCATCAGCAAAAACTCCAATACCGAACCGCCCACCACCCAACACAGGATGCGGTTGATGGTTGCCTCTTCTTCTTTTGCCTTAGCCGCCTTGATCTGCTTTGCATTCTTGTCCATTTGAACATCTCCTGAAAAAACACCCGAAACGGGTTGTTCCTTATGATCTTTATTATACTCCTGCAGGCCAAAAATGCCGCTGGGTATATATGGGGGTCAAATCCCCGCCGAAACACAACTGTAAAAACAGCCGCTCTGCGGCTATTATACCAGATTCCTCCGCAATTTGCAACAGAAAAAAGAAACTTCCTCCTTCTCTGTATGTCCGTCACAACATTTTAAGAATTTGTAAGCAATTTGTAGTTGTTTTTCCTCTATGGGGCAGTATAATGAACATACAGAAATACCAAAGAACAGAAAGAGGAATGAACATGAACCACTTTGGAAAACGGGCGGCGGCCCTGGGCCTCGCCCTTTTGTTCTCCCTGTCCCTGGGCGCCTGCGGCGGCAAGACCCCCGCCGAGAGCGAGACTCCCACGGTGGAGGCCACCCCCACCCCGGAGCCCACTCCCACCCCTGAACCTACCACCCCGCCCGTCCCCCTGGTGGCATGGGGCCCCGACCAGGTGGTAGAGCACCTCTTCTTCCACCCGGTCATCGCCTATCCCCAATGGGCTTTCCACGACTGCCCCTCCTCCGAGAGTCAGAAGAAGGGGCTGGACGACTGGATGGTGACGGTGGATGAATACAACAAAATCCTCCAGAATGTCTATGACCGGGACTATGTTCTGGTAAGCATGAACGATGTCTGGACCGAGGTCACCGGCGCCGACGGCGTGGCCCGGATGCAGCGCAACACCCTGATGATTCCCGAGGGCAAAAAGCCCCTCATCATCTCCTTTGACGACACCAACTATTACGACTATATGCTGGAGGAGGGCTTTACCTCCAAGCTGGTGCTGGGCAGCGACGGAGAGGTCTGGGCCGAATGTACCGATCCCTACACCCAGGAGACCTTCCTGACCCAGGATCTGGACGCCATCACCATCCTGGATAAATTTGTGCGGGAGCACCCTGATTTCTCCCCCAACGGGGTCAAGGGCTGCCTGTCTCTCACCGGCTACCAGGGCATCCTGGGTTACCGAACCCAGAACGACATCGACATCGGGGAAAACGACCCCCGCCGCCCTGCCTTTGACGCCAACCGGAAGGCAGAACAAGAGGCCGTAAAGCCCATCATCCAGCGCCTCAAGGAAACCGGATGGTACTTCGGCTCCCACACCTGGGGCCATATCAATCTCAACGGTGACCGGGTGGATCTGGCCTGGGTCAAGCGGGACACCATCCGCTGGCAGGAGGAGGTAGGCTCTCTGGTGGGCCCCACCCAAATCCTCTTCTACCCCCATGGCGCCCGGCCCGATGGGGATGACTGGCACAAGACCGGCCCCAAGTTCCAATTCCTTCAGGAGTTCGGCTTCCGTATCTTTGCCAGCGTGGGCATCAACTCCTTCTCCTATGTAAAGCAGGACATCTCCGCCGTGATCTGCGACCGGCTCCATCCCGACGGCACCACTCTCCGGGGCGGGCCCAGCGGCAAGGCTGTGGGCTGGTACAGCCAATTCTACGACGCCCGGGAGATCATCGACCTGGATGTCCGCCCCAACCTGGGCGTCACCTGGCAATAAACCGTTATTAAGGAGGTCTATTCATGACTGACCGAGCCCTGGCCGACCTGGCCTATACCATGCTGGAACGCTCCTATGTGCCCTACTCCAAGTTTCCCGTAGGCGCCGCTCTCCTGTGTGCCGACGGCACGGTGTTCACCGGCTGCAACATTGAGAACGCGGCCTACGGCTCCACCATCTGCGCCGAGCGCACCGCTCTTGTCAAGGCGGTAAGCGAGGGCCACCGGGATGATTTTGTCCGTCTGGCAGTGGTGGGCGAGTCTGCCGACTACTGCTGGCCCTGCGGCGCCTGCCGTCAGATGCTCTACGAGTTTGCCCCTGATCTGGAGCTCCTGGTGGGCCGGGGCGACCGGGAATTTACCAAACTGAAGCTCTGCGATCTCCTCCCCCATGGCTTTGGTCCCAAAAGTCTGAACTGATTCCCAACAGGCCGCGGCAATCCTCGCCGCGGCCTGTTCTTTTTTCTTGACTTCCCCCCAAACTTTTGCTATTATAAAATACATACCGACGGTATGTATGAAAGAAGGGATCGCCATGGCACGAAATAAATATCCTGAAGAGACCCAGAGAAAGATCCTGGACGTCTCCTTCCGTCTCTTCACCCAAAAGGGCTACGACCACACCACCATCCAGGATATTGTGGACGCTCTGGGCATGAGCAAGGGGGCGGTCTACCACCACTTCAAGAGCAAGGAGGACATCCTCGACCATCTCTATGACCGCTATTATGTGGATTCCAAAATGTTTGACCTGCTGGAGGATCCCTCCCTCTCCGGCCTGGAAAAGCTGCGGGAGCTGCTGCGGCGGCAGCTGGCCGATCCGGGAAAGCTGGACATTGACGGCATCTCTATCTCCTTTGAAAATAACCCTCAGCTGATCCGCCTGCTCCTCACCACCTCCGTCCGGGATGCGGCTCCCATCATTCAGCGCCTGCTGGAGGAGGGCAATGCCGACGGTTCCCTCTCCACCCCCTACCCCAAGGAGGCCGCGGAAAGCTTCTTGGTTCTGCTGAACTTGTGGGCGGGCATCTTCTCCCGCAGTCGGGAGGACTTCATGGCAAAATTCCGTTTCCTCCAGGCCATGGCCGACGGCCTGGGTATTCCCGTTTTTGACCAAACCCTCATGGACACCCTGGACGCCTATTACACCCGTGTTGCCCACAAGCTCTCGGCCCAGTGACCCTGCCCCTCCCTTCCGGGGCCGCGGCTGCCTTGCGTCCCCTTTTCTCCGCCCCACCCCGGGGCGGTTTTTCTCCCCAATATACATACCAACCGTCGGTATCTATCAATCCAAATCAGGAGGTTCTCCCATGACTAACACGCTCTTTTCCCGGCCCTTCTGCCTCATGCTCCTGGGGCAGGTCGTCTCCCTGCTGGGCAACGCCATCCTTCGCTTTTCCCTGTCCCTGTATGTCCTGGATCTCAGCGGTTCGGCCTCCCTCTTCGGCGCTGTGCTGGCCGCCTCCATGCTCCCCACCATCCTTCTCTCCCCCTTGGGCGGAGTGCTTGCCGACCGCCTGCCCCGGCAGAAGATCATGTACACCCTGGATTTCCTCACCGCCATCGCCGTCTGGAATTTCGGCCTGTTCGGGCAAACCGGCTCCACCGTCCCCCCTGCCGCGCTCCTTTTTGCCCTCTCCGCCATCCAAGCCTGTTATCAGCCCTCTGTCCTCTCCGCCGTTCCTCTGCTGGTTCCCCAGGCTGAACTTACCCGGGCCAACGGTCTGGTGACCCAGGTCAGCGCTCTGTCCTCCCTTCTGGGCCCTGTTGCCGGCGGCCTCCTCTACGGCTTTTTGGGCCTGGATGCCATCTGCTGCGTCAGCGCCGGGTGCCTGCTGGCCTCCGGCGTCATGGAACTTTTCCTGCGCATCCCCTTTCTCCCGCCGGCCCCCGGCAAAAACCGTCCCTCCCCTCTGTCCGACCTGCGGGAAGCCGCCGTCTTTCTTGCCCGCTCGGGCCTTCTTCCCCTGCTGATGGTTGTGGCCGGCATGAACCTCTTTCTCTCCTCCCTTTATCTGGTGGGCCTTCCCTATTTCATCAAGGTCACCCTGAATCTTTCCAGCCAACTTTACAGCCTGGTGGAGGCCGCCCTGGGCCTGGGTACCATTCTGGGGGCCCTCTTCACCGGTCTCCGGGGACAAAAGCTCTCCTTCTCCCGTTCCTGGCGGTATCTGCTCCTCTCCGTTCTGTCTCTGGGCGCCATGCTCCCCGCATTGGCCTTCCCCGCCCTTCCTTTGCTTTCCTGGGCCGTCCTTCTGCTATCTGCCCTGCTGGGCATGACCTTCGCTGGCGTTTTCTCCATTCTGGCCCAAACGCACTTTCAAACCGTCACCCCCACCTCCCTGCTGGGAAAGGTGGGCTCCTTTGTCACGGCGGCGGCCACCTGCGCAATGCCTTTGGGACAAGGGCTATACGGTCTGCTGCTGGATCGCCTGCCTCCCTGGGGCGTCCTTCTGCTGAGTCTGCTTGCCTGCCTGCCTCTGGTCGCCCTATCCCGCCGCCTGCAGAAGGCCCCTTGACCCCTCTTTACAAAAAAATCTCTTTTTTCGTATAGAAATTCCCGTTCTGGGTATCCTTTTTTCGGGAATCTATTTTGAGGAGGTTTCACAAAACCATGATCATGGATAAGATCGCCTTGCTCCTGGCCATCATTGGCGGCCTAAACTGGGGCAGCATCGGTATCTTCGGCTTTGACGTTGTAGCCTATCTCTTTGGCGGCGCCAACAGCTCCCTGAGCCGTGTCGTCTACACTCTGGTGGGTCTCAGCGCTATCTGGTGCATTTCCCTTCTCTTTCGGGAGACCGATCCTGTGGAGGAGCGGAGCTAAAAAATGGCCGCCCGGCCTTTGCCGGGCGGCCATTTTTTGTCTGTTTATAAAAGGCATACTTGCCATTGCCTTCCGGCACTGCTATAATATCCACGCAGCCAAACCGACCCAAAAGGAGTGCAAAGCATATGGAATTTGAAAAAATGGATCCCATTTACCGGGAGAAGCATTTCCCCCAAAGCTCAGTGTTTGAACGTGCCGCCAAAAAGAACCGCAGCAGCAGCATCGTCCTTATCGTCTTTCTGCTCCTGCTCTCTGCGGTTTTCATCGCCGGCGGAGTGTATTTCATCTCCCTGATCCGCTATCACATGGAACAAGGAAATAGCGAATCTGTCACTATAGGCTATGGCTTCCTGGCCGTCGCCGCCCTGCTTCTCCTTCTGTGTATCCTGGGCATCGTCTTTCTGGCCAAGGGTCTGGGCAAGGGGGTTGACGCCGTCATCCGTGCCAGCGCCAAGGCCTCCGGTCTCAGCGAAGGGGAGCTTCGGGAGTTTGACCGTCAGGCCATGGACTCCGACTGTTACATTCTGAAACTGCAAAGCGCCGTCTCCGCCGCTGTTTCCGGTCAGAGCGACGGTCTCCTGACCCGGGACTACCTTTGGCTGGGCGATCTTCAGCCTCGGGTCTTGAAACGGACAGATATCGCCGGGGCTTGCCTTTACGAGTGGAGCTATCGCGTCAACAAAAAGCGGATATACTGTCTCAGCATATCTGTGGTAAACCGGCAAAACCTTGCCGTCACTGCGGAAGCCTCCTCGGAACGGGGCCGCGCCCTCCTCTCCCTGCTGAAGGATGCCCATCCCCACATCCTGGTTCCGGACGGAATCCTTCGGGAGGGCAAAGAATACGATACCTGGCGCAAAGAGGCCTGTTCCGCCGCCGCACAATAAGCATTTCATCCCATTTCAAAAGGGCCGCCTTTTACAAGGCGGCCCTTTCTTTTTGTCATAGGATCAAATCTTTTTCCAGGTGGTTCCTTCCTTGGTATCCACAAGCTCGATCCCCCGGGCTTTCAGTTCATCCCGGATCCGATCCGCCTCGGCCCAGTTTTTGCCGGCCTTGGCCTGGGAGCGCTGGGCGATCAGCGCCTCGATCTCCTCGCTTCCCTCCACCGGAGCGTTCTCCTTCTCCTGAAGGGCGGCAGCCCGCTCCAGCAGCTCCAGTCCCAGCACCTGGTCAAAGCTGGCGATGAGGGCCCGCTTGGTAGCGTCGCTCAGCTCCGCCTTCAGCACATCATAGAGGGCGGTCACCGCCAGGGAGGTATTCAGGTCGTTGTCCAAGGCCTCCCGGAACTGTCCCTTGTACTTTTCCGCCCCAGCCTCCTCCACCGTTCCCTCCTCTGTCAGGGCCGCCACCCGGGAGATCAGCTTCTCGTAGGTCGCCTTGGCGTTGTCCAGGTTCTCCCAGGAAAAGGTCAGGGCCTTCCGATAGTGACTCTGCAGGCAGAACAACCGGTAGCACAGAGGATCATACCCTTTCTCTTCCAACAGGGACACCGTCAAAAACTCTCCCTTGGACTTGGACATTTTCCCCCCGGTGGTGTTCAGGTGGTGGACGTGGAACCAGTGCCCGCACCAGGGATGCCCCAGATAGCTCTCCGACTGCGCGATCTCGTTGGTGTGGTGGGGGAAGGCGTTGTCCACCCCGCCGCAGTGGAGATCCAGGTACTCTCCCAAATACTTCATGGAGATGCAGGAGCACTCGATGTGCCAGCCAGGGTAACCCACACCCCAGGGGGAATCCCACTTCAGGGCCTGATCCTCAAACTTGCTCTTGGTAAACCAGAGGACGAAATCGTTCTTGTTCTTCTTGTTCTCGTCCTCCTCCACGCCCTCCCGAACGCCGGTGGCCAGATCCTCGGCATCGTGGTCGTTGAACACATAGTATTTCCCCAGCTTTGAGGTATCAAAGTACACATTTCCTCCGGCAAAATAGGCATAGCCCGTCTCCATCAGCTTGGTGATGACTTCAATATACTCCGGAATCATGCCGGTGGCGGGCTGAACCACGTCGGGATACTTGATGTTCAGCTTTTCACAGTCGGCGAAAAAGGCGTCGGTATAGAACTTGGCAATATCCATCACCGTCTTGTGCTCCCGCTTGGCTCCCTTAACCATCTTGTCCTCGCCGGTATCGGCGTCGGAGGAAAGGTGCCCCACATCGGTAATGTTCATCACCCGCTTCACGTCGTAGCCCTCCCAGCGCAGGGCTTTCTCCAGCACGTCCTCCATAATGTAGGAGCGCAGGTTGCCGATGTGGGCAAAGTGGTAGACCGTAGGCCCGCAGGTGTACATACTCACCTTGCCCGGCTCGTGGGTCTTAAACTCTTCCTTTTCGTGGGACAGGGAATTATACAGCTTCATGGTTCTTTTTCCTCCTCCAATGTATGTTCCAACTTCTCCAATATTTCGCGGATACTCTGCAGCTCTCGTTGTATCGGATCGGGGACGCTGATCTGATCCACCTGTCCGGCAAAGTCCATCCGATCCTCTCCGATCCGGACGATATGCGCAGGAACACCCACGGCGGTAGCGTTCTCCGGCACCTCAGAGAGCACCACCGCGCCGGCGGCGATACGGGAATTATCCCCCACCTTAAAGGGTCCTAACACCTTCGCTCCGCATGCGATAAGCACATTGTTCCCAATGGTGGGGTGGCGCTTGCCCTTATCCTTTCCCGTTCCCCCGAGGGTAACCCCGTGATAGAGCAGGCAGTCGTCCCCGATCTCCGCCGTCTCTCCGATCACAATCCCCATCCCGTGGTCAATGACCAGCCGGCGGCCAATGGTGGCCCCGGGATGGATCTCGATCCCCGTCCAGTGCCGGCCAAGCTGGGAATTGAGCCGGGCCAGAAACCGAAGGTTGTGCCGCCAAAGCCAGTGGCTGACCCGGTGAAACAAGATGGCATGAACACCGGGATACAAAAGGAATATCTCCAAGCGACTCCGGGCCGCCGGGTCACGGGCCTGGTACGCCCGCAGGGTCTCGCCTAAACGTGTCATGAACAGGTCTCCTTACAAAGAAATCTCCGGCGGCGCGCAAAATTTCCGCCGCCCCGAGGCGCAGAGCCAGTCAAAAACGCCCCCCATGCCCACAGGCATGAGAGGCGTATCTACGCGGTTCCACTCTCGTTTTCACTCGAAGGCCGGTAACGGGGCCGAACCGTGGGGAATTGCCCCCAACGCTCCCGGATGCAATTCACGTCCAGCCGCTTCCGTAAGACCGCTCTCAGCCGGTGGCGGTCTCTTTCTGTCCGGTGGTTCTGAACGCTACTTTTCCGTTCTTTGCGCTTGGTTTCTTTGCCTTAGTATATTACCACGCCGGTCAAAAGGTGTCAAGGGCACAGCGGCCCATGATTCAGGACTGCTTTGTCTCCTCCGGCGCTTTTTCGCCCTGGGCCAGAGATTCCAGATACCGGACTTGGGCCTTCTGCTTTGCCGTCTTATGGAGCAGAGAACCACCCACGAAACAGGCCACAATAAAGAAGGCAAAAATACCGATCTGTACCGGAGACAGCCCTCCATCCATTATGCGCGAAATGCCGCCCAAAATGAATATAAGGCCAAACCCCTGGCAAAGATCCCCCAGAAAATGGAGGAAGCTGAGTCCCCCCATGGTTTTTCCGTTTGCGTCCTTGAAAACAGTGACGCTTACTTTGTATCTGGCCATATGAGATTCCTCCCATTTCCTTAAATATTTGTCCAGTCAAATACATCCCGGTTCTTGACGAAATACTCCGCCCCGGAATAGACAGTCGTAACCACGATGACCCAGACGCAGGCCCAATTCATCCAACCGGGGATGGGCAAAAACATCAAAACAAGACACACCATGGTGGACGCGGTCTTCACCTTGCCCGACCAGCCCGCGGCAATGACCCGTCCTCCCTCCACGGCAATAAGCCGCATTCCGGAAACGGCAAACTCCCGAAAGATCACAATCGCCACCGCCCAGGCGGGCATCTGTCCATTCTGGACAAACCACAGCATAGCGGTCACCACCAGCACCTTGTCCGCCAGGGGATCCATAAATTTTCCGAAGTCCGTCACCAGGTTCCGGCTGCGGGCAATGTGCCCATCCAGCAGATCGGTCAGGCTGGCCGCCACAAAAATGGCCAGGGCCGCATAATCACTGCCCGGAAACCCCAGATAAAGCACGGCCAAAAACACGGGTATCATTGCCACCCGCAGAAGGGTCAGCTTGTTTGCCGTATTCATTCTCATCACTCCTCGATCTCTCCGGTCAGATCCCCGTCCTCTGTGCCTGTAATGCATACCGCGACAAACGCTCCCGCCGGGATCTCCCCCGCGGCGGTAAACCAGACCCGTCCGTCCACCTCCACCGAATCGGCATAGGTGCGTCCGGCATAGCAGCCCATTTGGGGATCAAAGCCCTCGCAAAGAACCTCCATCACCGTTCCCAGCCGGCTTTCATTGTAGCGGTCCAACACCGCGGACTGCAGCTCTACCAGCCGCTCCACCCGCTGTTGGGCCACCTCCTCCGGCACCTGATCCGGCATAGCGGCCGCCCGGGTTCCCTCCTCCCGGGAGTATTGAAAAACGCCGGCCCGCTCAATGCCCGTTTCGGTGACAAAATCGCACAGCGCCTCAAAATCCTCCTCCGTCTCTCCGGGAAGGCCACAGATCAGGGAGGTACGCAGCACCAGTCCGGGGATCTTCTCCCGCAGCTCCTTCAGCAGTGCGGTAAGGCTCTCCTTGGTCCCCCAGCGGTTCATGGCCTTGAGCAGCCTGTCGCTGCAGTGTTGAAGGGGAATATCCAGATACTTTACGATCTTGGGCTCAGAGGCGATGACCTCAACGAGCTCCCGGTCAAAATGGTCGGGGTATAAGTAATGCAGCCGGATCCAATGGAAGGGCAGCTTACACAGCTCCCGAAGCAGCTGGGGCAGCCGCCGCTCGCCGTACAGATCCTTTCCGTAGGGACCGATATCCTGGGCAATGAGGATCAGCTCCTTCACCCCGGAATCGGCCAATTCCCCGGCCTCCTTCAGCACCGCCTCCATGCTCCGGCTGCGGTAGCGACCCCGGAGATAGGGGATGATGCAAAAGGCACAGAAATTATCGCAGCCCTCGGCAATTTTTAAGAAGGCGGTATAGGCCGGCCCGGTCACCAGCCGCTCCCCCGCCTCCGTGGTGGCGGAGATATCCCCAAACTTCTGGGGAAAACGGCCCTGACAGACCTCCTCCACGGCGGAGACGATATCCTCGTAGCTGCCTGTCCCCATCAAACCGTCCACCTCGGGCAGGTCGGAGAGGATGTCCTCCCGGTAGCGCTGGGACAGGCACCCACACACCAGCAGCTTGCCCAGCTTGCCCTCCTGCTTCAGCTCCCCGAGGGCAATGATGTGCTCAATGGCCTCGCTCTTGGCCGCGTCAATAAAACCGCAGGTGTTGAGCACGGCCACATCAGCCCCCTCCGGCTCCCCGGTAATCTCATGTCCGGCGGCACGGCACAGCGCCATCATCTGTTCTGTATTGATCAAGTTTTTGGAGCAGCCCAGGGAGATAAAAGCGATTTTCAAGGCGGAGATCTCTCCTTTTGCTTTTGAATATACGGCAGTCAAGCTTTTATAAAAAGGTCACCCGGCCCTCTTTCCGCCGGGGCATGGGAGGCGACTGATCCGGATAGCCCAGGGTAATCGCCGCAATGAACTCCCCCTTGCCGGGGGCAAAGGCCTCCTGGATGGCGGGCCCCAGGCCCATACGCTGGGCCACCGACATCCAGCAGGAGCCCACTGCGTGGGCCCAGGCTGCCAGCAGAAGATTTTCAATGGCGGCGGACACCGACTGGATGGCGCTGTCCCGGTCAGGGAAATCGGGCTTATCGAAAAAGGCCAGCACACACACAGGGGCGCCGCCCAAAGTGGCCAGGAACCCCTCCGTGGCTTTGACGGTCTTGGGGTGATTGGGAAAACGCTGGGCCAGCACCGGGTGGAACCGGGCCGGCACCTCAGCGGTCAGAGTCTTGAATTTCTCCATGGCCTCCGGGCTTTCCAGCACCACAAAGTGCCAGTGCTGAAGGTTGGTGCCCGAAGGCGCGGTCATGGCGGTGTCCAAAATATCCTCCAGCAGCTCCCGGGGAATTGGATCGGGTTTATATCTGCGAATGCTGCGGCGGGTTCTCATACATTCAATGGCGTCCATATGACCCCTCCCTTTTTCACGCTTATTCCTCGTCGATCCCCGCTCCGTAGCGGTTCAGCCCCTCCCGGATCTCGTTCCAGCGGTAGCCCCTTCTCGCCAGGGCGTCGGAGGCCCGTTTCAGCTCCTTTTGATCCGGAGTCTGCCCTTTAAACCGCTTGCGCAAAAATTCATCCACCCCGGTCTCAGGGCTTTGGCTCTCCCGGAGGGCCTCCTCCCAATACTGGCGGGGCACCCCCCGGCGGAAAAGCTCATCCCGAACCTTCCGCTCTCCATAGCCTTTGGCAGAGTAGTGGCGGGCCACCGTTTTGGCATATTCTCCGTCATTTAAGTATCCCAGATCCTCCAGCCAATCGGCTACCTCAGCCGCCTGCTCAGGGGTGGCCGGGGCTTTCCGCTCCCGACCGTCCTTTCCCTTGGGCGGGCGGGTGGTAAGCTTGTCGATCAGCTCCTTCCGGGACATAGGCCGGCTGGAGATATGATCCAGCGCCTTGCTTCGGGCTGCACTGCGGCCAGCTGCATCGGAGAGCCGGTCATAGAGCTCGTCAGAAAGCTCCATCCCGGTATAGAGGGCAAAGGAAACCACCTCATTTTCCGTAACCCGGAGAAAGGAGCCGTCCTCCAGCCATATGAGCCAACGTTCCTTTACATGCTTAGAAGGCTCTAATTTAACGATCTGCATCCTCGAAATCCTCGGCAGACACATCTATGGCCCGACTTGCAGTCCGAGGAGCCGGAGCCGGGGCCACCACAGGCGCGGCAGGGGCGGAGATCGGACGGGGCGCCGGCTTGCCGGGCATCAGCTTTTCCGCATTCTCCCGAATATCCGCCTCCAGCTTCTCGGCAATGTCCGGGTTGTCCTTCAGGAACTGGCGGGCAGCGTCCCGGCCCTGGCCGATCCGCATTTCACCCATGGAGAACCAGGAACCCGACTTCTGAACAAAGCCCAACTGAACGCCCATGTCCACCAGTTCGCCCTCCTTGGCAATTCCCTGTCCAAAAAGGATATCAAACTCAGCCTGACGGAAGGGGGGCGCCACCTTGTTCTTTACAATCTTGGCCCGGACATGGTTGCCCACCACATCGGAGCCGTTTTTCAGGCTCTCCACCCGGCGAATGTCGATACGGACAGAGGAATAAAACTTCAGCGCCCGACCGCCGGTGGTAACCTCGGGGTTGCCGTAGATCACGCCCACCTTTTCCCGCAACTGGTTAATAAAGATGACAATGCAGTTGGTTTTGGAGATGACGCCGGCCAGCTTGCGCAGCGCCTGGCTCATCAGCCGGGCCAGCAGACCCACATGGGCGTCGCCCATGTCGCCCTCGATCTCGGCCCGGGGAGTCAGGGCGGCTACAGAGTCTACCACCACCACGTCGATGGCGCCGGAGCGAACCAGGGCTTCGCAGATCTCAAGGCCCTGCTCGCCCGTGTCAGGCTGGGAGATGAGCATGGAGTCGATGTCCACCCCCAAAGCCTGGGCATAGACCGGATCCAGGGCGTGCTCGGCGTCGATGTAGGCCACCTCGCCCCCCCGCTTCTGGGCCTCGGCTACGATATGGAGGGCCAGGGTGGTCTTACCGGAGGACTCGGGGCCATAGATCTCCACAATCCGCCCCTTGGGAACGCCCCCAATGCCCAGAGCCAGATCCAACGCCAGGGAACCGGTGGGGATGGCCTCCACCACCACATGGGTATTTTCGCCCAGGCGCATAACCGCACCCTTGCCAAAATCCTTCTCGATCTGGGCCAAGGCGGTGTCCAGAGCCTTTTTCTTATCCGAGGCCTGTCCGGGCTGGGTAATCATAGCTTTCTTTTTTTCTGCCATATGGTTTCTCCTCTCGAAAGGCGGGGCCTTTCCATGTATTTATGATGCCGGAGGATCTGCGGAACCTGGATCCTATCTGTAGATTAGCAAATTCACAGTCCTATAAACCGGACTTTATTCATTGATGGTACCCGATACTACCCGCCAAATTCCCTGGGTATCCTGGAAGGAGCGGATATCCTCAAACCCGTTCTGTCCCATCAGAGCCTCCACGTCAGCGGACTGGCCCATCCCCACCTCCAGGAGAAGGCGGCCCCCCAGCCGAAGGGCTCCCTTCCACTTGGAGCAGATGGCCCGGTAGAAATCCAACCCGTCGGCGCCACCGTCCAAAGCCTCGTGGGGCTCATAGTTTTTCACCGATTCATCCAAAGTCAGAATGTCAGCCGTGGGAATATAGGGGGGATTGCAGGCAATAACGTCAAAATCCCACAAAGCGGGCAGAGGCGGCAGCTTGGCGTCGGCAAAGGCGCAGATCACCCGGTTATTAAACCCGCAGCGGCGGATGTTCTGCCTGCAGATCCGCAGGGCTCCCTCCGAAATGTCCGCCAAAACCACCTTGCAGTCAGGGACGTTGGCGGCCACCGCCAGTCCCACGCAGCCGCTGCCGGTACACAGATCCAGCACCCGGCAGCCCTCTCCGGCAGAGCGGGCCGCCAGAACCGCCTGCTCCGCCAGCACCTCGGTGTCCATCCGGGGGATCAGCACCTCCCGGGATATATCAAGACTCAACCCATAAAACTCCCACTCACCGATGATGTAGGCCACCGGTTCCCCGGCCAGGCGGCGGCGGGTCAAGTCCTTCACCTTCTCCTCCACCTGGTCAGACGCATAAAGGGTCATATCCCGGTAAAATTCTTCCCTGTTTTTGCCCGCCACGTAGCAGACGATCTCCCTGGCCTCTAACTGAGCAGCAGGGATACCGGCCGCCTTCAGCTGCCGGCGGGCGTCTAAGTAGAGGTTATTATATGTGGTGGCCATAGCTTCCCCTCCAAGGGTGATTTTGTTGAAAGAGGATCACCAGCGGTCGGCGCCCTTCACCTGGGGCAGAACCTCGGTAAGGGCCCGGATGCCCACCTCGATCATGGAGTCGTCGGGCTCAAAGGTGGTCCAGCGCTGAATCCCCATACCGGGCGCCCGGATCATGTGGCAGACAAGGCCGTCATGCCCGCCTACATAATGGTTGATCTCATAGGTAATACCCACCACCACAGGCAGCAAAAGAAGGTGACAGCCCATCCGGGCGAAGGTATTCTCCACATGGACAAAGGAAAACAGCAGACTGGACAACAGAATAGAGACCACAATGACCACAAACAGAAAACTGGTGCCGCACCGGGGATGGTGCTTCGGCTGACTGCGGACATTCTCCACCGTCAGGGGAAGGCCCGCCTCATAGCAGAAAATGGTCTTATGCTCAGCGCCATGATACTGAAAGGTTCGGCGGATATCCTTCATATGGGAGCAAGCAATCAGGTAGACCAGGAAAATCGCCACCCGAAGCGCGCCCTCCAGCAGGTTCCGGCTCCAAAGGGGAGCCGCCGGAAAGAGGGTAAGCACCGCACCGCCCAAAGCGGTGGGCAGCAGGAAAAAGAGAAACACAGAAAAGGCCATGCCCATGATCATGGCCAGCGTGATCAACACGGCGGCAAACTTTTCGCTGCCCAGCTTTTCATCCAGCCACTTTTCCAGCTTAGACGGCTCCTTATCCACATCCTCATCCTCCGGGAAAAACTCCGCGGAATACATCAGCGCGGTGACCCCGTTGTACATGGACGAGCAAAAGCCCACCATCCCCCGCAGGAAGGGCAGCCCCACAAAGGGATAGCGCTCCTTCAGTACTCTGCGGGGCTCGGTCTTGACCTCCAGGTCTCCATCAGGCTTGCGAATCACCACGGATTTTTTGTCCGGCCCCATCATCATGATCCCTTCGATCAGGGCCTGACCGCCGATCATGGTCTTAAAGCCGGCAGCGGCGAGAAGCAACAACTGTTTCAGCATTGGGGTTCTCCTTTGGGTTATGTGCTATGTAAGGCCAAGGGCATATCCCCGCCTCACAGCTAAAATCATGGAATGGATCCTCCCGCCGCCTTTCATGGACATGCGGGAATTCTATTGTATTGTAGCAAACCCGCGCCACTTTTGCAAGGGGCGCGGGCAACTTTTTCGAACTTATGTTCCACTCCCAGGGATAGGGCCGGCAGGCAGGCGGATGGTCACTTCACATCCGCCCCCCTCAGCGTTGCCGATGATGAGCTCCCCGCCGTGACGAGTGATGATCTCATCACAGACCGCTAAGCCGATCCCGGAGCCCCGGGCCTTGGACGAGCCCTTGTAAAACTTTGTCTTCACGTGAGGCAGCTCATCCACAGGAATACCGGGGCCATGATCCCGGATGGTGATGACCGCCCATTCCTCCTCCCGATGGACCGCGGCGTCGATCTTCCCGCCGCTGCCGCCATGCTTGGCGGCATTGTCCAGAAGGTTGCAAAACACCTGGCGCAGCCGCTCGGGGTCTGCCTCCACGGGGGGGAATTCCTCCTCGTTGTCCTCGTAATGAAGCTCCAGGCCATCCTTACGGAAAAATTCCCGGTAGGTGTAAACCGCTTCCTCAAACTCCGCCTTCAGATCCACCGGCTCAATGGACAGGGTAAACCGGCCATCCTGGATCCGGGAAAACTCCAGCAGCTCCTCCACCATGTTGGTGAGCCTTCTGGCCTCAGAGACAATAATGCCCATTCCCTTTTTCACGTCCTCGGCGTCCCGAACCTCACCGTTTTGGATGGTCTCGGCCCAGCCGTTGATGGCGGTAAGGGGCGTGCGCAGCTCATGGGAGACAGAGGAAATAAACTCGTTTTTGATCTTCTCCGCCTGGTCAATGCGGGTGGACATATCGTTAATGGCGTCGGTCAGATCGCCAATCTCATCGTCATGCTGCTTTTCGATCTGGATCCCGTAGCTGCCGGCGGCGATCCGCTTGGTGATCTCGGTGATGCCGGCCACCGGCTCCACAATGGAGGTGACAAAATAGAGGTTGGAAAAATAGACCAAAAGCAGGATAGCAAAGCCAACCAGTGTCACCAGGGAGATGATCAGGATCAGCTGGCGATCCGCCAGACGCAGAGACGTCACATAGCGAACTGCGGCCACGGCCCGGCCCTCCACCAGCAAAGGCGCGGTAACCGCCATGATATGTTCCCCCGTGGACGGATCCCGGCCTGTCCAGGGGGTGGTCTTCGGATCCTCCTGGGACAGGGCTCCGGCAATATCCGGGGTGCCGGGAGAGCTGTAGGCCGCCAAGCCGAAGGTGGAAAAACGGATGGCTCCGTTGGGGCCCAAAAACTGCATCTCCACCTCGTCCTTGCCCTCGGAGTTGTTGTTGACAAAGGTGACCACATTCTGATAATACTCGCTCTCCGTCCGATAATCCCGGAAGAAGGATACCACATATTCCGCTTTGGTCTGGAGCTCATTGGTCATGGTGGCGTAATAGTAGCTGCCCAGAGCCACTGAAAAGGCGGTAACGGCAAACAAAATGACAAAGAGAACTACGCCGATGGAGTTGGTCATCCAGCGGCGGCGAATTCCTTTCATCTTTGGCATTTGGTTCACCCTCTTTCCCTGCTCATGCTCCTCTTAATAAACCGTTTCTCGGTCAAAAGCCCCACTTATACCCATATCCCCAAACGTCGTCGGGCCAAGCTCCACATTCCTTGCCCCGGCGGAACCGCCGGGGCGCGTCCGTTTCGCTGCCCCTCCTCTCCCCACAAAGCCATACGGCTTTGCGGGGGCCCCTTTTTCTCAGAATCCCCACTTATACCCATATCCCCAAACGGTGGTGATATATGTGGGGTTGGTGGCGTCGTCCTCGATCTTGATGCGCAGGCGGCGGATATTGACGTCTACGATCTTTACCTCTCCAAAATAGTCCTTGCCCCAAACGGCCTCCAGGATCTCCTCCCGGGAAAGGGCCTTTCCCGCATTGTCCATAAACAGCTTGACGATGGAATACTCCACCTGAGTCAGCTTTACCCGCTGTCCGTTCTTTTCCAGCGTCCGGTTGCGGGTATTGAGCAAAAAGGGCGGATAACTGATCTCCCCGGTATCCACGGTGGCCTCCCCGGTGGTTCGGCGGCATAGCGCGTCAATCCGGGCGGTGAGCTCAGCGGGAGAGAAGGGCTTGGTCACATAGTCATCCGCCCCGGTCATAAGCCCGGTGACCTTGTCCATCTCCTGGGTTCGGGCGGTGAGCATAATGATACCGATGCGGTTGTTTCCCGCCCGGATCTTCCGGCAGACCTCAAAGCCATCGGTGTCGGGCAGCATCACGTCCAGCAGGGCCACATTTACATCGGGGTTTCGCCGCAACTGATCCAAAGCGGCCTGTCCGGTACCGGCCTCGATGGTCTCATAGCCCGCTCGTTTTAGATTGATAACGATGAAGGAGCGAATGTTGGCCTCATCCTCCAACACCAACACTTTCTTTGTCATAGCGTATACTCTCCTTTCCAGTGTTTTGAAGCCTGTCAGCCGGCATACCAGTCGGTACGAATGATGGCAAAGCGCTCCCGCACCTGCTCCTGGGTGAGGCCGCAGTCCCAGCCGCCCCGGAATTCAGCGGCGTAGATAGTGCTCGCCTCCTCCGGGCGATCCAGGGCATTGAGGGGATAGAGAAGGAACCTCTCCCCCGCCTTGGCCCGGCTGATTCGGTTTGTGCCGGCCAGTTTATAAATCGTAAGGAAGGGCAGGGGATCCACCCCCTCTTCCCCCGTCCAATAGGAGAACGTGACCGACCTCTCCCCGCCGCCGGGCAGATCACTGCGGGACAGGGTCACATTGTTTTCCCATGCCTCGGGAAGGATAAAATACCAGCCGTCCCGGTCATTGTGGTAGGTGGTAAAGACCTGCTGGGCCTGCCCCTGAATATCAAACTGCCGCCAATGGATCAGCCAAAAGCTTACCGTATCCGCCGAAATGCGGTAATCCAGCAAAGGAACGGGCTGGGGAAGCTCCACAATGCCGTCGCCGTTGATGTCCTGCTGGGAAACCTGGGTATAGTAGCGAACGGTTTCCCCGCTTTCCCCCGTTTCCGGATCCAGGGTCACGTTGCACAGCTTCCCATCCCGTATGGCAAAGATATCGGTAATGGTTCCGTTGCCTCCGTAGGAGGAGGTGGCAAAAGCAGCGGGGATCCGATCCGCCAGATAGCCGCTCTGAAGCTCCTGGAGGTAACTGCTCTTAATCGCTCCATCCGGCCCGGTGTAGGCCCCGGTAGACAGCGGGGCCACCCCCGCCATATCCAGCACCCCGTCAAAATCGTAATATTCCGCTTGGGGCACATCGCCAATGGGGGTACGGAACACCAGCAGCTCCTGCTGGTTATCCTGATCCAGATCCACGATCTGGTAGCTGTCATAGTCGGTGCGGATCAGCTCCTCCACCTGCTCCGCGCTCACCGAATAGGCGGCCAGAGAGTGAACCTGGGCGGTCATCTGCCAGGAGACGACCACCTCCTTAAAGGGATCCTCATCCATCTGGACATAATCCACGCTGTTGATGGCGGTACCGGCCCCCTCAATGACGGCCAAGGTCTCGTATTCCTCTCCAACCGGGCGGAAAATATAGATCTTCAGGGGCTTTTCCTCGCTGGGCAGCCGGAAAAAGGCAATGGCCTCCTGATTCCCGTCCCCATCCAGATCCTGAAGTTGAACCGACTGGATCATCTCTCCGGTAAGGGGGGCCGCATACTCGCCGCCCTGGGCCACCACCTCGCTGAGGCGGGCCTGAAGCGCTTCGTAGTCCTTGGGAGGTTGGGGGATGGCGTAAAGCTCATGCACCCCTCGGAAAAAGCAGCCTGACAGCAGCAGACACAGCCCTGCCGTCAACACACCCAGTCTGACCGGCCTCTTTTCCACCCGCGCTTCCTCCCTTCATCGACCATAAATCTCATAAGTTATAGTTATTTTCATTTTATCATAGTCAGCAGAAAAATGGTATGGTTTCTGTAAACTTTTTTCCGCATCCTCAGAAATAGAATTGGAGCGATTCCCTCTGTCCGGGGTAGCGCAGGCAAAAAATTTGTGGTATGATATTTCTTACAATCTTTTATTTTTCTATCGCAAAGGAGCTTTTACCATGCGTATCCTGGTCATTGACGGACAGGGGGGCGGTCTGGGGGCCCAGCTGGTAACCCGTTTGAAGGCACGGCTGGGGCCGGCCGTCCAAATCTGGGCCGCCGGCACCAACGCTCTGGCCACCTCCGCCATGCTGCGGGCAGGAGCGGACAAGGCCGCCACAGGCGAAAACGCCATCTGTTATAATGCATCCCAGGCCGATCTGATTCTGGGTCCCATCGGTCTTCTCTCCGCCAACGCCCTGATGGGGGAGATCAGTCCCACCATTGCCGGGGCGGTGGCGTCCTCTCCGGCCCGGCGCATTCTGGTGCCCATGTCCAGCTGCGGCGTGCTCATCGCCGGCGTCGGAACCCAAAAACTGGAAGAACTGCTGGACAGCGCGGTTGAGTTGGCCGCCAAGGAGGTAGCGCTATGAGCTTGTGGAACAATATCCTGTCTGTACACGCACAGCGCTATCCTCTCATGGAGGCCCGGGACTATGTAAAGCTGCTTTACCAAAGCGAGTTTGGCTGCGGACACCTGGTGGAAGCCGGAGACGCCTTGGCGTCCCTCCAAAGCGAGTTCGCCCAAGCCCGGGAGGAGAACTACGCCCCCTCCTACGCGGTGGAGGCCATTGGCGGGGGATTTTGTCGGTGTCATCTGGATCCCCGGCTGCTGGCCGAGAGGGATCTGCCGCTGCTCAGCCGGTGCCTTGCCTTCTCCGCCCGGCCCAGAGGCACTATGGCCGGCCTCTGGCGCAAGCTGGGACAACTGAGCGCCCTATCCTGGCAGGGCGCGCTCCCTTTGGAGTACCGGGAGCTGGAGAACTTCTTGTCTCTATACGCCCTGCAGGGATGCCCGCCCCTGCACCACAGTGATCATTACCGGGAGGCGTACCACCCCCATTACCGGGTAATCGACCGGGATCTGGCCGTCTACGCTCCTGCGCTCCGAGCCATCGACGCCGCCCTGCACGAAACCCAGGGCCCCGTGCTGGTGGCCATCGACGGCCGCTGCGCCGCCGGAAAAACCACCTTCGGAGAAAAGGCCTCCCAACTCTTCGACGACTGTAACGTCTTCCACATGGACGACTTTTTCCTCCCCCCGGAAAAACGAACCCCCGAACGGCTGGCCGCTCCCGGCGGCAACGTGGACTACGAGCGGGCATCCCAGGAGCTCTTCGAGCCCCTGAGCCGGGGCGAAGCGGTGGCCCTGCGCTCCTTTGACTGCTCCCAGGGGATCATGACCCCGCCCGAGGGGATCCCCTTCCGCCGGCTGAACCTGATCGAGGGCAGCTATGCTCTCCACCCCGCCCTGGCAGGGTATGCCCAGCTCCACATTTTCTTCACCTGCGGAGCCGAGACCCAGCTTTCCCGGCTGGAGCAGCGGGAAACCCCCGAAAGTCTGGAGCAGTTCCGGCAGCGTTGGATCCCTATGGAGGAGGCCTACTTCCAGGGCTTGAGCATCGAATCCCAGTGCGATGTGATCATCGACACCAGCCGCCTGCCCACCCAGCGGTAACGCCCACCCTCGATTCCCAGCTTTCACCCTCTCTTTCCCCTGCGGCTGAATGGCCGCAGGGGATTTTTCATTGAGCGGGGACAGGCAAAGAGCAAAAAAATGGCCGGAATGATCGGCCGATTTTTGTTGACCTTTTCGCCAAAAACCCTTTGCGGTTTTTGGTGAAAAGTGCTATTCTTCATGGAAGCAAATAAACGAGGTGTATTTTCCATGGAACAAACTTTGATCTGTCTATCCGTCGCTCTGGTGGGCGGACTTCTCCTGTCCCGGCTGGTCAAAAAACTGGGGCTTCCTGCCGTCACCGCCTACCTGGTGGCCGGCCTTCTGCTGGGCCCCTTCTGCATCGGTGCCCTGGGGATCCCCGGTCTGGGCTTCAACACGGCGGCCCAGGTGTCCGGGCTCAACATCATCTCCCAAGTAGCCCTGGGCTTCATCGCCTTCGCCATCGGAGATGAGTTCCGTCTAGAACAGCTTCGCAGTATGGGCCGGCGAGTCATTGTGGTGGGTATTTTCCAGGCGGTAGCCACCACCATAGTGGTGGATCTGGCCCTCATCGCCCTCCACTTCATCCGCCCGGATTTTATCTCCCTTCCCTCGGCGGTGACCCTGGGCGCCATCGCCGCCGCCACCGCTCCCGCCGCCACCCTCATGGTGGTGCGGCAATATAAGGCGGACGGCCCCCTGACCCATCTGCTGCTGATGGTGGTTGCCATTGACGACGCAGTAGGTCTGGTGCTCTTCGCCGCCTCCTTTGGGGTGGCCTCCGCCATGGAGAGCGGGGCCGTCAACGTCATCAGCGTGCTGGTGGAGCCTATGGCCGAGATCCTGCTCTCCCTCCTGCTGGGCGCCCTGTCCGGCTTCCTTCTCTACCGGGTAGAGAAGTATTTCCACTCCCGCAGCAAACGTCTGTCCATCTCTCTGGGCTTTGTCCTGCTCACCGCAGGTCTTTCCATGTTGAAGTTTGAGGTAGGCGGCGTCCACCTGGGCTTCAGCCTGCTGCTCACCTGCATGATGGCCGGCACAGTCTTCTGCAACATCAGTGATTTCTCCGAGGAGCTCATGTCCCGAATCGACCGCTGGACCGCCCCTCTCAACGTGCTTTTCTTTGTTCTCTCCGGTGCTGAGCTGGATCTGGGTGTTCTGTCCCAACCCTTGGTACTGCTGGTAGGCGTGGTCTACATTCTCTTCCGCTCCCTGGGTAAATATTCCGGCTCCTACCTCAGTTGCACCATGACCGGATGCAGCGACAACATCAAAAAGCACCTGGGCATCACCCTGCTGCCCCAGGCCGGCGTCTCTCTGGGCATGGCCCTCACCGCCCAAACCCTGTCGGACGGCTCCATGGTGCGCAATGTGGTACTCTTCTCCGTGCTGGTCTATGAGCTGGTAGGCCCCGCCCTTACCAAGCGCTCCCTTATGGCCGCCGGAGAGATCCACCCCGAGGGCAAGACCTCTGCCCGAACCTCCAACCCGCCGGTCAAGCCGGTGGAGCTTGGGCAGTGAGCCTCCCGCTCTTGACTTTTCTTCCGGCACACGCTATCATATCCATTGTAGAACCGCCGCCATGAAGACGGCTTTAGTAGGATTTCAACCCATTTATATTGTTGTGTCAAAGCACCGCGAAGGTATGCGCCCTCACGAAGAGGGCTCTGCTTTCGCGGTGTTTTTTGACCGAAAGGAGACTATAATGGATCGTTTTTCCACCCGCCGCCTGGTCATGGCGGCGCTTTGCACCGCGCTGGGGGTGGTGCTCCCCACCCTGACCCACTCCATCCCCAATGCAGGCAGCGTACTGCTGCCCATGCACATCCCCGTTTTGCTGTGCGGCCTTGCCTGCGGCTGGCCCTACGGTCTGGCCTGCGGTCTGATGGCCCCTACCCTCTCCAGCCTGATAACCGGTATGCCCGGTCCGGCTTATCTGCCCGCCATGGTCTGCGAGCTGGCGGCCTACGGCCTCATCTCCGGCCTTTCCGCCCGGTTTATCCACACGGGCCGCCGAACCCGGGACATCTATCTCCAGCTGGTGTCTGCCATGCTCATCGGCCGGATGGTCTACGGAGCGGTGAACGCCCTGATTTTCCGGGCCGGGGCCTACTCTATGGAGATCTTCCTCACCGCCGCCTTTGTCACCGCCCTGCCGGGGATCCTTATCCAGCTGGTGGTGCTTCCCGCTTTGATCCTGGCCCTGGAGAAGGCCCGGATGCTGGAGGCCCCTTACGCTGCGGCGGCGTAACCTTCCCACAGCAAAAAGGGCTCTCACCCAATTTGGGTGAGAGCCCTTTACTTTTTACTTCCCGGTTTTCAGCGCTCTTGTAGCATTGAGAATGGCGATCACACTGACCCCCACGTCGGCGAAGGTGGCCTCCCACATGTTGGCCTTCCCCAGCACACCCATAAGGAGGAAGATCCCCTTGACCCCTAAGGCAAACACAATGTTCTGGTTCGCGATCCGCAGCGTCCGCCGGGCCATGGCGATGGCCTGGGCCAGCTTGGAGGGTTTGTCGTCCATGAGCACCACGTCGGCGGCTTCTATGGCCGCGTCGCTGCCCAGAGCGCCCATGGCCACCCCCACATCGGCCCGGGAGAGAACGGGGGCGTCATTGATGCCGTCTCCCACAAAGGCCAGGGCGGCCTTGGGGGATTTTTCCCGCAGCAGCGCCTCCACCTGAGCCACCTTGTCCGCCGGCAGCAGCTGGGCATGAACCTCATCCAACCCCAGCTGGGCGCCCACTGCGTCGCCCACCTCCTTGGCGTCCCCGGTGAGCATAACGGTTTTCTTCACCCCAATCTCCTTCAGGGCTGCAATGGCCTCCTGAGCGTCGGGCTTCACTTGATCGGAGATGACAATGTGACCCAGGTACGTCCCCTTTTCCGCCACATGGACGATGGTTCCCGCTTTGTGACAGGGGCGCCAGGCCGCCCCTTCCTCCTCCATGAGCTTATCGTTTCCCACATAGAGGGTCAGACCATCCACCTCGGCCTTCACGCCCCGGCCCGCCAGCTCCTCCACATGGGTCACCCGAGCTTCCTCTATTTCCTTGCCATAGGCCTCCCGAAGAGAGCGGGCAATGGGGTGGTTGGAGTAGCTCTCCGCCAAAGCTGCCAGCTCCAGCAGCCGCTCCTGGGTGCCCTCCTCCGGATGGATGGTGGCCACCAGAAACACCCCCCGGGTCAGGGTGCCGGTCTTGTCAAATACCACCGTCTCTGTCCGGGCCAGGGCCTCCAGATAGTTGCTGCCCTTCACCAGAATACCGGCCTTGGAGCAGCCTCCGATGCCGCCGAAGAAGGTCAGGGGCACCGAAATCACCAGCGCGCAGGGGCAGGAGATGACCAGGAAGATAAGGGCCTGCCGGAACCATCGGATCCAATCCCCGTCTATCAAAAGGGGCGGCAGGATGGCCAGCGCCACTGCGCCAATGACCACCGCCGGAGTATACCATTTGGCAAAGCGGGTGATAAACTGCTCCGTCCGGGCCTTCTTGGTGGAGGAATTTTCCACCAGATCCAGGATCTTCGCCACAGTGGACTCCCCAAATTCCTTGGTGGTTCGCACCCGGAGAAGTCCACTCATGTTGATACAGCCCGAAATCACATCGTCCCCGGGGCCGATATCCCGGGGCAGGGATTCCCCGGTGAGGGCAGCGGTATTCAAGGTGGAAGTCCCCTCCAGCACCACCCCGTCGATAGGTACCCGCTCGCCAGGCTTGATGACAATGATCTCCCCTACCGCTACTTCTTCAGGATCTACCTCTTCCACCGTACCGTTCCGCTCCACCTTGGCGGAATCGGGCCGAATGTCCATAAGGGCGGCAATGGATTTTCGGGATTTCCCTACCGCCACCGCCTGGAACAGCTCTCCCACCTGGTAGAACAGCATGACAAAGACGGCCTCGGGATATTCGCCGATGGCCAGAGCCCCCACAGTGGCGATGGCCATAAGGAAATTTTCATCAAAGACCTGGCCATTTTTGATGTTGCGCAGGGCCTTCCACAGAATATCCCAGCCAATGGTAAAATAGGGGATAAGATAAAGCCACCACAGCTCCAAAAAATAGCCTATGATCTGATTGCCGGCGGCATCCTGCCCCGGCCGGGCCTGGCTCAGAAACGGAACAGTCAAAAGGGGGCTGTCCTGCCCCAAATAGAGCTGCCCACCCGTAAATCGCTCCGTTGCCACCGCCGTCACCAGCAGGATGGCAGCAGCAAAGATCCTGCAGAGCATCTTTTTCTGCTTCTTATTCACGAAAATATCCCTCCTCAAAATGCCGGATGCCATTGCCAAGACTCAACGGGGCTTTTCAATCACCGCAATGCCTTCGGGCACCCGGCCCCGGATGACCTCCAGCTCCACCCTTCCCAAACGCAAGCCCTCCAAAAAGCCCCGGTAGCTCTCGGGGGTGAAGGCGTGCTCATAATGGAAGCCTACCCCTTGATAAATCTTGATCATCGTTCCATACGCCGCCCCCACCCTCCCCTGCAGGTAAGTGGGCAGAATAAGCCGTCCTCCCGGGGCAGTGACCCGCCACAGCTCCCTCACCGCTTGCTCCGGCTGGGGCAGCAGGTGAAGGACATTGGCGGCCATGGCCACGTCAAAGGCTCCGTCCCTGTCGGTCAATGCAGTCACATCCCGGAGGACAAAGGAAATATTGGTCAGCCCTTGCCTCCGGGCCTTTCTCTCTCCTTGGGCCAGCATGGCCGGGGACAGATCGGCAGAGAGCACCCAGGCCGCCTTTTTCGCCGCCGCCAGGGAAAATTCCCCTGTACCGGCGGCGCAGTCCAGCACCGTGGCCCCACAGGGAACCAACGCCTCCACCCGGGCCGCGGCCATGGCATTGACCCGGCTGTTGCTCCGCTCCACCAGGTCATAAAACCGGGCCCATCTGTCCCAAAACGTACTCATTTCAGCACGATCTCACAGTCAGGCTCCACCTTTTTGCAGACCTTCACCACCTGATCCATGATCTCATCGAAGCGTTCGTCCTCGGCTTCAATGGTGAGCCGCTGCTGGATAAAGCTGACGGTGGCTGCCTTCACGCCGTCGATGCGGTTGATGGCCTCCTCCATCTTCGCTGCGCAATTGGCACAGTCCAGGTCTGTCAAATTGAATTTCTTCTTCATCGTTTCTTCCTCCTATTTCGTATTGATGATTTGGAATACCGTCTCACTCTTCAATGTGCTCCATACCCTGACCCAGGATGGTGACCACATGGTCATCCGCCAGAGAATAGAATATGGTTTTCCCCTCCCGGCGGTACTTTACCAGCTTGGACTGCTTCAGGGCCCGAAGCTGATGAGAGATGGCGGATTGGGTCATGCCCAGCAGCTGGGCAATGTCACACACACACATTTCCGACTCAAAGAGCACATACAGGATCTTGATGCGGGTGGAATCGGCAAAGATGCGGAACAGATCCGCCAAGTCATACAGGGTCTCATCATCAGGCAAGGCCTTCTCCACCCGTTTTACAATATCCTCGTGGACATGGATAAACTCGCAGTTTTCCACCTCCGGCAAATGGTTCTCTGACATGGCAACCTTCCTTTCAAATTACATATGAACAATTATTCATACATTGTTTGTAACCTCATTATACATCTTTTTCCCCCGCTGTCAAGGGGAATTTTTCTCTCCCTTTGCAGGCCCGCACCGTATTTCGAAATAGAGCCATAAAAATCCCCGCCTCCCAAAGAGAGGCGGGGATTTTTATTTCAGTTCTTATCCGTTCTTCCTGTCCTCCTGGATCAGCAGTTTCAGCGCCTCCACGCCCACCTGGATGGCGGCCTGAAGGTCATGACTCTCCTTTTGATCCAGCCCGGCGGCCTCCCGCTCCTGGTTCCAGATCACGTGGAAACAGGAACCGCAGCGGACGTCCAGGGCGGCGGCGCAACAGAAAAGGGCGGCGCTCTCCATCTCGGAGGCCAAAACCCCCAGCCGCTTCCAGGCCTCCCATTTGGCCAGCAGCTCATAGCTCACCGGCATCCGGCTGGGACTATGCTGGCCATAGAAGGAATCCTTACACTGAACCACCCCCGCGTGCCAAGGCTTACCCAGGTTCTTGGCCGCCTGGACCAGGGCCTGCTGCACATGGTAGTCACTGACTGCCGGGAACTCAATGGGCGCATACTCCCGGCTGGTTCCCTCATGCCGAACGGCGCCGGTGGCGATGACCACGTCGTCGGACTGCACCTTCAGAGCAATGCCGCCGCAGGTGCCCACCCGAATAAAGGTGTCGGCGCCGATGTTGTGGAGCTCCTCCATGGCAATCACCGCCGAAGGGCCGCCGATCCCGGTGGAGCAGACGCTAACCTTCTCCCCCAGCAATGTGCCGGTATAGATGGTGTACTCCCGATTGGAGTGAACTTTGCGGGCGTCGTCAAAATAGGCGGCGATCTTCTCGCAGCGCCCGGGATCGCCGGGCAGAATGCAATACCGGCCCACGTCCCCCTCCTTGCACTGGATATGGAATTGAAGTTCATGTTCCTGCATCAAGGTCACCTCATTTTATTTTTTACTGGCTCTTATTGGAAATATTATACCTCATTTATCTCTATTCTGCAAGATATACTGCAAAATCAGCCCCCTTCCGCCAAAATGAAAACTGACGCTTGAAAAAGCGTGTCAAAATTGGTAAAATGAAGGGTAAACTATAAATTAAACTACAAATGGCCTGGGGATTGGGGCGGTGCGGCTGCCGGTTTCATGGGTCAAAAGGAGTTGGGGCAGTTGCCGTTGCAAATGGAAAACCTGATCTGGTTGGGTGTTGGCGGAGCCGTTCTCTGCCTTGGCTTTGCCCTGCTCCAGCTGCGCAGGGCTCTGGGACCTAAGGTCGAGGCGAACGACCCCCTTCAGGGCTGGTATAAGGCCATTCGCGAGGGGGAGCGAGCCTTTTTTAAGGTGCAATATCCCCTTCTTTTTGGCGCTTTCTGCCTCATTTTTGCGCTATTTGTGGCCCTGTTCTCCGGCGGGCTTTTGCCCGATCCTTTTTTCCCCGCCGCCTTCTTTTCGGGCGGGGTCTGCGGCACGTTGGTGTGTCTAATCGGCACGAAGGTCTCCGACGCCGCCGGGATCGCCGCCGCCAGAGCTGCAGGGGAGAGCTTCAACCGGGCGCTGGGAACCGTTTTTTCCTCGGGGGCCGTCGCCGGCTTCTTGGCCGCAGGCCTGGGGCTGGCCCATGTGACCGGGTGGATCCTCTTTTTGAAGTATCAGATGGGGTATACTCCCGACGCCATTGCCGGAACCATGATCCCGTTTGGAGCAGGGGCTTGCCTGATGGCCCTGCTGCTTCGATTGGGCGGAAGCTTTTTCTCCCAGGCCGCCAATCTGGGCAGCCGCATGGCAGAGGGGACAGAAGAGACTTTGGGGCCGGCGGTTGCCCGCTGCGTGGGCGGTGGAGCCGGATGCATGGGAGGCTTGGGGGCCGGACTCTATGAATCCTATGTGGCCAGTCTTCTCGCCGCCCTTGCTTTGGGCGCCGCTTCTGCCGAGGACGGGCTTATGTGGAGCGCTCTGGTTCTGCCTTTGGCGGTAGCCGCCATCGGCGCTTTCTGCTCCATGATCGCGACCCTCCTGATCCGTTCCCGGGAGAAAGCGGGCCAGCGGGAGCTGCTGTTTATCCTCCGCAAGGGATGCTATACCGCCGCCATTCTTACAGGAGCGGTCTGTATCCCGGTCACCTATCTCCTCTTTGGCTCCTGGGAGCTCTGGTTTCCCGTCCTAACGGGGCTTGTGGCCGGGTGTATCTTCAGCTACTGGACCGAGTGTTCCACCTCAGCGGCCTACGGGCCCGTCCACCAGTTGAGCCGGGCCGCTGAAACGGGAACGGAAGGCGCCCTTTTGGAGGGGCTGCGTTTGGGGCTGCGCTCCACGGCAGGCACTGTGTTTATTGCCTCGGCATCTATTCTGATCGCCTTCCTTTCCGCGGGAGGGACTTTGAGCGGCGATCCCTCCGTTTTCTTCAAAGGCTGTTACGCAGTGGCCCTGGCCGGGGTGGGGATGCTCTCCACCGCAGGGATCACCCTGGCAGCCGGCTCCATGGGGCCGGGGTGCCGCAATGCAAGCCGTTTGGCTGAGGCTCAGTGGCCGGAGGACGGAGCCGTCACTGAACGCTCCCGGGCCCTGTCTTTCCTTGGAAGCTCCGCCATGGCCGGAGGCAAAGGCTTTGACGCCGGGGCCTCCTTCCTGACTGCGGCGGCAATGCTTTTGGCCTGTGTCGTTCTGCTCCGGTCTCAACTGCCGAGCGGCACTTTGCAGCTTACCCATCCGGCGGCGCTGGCAGGGATCCTGCTGGGTGTTATGACCGCCTTCGCCTTTGCCGCTCTGGTCATCAAAGGGGTGCAGCGCTCTGTCCAGGCCGGGGCGGAAGAGCTTCGCCGCCAGCGGCGGGAAAGCCGGGAGACCTCGGACAGAAAGCCCGCACAATCAGGACCCACAGCCTTTGTGGGCCGGTGCGCCAAAAGCGCTCTGCGGCAGATGGCCGCTCCTATTCTTCTGGCGGCGCTCTCCCCGGTGGCAGCGGGACTGATCCTGGGTGTTCCGGGAATGCTGGGGCTGGTATTTGGCGTGATGATCAGCGGCTTTGCCCTGTCGGTCTATATGTCCAATACGGGCAGTGCCTGGGGAAACGCCATGGAGTACATTGAAAGCGGAAAGCTGGGCGGGAAGGGCTCTGCCTGCCACAAGGCGGCCACTGTGTGCGCCGGGGTGGGCGATCCCTTCCGGGAGGTTGCGGGGCCCGCATTGAACCAGCTGATGAAGCTGTGTGCCGCCATGGCGCTGCTTACCACGCCCCTCCTCCTTTCCTTTGACTTTTACGCATTCCTTGCCGCTATACTGGGATAAGATACGCACAGGGCCGAACCCTTGGGTTCGGCCCTGCTTTTTACCACTCTATCCACCCGGTGGCAATGTTCTCTCGGAAGGCCCGGTCATGCTCCACAAAAACCAGGGTAGGGCAGTACTCCAAAATCAGCTCCTCCACCTGCTGCCGGGACCAGAGATCCATATAATTCAGCGGCTCGTCCCAAAGATAGAGGTGGGCGCTTTGGCACAGGCTCCTGGCAAGCAGGAGCTTCTTTTTCTGTCCGGCGCTCCAACAGGACAGCTCCTTTTCCAGCTGGCTGCGTTCCAGCCCCAGTTGGCGAAGGATGGCCCGACACAAAACGCCGTCCAGCTGCCACTGCTCCAGCCTGTCCTCCAGCCGGCCCTGCAAGCCGCCGATGCTCTGGGGCACATAGGAGGTTTGGAGCCGGCCCGGGCGGATCACCTCTCCCGTCCACTCCGGGCCTTCCCCGGCCAGAAGGCGCAGAACACTGGTCTTTCCGCAGCCATTGGGCCCCACCAGGGCCAGACGTTCTCCGGGGGCAACGGAGAAGGACAGGGGCCGGCACACCGGTTTCCCATGGTAGACCGGAGCCGCCTGCCGCAGCTCCGCCAGACGCTTGCCCTGAAAGGTCAGGGGGGACAGCTTGAGAGGAAGGGCCGTCTCCACATTGCCCAGAAGCTTTTCCTTCTCCTCCACTGCCGACAAACGGCGGTTTTCAATGGCTTTGGAGCGCTTGGCCATCTTTGCGGCCATATGGCCCACATGTCCCTTATCCGGCTTTAGTCCTGAGGCGGTCACCCCGGCGTTCTTGGTTTTTTCCACTCGCCGTGACCATTCCCCGGTCTGCCGGACAGCTTGGCGCAGCTGGGCGATCTCCTTCTTCAGCTGGCCGTCCCGCCGCTCCTCCTGCAGGGTTCGGCGGCGGGTCTCTTCCTGCCAGGTGGACCAGTTGCCCGCCTGGAGCCGGGGGCCCATCCGCTCCAGGGCCAGGATATGATCCACACAGCCGTCCAAAAAGGCCCGGTCATGGGACACCAGCAGAAAGCCCCGCTGACGGCGGAGGTATGAGGCCACCTTTTTTCGACCCGCCTCATCCAGGTGGTTGGTGGGCTCGTCGATGAGGGGGAAACAGCCCTCCTCCAAAAAGAGGGAGGCCAGCAGCACCTTGGTCTGCTCCCCGCCGGAGAGAGTGGAAAAGGGCCGCTCCAGGGCCTCCGGCTCCACCCCCAAAAGGCTCAGCTCCCGCTCCTGCTCCCAGGGCTCCGACTGGGGGCAGAGGGCGGAGAGCACCTGCTCCGTACGGCTCTCCGGGGCCTCCACCGGGGCGGGAAAACGGCAGCAGCGGACAGGGGCGATGAGAGCTTTTCCCCCCTCCAGCTCCCCACTGAGCAGCTTTAGCAGGGTGGTCTTTCCCCGTCCGTTGCGGCCGATGAGCCCCAGCCGCCAGCTTGTGTCCAGCCGGAGGGTCAGGTCTTCAAATACATTCTCCGCTCCGCCTTCATAGGCGAAATGCAGATGTTGGATCTCAATGATGGACATGGCGTCCTCCCTTCTCACGCACGGCAAAAAAATCAGGCCGCGGGAAAGCAAGCTCTCCCTTGGCCCATGTGCGTGAAAAAGGCGCCCTTCGCTTCTGCGAAGGCGGGAAGAAGGCTCACATTCTCGCATCCGGGCATGAAAAGGTTGGGGTTACCCCCCTTCCCATCTCTTTTACCCGTTACTCAGCGAGAAATGTGACGCATCTTCCCAGCTCCCCTCTATCTCTTTGAGGGGATTTTAACAGACGGGGAGGGATTTGTCAAATGGGGAGAGTCTGCAGGGCCATTCTCCTCAAGATTCAGAGCCGTTTGGCTCTTATCCTTTCGGAAAAGAATGGTTCTCCGCCGCCCACGCGATATCTGGTTTTGACCGCAGCCACCATCCAAAGGGTAAAATTCCCAAATCCATCATTTTACAAACCGAAAAAAATCAGGTATAATAAATATCCATCGACATTTCCGGGAGGTGAGGCACTGCATGAAAAACAGGCTTTGGGCTGTTATACCGGCATTTGCGCTGCTGCTGGCGGGGTGCAGCCAGACTCCCGCGGAGGAGGAAAATCTGCATATCCTGGCCACCACCTACCCAGTATACCTCTTTACCACTGCCCTTACAGAGGGAATAGATGAGGTGGAGGTCTCTCTTCTGGTCAATTCTCAAACCTCCTGCCTCCACGACTATACCTTAACGGTGAAGGACATGAAGGCCATCGAGAAGGCCGACATTATCGTCATGAACGGAGCGGGGCTGGAGGAGTTTATGGAGGACGCTCTGGCAACCTCTGACGCAGTGGTCATCGACTGCTCGGAGGGGGTGGAGCTGCTGCCTACTTTGGAGCACCACGGCCACGACGGCCACGACCATGAGGAGGAATATGACCCTCATTTCTGGATGGAGCCGGAGAGGGCCTGTCAGATGGTCAACAACATTGCCCAAGGGCTTTTCCCCCTGCTTCCGCCCCAGAGCGGCAACCCGGCCGTTCAAGATTTCTCGGCCCGGTGGACCGGGACAGACACCGCCATTGACACGATCCTCTATAAGCAGGATACCTCCCCCCTGACGGGCCAAAAATTCATCACCTTCCACGACGGCTTCCAATATTTTGCCCAGGCTCTTGGCCTGGATCTTTTGAAGGCCATCGAGGAAGAGGAGGGGGCCACCGCCTCTGCCGCTGAGATCAAGGAGGTCGTGGCCCTCATCGAGGAATACCACATCCCCGCCATCTTCGTGGAAAAGAACGGCTCCTCGGCCACGGCGGAGGTCATCGCCCGGGAGACGGGCTGCGGCGTTTATGAGCTGGATATGCTCATGAGCGGGGACGGTTCGGGCATCCAGGCCTATCTTGACGCCATGAGCCGCAATTTAGAAACCATTTTGGAGGCTCTCCCATGAGCATACACAAGCATGACAACTGCACCGGCCGCGGCTGTGAAGGGCTTTGCTGCCTGGAGCTGAAGAATGTGGGGGTTACCATGGGCACCGACGAGCTGCTGCGGGAGGTGTCCTTCCACCTCCACTGCGGGGAAATCGCCGCTCTCATCGGGCCCAACGGGGCGGGCAAGTCCTCCCTGTTCAAGGCCATTTTGGGGCAGCTGCCCCATTCGGGCTCCATCGGGTTTCAGCGCTCTGACGGGGCCAAGAGCCGACCGGTCATCGGCTATGTGCCCCAGTCCCCCACCTTTGACCGGGGAGATCCGGTGAGCGTGCTGGACTTTTTTGCCGCCGCCGTCGGCGACTGGCCCGTATTTCTGCCCATCCCCCGGAAGCTCCGGGAGCGGGTGGGGGCCTGCCTCGCCCGAACCCATGCCGAGGGGCTGATGGACAAGCGGGTGGGCGCCCTGTCGGGCGGAGAACTGCAGCGGGTGCTGATGGCACTGGCTTTGGAGCCCCTGCCCCACATCCTTATTCTGGACGAGCCTTTGTCCGGTGTAGACGTGGAGGGAGAGCGGCAGCTTCTGGACATGCTGGACGAGCTGCGGCGAACCTATGACCTCTCCATCCTTTTTTCCACCCATGATTTTGCCACTCTGGAGCAGTACGCCGACAAGGTGATCCTGCTTCAGAACACGGTGTTGAAGATCGGCTCCCCCGGACAGGTACTGGGGTCGGCGGAGTTTCAAGGCGTGTTTCACCTGCGGATGGGAAAGGGGGCGGAGTGAATGGAGCTTTGGTACGCTCTTGTGGATCTGCTGCCCTTTGAGTGGGCACAGCCGGGGCACATGTTCTTTATGAAACATGCGCTGCTGGCCGTTTTGGTCATCTCGCCCCTGTTTGGGCTTTTGTCCACCATGGTGGTGCAGAGCCGGATGTCCTTTTTCTCCGACGCGCTGGGACATTCCGCCTTTACGGGCATTGCCATCGGGGTGCTGTGCGGGCTTCAGGAGCCCATGTGGGCAGCGGTGGGGTTCGCGCTGGCGTTCTCCCTTCTCTTTACCTGGGTGCGCAGGCGAACCAGTCTGGCAAGCGACACGGTGATCGGCGTCTTTTCCTCCACGGCCGTGGCCCTGGGGATCTTTGCGGCCACTTTGGGGGGCGGATCCTTTACCAAGTTCAACGCGCTGCTCATCGGCGATATTTTAAGCGTGGAGCCCCGGAGGATCGGGCTGTTGGCGGGGATCCTGGCGGTGGCGCTGGTACTGTGGGTGTGCGCTTACAATACCTTGCTGCTCTCCGCTCTCCACCCTCCTTTGGCGGACAGCCGGGGGATCCGGGTCTTTTGGCAGGAGGCGGTGCTCAACGCCGCTATCGCTGTGGTGGTGACGGTGTCCATGACCTGGGTGGGACTGCTGGTCATCAACTCTCTGCTGGTTCTCCCTGCCGCCGCCGCCCGGGGGATCGCCCGGAATACCCGACAGTATCATCTGTTTTCCGTTTTGGGGGCTGTGGTGTGCGGCGTGGCTGGGTTGATGACTTCCTATTATATTGAGGCCTCCGCCGGGGCTGCCATCACACTGTATCTGGCGCTCTATTTTGCCCTTGCCGCGGTTTTTCAGCGGGAGCGCCCGTAAAAGGATGCTTTCCCATAAAAAAGGCCGCCCGGTCTTGCCGGGCGGCCTTTTCATCTCTTACTTTTGGGGCAGGGTGGCTAAGTAGCTTTCTACTCCCGCGGCCACGCCCTGGGCCAGCTTTTCCTGGTAGTCGGGGCGGATGAGCTGCATCAGTTCCTCGTGGCAGGACATGAAGCCGGTCTCCAGCAGGGCGGCGGGCATTGTGGTCTCCCGGAGAACCACATAGTCGTTGGTGAGCAGGCCCCGGTCAATGGAGCCGGTGCGGGATACCACCGCTTTTTGGATACAGTCGGCCAGCTTTTCTCCCCGGGTGCTGTCCGGGTAGGAATAGGTAAAGGTACCTTGGAAAGACAGGTTGGAAGAACTGGCGTTGGCGTGGATGGACACAAAGGCATCCGCCTCCACGCTGTTGGCAATCTCGCAGCGGTCATAGAGATCCATGTACACATCGGTGGAACGGGTGAGCACCACGTTATAGCCCTTTTCCCGCAGAAGTTCAGCGGCCCGGAGGGTGATGGGCAGGGTAATGTCCTTCTCCATGATCTCCTCATACACCGCGCCGGAGGCGGAACCGCCGTGTCCGGCATCCAGCACTACCGTATAGGCATTGGGATCCCAGTTTTCCGGCAGGGTGGGAACCACCGGGCCGGTGGCCGGGGGCTTTACGGTGACCACCACCGCCTGCAGGTTGGCGTCGCCGGTGACGGTGACGTTTTCTTCATAACTGCAGCCCTTGGCCAGATCCAGAACCACTCGGGTCACATGGTTCTCCTCTGGGAGAATATCATCCCCGTGCTGGGCGTAGCGCACCCGGTCTACCACCGGGTTTTCCGGACGGATGGAGCCATCCTGCCCGCTGCCGATGGCAAAGCCCAACAGGTCGATGACCACCCGGTCGCCCAGATCCAGTACCTGGTAGCGGGGGGCCTTGTTTAAGTAGAGGGTGATGCTCTGAGCATTGTCGTCAGCGGTCACCCGCAGCAGGAAGCCATCGGGCGGGCCGGCGGGGGGCTTAGAGGGGGTGGGCTCCGGTTCGGGCTGACTCTGCCGGGCGGTGACCAGAGCGGTGAAGGTATCGTTGTCCCAGTCCACCTGGGCGTGGAGCTGCTCGGAAACAAAGCGGAGGGGCACCAGGGTACGCTCCACCCCGTCATATTTTGCCACCATTGCCGGAACTTTTCCAGGCAAGTCCACCACGTTTCCGTTGACCACCGCCTGACTTGAGCCCAAGGTGAGAATGACCATATCCTCCCCCGCTGAGATCACCACCTGGCGGTTTTCCCCCATCCAGAGAACGGTGGCCCCCAGCGCTTCGGCAATGGGGCGCACGGGAACCAGGGTGCGGCCGTCCACCCCGTCCACCGTTCGGGTAACGGCGGGAACATCCAGTTCCATGGGCTCTCCGTTAAGCTTTACATTCACTTTTTCGGCCTGAACCGCGCTCTCATAGCGGCCGGCCGTCTCGTCGTGAAACTGTACACTCACTGTGTCCGGCTGGGCGGCCCAGGCAACGGGCAGTCCAAGGGCCAACAGCAACAGCAATGAACAAAAAAAAGGGAATAGTCTTTTCATGGGGGAAAGGCTCCTCCTGGGCAAAATTCGACGAACTTGTTTCCCATTTTAGCCTTTTCTGCCCCAAGTGTCAATGGAAGTGTCAGGAAAATAGTTTACATAATATCAAAACGGCATGGTCAAAAAATGGTCAAAATTTCCTTGACATCATTGGGCATTTATTATAAAATGACCCTAACAATAAGAGTTTCTTATTGTGGAAAAAAGCGAGAAAGAAGGAATTGAGATGAAAAAACTTGCCTGTCTTGGTCTGTCTTTGACCATGACCCTCGGCCTGCTGTCCGCCTGCGGCGGCGGCGCTGAGACTACTCCCACCCCCGCGCCTGCTGAGAGTACCGCTCCCGTGGAGAGCTCCGCTCCCGAGAAGACCTACTCCGGCAAAGTCATGATGTACTCCTCCATGCAGGAGGATCAGCTCATGGCCATCAAGGAAGGCTTTGAGAAGAAGTATCCCGGCATCACCATGGAGTACTACTTCGCCGGCACCAGCAAGGTGGTCACCAAGATCTCCACCGAGGCCCAGGCCGGCCACGTGGACGCCGACGTAATTTGGGTGGGCGACGCCGCCACCTACGTCTCCTTTAAGGAGAGCGACATCCTCCAGAAATACTCCTCCCCCGAGGCCGCCAATCTGGATCCCGCTTACGTGGACGCCGACGGCTACTACACCGCCGCCCGTCTGGTGGGCGTGGGCATCGCCTACAACACCGTGAACGTCACTCCCGAAGAGGCCCCCAAGACCTGGGACGACCTGCTGGATCCCAAGTGGAACGACCAGATTGTCATGTCCGACCCCGGCACCGCCGGCACCACCAAGTACTGGATGAACGCCATCATGTGCTCTGACAAGTACGGCGTGGACTACATGCAGAAGCTTCACGACAACGGCTGCTACCTGGAGAGCGGCACCACCGCCACCCACAACCAGCTGGCCGCCAGCGCCTACAAGGTGGGCGTGTGCCTGGACTACGTCACCGCCAACCTGGTGGCTGAGGGTTCCCCCATCGCCTTCCTGTATCCCGAGGATACCGTCTCCATCGCCAGCCCCATCGGTCTGGTGAAGGACTGCAACAACGAGGAGAACGGCAAGCTGCTGTATGATTACATCCTGTCCAAGGAAGGCCAGGAGATCCTGGTGGCCAACAACCTGGTCTCCGTCCGCGAGGACGTGGAGCAGGCCGTGGATCTGACCGCCATCCCCTCCATGCTGGAGTCCGATTTTGCGAAGCTGGCTTCCGACAGCGACGCCAACCTGGACGCCTTCAACAAAATCTTCGGTCTGTCCTAATTCTGTCTCTCCGAATTTAGACGCTTCGTAAACCCCGGCCGGTTTTCGCAGACACGGATACCGGAGCCATGGCAAGGTTTCCCGCGCCGCAGGCGGAGCGTCCGGCCGGAAACGAAATCGTAACCGACAAGGTGGGGGAAACGATATGTTACCCCCACCTTGTTGTTTCATTGTAAAGAGAAAGTAAGGAGGGATATTTTTGGCAAAGGTTTCATTTAAGAACATCTCCTTCAAGTACGGCGATCACCAGATCCTCAAGGATTTCAGCCTGGATATTGAAAGCGGCGAGATCATGTGTCTGGTAGGGCCCTCGGGCTGCGGAAAGACCACTCTGGTTCGCTGCCTGCTGGGACTGAACAAGCCGGAAACCGGGGAGATCTATGTGGGAGACACCTGCATTTTCAGCGCCAAGAGCCGCACCAACATGGCGGTGGAGCGCCGAAACATCGGTATCGTCTTCCAGGACTATGCCGTATGGCCCCACCTGACAGTGAGCGAAAATGTGGGCTATCCCCTGAAGAAAAAGAGGGTCAGCAAGGCTGAGATCGCCCAGCGGGTGGCCGATACCCTGGCTCTGGTAAACATGACCGAGTATGCCAACCACCTGCCCAGTCAGCTCTCCGGCGGACAGCAGCAGCGGGTGGCCATCGCCCGGGCCCTGGTGAGCAACAGCGACATCATTGTTATGGATGAGCCCATCACCAACCTGGACGCCAAGCTCCGGGAGCAGATGCTGGAGGAAATCCGGGAGATCCAGCGCAAGAGCGGCACCACCGTTCTCTACATCACCCATGACCAGCAGTCCGCCCTGCAGCTGTGTGACCGGATGGCCATTATGGAGCCTGACGGAACTCTGTGCCAGCTGGGAACCGATGAGGACATCATCCTTCGGCCTGCCAACCGTTTTACCTTCGAGTTTATCGGCGTTTCTAACTTCATTCCGGTGGAGGCAAACGGCGGCAAGCTGACCCTAAAGCCTGAGGGGGGCTCCTTCCCCTGGGCCGACGGCGTTCTTCCCGAGGGGACTGACCTGTCCCAGGGGCTGGAGGTAGGCGTACGGCCCAACGACATCGTCTTTGATCCCCAGTCTCCCCTGCGGGCCGTTGTCACCCGCTCGGTGTTCCTGGGCAGCGAGTATGACTACTTCATCCAGCTGGGTTCCCAGGAGCTGCGGGTACAGCAGAACACCCTGGACGCCGCCCGCTACGGCATTGTCAAAGAAGGGGCTGAGACCGGGATCCGGCTGCTCAACTACCGCTTCTATCCCCCGAAAAAGGAGGTGTCGGCATGAGCCACAAAAAGGACTTAGCGGCTGTGGACGGCCGCCGCTTCAACGTGGATGGGATCCTCACCGCCGTCAGCGTGGTGCTGCTGCTCATCGTGGTAGTCATCCCTGTTTTCTCCATCATCTACAACTCCTTCTTTTATAAGGGGCAGTTCGATCCCCAGCTGTTCATCGGACAACTCACCGACGCCAATAACCTGGCGGCCATGTGGAACACCATCAAGATCGCCTTCTGGGTGACCCTGCTGGGCACCATTCTGGGCACCTTCTACGCCTGGCTGCTGGGCCGCAGCGACATCCCCGCCAAGGGCCTGATGCGGGCGCTGTTCAACATCCCCTACATGTTCCCTCCCTTCCTGGGGGCCATGGCCTGGGATCTGCTGCTCAACGGACGCTCCGGCTACCTGAACAAGGCCCTGATGGAGATCTTCCATCTGTCCAAGGCCCCTGTGAACATCAACACTCTGGCCGGCATCATCTTCGTGGAGATCAGCTACTACTTCCCCTTCGTCTTTATGCAGGTGGTCTCCGCTCTGGAGCGGATGGATCCTACCCTGGAGGAATGCGCCCGGATCGCCGGCGCCAAGCAGATGACCGTCATCCGGAAGATCACCCTTCCTCTGGTGGTGCCCGCCATCTCCGCCGGCGCCCTGCTCATCATGACCACCTCCCTGGCCCACTTCGGTGTGCCTTCTATCCTGGGCTTCTCCCAGGGCATCTTCACCCTGCCCACCAAGATCTACGCCGTTATCTCCCGGTCGGAGGGCAGCTTTGAAGGGATCCGCCAGGGCGCCGCGCTGTCCATCATGCTGGTCATCGTGGTGTCCATCGCCCTGATCATCCAGAAAAAGGTGCTCTCCTCGGGCAGCTATGACATCATTAAGGGCAAGAGTATGCGTCCCACCCTCATCAAGCTCCGGGGCGCCAAGATCCCTCTGCTGGTGCTGTGTATCGCCACCCTGATCCTCATCGTGGTGGTGCCCCTGGTGATGATCTTCCTGGTGAGCCTGGTGAAGGCCTACGGCCTGCCCCTGGTGCCCGAAAACTTCACCTTCAACAACTACATGAAGGTCTTCCGCATGGACGGCACCATGAACTCCATTTTCAACTCCCTGAAGCTGTCCATCGGCGCGGGCATCATTTGTATGTTCCTGGGCACTCTCATCGCCTACGTGGTGCAGAAGATCAAGCCCAAGGGAAAAGAAGCGCTGGAGATCCTCTCCGTGCTGCCCTACTCCCTGCCCGGCACCGTGCTGGCCATCGGCGTGATCCTGGCCTGGTCGGGAGCCATCTTCGGCATCAAGCTGAGCAACACTCTGTGGATCATTCTGATCGCCTACATCGCCCGGTACCTGTCCTTCTCCATGAAGAGCTCCTCGGCGGCCCTGCTGCAGGTTCACCCCTCTTTGGAGGAGGCGGCCCGGACTTGTGGCGCCAGCCATATGGAGAGTCTGAAGGACGTGACACTGCCCCTGATTCGCCCCGCCATGGTCTCCGGCTTCTTCCTGATCTTCCTGCCGGCCATGCGGGAGGTTACCACCTCCGTGCTGCTCTACGGCCCCTATACCCGGACCCTGGGCGTGCAGATCTATTCTCTGCGTGACGCGGGCATGATCCCCCAGGCCGCGGCCTTGGGCTCCATCGCCATCGTACTTATCATCATCTGCAATACCATCGTCACCGAGGTGACGAAAGACAGAAAGGGGGTCTGAGGAATGGATCAAGTCGTATTGAGACATGTGACCAAGCGCTTTACCACCAAAACATTGGGCGATATCGTGGCCGTGGACGACTTCAACCTGGAAGTCCACGATGGCGAGTGCTTCTCCTTCCTGGGGCCTTCCGGCTGTGGTAAGTCCACCACCCTGCGGATGATCGCCGGCTTCGAAGATCTGAGCGAGGGCGAGATCGAGCTGTGCGGCAAAGAGGTCTCCTCCAAGGAGAAAAACCTGTATATCCCGCCTGAGGAGCGGGGGCTGGGCATGGTGTTCCAGTCCTTCGCCGTATGGCCCCATATGAACGTGTTTGAGAACGTGGCCTTTCCCCTGCGAATCCAGAAGGTGAACAAGACCGACATCGAAACCCGGGTTCGGGAGGCCATGAAGCATACCAGCCTCACCGGGCTTGAAAAGGTGTTCCCCTCTGACCTATCCGGCGGTCAGCAGCAGCGCATCGCCCTGGCCCGGGCCATCGTCACCCAGCCCAAGGTCATGCTGCTGGATGAGCCCCTTTCCAACCTGGATCCCAAGCTCCGTGAGACCATGCGCTTTGAGATCAAGGAGCTCCAGCGGGAGTTCGGCTTCACCATCATCTTCGTCACCCACGACCAGTCGGAGGCCATGGCCATTTCCGACCGGATGATGGTGTGCGACATGGGCAAGATCATGCAGATCGATACCCCGGAGAACCTGTACAACAAGCCCAACAGCCGGTTTGTCCACAGCTTCTTGGGCGAGAGCACCTTTATCAATGTGAACATCGTGGACGGCAAGGTCTACGCCCAGGGCGACAACGAAAATCCCCTGGCCCTGGATATCCCCAAGGACGCCGACCGGCAGATGGTGGTGGCCACCCGGCCCAACTCCATCGATCTGCTGGGCGCTGACCAGGAGGGCTACCCCACCCACATTGAAAAGCGGATCTTCCTCACCGACCGCACCGAGTACATCGTACCCGTGGGCGAGCAGAAGCTGAAGATCCAGACCCCTCACCGCATTTCCTTCGCTGAAGGGGACGCCTGCCGGGTTCGGCTCATCTCCCCCATGTGGTATCCCATGGAGGACGAGGCTGCCGAAAAGGAACGTCAGCGCCGGCAGTTGGTGTAAGAAATCGGCTCTATATCGCAAAGGGAGGCATGGCGCAATGGCGCCATGCCTCCCTTTTATTTTGACCCTCTCTTGCCTTTTGAGGGCGGATTTGATATGATACCATAAAAGCAAATCCACTGCAGAGGAGAGAAAAACCATGTGCATCGCTGTCAAAAGGGAAGGCTTTTATTATCGAAAGGGCAGTTTCGTTCCGGCCCAGGCTGAGCCTGCCGGCATTGAGGCCGGGAGAAGGAACACCATGACCTACTCCATCCTGGCTGCCCACAACCACAGCGGGGATATGTCCCGGCTTCAGATCAAATTTGACGCCATGGCCTCCCACGATATTACTTACGTGGGCATTATCCAGACCGCCCGGGCCTCCGGCCTTACCCGGTTTCCCCTGCCCTACGTGCTCACCAACTGCCACAACTCCCTCTGCGCCGTGGGTGGCACCATCAACGAGGATGACCACCTCTTCGGTCTATCCGCCGCCAAAAAGTATGGCGGGGAGTTTGTCCCCGCGCACCAGGCGGTGATCCATTCCTATATGCGGGAGCGGTATGCCGCACCGGGAACCATGATCCTGGGCTCCGACTCCCACACCCGGTACGGCGCCTACGGCTGCATGGCCATCGGCGAGGGAGGGCCCGAGCTTGCCCGGCAGCTGCTGGAAAAAACCTACGATATCGCCTATCCCCCCGTCATCGCCGTCCACCTCACCGGCGCTCCCAGACCCGGGGTGGGGCCCCAGGACGTGGCCATCGCCCTGGTGGGGGCGACCTTCAAAAGCGGGGCGGTGAAAAACGCGGTGCTGGAGTTCTTCGGGCCCGGGGTGGCCAATCTCTCTATGGATTACCGCTCCGGTATCGACGTGATGACCACCGAAACGGCCTGCCTGTCCTCGGTGTGGTGTACTGACGAGCTGACCCGGGCCCACCTGACCACCCTGGGCCGTGGGGACTCCTATCAGACCCAGGCCCCCGGCGAGGGCGCCTACTACGACGGCCTGGTGGAAATCGACCTGTCCAGCCTGGAGCCTATGATCGCTCTGCCCTTCCACCCCTCCAACGCATACACCATCCGGGAGTTCAAAGCCAATATGTCCGACCTGCTCCACCAGGTGGATCTGGACGCCGCGGAGCAGCTGGGGGTGAAAAACGCCCCCTCCCTGCTGGGTAAAATCCAGGGCGGCGTTTTCCGGGCGGATCAAGGGGTCATCGCCGGCTGCTCCGGCGGCACCTATCAGAACCTAAAGCGGACGGCGGAAATTTTGAAGGGCTGCTCCACCGGCAGCGGCGGCTTCTGGCTCAGCTGCTACCCCGGCTCCATGCCCATCAACCTGGAGCTGACCAAAAAGGGCTATATCGCAGATCTTATGGCGGCGGGCTGCTCCATCCGCTCCTGCTTCTGCGGCCCCTGCTTCGGGGCGGGGGATGTGCCCGCCAACGGCGCTTTCTCCATCCGCCACTCCACCCGGAACTTCCCCAACCGGGAGGGCAGCAAGCCCGGTGACGGACAGATCTCCTATGTGGCCCTGATGGACGCCCGCTCCATTGCCGCCACCGCTCTGAACGGAGGTGTTCTCACCGGAGCCGATGAACTTCCGGAGGCCCCTGCCGACCATCCTGATGAAAACTGGGCCTATGACGACAGCGCTTACAAGGCCCGGGTCTACTACGGTGTGGGCCGGCCCGAGAGCGAGACGGAGCTGGTCTTTGGCCCCAACATTGCCGACTGGCCGCAGCAGATCCCCCTGCCGGAAAACCTGCTGCTCACCTGCTGCGCCGCCATCTATGACCCGGTGACCACCACCGATGAGCTTATCCCCTCGGGGGAGACCTCCTCCTACCGCTCCAACCCCATCAAGCTGTCCCAGTTCGCTCTGAGCCGCAAGTGCCCCAAGTATGTCTCCAACGCCCAGAAGGTGCAGCAGGCCGAGCAGAAACGGCGGGCGGGGCAGGATCCTAACTTCCCCGCCGACACGGGCATCGGATCCTTCATCATGGCCCTGAAGCCCGGGGACGGCTCTGCCCGGGAGCAGGCGGCCTCCTGCCAGCGGGTGCTGGGGGGCTGCGCCAACCTGGCCGCTGAATACGCCACCAAGCGCTACCGTTCCAATGTGGTGAACTGGGGGATGCTGCCCTTCATCGCCGAGGACGTGAAGGATTGGGGCATCCGGGAGGGGGATTCCCTCTATATCCCCGGCATCAAAGCCCTTTTGGAGGGAGACGGAGAGGAGATCGACGCCTACCTCATCCAGCATCCCCAGGGCCAGGAGCAGACCCAGATCCCGGTGAAACTAAAACTCCCCGGCCTTACCCGGGAGGAACGGGACATCATCCTGGCCGGGTGCCTTATCAACTACTACGCGAAATAAGAGAAGCGGCTGGGAAAAACCCAGCCGCTTTTTTGAAACCTTTTTCCCTTTTCGGGGTATCTACAAATAGAAACGTTTCTGTGAAGGGGGGCGGACAGGTCTTGGAGGAGAGTATGCTTATTCGAAAGCTGCAAAAGGGCAACACCGGGGCGGCGGCTTTTTTATCCTTTGAATTGAAGATGCTGGTACAGGTGGGTAAAAATCTGCCCCAGGGCGTAGGCTCCGGCATCCGGATAGCCAATGCTTCGCTCCCCTACCGTGCCGGCTCTGCCCATTCGGGCGGCGATCTTTTCCGTCTCTTTGGCTCCCTGAACTGCCCCCTCCGCGCCTAGGCGGAAGCCCTCCTCCAGGGTAGCGGCGGTCTTCCAGGCCTGCGCGCAGGGGACCAGGGCGTCGATCAGGGTCTTGTCCCCCACCACAGCGCCCCGGCCGAAGGAGCGCTCACCGGTGCGCTGGATGCCCTCCACGGCGGACTGGAGCATTTGGGCCAGCTCCTTTACCGAGACTGTACTCTTCCCCTTTGTCTCCCGGCCCGCGGCGAGAAAGGCAGAGCCCCAGATGGGCCCCGACGCTCCGCCGCAGTGCTCCATGATCACAAAGGCACAGGCGGTCAAAAATGCGCCGATATCCAGGCGCTCTGCTTTCAGAATATCATTCCACTCTGCCTTCAAACGGCGGAAGCCTTTGGCCACGCTCATGCCAAAATCTCCGTCCCCGGCATGGGAATCCAGTTCACAGAAGGGAACCTCCTGCTCGATGATATAGGTTCCCATACGATCCACCAGATAGATCACATTCTCCAGAGAAAGCGCATCGCCCTCCACTTTGGCGCCGGTCTCCGGCACCCGCATCCTCAGGCCTGCATCCTCTGCCGCCGGGATCCTGGATCGGTCAGAGAAGGCCGTCTGGGCCGCTTTCCCTGCCACATGGAATGCCGGAGCGTCACAGGGCTCATCCAACAGTTCCTTCAGCTTGGGGGTCATGCTCATAATGGATAGGGAGGCTCCCATCATGTCGATGCTGGTCATAAAATTGCCCACAAAGGTGCGATAAACCGGGATGTCTTTCTCCGCCAACACCTTACGCACAGCGTGATTGAAAAGATACAGCTCCTGAAGCGGGGATGCCCCGAAACCGTTCACCAGAAGGGTTACCTCCTGACCCGCCTTCAGATCCATATCCGCCAAAAGCTCAGCTACCATTTTTTCCGCCAGGGCGTCTGCCGTCATCAGCGGATAACGCCCTACGCCCGGCTCGCCATGGATCCCCACACCGTACTCCATCTCATCCTCGGCCAGCGCAAAGGTCGGGGTGCCCTTGGCCGGCACCGTGCAGGAGGTAAGAGCAAAGCCGATGCTCCGAACATGATCAATGGCTTCCTGGGCAGCGGTCTTTACCTCCTCCAGCGAGCCTCCCTTTTGCGCGGCGGCGCCGGCGATCTTATGCACCAGCACGGTGCCGGCCACCCCCCGGCGGCCCACGGTATAGAGGCTGTCCTTGACGGCAATGTCGTCGTTGACGATCACATAGTCCAGCTTCAGGTCGCCGCCGGTCAGATCTGCCGCGTTTTTGAAGTTCATCACATCGCCGCTGTAATTTTTGATGATCATCAGTGTGCCGCGTTCGCTTGCAGTCTCCTGTAAGGCATGGTAGACCTGGATCTGGGAGGGAGAGGCAAAAACGTCGCCGCACACAGCGGCATCCAGCATCCCCTTGCCCACAAAGCCGGCATGGGCAGGCTCATGCCCGCTGCCGCCGCCGCTGATCAGGCTGACTTTCTTGGGATCCGGTTCCTTTTTCCGAATGATCTTATATTTTGGAATAAATTCCAGCTCAGGATGGGCCAATGCAATGCCGTTGCACATTTCCATGACCACATCTTCCGGTGCGTTTATGATTTTTTTCATTGAGGATCTCCTTCTATCGTCTAAGCATGCAGGAACCGCCCATAGGCCGCCTCCCACTGCTCCCGCCCCTGGGGGACATAGGTCTTTGTATCCTCCTGGCGCCGCAGCAGACTGCGGAAGGGCTGGATCCCCGTCAGTTCCTTTTCAAAGTACAGCTGTACAAATACATTTCCGTAGGCCGTGGCCTCCGGCATTCCCGCCACCACCGTCTTTCCAGTGGCGTTGGCGATACACTGGTTGAGGAAGTCCGCCTGGGTGCCGCCGCCCACAATGTACAGGTTTTGATAGCTCCGCCCTGTCTGGCGCTCCAGCGCGTCGATGGTTCGCCGATAGTTAAAGGCCATGCACTCATAAATGGTTCGGCAGATCGCGCCTACATTTTCCGGCGCTTTTGTGCCTTTTTCCACACACAGCCGGGCAATCACAGCAGGCATATCACACTTAACCTGAACCTCTGGCGCCTGCGGGTCGAAGCAGGACACAAAGGGCTCCGCTTTCCGGGCCAGCCCATCCAATTCTGCATAAGCCCATTTTTTGCCCTTTTCCTCCCAGACGCGGACACACTCCTGCACCATCCACAGGCCAATCAGGCTTCTGCAATAGCGAACCGTTCCGCCAAAACCGCCTTCGTTGGTAAAGTCTGCTTCAAAGCCCTCGTCACAGATCACCGGCTGCGGCAGCTGCGTCCCCAGCACCGACCAGGTACCGCTGCTGACATAGAGGCACTGTTCCTCTTGCGCAGGGACGGCAATCACCGCTGAGGCGGTATCGTGGGATGCCGCGGTAACCAGTTTCAGGTCTTTGGGCAGCTTTAACTCCTCCCGAATCTCAGGCAGGAGCGGATAGGCCTGCTCCCCGGGATACACAAGCTTTTGCGGAAGCTGCGCCGGAAGGCCCAGCTTTTCCAATATCGTCTGGCTCCAGGCCCGCCGAGAGATATCCATCATCTGTGTCGTGGTGGAGATGGTGTACTCCGCTGCCATAACCCCGGTAAGGCAATAGGTCAGTAAATCAGGCATCATCAGCAGATATCTGGCTTTCTCAAGGGTCTCCCGGTCGGTCAGCGTCATGGCATAGAGCTGGTTGATGGTGTTGCCTTGCAAGCGCTGTATTCCGGTAATAGAATACAGCGCCCGGGGCGGGATGACCTTCCCCAATTTCTCCGGGATCCCGTCTGTACGCCGGTCCCGGTATGAAACAGGATCCTTCAGCAGCTTTCCCTCTTCATCCAAAAGGCCGAAGTCCAAGCCCCAGGTGTCGATGGAAAAACTGCGAATGGGATACTCCGCCGCCGCCGCCTGCAATACACGCTTTACATTTTTCAAAAGGTACGAAAAGTCCCAGCAGTCCTTTCCATCCCTCGTCACAATCGCATTTTTGAAGCGTTTTACCGCCACCATTTCCAGTCTTTGCCCGTCATAGGAAAATACGATCCCTCGGCCGTTGGATGCGCCCAGGTCAATGGTAAAATAGTATTTTTTCATGACAGCTGAAAGGATTCTGTGATGGGCATTGTCTCCGTACAAAGTCCCTTGAGCTTTTGCAGGCAAGCAACCTTGTCCATCTCTTCCTCCGTAAGCATTTTGGGCGCACCCATACTGATCGCCATATAGATCGAGGTGGCGATGGATTCCATCATATAAAGCTTCTCCACCGCATCTGCGGGAGAGCGGGCGCTCAGGGCCAGCGCTCCGTGATTTTGCAGCAAAAAGCCGTTGGACTTATGAACCAGCTTCTCGATTTCCCGGGACAGCCGATCACTGGAGGGCTCTACGTAAGGAACTGTCACAATGGGGCCGATCTCCATCATGGGCTCAGGAAAAAATGGCCGCTCCAGCCACGGAGTTGTGGTAATGGCAAAGGCACTCAAGGCTGTGCAGTGGGCATGCACGGCGGAAACAATGTCTTTCCGGCTGCGGATAATCATGGTGTGGAAGGGACTTTCACTGGTAGGGGCAAATCCCTCTTTGGCATCCACCAGGGTTCCGTTATAGTCCACAATGCAGATATAATCTGCCTGCATTTTCTCTTTGGGCACATTGGTAGGGGTCACCAGAATATGATCAGGACTTACCCGATAGGACAGGTTCCCCCCCACTGAGGACGTTAGGCCCTTCTGTCCCAAAAGCCGGCTGGCTGCCGCCAGCTCTTCGATCTTATCTTGATATTGTTTTCTCAAATCCAACATATTCCATCCCTAATTTCCCGATAAAATGCAGCAGGAGACCGCGACAAAGCGATCTCCTGCTGTGATGATCAAGCTCTGTCCTTCCGCTTCTTACAGTACTCACTGCTGATATAACTGGTGTAGGGATCTCCCTCAATGCCCTGGCGGGCACGCCATTCGGTCAGCAGCGGCGTTACGTCTGTGTTGTAAGCATCCATCAGGCATTGGTTCGCACCCAGAACATCATTGTCCATCTGCCGTTTTTTCAGCTCTGTCCGATTCACCAACAGGGCCTTGGCATAGGCGATCTGGAGGTTGACCACAGAGAGAATCATGGCCTCCACCCTGGGCTCAATGCAGAAGCTGGTGTCGATCCCCTGGCGAACCTTTCGGGTCACTTCTTCGGTCTCTGGATCCAAAAGTCCGGCCACCATCTCGCTCTCAATGGCAAACAGGCGGAAGGGATTGATGGTGCCGGGGATCAGGTCGTCATCTCCACAGTTGTTATCGTTGAGATGGAACGCCCCCAGCTTGCCTTCGTCGATGAGCATGGATACGATCTGGGCCACATTGGTTCCAAAGGCGTGATGACCCAGGTCTACGGTGACCTTTGCCTTGTCGCCCAACTTTCTGGCATAATACAGGGCCGTACCCCAATCCGCGATCTCGTTGTGATAGAAGGAGGGTTCAAAAAGCTTGTATTCAATATTGTAGCTGATGTCGTCATCCCCGATATGGCGGTATCCCTCCGCCAAGGACTCCAGCATCCATTTCCGGCGCTGCCGGAAGTCGTTCTGGCCGGGAATATTGCTGCCGTCAATGGTCCAAACGTTGATGGACTTTGCGCCCACCGCTTTGACCACATCCAGGCAGTGGATCAGCTTGGCAATGGTCTTTTCCCGGATGCGCCGCTCCGAGTTGGCCAGGGTGCCCAGGGCGAAATCATTGTCCTGAAACAGATTGGTGTTGAGGGTTCCAAAGGCCATCTTCTTCCCCTCTACATACTGTCTGGCCGCCTTGAAATCGCACTCATCCCAAGGAATGTGCATGCAGATATCTCTGCCGTTGCCGGTGTATTTCCACACCTGCTCACAATCGTCTACCCGCTGGAAGAAATCGGTGGCGTCACCCTTTTGGCCAAAGGAGTAGAAGCGCGTTCCCGAATTGGAAAAGCCCCAGGAGGGAACCTCAATTACCAGCTTGCTCAGCTCCCGCAGGGCCAGCTCCACATCGACGCCCCGGTCTTCCATACGTTTTTTGAAGTCCTGAAAAGATTCCATTTGATTGGCCTATCCGGGCCGCATGGCCTGCGGCCCGCCCTTTCTTGGAATTCTGCTCCGACTTCAGCGAGCTGCGCCCGATTCAATCCGTCAGCTTATCCGAGACGATGACCCGAACCCCCGCCTGCTGATAGCTGCGCAGGATCTCAGGGTCAATCTCCGAATCGGTGACAATGGCGGTAATCTCCCGAAGTGGAGCAGTACAGATTGCTGTCACAACGGAAAACTTGGTGTGGTCGGCCAGCAGGTAAACCTCTTTTCCCACCGACATCATGGCCCGCTTGACCCGGCTTTCGGATTCATGGGCATCCATGATTCCAAAGTCCAGGTCTACGCCCTCACTGGTGAGGAAAACCTTCCTCACACGATAGTTCAGCACCGTATTTTCCGTGTTGATCCCGGTCATGGACATATTTCTTCCCCGCAGCTCTCCCCCCGCCACAAACACGCGGATATTCTCATTTTTGGAAAGCTCCTGGGCAATGTGCAGGGAGTTTGTCAAAACAGAAGCGCTGATCTGCCCAAAATTCATAGCCACGCACAGATTGGTAGAGCCGGAATCCATACAGATAAAATCCTTCTCCTGCACCATCTTTGCCACCGTCACGGCAATCTCACGCTTTGCTTTCAAATTCTCATAATAGCGATTTTGAAGCAGACGCTCTCCGGCTTTTTCGTAGAGCACAGCTCCCCCCAAAATCCGCCGAATCTTCTTTTGCCCCTCCATCTCGATCAGGTCTTTTCGGATGGTCTCGCTGGTCACCGCGCAGATCCTGCGCAGCTCCTCCGCGGTGGCTGCTTCATTGTTTTGACGCATGAACTCCAAGATTTTTTGGTGCCTCTGTGCTTTATTCATCTTTATCACAACCTTTTTTGTTGGCTTTTGCTATTATAAGACAAATATTGCACAGAGGCAATTGCTTTTTACAAGTTTTTACCAAAAGGCCTTGCCCTTTCCTTATTTCACCAGGGCGACCTCAACGGCCTCTTCCTTCTCCAGGGGCAGGTCGTTGAGATAGTTATAGGCCAGCTCCACGCCGCGGCTGCCCATCAGCTGGGGCTGCTGCGCCACGGTGTTGCCCAGCTTGCCGTCCTTCACGGACTGAACCGCATCGTCGTCAGCGTCAAAACCCACGATCACAATGTCCTCACGGCCGGCGGCAGTAGCAGCTTCCAGGGCGCCCATGGCCATGGTGTCGTTGTGCGCAAAAACGGCCTTGATATCGGGGTGAGCCTGAAGAGCGTTCTCCATAATGGCCATGCCCTGGGCCTTATCCCAGTTACCGATCTGGCTGACGACCACTTCCACGTTGGCTGCACCGTCAACGGCACTGTGGAACCCGTCGCCACGATCCCGGGCCGCAGAGGTGCCGGCAACTCCCTGGATCTCCACCAGCTCACCGCCGGCCTCACCCAGCTGAGCGAGGATGTATTCACCAGCGATCTTGCCGCCATAGACGTTATCGGAGGCCACATGAGAGACCACCTCGCCGCCGTTGGCAGTCCGGTCTACGGTGATGACGGGGATGTTGGCGTCGTTTGCCAGGGACAGGGCCGCCTCGGCTGCGTCAGAGTCCACGGGATTGTAGAGGATCACGCTGGGATTCTTGGTGATCAGATCTTCCATATTGCTGACCTCGGTGGCGGCATCGCCGTCAGCACTGTACTCGATCAGCTCATAGCCGTACTCGTTACACTTGGTCTGGGCGCCGTCCACCACTTTCTGGATAAACTCATTCTTGTCGTTATAGACCAGCAAGCCGATGACGACCTTGCCGTCAGTGGTTCCGGCGCTGGGCTGAGGATCAGCAGCCTGAGAGGGAGCGGGGGCTGGCTTGGAGGTACAGCCGGCCGTTAGACCGAGGACCAGTGCGCCGGACAATAGCAGAGCAGTCAGTTTCTTCATGGTTCTTCTCTCCTTTTTTGAATTTCATTATTTGACCAAAGACTTTGAAGTCCTTGCATCCAAGAGTACTGCGACGAGGATTACCACGCCTTTTACCACGGTCTGGTAGTAGCTTTCCACTCCCACCAGGTTCATGATGTTGTTCAGCATACCAATGATAAGCGCACCCATAATGGTATACAGCACCCGGCCTTCTCCGCCCCGAAGGGAGGTTCCGCCGATGACCACCGCTGCAATGGCGTCCATTTCATACCCCTCGCCGGCATTGGGCTGGGCCGAGGACACGCGGGCAGAAATGATGATGCCAGCCAGAGCCGCCGTCATGCCGCAAATCACATAGGCCATCATTTTCGCCCTCGTGGAGTTGATCCCGGACAGGCGGGCAGCCTCCTCGTTGCCGCCCACGGCATATACCTGTCTTCCGTAGGCTGTTTTATTGAGGACATAGTAGGCCATGGCGTAGAGGACGACCACCAGAACCAGGGAAAAGGGAATCCCGCCAAACAGTGTGCCGCTTCCGATCCATTTGTAGATCTTGCCGCTGGCCAGAGAGGTCTTCAGGGTGATGGGGGCGCCCTTGGTATAAATATTGGTCAAGCCCCGGCAGATGGACATGGTGGCCAGGGTGACGATCATGGGCTGAAGGCGGAAGTAAGCGATAAATATGCCGTTGAACAAGCCGATCAGAGCGCCCATGGCAATGCTGAGCATAAGTACCATAACAATGTTCATGCCGCCGGCAATGAGATTCACGGACACCGCGCCCACCAAAGCCAGCGCGGAGCCCACCGAAATATCAATGCCGCCGGTGAGGATCACAAAACTCATTCCGGCTGCCAGGATCGCATTGGTGGCAATCTGCTTAAAGATGTTTGAAAAATTGCTCAGTCGCAGAAAGGACGGCTCGATCATTCCCAGCACTATGATCACCAGAACCATAATGATAAAAATTCTGAACTCGGACAGAATTTTCAAGGTCTTATTCTTTTTCCCTGTCATTTTCAGCACCTCTTCTCAATAAAGGATGGTTCGCATAATGGCTTCCTGGGTCGCCTCGTCCCGGCTCAGCTCACCTTTGATCCGTCCATCGTTCATAACCAGGATCCGATCGCTCATTCCCAAGATCTCCGGCATTTCCGAGGAGATGATGATAATGGCCTTCCCTTCCGATTTCAAGCCATTGATCAGGTTATAGATCTCCTTTTTCGCTCCTACGTCGATGCCTCGTGTCGGCTCATCCAGAATCAGAACTTCAGGCGCTGTCAGCAGCGCCTTTGCCAAAATGACTTTTTGCTGGTTCCCTCCGGAGAGATTGCGAACCAATTGGTAGATGCTGGGTGTTTTTACATTGGTTTTCTCCCGGTACTCTTCTGCCAGACGCTTTTCCATCCGAGTGCGGATCCTTCCGAGGTGACTTACCTTTCCCAAGGAGGAGAGCGTCATGTTTTCCCGCACATCCTGCAGCATGACCAGGCCATTTTGTTTCCGATCCTCCGTCATGTAATATATCCCGTTCTGGATGGCCTTTTTGATGGAGCCGCCGGGAACCTCCCGGCCTTTCACCATTATCTTGCCTCCCGTGTGCCCGAAGTGACCGTACAGGGTTTTTGCCAGCTCCGTTCGGCCCGCGCCTACCAGTCCGACGATTCCCAGGATCTCTCCTGCGTACACCTCAAAGCTGACGTCGTGGATCAGATCACTCTCCAGGTGGGAAACCTCCAGGATTTTTTCTCCCCGCGGAAGCTCCACATGGGGAAATTGATCTGTCAGTGCCCGGCCTACCATCATCTCCACCAGCATATCATTCGTCAGTTCGGAAACCTTTCTCTCCCCGATAAACAAGCCGTCCCGCATGACAGTGACCTTATCGCAAAGCTCAAAGATTTCCTCCAGACGGTGAGAAATGTAGATGATGGTCTTTCCCTTCTTTTTCAAGTCCCGCAGAACAGCGAAAAGGCTGTCGACCTCCTCGTCGGGAAGGGCGTCCGTCGGCTCATCCAGCACGATGACTCTGGCGTCGTACAGCAGAACCTTGGCGATCTCCACCATCTGCTGCTGGGCGATGGACAGGGAGCTTACCACACTGTTGGGATCCATATCCATATGGAGCATTTCCAAAAGCTCTTTGCTCTTTTTGCGCATATAGCGTTTGTCGATGACCCCAAGCTTATTTTTAGGCTCCCGCCCCAGGAAAATGTTCTCATACACTGTCATCTGCGGGATCAGCGTCAGCTCCTGGTGAATAATGGCAATTCCATCATGAAGGGCCTGCCTTGTGTTGGCATAGACCACCGGTTTCCCGTCATAGAGAACCTCTCCGCCGTCCCGGTGATATACACCGGTCAATATTTTCATCAATGTACTTTTGCCGGACCCATTCTCTCCAATCAGAGCCATGATCTCGCCCTGCCCCACCGTCAACTGCGCGTTGTCCAACGCAAGTACGCCCGGGAACTCCTTTCTAATGTTCCTCATTTCCAATACGGGCGCTTCCATCTGCTCACACTCCTTCCTCTTATCCGGCTCTTTGTGCTTTGCTACGCATATCACTATAGTCCGTATGTTATCATTGTTTTTTACAACTGTCAATATGTTTTTACCATTTTTGATATTTTACAACGCAATATTTTTGTTGTATTCGTCTAAATATCGCCCCCTCTTCCCCTCTCTCCTTATTGACACAGTACATATTATGTTGTATATTACAATTATATTAATTGGTTTTACCAATGGAATGGAGGCGTTCAAAATGGCAGCTACACTGGCCCAGCTGAAGCACCTTTTGGATACGCAGGGGGAAAACAGCCAAATCTTCTCCCTGGGCAACGGAGCGTCACTTTTGATTTGGGAGGATCGGGGGCGGATATACGGCCCCTTCTTCGGCGAGGACTCCGAAGGCATGCTTTGGGTTCCCCAGGCTCTCTCCTCCGCAAAAGCCTTCCAGGACTTCCGGCAGAGCGGACAGTGGAATGCCGGCGGCGATCGTCTTTGGATCGCTCCCGAGTTCCCTTTTTTTACAAAAGAGCGCGCCCATTTTAATGAGTCCTACACCGTTCAGGACTCTTTGGATCCCGGCCACTATCATTTCCTCCCCAGCTCGGATGGCCGGCTGGTCTTTTCCGCCCAGCTAAGCGCCCAGCTCTATGAGCACCAATTTACCCAAAAGAGCTTCACCATGACCCGCTCCCTGGAAGTCTGCGAGAATCCTCTGCGCTTTTGTAAAGATCTTGCCTCCCTTATGATGCGGATCGACTATTGCGGTTATACCCACGCCATTGATTTGACAGACACCTCTCCCGAATTTCCCATGGAGCTGGAGATCTGGAATCTCTGCCAAGTACGGGCCGGCGGCACCTTTCTCATCCCCTATTTAGGCGACCAATTTGAATATGTGGATTACTACGCCCCCTCTATGGGCAAGGTTTTGTCCGTCCATCCGGGCGTTGCTTCCATCCATGTCGCCTCTGCCGCCGAGCATAAGGTGGGTGCAAAGGCCTTCCAGACCTTTGGGCGGGTCGGTTATTTGCTGCCCTGCGGCGACGGAGTCTGGCAGCTATTGATCCGCAATTATTACAACAACCCCTCCGATCCCTACATCAAAGATCCCTCCGACCGTCCGGGGGAGAACGGCTGCTCCCTGTTTGTCTACATGAATGACACACGGGGCGACGGTTTTGCCGAGCTGGAGTCCACGGGCGAAACCTTCTGCGCGCCGGAAAAGTGCAGCTCCCACCTGGACCTGAACCATTGGTTCTTCCGAGGGAGCCTTGCCGACCTTCAGCCCATTGCCAAACGGCTTTTGAACGTCGATATCATGCAGGAGGGCTTATTATGAATGCTTTGGAGGATCAACTGGAACGACTGAAGCGGCAAGAGGCTCTTTTACAGTTTCCCTTCTTTTCCAACGACGACGCCTGGCGTTTGGGCACCATGCTGGTAGAGGCTGCCAAGGAGCGAAAGGTGACGCCGGCCTTTGAGATCACAATAAACGGCTATGTGGTCTTTCGCTACGGCTTCTCCGGCACCAACCTCCACAACGAGCGTTGGCTGCGGCGCAAACGCAACACTGTCCAAACCACCCACATGAGCTCCTTGCGCGCCGGAGTGGAATTGCAGCTGAAGGGAGAGGACATTGAACGGGATTGGTATTTACCGGCAGCGGAGTTTGCCTGTCTCGGGGGAGGTTTTCCCCTGATCCTCAAAGGAACCGGCGTTGTTGGATGTGTCTGCTGCTCCGGCCTGCCCCATGAGACCGATCATCAGATCGTAGCCGATACCATTGCCCGGTTCCTCAATGTCAGCATTCCAGACGGGAGGTGCGCTTTATGAGTCAAAAATCCTACCGCAGCGCGCTGGTGGGCTTATTGGGGTGTCCGGTGGACGAAAACCCTACGGTAGTCACCATCGAAGCCGCTTTTCGCGCCTTGGATATAGACGGAAGATACATCACCATGAAGGTTCTTCCCGAGGATCTGGGGGACGCCATCCGGGGACTAAAGGCCACTTCTTTTCTCGGCACTCACATCACCATCCCCCACAAAGTAGCCGTGCTTTCCTATTTGGACGAGATCTCTCCCAACGCCGCCCTTATGGGAGCTGTCAATACCGTTTATTTTCGGGATGGCAAGATATGCGGGGAAAACACAGACGGAAAGGGATTTATCATGTCCCTTACCCAGGGCGGAGTTGAATTGAACGCGGCCCATGCCGTCCTTCTGGGTGCAGGCGGCGCCGCCCGAGCCATCGCTGTGGAGCTTGCCAATCATGGTGCGGCCCAGCTTACCATCGTGAACCGAAGCCCGGAGCGGGGGCAGGCTTTGGCCCGGCTTATCAATGAAAAGACCGCCGCCTCCGCCCGCTATGTCCCCCTCACCCCCAATTTCTCCATCCCCTCCGATTGCGATATTTTGGTGCAAACCACCAGCATCGGTCTCTATCCCGATCCCTCCTGCCCCCACATTGATTTTTCCTCTCTGCGGCCAGAGATCGTGGTCTGTGATATCATTCCCAATCCCATCCAGACACTCTTTATCCAAAAGGCTGCGGAAAAGGGATGCCGCACATTCAGCGGCTTTGATATGCTGGTCAATCAGGGCGCTTTCAGCTTCCGGCTTTGGACCGGCAAGGAAGCCCCCATCCAGGCAATGAAAGATGCTTTGGCCGCAGAGTACTGACCCCTATTTTAGTGAAAAGCCGCCCGGTTCAGAAAACCGGGCGGCTTTTCTTTTTATGTATTTCCATTCATTTCAAAAGCTTCTCCAACTGCGCTAAGCTCAAGCCCCTGGTCAGCACGCTGTCCTGCCGCTGATCCCAAAGGTAGGCCGTCAGCTTTTCCATTGCGGCAGCATAGTCGATGATGCCGACGACTCCCTTCTTTGTGATGCTCACCAGCACCAGCTTCCAATCGGTAAGAGGCCGGCCGTCTAAGGCATATTGCTTCCAAGGCTCTTTGGGCAGTATGGTTGGGGTATCCTCGGTAAGGACAAGGGCCCCAAAGGGCTCCTCCCCTTCCTTCCCGTAGCAGTTCACGTTTGCTTTAAAGGCGTTGTCCCAATCAGCCGGAGCAGCCTTGGGCACACCCTTGCTCTTCCATTTGTCCAGCAATCCCACGGCAAACACCCCTTTTTAGAACAAACCCGTGATCTTTCCGTTTTCGTCCACGTCGATATTTTCAGCGGCGGGAACCTTGGGAAGGCCGGGCATGGTCATGATATCGCCGGTATAGGCCACCACAAAGCCCGCTCCGGCACTGACCTTCACCTTCCGAACCGTAACGGTAAAGCCCTTGGGCGCTCCCAGGAGGGCCGGGTCATCGGAGAGGGAATACTGGGTCTTGGCCATACAGACAGGAAAGCTTCCAAATCCCAGGTCGGTGAGTTTTTGCAGTTCCTTTGCCGCGGCAGGGGCAAAGCTGACGCCCTCTGCCCCATAGACCTTCCGGGCCACCGTCTCGATCTTCTCCTTCAGCGGCAGGTTGCTTTCATAGGCAAAACGGAAGGCATTCTTGCCCTCCTCAATGACCCGAAGGACTTCACGGCCCAGCTCCTCGCCCCCTTCGCCGCCCTTGGCCCACACCTGACTCAGGGCCACCTTAACCCCGTAAGTATCGCAGGCCTTCCGGATCAAAGCGATCTCGGCCTCGGTGTCGCAATCAAACTGGTTGATGGCCACCACAGCGGGCAGACCATAGACCTGGGTGATATTCTCCACATGCTTAAGGAGATTGGGAAGACCCTTCTCCAGCGCCGCCAGGTCCTCCTTGCCCAGTTCTGCCTTGGGGCAGCCTCCGTTGTGCTTCAGGGCCCGAACCGTGGCCACGATCACTACCGCGTCAGGGTGAACCCCCATGGCCCGGCATTTGATGTCCAGGAACTTTTCCGCGCCCAAATCAGCGCCGAAGCCTGCCTCGGTGACCACGTAGTCAGCCAGTTTCAAGGCCGCATCAGTGGCGGAAACGGAGTTGCAGCCGTGGGCAATATTGGCAAAGGGGCCGCCGTGGATCAGAGCGGGAGTTCCCTCCAGAGTCTGAACCAGGTTGGGCTTGATGGCGTCCTTCAAAAGGGCGGTCATGGCGCCCTCCGCCTTCAAATCATGGGCGGTCACAGGCTCCCCGGACCGGTTGTAGGCCACCACCATCCGGCCCAGACGCTCCTTCAGGTCGCTGAGGTCAGAGGCCAGACAGAACACCGCCATGACCTCGCTGGCCACGGTAATGTCAAAGCCATCCTCACGGGGAACCCCCTGCATCCGGCCGCCAATGCCGTCGATCACGTTGCGCAGCTGCCGGTCGTTCATATCCACACAGCGCTTCCAGGGGATGTTCTTCACGTCGATATCCAGGGCGTTGCCCTGCTGAATGTGATTGTCCAGCATGGCAGCCAATAGGTTGTTGGCCGCACCGATGGCGTGGAAATCTCCGGTAAAATGGAGGTTGATGTCCTCCATGGGGATCACCTGGGCCCAGCCTCCGCCGGCGGCACCGCCCTTCACTCCGAAAACAGGGCCAAGAGAGGGCTCCCGCAGCGCCAGACAAGTCTTCTTTCCCAAGCGCTGGAGCGCGTCAGCCAAGCCTACGCTGGTGGTGGTTTTTCCCTCCCCCGCCGGAGTGGGGTTGATCGCGGTGACCAGCACCAGCTTGGCCTTTCTGGGCTTGTCCCGATAGGCAGTACTCTCCACCTTGGCCTTGTCATGACCGTAGGGAATCAGATCCTGCTGGCCAAGGCCCAGCTTGGCGGCGATCTCAGGGATGGGGCGGGCTTGGACGCTCTGGGCGATCTGGATGTCGGTGAGCATATGCAGTCCCTCTCTTTCTTCTTTGATGAATGATATCTACCCTAAACAAAGCAAATGCCAATGGTCACCGGCGCAGCCGATCCCAAAGGGCCATGGGCACACCTGCGGGCAAGAGCTTGGAGCCCATGCGCATGACCAGCGGAATCGGCCCGCAGGTCACCACTGCCGCCCCCAGGCGGTTCATGGTGAGACTCCAGGCCGCCACTGCCTCGGGGCGCATGGCAAAAGGAGTCCGGCGCACTGCATTGGGGTTCCCTGTCTGGCGGGCCACCTCTATAAACTCAGTCTTGAGCCAATAGGGACATACCGCCGTCACCTCTATTTCCCGGTTTGAAAGCTCCTGCCGAAGAGCCCGGGTATAATGGAGCAAAAATGCTTTCGTCGCAGCATAGAGGTTCATACCGGGCAAGGGCTGAAACGCAGCGCAGGAGGCTACCTCAAGGATCCGGCTGCCCCGTTTCAGATAGGGGATGCACAGTCGGGTCACCTCTGCAGCGGCCCGACAATTGAGAGCGATCATGTCCTCTGTCTCCTCCGCCGTCAGATCCTCTGCCCGCCCAAACTTTCCAAACCCGGCGGCGCAGACCAGGATCGACACTTCAGGCCGCTCCTCCGCCAAGGTTTTTTCCAGGATCTCCATGCTCGCTTTCTGTGTCAGATCCAAGGCCATGAGCCGGCAATCCTGGGGCAGCGAAGCGGCCAGTCCCACCAGCCGCTCCTCCCGCCGGGCAATCAGCCACAGTTCGTCTACGTCCATGCTTTTGCTGATTTGCTGGGCGTAAGCCCGCCCCAAACCGGAGGACGCCCCGGTAACAATCGCAACTTTCACATTCTCTACCTCCTTTGGAAGTAGTATAGGTAGTTTTCCTCTATTCTACCATCCCAGGAAGAAAGGCACAAGGGGAAATATGAAAGCGCCGCGGGTTTTCCCGCGGCGCTTATGCCTGTGCTTTTACTCCATGTGAGAAACCAGCTTGTTGAACCGCTTGGGATCCACATCATCTTCGGCCACCACACGAACCCGCTGACCGACAAGAGCGTATAGACCCAGTAAAGAGCGGGCGTCCAGCATAACGGTGCTGGTGCTCAGCCACACTTCATAAGGCTGCTCAGAGGCCAGGCGGTTGATTCGCTCCACCTGGGCGCCGTCTTTAATGTCCAATTCCTTCACCATAATGATGATACCTCCTTACGTTATCATATTGGTTTGACCCGGCATCCGCTTTCCGGATGACGCCTGCATTTTACCAGCATTCCCGTTCCCTGTCAACGGACGTCTTATCAATTTTTACTAAATTTTTAGCTCTATTTTTGTACATATTGTCCCACCTCTTCCGCTGTCTATCACGCTCCATCCTTATCATATGGATGATTGCGCCCCCGCGCTCTGCTTGCAAATCCATGTACCCTGTTCGTTGACGAAAGGGCCCATTCGTGACATAATACTATCAAGACAGTTTTCCGCTGTCCCAAACTCAAAACTTTCAAGGAGGTCGATCCCATGGTGGAAAATCTGAAGGACAAGAAGGTCGCCGAGGAGATCGTGGAAAAGCTGAAGGAACTGGTGCGCAAGGGAAATGTCACCAAGATCCTGGTCTCCAAAAATGGGGAGACCATTGTCAATTTCCCGCTGAATGTGGGCATTGTGGCCGGAGTTGCCGCCGCCCCCTGGGCGTTGATCCTGGCGGCCCTCACCACCCTGGGCATGGATTGCCACATCGATGTGGTGAAGGATGACGGAGATGTGATCCATATCATCTGAGCCTGCCTCATTTAAGCAAAAAGCAGCCGCCCTCCGTTGGAGGGCGGCTGCCGTCGTTTCTCTTGGTCAATCCCGGTTAAAAATATTGAAGATGGACTGCCACTGGTCGTCCTCTTCGCTGGTGGTGGGCTCTTCGTTGGCCTCCTGCACATCCGCAGCCACTTTCACCCGTTCCTGCTCCACCTTTTCGGCGGTCTTGGTAAAGATGTTGCTCTCGGCGGCCTTCATCGCCTCCTCGTCATAGCCGGTGGCAATGACGGTGACCAGCATTTCATCTTCCAGCTCGGGGTCAAAGGCAGCGCCAAAGATGATAAGGGCCTCGGGATGAGCGGCCTGACGCACCATCTCGGCGGCCTGCTCCACCTCTTCCAGCCCGATGTCCTCGGATCCGGTGATGTTCACCAGCACGCCGCGAGCGCCGTTGATGGAGGTCTCCAGCAAGGGGCTGGAGATGGCCATTTTCGCCGCCTCCTCTGCCTTGCTCTTTCCGGCAGCCCGGCCTACGCCCATATGGGCCATGCCCGCTTCCTTCATGACGGCGGTCACATCGGCAAAGTCCAGGTTGATGAAGCCGGTGTTCTTAATGAGGTCGGAGATGGACTGAACTGCCTGACGAAGGACATCGTCCGCAATCTCAAAGGCGTTGGCAAAGGTGATCTTCTGATCGGTAGCAAATTTCAGCCGCTCATTGGGGATGATGACCAGGGAATCCACCTTCCCCTTCAGCTCCTCAATGCCCATCTCGGCCTGCTGCATACGGCGGCGGCCCTCAAAGTTGAAGGGCTTGGTCACCACACCCACAGTCAGCACACCCGCTTCCCGGGCCAGCTCCGCCACGATGGGGGCGGCTCCCGTGCCGGTACCGCCGCCCATGCCGGCGGTGATAAACACCATGTCGGTGCCCTCCAGGGCCTTGGTGATCTGAGTCTTGTTCTCCTCAGCGGCCCTCCGCCCCACCTCAGGGTCGGCGCCTGCACCCTTTCCGCTGGTAAGCTTGTCGCCAATCTGGATCTTCTGATTGGCGTTGGAAACATTCAGGGCCTGCTTGTCTGTATTGACGGCGATAAACTCCACGCCTTTGACCCCACTGCGTACCATGCGGTTGACCACATTGTTGCCGCCGCCGCCGACGCCAATCACTTTAATGTTGACGACAGACTCGGGGCCGGTATCCAATCCAAACGGCATATTTGCTCCTCCTATGTATGGTTCGTCTGTATCTTGGCTGACGGCCGGACCATTTTGTGGCCCCGCCATCAATGGTTTCTATATCTTGTTACATTTTATCCTTCTTTTGCTTTCAGGTCAATAGTTCTATGCGGATTTCTTCAAAGTTTTCACATTCCTTTTGGGAAAGCCGCGTTTTCATGACGCAGGCAGCCACCGCTCGGTAAGCAGACGGGCTTGGTCATCTCCATAGGTAAGATCCAGCGTGCCGGAAATGTCCTCCCCCCTCTGGGAGAAGCTTTCCAACACCCGCTGAAGGGAAAAGACCCGCAGTTCAAAATTTCCCGACATGGGCACCACCACCGTCAAATCTCCGCCACAGCCAAAATAGATGGCATTGGCCGCCGTCAGATCCACAAATTCCGTGATCTGGCCCAGCATCTCCCGCTGCGCCAGCGCGGTCAACAGCTGTTGGAGGCCCTCCAGCTTGATCTGCTCCTCCAGCTCTACCGTCAGCCGTCCGCCCAGAATGGGATCCACCGGGTGAAGTCCCTGTACCACAGGCAGATCTCCCACCAGACTTTCGCCCCCCTGCTCCAGGAGCTTTCCGGAAGCGTTGATCAGCCACCAGCTATCCTCGATCTGAATGGCAGCAGCAGCGAAAGTCTCGGTAATATGCAGCTCAACCGTATCCGGCGGGCGATGAACCGGCGCCACCTTCTCCACATAGGGAAGTTCCCGGGTGATATTCAGCGCCGTCTGGGGCCGGTTCACCAGAAACAGGTTGTCCCCCAGCTCTACCCCAGAGGCGTCAATGATCTGCTGTGCGCTATACCGGCTGTTACCCATGACCTCCACTTGATTGACCCGGAAAAAGGCCACACAACCCACCAAAATGGCGGCGAAGATGATAAGAAAGGACAACAGCTTATAGAGGAAGCCAAAGCGTCCCCTTCTCCGCCGATGTCGATTCCGATTCTTCCTCGCCGCCATGCTCCGGCCTCCTGCCGTTTCTCTTTGGTATCTTTCCTGCTTTTTGCTATTGTATCACCCATTGGTGAAAAAGTCGTTAAGATTCGTTTACAATTTCTTCAGTTTGCTCAATTTTTGCCCCAAGGGCCCGCAGATCGCCGGACAGGTCGCTGTACCCCCGGAAAACATGCTCCAAGCCGGACAGCACCGTCTCTCCCTCCGCCGCCAGACCCGCCACCGCCAGAGCCGCTCCGCCCCGAAGATCTGTGGCCCGAACCCGGGCGCCGAAAAGCCGGTCTACTCCGTACACCACCGCCACCTTTCCCTCCACCCGGATATCCGCCCCCATTCGGGCAAGCTCATCCACATGGCGGTAGCGGCTATCAAATATGTTCTCGGCAAATACAGTGGCCCCCTCCGCCTTGCATAGGGCGGCCATCACCACCGCCTGCGCATCCGTAGGAAAGCCGGGATAGGGCGCTGTGCGGATGGGCCGTACGGCCCGCAGGTGCGCCGGGGCAGAGATGGTGATGGCTCGCTCGCCGCTCTCCACCCGGCAGCCGGCCTCTGCAAGCACCGCTGTCACCGTGGAGAGGTGCTGCCAATCTATCCCCGTCACCTGTCCTTCGCCGCCGGCGGCTGCTACCGCCGAAAGGTATGTAGCCGCTACGATGCGGTCGGCCATCAGAGTATACTCTCCGCCGTGAAGCGCCTTTCCTCCCCGGATCACGATCACCGAGCTGCCCGCCCCTCGAACATCAGCCCCCAGGGTCAGCAGGAAATTTTGAAGGTCTACGATCTCCGGTTCCCGGGCCGCATTGGTAATGGTGGTAACTCCCTGGGCCGCCACCGCGGCCAGCATCGCGTTTTCAGTGGCGCCCACACTGGGAAGGGACAAGGTGATATCCCCGCCGGCCAGTTTCCCTTCACAAAGCAGCCGCCCGCTGCGCTCCTCAATCTTTGCCCCCAGGCTCCTTAGCGCAGACAAGTGCAGGTCAATGGGTCTGGGGCCCAACTCACAGCCTCCGGGATAGGAGAGCTCCGCCCGTCCCATTCGGCCCAAAATGGGGCCTAAAAACACCACAGAGGAGCGCATTTCCCTCATCAGCGGATCCGGTACGTCCCAATTCAGCGGCGCAGCGGCGTCCACCGTCACCGTGTTCCCTTCCCGCTTTACCTTACAGCCCAGATGCCACAATATCTCTAAGGTGTGATCCACATCGGTGAGCCGGGGGCAGTTGTGGAGAACGCACACCCCGGTGGAAAGAACCGTGGCCGCCAAAATGGGCAGGACACTGTTCTTGGCCCCCTGTACCTGAACAGAGCCAGACAGGGACTGGCCGCCCTGGATCTTAAAAACGCTCATATTTTGCCCTCCCTATCGGATTTTCTACGGATCATCCTATGCAGGGAGGGAAAAATGGGTCAATCGGGCACCCGTCTATCCGGTAAGCGCTCCGTTCCCCTTATCTTATCTCAGCAGGCCTTTCAGCGTTTCATAGATTTTCTCGTTGGCGTTGGGAACGGAAAGCTCCGACAGCCGCCGGGACATTTCCTTGCGTTTTGTCTGGCTTTGAAGCAGATCATGGGCCACCTGGTAAAGCTTCTGTCCTGAGCATTCTTTTTCCGGCAGAAGCACCGCGCCGCCCGCCTGTGAGAGGATCCGGGCATTTTTGGTCTGGTGATCCGCCGTCACGTTGGGAGAGGGCACCAGCACCGAGGGTTTGGCGATGGCCGCCAGCTCAGAGATGGTGGAAGCCCCCGAGCGGCACAGCACCAGATCCGCCGCCGCCATCACCAGGGGCATATCGTAGATATATTCCCGAACCTCTACCCCGGGGTGGCTCTCTCCTCCCACTCCGGCGGCGGTCAGCTCTTTCGTCATCAGGGCAAAATCCCGGCCCGCCCCATGGATATGATGGAACGGCACCCCCGCCCTGCACTCCAGGGCGATAAAATCCGTCATATAGGCGTTCATCAGCTCAGCCCCCAGGCTGCCCCAGTAGGACAACAGCAACGGCCGGTCATCGGTGAGCCCCAACTCCATCCGGGCCTCGGCCCGGGTTCGGCGGAAGAAATCTCCCCGGACGGGGGTTCCCGTGACCACCACTTTAGAGGGATCGTCGTAGTGCTCCCTGCTTTCGGCAAACCCCACCATCACCACGCCGGCCACCTTGCTGAGCGCTTTGGTGGTGAGGCCGGGAACGGCGTTGGACTCATGGACAGCGGTGGGAATCCCCTTTGCCGCCGCCGCTTTTACAACGGGATAGCTGGCATAGCCGCCGGTACCTACCACCAGATCCGGCTGGAACTGGGTCAGGATCGCCTTGGCCTGCCGATCCGACTTCACCATGTTGACAAGAGTTCCCACATTATGGCCAATGGCGGAGGGGCTCAGGGAACGGCGAAAGTTGGTGATGGTCACCGTTTTCAGCTCAAAGCCCTCTTTGGGCACCAGCCGGGTCTCCATCCCCCCATCGGCACCTACAAAAAGGATCTGGGCGTTATCCCGTTCCCGGAACATCCGGGCCAGAGCCACGGCAGGGTTGATATGGCCGGCTGTACCGCCGCAGGTAAAAAGAACATTCATGGGCTGAACCTCCTTTTGGAAGGGCACAACTGAATGGCCGCTTCTTTGCTGACCCTCCTGCTCTCAGCCTTGCTTGGGGGCCGGGATCTGTCTCGACACGCCCAAAACAATGCCCATCTCTATGAGCTGTATCATAAGTGCCGTGCCTCCGTAGCTGAAGAAGGGCAGGGATACGCCCGTGGTGGGCAGGAAATTGGTGACCACCGAGATATTCAGGAACACCTGCACCGCCATTAGGGTGGTGATGCCCACCACAAGCAGGGAGCCAAACCGATCCCGGGCGTGAAGGGCGATCCAGTAGCCCCGAAGGATCAGCAGTACAAACAAAATCAGGATCAGTCCCGCTCCGATGAGTCCCAGCTCCTCGCAGGCAATGGAAAAAATGAAGTCGTTCTCCGCCTCGGGAAGGAAGCCAAGCTTTTGGCGTCCCTTGCCGAAGCCTACGCCGAACAGTCCGCCGGAGCCAATGGCGTAGAGGGACTGGATGATCTGATAACCACCATCCCTGGGATATGCCCAGGGATCCTGCCAAAGGTTGATGCGGGCCGTCATGTAATCGGTGGTGGTAATGATGATGGCCAGCAGCCCCACCACCAGACTTCCTCCAAGGGCAAACCAACGCAGCTTCACTCCACCGGTAAATAGAATGGCCGCCGCGGGGATCAGGATCAGAATGGTACCCGACATATGAGGCTCAAAGTACATCAGGACAATGATGGCCAAAAGGATCATTCCGTAAGGCACCAACTCCATAAAGCCCGAATCCTCCAGGGCCTGGAAAATGACTCCCGAGGGCTTTTGGGTGTCATAACGGCGCTTTTTTTCTGTGTTCCGCTTGGACATTCTGGCCGCAAAGTAAAGGATCACGCCCAATTTTGCCATCTCAGAGGGCTGGAAGGCATGGATCACCGGCATTTTCAACCATCTTTTTACTCCGTCTGTACGTACCGTATGAAAACCGGGGATCAACACCAGGATCAGCATGACAAAGGCAAGCCCCAGAACCAGCACCGACGCCCAGCGATACCACTGGTAATTGACTTTGGACGCAATGTACATCAGCACAAAGCCCATGGCGGCAAACTGTGCCTGTTTGATAAAGTAATAGGTGGCGTCCCGCCCCTCTCCCACGGCGGTGGCATAGGAGGCAGAAAAGACCATCAGCACTCCGATCCCTGTCAGCAGCACCACCAGCATCAGAAAAGGCAGATCCATGGGGCCCCGGGCCAGTTGTTGTTCCATGGTTAGATCTCGCGTTCTCCTTGGCACCGGGCTTCACCCGCCTTTCCTTTTAAATGGGTTTGGAGATGCTCCCTGTCCTTTCGGCAGTCTTTAGACCATGTACCGCTCCATAACCCCCAGATAGGCCACAAGGCAGAAAAGAGCGGAGACAAAGGCAAACACCGCCACCACCTTTTTTTCCCGCCAGCCGCACATTTCAAAGTGATGGTGGAGGGGAGCCATTTTGAAGATCCGTTTGCCGTGGGTCAGCTTAAAGTAAGTGACCTGGATGATATCAGAGAGGGTCTCTAATATATAGATGATTCCCACCAAAATCAGAACCAAAGGCATGTCGGTGGCGAAGGCCAGGCCGCAGACCATTCCTCCCAGAAACAGGGAGCCGGTATCCCCCATAAAAACCTTGGCCGGATAGTGGTTGTAGAGCAAAAATCCCAGCAGGCCTCCCAGCAGCGCCGCCGAAACCAGGGTCAGCTCATCCTGTCCCCACCGGGCGGTGATGGCGGTGAAAAACACAGCCACCGGAATGGTCACGGAGGAGGAAAGTCCGTCCAGTCCATCGGTAATGTTGACCGCATTTACCGTACCCACCATGACAAAGGCGGCAAAAACCATATAAACCGGCCAGGGCAGGGGGACGCTCACCTCCAGGAAAGGCACATAGAGGTTGGGCTTCAAATAGCCCTCATACCGCAGCAGCACCGTCATCAAAATGGCGGCGGAAAGCTGCAAAAGGAACTTCCATCCGGCAGTAAGGCCCGTATTCTGATGGTGAACCACCTTCATATAGTCGTCAACGAAGCCGATCGCCCCGAAAACCAGGGCAAAGAGGAACACATAGAGAGAGCCCCGGGAGCCCTCCGCAATGTGTCTCCAGTCCAGGACTGCCACCACAATGGCCATGGCCAGAATAAACATCAGCCCGCCCATGGTGGGGGTTCCCTGCTTGGACATATGCCAGGTGGGGCCGATCTCCTTGATGGACTGCCCTGCTTTCAGCCGCCGCAGGGCGGGGATCAGCAGCCACCCCAGCGCCACGGTGAGAACAAAGCTCACCGCCACTACAAAGGCAACACTGAAAAGGGTTTCGTTCAGGTTCTGCATATCCTTGGACCTCCAGCTCTTTTGTCATCAGACTTCCTTATTTTCACACATGAGTGGACATTATATCACAGCCCCAAAGCCTTGGCAATGGTTTCCCGTTCGTCCAGGTGCCGCTTTTCCCCGTTGGTTTCCTGATAGGTCTCGTGGCCCTTTCCCGCCAGAAGAAGAGTGTCCCCTTCCCGCAGCAGCGACAGGGCCAGAGCGATGGCCTTCTCCCGGTCAGGCTCAACGATCTTCGCCTTGTCAAACCTGGCCATTCCACGCAGGATATCCGTTATGATCCACACGGGGACTTCCGTTCTCGGATTGTCAGAGGTGACCACACACAGATCCGCCAAATTTGCAGCCACTGCCCCCATAATGGGACGTTTCCCCCGATCCCGGTCTCCCCCGCAGCCAAAGAGACAAATCAGCCGTCCCGGTGTAAACTTCCGAAGGTTGCTCAGAACGTTTTCCAATGCGTCCGGAGTGTGGGCATAATCAATGATCACCGTCCCCGGCCCGGACCAGGGGACTACCTCCATCCGCCCCTTCACACCGGACGCCTTTCTCAGCGCTGCCGCCCCCCGCTCCAGTGGGATGCCCAGCATGCAGGCACAGCTCAATGTGCATAGGGCGTTATATACCGTAAACTCTCCGGGAATCCCAAGCCGGATCGGGATCCGTTCCGTCTCCGTGATCCCCTCAAACTCTACCCGGTCAGGGTACAGCTTCACTTCCTGAGCTCTCAGCCCTGCCGCCTCCTGGTGTTCAGAGTAGGTAAATACTTCGCACTCGGCCCTCTGCCCATAGTATTTCCCCGCCTCATCATCCAGGTTCAAAACAGCGGTATCGCACTGCTCAAAGAGCCTTCCCTTGGCCTGCCGGTATGCCTCCATGGTTTTGTGGAAATCCAGATGATCCTGGGTCAGATTGGTAAAGGCCCCCACAGCAAACCGGATCCCATCCACCCGATGAAGACACAGAGCGTGGGAGGAGACCTCCATCACCACATGACTGCACCCGGCGTCGGCCATCCGGCGCAGCCAGCGCTGAACCTCGTAGCTTTCCGGGGTGGTTCGCTCTGCGGGAAAGGTTTCCTCCCCCACCCGGTTTTCGTTGGTACCCAGCAACCCCACCGGAGCATCCAAGATCTCCTGTAAAAGCCCCCACAAAAGGGTGGTCGTGGTGGTTTTTCCATTGGTACCGGTGACTCCCACCACCGTCAGCTCCCCGGCCGGATGGCCAAACCAGTTTGCAGACAGCGCTGCCAAAGCCGCCCGGCTGTCGGGAACCAGAAGAACGTCCTGTCCCTCCTCCCCTACCACCGCGGCAGCCCCTTTTTCCCGGGCCTGGTCAATATACCTGTGTCCATCCGTCTTGTACCCGCGCAGCGCCACATAGAGCTCTCCGGGTTTTATCGTTCTGGTGTCGTAGGAGATCCCCTGGATCTCCGCGTCCTCCTCAACGGGGCTGATACAGCCCGTTCCGGTAAGCAGCGTGCGCAAACGCATACGAACACCCCTATTCCCTTTTGCTTCGGGACCGCTTTAGTCCACCATGGTGTTATCCGAGAAGATACACTCCACCACCGTTCCCCGCTCCACGCTGGTACCCACCCAGATGGTCTGGCTGGCTACCACTGCGTCGGAGGACATATAGCTGCTGGAGCCGCTGACTTTCAGATATAAGCCGTACTGCCCCAGGATCTCCTGGGCCTGAGCCGCCGTCTTGCCCCGAACGTCGGGGACATCCACCAGGTCGGCAGGCTTCTCCTCTCCCAGATAGAGCACCACCTGACTGCCACTGGGAATCACTGCGCCGCCGGCAGGGATCTGATCGGTGACCACATTCCCCTCGCCTACGGTGCGGACGCTGAAACCACTGTTCTGGATGGCCTCCTGACCAATCTGAGCGGTCTGATCCACCACGTTAGGCACCACCATGTCGATCTTGGCCCGCTCCGCCTCGGTATAGACCTTCTCCACGCCCATGTCGCCCAAAATGTCGGAGAGCAGTTCTCCCGCCATCACCGCCGCCATATTACCGCCGGAGATATAGTACCCTCTGGAGGTCAGCTTGCTGCCTGAGCTGGAGCGTTTCGGAGCGTCATAGGCCAGCAAAACCACGATCTGGGGATCGTCGGCAGGGGCAAAGCCCAGGAAGGAGACGATGGTTCGATCCTCTCCTCGGCGGCTCTCCACCGTCTCAGAGGAGCCGGTCTTGCCGCCGATACGGTATCCGGGGACATAGGCCCGCTTACCGGTACCGCCGTTGACCACGCCCTCCAAAATGGTACGGCACCGGGCAGAGGTTTCCTCGCTGATCACCTGCCGCACCTCGGTGGGCTCGGTCTGCTGTATAATGGTGCCGTCGGGAGCGGTAATGGATTCCATCACATAGGGCTTCATCAGGTGGCCGCCGTTGATGACCGCGGAGGCGGCCGTGATCAACTGGATGGGGGTAGCCTGGAAACCTTGGCCAAAGGAGGCGGTGGCCAGATACGTGTTCTGCTGCGTACTGGGGGCAACAAAGGTGCTGCGGGGCCAGACGATACTGTTCCCCTCGCCCTGCATGTCAATGCCCGTTTTTTCCAGGAACCCGAAGTCCTCCAAGTAGTTATAAAACTTTTCCGCACCCAGGGCCTGCCCGATCATCATGAAGGCAGGGTTGCAGGAGTTAGCCACCGCTTTAGCCAGGTTCTGGCTGCCGTGGCCCGGCGCTTTCTGGGAGCAACTGATGCTGTCATTTCCCACCACATAGTAGCCGGGACAATAGAAGGTAGAGTTCTCGTTGACCACGCCCTCCTCCAGGGCCGCCGCCAGCACCATGGACTTGAAGGTGGAGCCCGGTTCGTAGGAGTCGTTCATCGCCTTGTTCCGCCATTGCCGGTTTTGCGCCTGTCCCAGGGCTTCATTGTAAGCGCTCTCAATGGCGGTTGGGTCGTTCTTCACCGTTTCCAGATACTCGCTCAGCACCGGGTCAGTGATGGTCCAAGGAGTATTTAGGTCATAGTTGGGGGAATTGGCCCAGGCTTTGATGGCCCCCGTTTTGGGATCCATCGCGATGACAAAGCCGCCGTTTTGTACATCAAACATCTCAATGCCCTTTTCCAGCACCCGCTCACAATAATACTGAATGGTGGCGTCCACGGTCAGGTGGAGGGTGTTGCCGTCAGAGGCGTCATAGTAGTCCTGAAAGGAGTATTTCATTTCCTTGCCGTCACCATCCTTTGCGGTGACCACCCGGCCTGTTTTTCCCGCCAGATCCTCCTCATAGAGCGCCTCCATGCCGTAGGCGCCCTTGTTGTCGTTTTTCCAGTTGACCCAGCCGATGACCTGGGCCGCCAAAGAACTGTACGGATAATACCGCTTGGTAGTGGGAACCAGCAGCACGCTGTTGGACAAATGCTTATCCGTAATATACTGGCGCAGATCGTCAGCTACCTCTGTCTCGATCCGGGTGGCGGCCACCTCATAATAGGTGTTTTTTTCCATTCTCTCCTGAACCTTCTGGGGATCCAACCCCAAAATCTCCGCCAACCCCGCCGACACATCCCCCACTTCCGGTCGGGGATACTTGGCCCCCTCCGGCTTTTTCCCGTAACGTTCGTCCCAGTTGTTCTGGAGCTTCCGAAAGTCGTTGGGAGAGAGGATCACATCGTACACCGTAGCGGACATAGCCAGAACCTTTCCGTTGCTGTCCAGGATCTGTCCCCGGTTGGCAGAAACGGCGTTGTCCATGGTCTGCTGGCCGATAGCCTTTTCCTGATACATCTCGTGATCCCGGATTTGGATGGCGTAAAGCTTCCCAAAAAGAGGAATAAAGGTGAGAATGCCAAACATCACCAGCAGCAGCAATGTACGCAGCAAAATAGTGCGGTTGGCCTTTCGATCCGGAGAGACATGGCGCACCTTGTCTTTGTCATTGCCCCGGTTGCCGCCTTCCATGGCTTCTTCCCCCTTTCATCACGGAAGGGCGTAAGAAATTTTCCTTTCTTACGCCCTTTTTCTATCGGCCATTCACACAGCCCTGTTTTCTTCTGCTTCAGTCATCATGATCTTATGCCGGTATCCCTCAGAAATATGCCAGGATATTGCCTATGATTTCCTCTACGCTCCCCAAAAAACTGCCGCCGGTCTCCTCCTGGCCAAAGATCACCACGCTGTCCGGCTCTGTCAAGTCCACATAAACCATCTGTCCCGCCTGAGGCCGGCTCATGGAGCCGTCAGAGGTGACCGCCTTCTCAATGGCGCCCAGGTCATAGGCCAACTCATACCGGGCCCGAAGGGTGGCCTCCTCGCTCTGCAGGGTTGTCATCTCATTGTTCAGGGACACTATCTCGCTGGAAATCGCAGAAAGCTGGACATAGCTCATCAAAAGCAGGGCTGCCATCATCAATACTGCCGCAAAGCCGGCCACCGCAAAAAGAGATACTTTTCCGGCCGGCCGAACCTCCACCTGGGGCCGAACCAACTGTTGGTGCCTGGGCCGAACGCGAGGGCGGGGCTGCTGGAGGGCCTCTTCCTCCTCCAAGATCCGTACAGCAGAGCCATCGTAGGCATAATTCAGATTGCGGTAGGGGTCATAGCTTCCCCGTCTGGCGGCACTGGCCACTGCTGCTCACTCCTTCCCTCTCTGTCTTTCTTTTCTCTCATCGTTTTTCACCGATTCGCAGCTTGGCGCTGCGGGAGCGGGGGTTTTCTTCCAGTTCTTTTTCGCTTGGCAAAATCGGCTTTTTATTGACCAGCCGAAGGCTGGGCTTGTTTCCGCATATGCACACCGGGAAATCCGGCGGGCAGGTACAGCCCTTTACAAACCCGGCGTATCCCATCTTCACGATCCGATCCTCCAGGGAGTGGAAGGTGATGATACACAGCCGCCCGCCCTTGTTCAGCAAGGGCACCGCCTGTCCGATGACCCGCTCCGCGGCGGTAAGCTCATCGTTTACGGCGATACGAATGGCCTGGAAGGTACGTTTGGCGGGGTGCTGCTTCTCCCGCAAGGCTTGGGCCGGCATAGCTGAGCGGATAATTTCTACCAGCTGAGCCGTAGTCTCAATGGGTGCTTGTCCCCTTGCCCGAACGATGGCTCCCGCAACGGCGGGGGCATACCGTTCCTCTCCATATTGGTAGAGGATACGCCGCAGCTCCTCCTGGGGCCACTCGTTGACCACCGTCCGGGCGGTCAGGGGTTGACTTTGATCCATCCGCATGTCCAAAGGGGCGTCGTGCATATAAGAGAAGCCCCGGGTCGGGTCATCCAACTGGGGAGAGGAGACCCCGAAGTCAAAAAGCATCCCGTCAGCGGCAGAAACTCCCGCCTCCGCGAGAAGCTGCGCCAGATCAGTAAAGTTTCCGTGGATCAGGCTCACGCGATCCATCCAGGCAGCCAGCTTGTCCCGGGCCGCCTGGATCGCGGCTATATCCCGGTCTATGCAGTAAAGATGACCGGTGGTAAGGCGTTTGGCGATCTCAGCGGAGTGTCCGGCACGGCCCAGAGTGCCGTCCACATAGATCCCGTCGGGGCGTATGTTCAGCCCCTCAATGCACTCGTCCAGCATGACCGGACGGTGGGAATACTGCTGCTCCATCCCCTTAGAAGCCCAGCGCTTCCATGCAGGCGGACATCTTCTCCGGCGTCATCTCTTCCTCCTCCTGGGCATTCCAGGTCTCGGCGGCCCAAATCTCCGCCCGGTCGTTGACGCCGATGATAACCACATCCTTGTCCAAAGCCGCATACTTCCGCAGCTTCTGGGGCACCACGATCCGCCCCTGGCTGTCCAGCTCGCACTTGCTGGCGTTGGCAAAGAGGGGACGCATGGCCTTGGATTGGCTCATGGGCAGGGAGGCGAACTTTTCGGTGAAGCGATCCCAGGTCTCCTGGGGGTAGATGGCAAGGCAGGCATCCACACCCATGGCCAGGTAAAAGGATACCCCCAATTCTTCCCGCAGTTTGGAGGGGATGAACAGCCGGCCTTTGGCGTCGATGGAATGCTCATATGTACCGGTCATGCCCTCACCCCCCACTTGAATGGTTTTTTATGGTCTTTTGCTCCATTTCGCTCCACTCTGTTTTTTAGTATAGCGGCTCTGTAACAAAAATGCAATACTTTATGAGAAATTTTTTGACCTATTTTTTTGTTTTTATCCGACGTAAAACCATCCTTTTGCGTACGATTCTTAAAAATTGTTTTTCTTTGTTACCATTTTTGAAGGGCAAAATCACACTTTATGGAAAGCCTCTCCCCTTCACAGCCCAAGATGTTGTGTTCGACCTTTTTCGTCGTCTTTCTGCCCTCCGAAGACAAAAAAATCCCCAGGGAGGTGTAACACCTCTCTGGGGAAAATTATTTTTTTGTTTATCCTTCTAACTCAGCATCGAAAGGCTTGTTCTGAGGCTGGGGCTGAGCGGCGGGCTCCACCCCTGTTGCGGCAGCCCGGAACCGCGTCCGGGATTTTTTGATCTCGTCATAGGCCTCGGCCACCGCCTCCTCTGTACGGCGCAGAGCGTCGTCGCAGTAGCGATTGGCTGCCTGCTTCAGCTCCCGAGACATCTCCTCTGCCTTCCGGCGCAGCTCTTCGCTTTCCCGCTTGGCCTTGGCCAGCAGCTCGTTCTCTGCCAACAGCTGCTTGGCCTTCTCCTCCGCCTGCTGGATAATTAAGTCACCCTCCCGCTTGGCGGAGGCCAGATAATCATTTCGAGCGTTCAGCAGCTTTTTTGCCTCTGCCAGCTCCGCAGGGAACGCCCCCCGGATCTCGTCGATCAAATCCAGGGCCTTGTCCCGCTCTACCATGCATTTATCGGCAGAAAGGGGTACGTTCTTGGCCTCGTCCACCATTTCAAAGAGCATGTCCAACAGTTCATTGACCCCACTCGCCATTATTCCTTCCTCCTGCTTTTCATTTTTTCTGTCACATCCTCGATGATCTCACGAGGAATAAAATCGCTCAGATCAGCGCCGTACATCGCCATTTCCTTCACCATACTGGAGCTGACATAGGTATATTTAGAGCCGGAGGGAAGGAACAGCGTCTCCAACCGGGGATTCATCTTCCGGTTGATCAGGGCCATCTGAAGCTCCTTCTCATAATCCGATACCGCCCGCAATCCTTTCACCAAGGTACAGGCTCTTTTCTGTCTGGCATAGTCGGCAACAAGCACCGTAGACTGATCCACCTCTACATTGGGCAGCTTTTCCACCACCCTGCGGATCAGCTCCACCCGCTCGTCGGGGGTAAACAGGCCTGAGCCCACCTTCTCTGCGTTCACCATCACACAGACGATCAATTTATCGAAGCAGCGGGAGGCCCGCTTGATCACGTTTAGGTGTCCCAGTGTAATGGGGTCAAAACTGCCGGGATAAATGGCTGTTTTCACAGGTCGTCACATCCTTGTGCCGGTTCTTATTCCTCAAGCCGGCGGTGGTAAATGGTCAGCTTGATCTTGCCGTAGCGGTAATCCCGTCCCATTTCATAGGGGGCGGGCAGTTGCGGCAGGATCTTGTCCAGGGCACTTTCGCATACAATTATACCATTTTCGGCCACAATGTCAATCTCCGCCAGCTTCAAAAGTGCCCGATCCAACAGGTCGGAGGCGTAGGGGGGATCCAAAAAGACCAGGGCAAACTTTTCCCGGCAGGAGGTAAGAAAGGAAATGGCGTCCCCTGCCGCCACCCGGCTTTGATTTTCAAAGCCGGTGGTTTTCAGGTTCTCCTGGATGACCTTCACCGCCTCCCGGCTCTGATCCACGAAGACGCACTTTTCCGCGCCCCGGGAAAGGGCCTCAATGCCCAGCTGCCCCGTGCCGGCGAAGAGATCCAGCGCCCGCCGGCCCTCGATGTCAAACTGGATGATGTTGAAAATAGACTCTTTCACCTTGTCGGTGGTGGGGCGGGTGTCCAAGCCGGGAAGATCCTTCAGCTTTCTTCCCCGGGCTGTGCCTGTGATAACACGCATGAGATCTCATCCTTTCGGGTGTGGTCATTTTTTTGCAGCTTCCACTCTATTTTGCACTGTTTTTCCTTTTTTAAAGAGGTTCGCCATGGCGCTCCCTTCTCCGCCTATTGGGGCAGCTCTCCGGTGCCGTCCCAGCGGAAGCGGGTGGCGGCGGCCTCCGGGATGCTCTCATAATCCCACTGATGATCACTCTCCCGCAGCTCCTGGCTGGTCACGTTGAAATAGCGGTGCTGCCAGGGCCACATAGTCGTCTCGTCCAGGCCCTCCCGGTAGGTAGCGTTCCAGGTGGGATCCACACCATACCACTCCCCCTCCAGCTTTACCATGTTCCAGGCGTGGTCGCTGCTGGAACTGGAGGAGGCCCCGATCACCGTGACGCACTCCACCCCCGCCAGATCCATTAGGAGCTGAAAGGTGGTGGCATAGGCCAGACAGATGCCGTAACCCCGCCCCAGAAGGCCATACGGATTCAGGTTGTCCTCCCGGCCCATGGGAGTCGTGGGATCATGAACGGTTCGGTCATAGCAGCCGTAATAGGACTGCACCAGCCAGTCGTGAAGGTTCAGCTCCTTTTGAAAGTCGGTCATCCCCGGCGTTATTGCCGCATCCAGAGCCTCCTTACACTTGGCCAAGATGGCGGCGTCCTTTTCGGAAAGATCGCTCTCGTCCCCCGTCTCCCAAGCCGTTAGGATGGCCGAGGTGTCATAGGGGGTCATGTCAAACTCGTTGGGCGGATCAAAGCGCCGCCACCCCTTCTCGTTGGCATAGTCGGTCCAGTTGTAAGGCTCCGAGGTCTCCTTGGCAGTCAGCCCGTCTTGAACCCCGGAACCGGTTTCTTCCGGAGCGGATGTCTCAGAGACAGCAGCCTCTGAGACCGCTTCCAATACTCCTGCCAGTTCCTCAAAGGCGGCCTCGGCAGCGGGCATATCCTCACAAATCAGCAGCGCCACCCAAGTTTCCCCCGCCACCGCCTTTCCTTGCTCCACCAGGGCCGCCTGCTCCGGGTCGTAGCCGTAAAAATCCCCTTGGCGGCGCTCCAGGTAGCCGTTCAGAGCCTCCACAGCGGATGTTTCATCATAGGCGTAAGTGCCGTGGTTCAGGGAGAACACCGCGATCTCCCTGGCATCCACCCCGCCGAAGGTATAGATGGCCGCATCGCTCACGACGTCCCACTGCACCCCATAGAGTTCCAGGTAAAATGCCAGGTCTCCCCCACCTGGAGCTCCGCTGTCAACCCGAGCCGTATAGCCCTCCGCCTCCGGCTGGGAGCGGAGAATGGCCCGGGCAATGGCGTCGGCGTTGACCGTATCGGACGTTCCCGTTTGCACGGGGCTTTCCGTCTCCATGAGCGGAGACGGGGCAGCGCTCTCCTCCGCCGGGGCAGCACAGGAGCAGAGAAGAGAGAGGGCCAGCAGAATAGGGATATATCTTTTCATGGTAGCCCTCCTTTTTCCTTCTGTAGAGACCGGACGGCGGCCGGTCTCTACGGCGTCGGAGCGTTGAAATAATCGTAGATCACCTTACCCGTGGCCTTCCCCGCCACCTCCTGGAGCTCCGTCAGGGAGGCCGCCTTAATGGCCTTCACGCTCTTAAAGTGCTTCAAAAGGGCATTGCGGCGGGTGGGGCCGATGCCGGGGATCTTGTCCAGCTCCGAGCCCTTCACCCGCTGGGACTGCTGCTGGCGGTGGAACTCGATGGCAAAGCGGTGGGTCTCCTCCTGGATCTGGCCCACCAGGGCAAAGACCGCAGGGTACCGCTGAATGCCGATCTCCTCTCCATCAGGGGTCATAAGGGCCCTTGTGCGGTGGCGGTCATCCTTCACCATACCGTAAACTGGGATGGACAAACCCAATCTCTCCTCCACCCCCACCGCGATCCGGGCATGCTCCTGCCCGCCGTCGATAAACAGCACATCGGGAAGATCCTTGAACTTCTCATCCCCCTCCAGATAACGCTTGAACCGGCGCTTCAGCACCTGCTCCATGGAAGCGTAGTCGTCGGGGCCCTCCATATCCTTTAGCTTGAAGCGGCGGTAATCCCGCTTCAAGGGCTTGCCCCCCACGTAGACCACCATGGAGGCCACGATATCGTCGGCGCCCTGGTTGGAGATATCGTAGGACTCGATGCGGTTGGGGGGCGGATTCATATCCAGCACCTTGCCCAGCAGCTCCAGAGTCTTGGACTGCCGTTCCGCCGCGGAGGTGGCCCGTTCCACCTCCTCCACCGCATTCTTATTCGCCAGTTTGATCAAGTCCATCTTAGCCCCCCGCTGAGGGGTGACAAGCTCCACCCGGCGGCCGCAGGCCTCGGAGAGCATCCGGGTCACGGACACCTCGTCCTCCAGCTCACAGGGAAGCAAGATCTGCTTGGGAAGCCGGGAGCGGCTGCCGTAATATTGCCTTACCAGGGAGGAGACAGCCTCCCCCTCCTCCCCCTCCATGGGGGTCTCGATAAGATCCATGTCCTTGGCTGCCAGGTCGCCCTCCACATAGTGAAGAACCACGAAACAGCTTTTGGCGGTGCCCTGGTGGTAGCCCACCACATCGGTGTCCGCCAGGGAACCCGCCACCACCTTCTGCCGCTTGCCCAGCAGCTCAATGGCACGGATGCGATCCCGGAGCTCGGCGGCTTTTTCAAAGCGCATCTCCTCGGCGGCCAATTCCATCTCGGCGGTAAGGTCTGCCTTGACCTCCTTGAACTGGCCCTCCAACAGCCGAATGGCCTGATTCATGGTTTCTCTATGCTGCTCGGGGGTCATCTCCGGGCGGCAGTAGCCGTCGCAGAGGCCCATGTGATAGTTGAGGCAGGGGCGCTCCTTGCCCACGTCCCGGGGGAATTTTTTGTTGCAGGAGGGCAGGCGCAGAGCTCCCCGGAGAGCATCCAGAATCCCCCAGGTAGCGCTGCGGCTGCCATAGGGGCCGAAATACCGGGCTCCATCCTCAGCCACCTTGTTGGAGAGGGAGAACCGGGGGTAGTCCGCATTCACATCCAACCGGATGTACGGATAACCCTTATCGTCCTTCAGCAGGATATTGTAGTGGGGCTGGTGGCGCTTGATGAGGGAGTTTTCCAGCACCAGGGCTTCAAACTCGCTGTCGGCCACGATGACGTCAAAGTGGTCAATGGAGGCCACCATGGCCCGGGTCTTCTCCGTGTGGGAGGCAAGGTTGGCAAAATATTGGGAAACCCGGTTTTTCAGGGCCTTGGCCTTGCCCACGTAGATGACCTCATTGTGCTTGTCCTGCATGATATACACGCCCGGCTTCAAAGGAAGGGCGTGGGCTTTTTCTTTCAGTTCGTCAAAGGTCATGGGGTTTCCCTCCTTTCAAAGCCTTTCGGCGGGTTTGGCCCCGGCCGGAAGGCCGGAAAATGCAACCGCCCGCATCAAACAAATTCTCAAATCCATCACGATCCCCTTAACAGCAGAGAACCCCCGTCCCTCACTGCGGCCCCAGATTTCCTTCCTTCCAGTGCTTGCGGCACAGGCCGATATACTTGTCGTTGGCCCCCAGCACCACCTGCTCGCCCTCCTTCAGCACCTTGCCCGTCTCGTCAAAGCGGGCGTTGCAGGTGGCTTTTTTGCCGCACCAGCAGATGGTCTTGACCTCCTCGATGATGTCGGCGCAGGCCAGCAGCGCCTGGGAACCGGGGAATAGATCCCCTCTGAAATCCGCCCGGAGGCCGTAGCAGATGACGGGCACATGCCAGTCGTCCACAATGTGGGTCACATAATCCACTTCCTCCTGGGTCAAAAACTGGGCCTCGTCCACAATAATGCATTGGTAGTCCCGAACCTCCGATTCCGACATAGCCCGCAGTTCCTCAAACCATATGCAGGGGTAATGGAGGCCGATGCGGGAATTGACGATGGCCTTGCCCTCCCGCTGGTCGATGTCGGGCTTCACCATCAGGGCCTTCTGGCCCCGCTCCTCATAGTTGTAGCGCACCATCAGGGCGTTGGCCGACTTGGAAGAGCCCATAACGCCGTACCGAAAATAGAGCTTTGCCATCTGTCATTCCACCTTTTTATGTATGGTTTTATCTTTTGTATTCCCGCTCGCTCCACCGTTTCTCAACACCCGGGGAGCCGTTTTGTATGCTCATTTCACCCGCTGGGCTACGATATGGGCAAAGGGGGCGAAGGCGCTGGGCAAGGCGTAGGTATCAGCCAGCTCTTCCCCGCCGGCCCAGAGCCAGTCTTGAGGCAGGGCCTCTGTCTCCGCTTCCACGGCATAGGCCTTCATGTGCCATTCCTTGTGGGTGAAGATATGCTTTCCGGCGGCTGCAAAATCCGCCTTGCCCTCCACCGGGCAGGGCCAGGGGGCGGGCTCGTTGGGGTATTCCCACAAGCCTGCCAGCAGCCCTCTTGCCGGACGCCGGCGGAGGGCCACCTTCCCGTCCCGAAAAATGAGATAAACCACCCGTTCCTCGATCTTACGGGCCTTTTTCGGGGCTTTCACCGGCAGATCCCGGGCCGTTCCCGTCAGACAACCGGCGCAGAAATCCGCCGCCGGACACTTCTCACACAGGGGCGCCCCGTTGGGAAGGCACACAGTGGCGCCCAGATCCATCATGGCCTGGTTGAAGGCTCCGGGTATATCCCGGGGGATGATCTTGGTCAAGGCATCCCGGATATCCGCTTTCACCTCCGGGCGGGTCATATCCCGGTGGTCGTCGGTGAGGCGGCTCACCACCCGGAGGACGTTGCCGTCCACCGCCGGCACCGGTTGGCCGAAGGCAATGGAGGAGATGGCCCCGGCGGTATAATCCCCGATGCCGGAGAGGGTCAGGAGCTCCTCGTAACGGGAGGGCATCTCCCCGCCGAACCGCTCCATCACCTGCCGGGCCGCCTTTTGCAGGTTCCGGGCCCGACTGTAGTAACCCAGGCCCTGCCACAGCTTCATCAGCTTATCCTCAGGACAGGCGGCCAAATCCGCCACGGTAGGCAGAGCCTCCAGGAACCGCTTATAGTAATCCAGCACCGCCGCCACCCGGGTCTGCTGGAGCATGATCTCAGAGACCCAGACATGGTAGGGGGTGGGATCGCTGCGCCAGGGCAAGGTTCTGGCGTTCTCGTGATACCAGAGAAGCAGGGGGAGGGGCAGTTGTTCCAGTTGTGTCACGGGGCGTCCCCCTCCTTTGCGTATAGTTAGAGTTATTATACTTGTTTTTGAGGGGAATTTCAACGGAAACAGAAAAGAAAAGCCACCCCCGAAGGGGCGGCTTCACACAGAAAATCCTGCACTCAGGTCAGATTTCGGGCCTTCTTATCCCGGACGTAGATGTGCTTTACATTGGGCGCACTGGTGGGTCGGGCGTCAATCTCAAAGCGGTCGATGGATTTGACCATGGTGGTCAGCTTCTCAAACCCATAGTTCCGGGGGTCAAAGTCAGGCTGCTTCCGGGGCAGGATGTTGCCCAATTCTCCCATGAAGGCCCATCCATCCTCGTCAGACACATCCTGAATGGTGGAGGCAATGAGCCGCACCACCTTCTGGGGGATGGGCCTCCGTCCCGGGGCGGCAGGAACCGCCGGCTCCTCCCGCTCCCTGTCCTTCCCCAGATCCTTGCCGCGGATAACCTCCACGTAAATAAACTTGTCACAGGCCGCAATAAAAGGAGAGGGCGTTTTTCTCTCCCCGATGCCATAGACCTTCTTCCCTGCCTCCCGCAGCCGAAGGGCCAGCCGGGTGAAATCGGAGTCGCTGGACACCAGCACAAAGCCGTCCACCGGCTGGCTATACAGAATGTCCATGGCATCGATGATCATGGCCGAGTCGGTGGAGTTCTTCCCCGTGGTATAGCTGTACTGCTGAACAGGAATGAGGGCGTTATCCAGCAGCAGGGGCTTCCAGGAGTCCATATTGTTCATGGCCCAGTCCCCATAGATCCGTTTGATGGTAGGGGTGCCGTACTTCACGCACTCCTCCATGATCTCTTTGATGGCGGTGCGGGGGGCGTTGTCCCCATCGATCAAAACGGCAAGGCGGTTCTCACTCTCCATACCCGTCCTCCCTTAGTCGCTGATCACGAAGTGGCTGAAGCGGAGCATCTCAAACCAATCGTCGGAGGAGAACACCACGTTCTTCTCATCCTCCAGGGCGGCCCCGGGATAGAAGCTCTTGGAGTAAGCCATCTGGTGCTCCCGGAAGCGGACGGTCATTTCAAACCGCTCCGGCATGGGCACAAAGCAGTTTTTGGCGTTCTTCACTGCTTTCTTTGCCCCGTCCTTGATGGCTTTCACCGCCAGATCAGGGTGCATGGACACCACAGCGCCGCCCCGTCCCTCATTGACCGCCACGGTGGTGATGCCGGGGATAAACTCCCTGGCAAAATCACACAGGGCCTTATCCCCGGAAAGGAAAACCACGGGCACTCCGTAATAGCCCGCCGTATAAGCGTTCATCATAAACTCACTCATGCGCACCCCGTTGAGCATCACATACTCGTTGCGGAGATTCATGGTGTGGCTCAGAGGATTGCCGCCGCTGGAGGCCCAGGCATGGTACCCGGTAAAGAGCACCGCCCCATAGTCTCCCGCGTCCAGGCCGCTCATCATGCTCAGGGGATCTCCCGTCCAGCCCCGCATCATCCGGGCGCTGTCGGGGAGCTCTGCAGGGTTGATATTCCGGGCAGAGTCGTGGGCGTCCTTCACAAAAACCAAGTCGGCCCCGGCGGCGATGGCGCCGTCACAGGCCGCCTTCACCTCCCGGGTCATCTGCCGCTGGAAAGGAACATAGTCCCGGGGCGTAGCAGGGTCGCTCTCCGCCCAGGCGGTAATCCCGCAGGTGCCTTCGATATCGGCGCTGATAAATACGTTCATTGCTGTCCCCTCCGTGTTTTGATATAATCCTCTACCTGCTGCAGCTGCTCCACCGTGTTAACCCCCAGCATCTCCTGGGCGGTGCAGGCGGCGCTGACTCCCACCTTCTCCCCCTGGGCGGCAAGCCACACAGGGGCGTCGGTCAGATAATACTCTCCCTGCACGTTGTTGGGCCGAAGGGTGGTCAAAGCCCGCCAGAGCTGTCTGGCTTCAAAGACATACACCCCTACGTTCAGCTCCGGGATCTTCCTCTCCTCCTCGGTGCAGTCCTTGTCCTCCACAATGCGTTCAAACCCGCCCTCCGGATTGCGAAGGATCCGCCCATAGGGAAGGGGCTGATCGGCCACTCCCGCCATAAGGGTACAGGCGTTGCCCTTTTCCACGTGCTCCCGGATCAGCTTCTCATAAGCGCTGCGGGGCAGCAGGGGCATGTCGCCGTAGCAGATGAGTATATGTCCCTCAAAGCCCTTCAGCGCGCCCTCGGCGCACTGGACGGCATGGCCCGTGCCCAGTTGAGGCCGCTGGTAAACCTTTGGATAGCCCGGAAATTCGGCCACCACCTTCTCCCCCTCGTACCCCACCACCAGCAGAATATCCTGGGGCGGCAGAAAACGGAGCTCCTCCAGCACATAGGCCAGCAGCGGCTGTCCGGCTGCCCGGCGCAGAACTTTGGGCAGATCCACCCCTTCAGTCCGCAGCCGAGTCCCCTTACCGGCAGCCAGAACAATGGCTTTTAACGGTTCGTTCATGGGTATATATCCCCTTTTTGTTTGGTTTTCATTTTGGTAGAAACAGTATATCAATTCGGGAAGGATTTTGCAATGGGGAATGTGGACAAGCAAAACAGGCCGGGGATCTCCCCGGCCTGTTTGTTCTCTCTTTTAGCCGTCGTCCTCGATCAGGCCATAGCCGCCATTGTCTCTGCAGTAGACCACCGCAAAAGTGCCGCCGTCGTCCTCATTTTTAAAGGCAAAAAAGGTGTGGCCCAACAGATTCATCTGGAGCACCGCCTCTTCTACCGACATAGGTTTGATGGGGAAGCGTTTGGTGCGGATGATATCGTATTCCTCCTCCGGCTCCTCCGGAGCGAAGGAGGTCTCCTCCTCCCGCCGGATAAATGCGTCCTTCCGCAGCCGCTTTTCCAACCGGGCTTTATTTTTGCGCAGCTGCCGCTCAATATCGGCCACCGCCGCGTCAATAGAGGCAAACATATCCGCCGTGCTCTCCGACACCCGATAGATGGTACCGCCGGAGCGGACGGTCACCTCGGCGTTGTTGCGCCCCTTCTCCACGCTGAATACCACCGAGGCCTCAGCCTCAGCGGGGAAGTAACGCTCCAGCTTGCCTACCTTCTTTTCGGCGTACTCATGAACCTTTTTGGGCAGAGTGACCTTTTTGTCGGTAAACGTGAACTTCATAAAGCTGTCAACTCCTTTTGCCCCAGGGGGCTTCATTGGAAACACCGTCAAGCGCCCGGCTTCTCCAGCTCTATTATACCATATTTTTACCAACAAGTCACCCCTTTCTTTCATGTTTTTTGTTGCATTTCACCTCCGCCTCTTGTAATGGAAATTTTTTACAGTTTTTGGTTGACATTTTCTGGAAATTATGGTATAACAAACCTGTGGTAAGTGAGGTCGCGTCTCCGGCCAAACGTACCCGTGTTCATTCCATTCTCCCCATACCGCGCTTTGGGCGCCCCTCTCCGGGGCGCCCCCTTTTTATGCGCAAAAGAGGAGACAGCCCCCAGGGCCGTCTCCTCTTCTCCATCAATTTTCCAAAACGTAGCCTTCCACAAGCTCCACTGAGACCGTACGCCTTTCTCCATCGCTCCAGACCTCCAGAGTGATGGACTGCCCCGCCTGGAGCCCGCTCTTGACCTCGCTCAGATCCTCCAGGGAAAAGATCCGCCGGCCATTGGCGCCGGTGATGACGTCCCCCTCCCGGATCCCCTTTTGATAGGCGTCGGACTTCCGCTCCACCGAACTGACATAGATCCCGGCGGGCACATCTCCATGGCCCTCCTCATTGAACACGGTGATCCCCAACATGGGCCGGCCGGAGTAATGCCCCTGGGCGATGAGCTGATCCACCACATCCTTGGCGGTGGTGGAGGGCACGGCAAAAGCCAGCCCCTCAATGGTTTCCCAATCCGACATCATCTTCATGTTGGTGATCCCCACCACCCGGCCAAACTGATCCACCAGCGCGCCTCCGGAGCTGCCGGAATTGATGGCGGCGGTGGTCTGCAGCAGCACCATGTCCCCTCCGTCCACTGCCACAGTGCGCTCCGTGGCGGAGATAATGCCGTCGGTCATGGTGGCCCACAGTTCCTCCCCCAGGTGGTTGCCGATGGCATAGGCCGGATCTCCCACCTGAAGCTGGTCTGAGCTTCCAAAACAGGCCACCGTCAGCCCCTGGGCCTCCACCTTCAAAACCGCCAGATCGCTGGCCCCGTCATAGCCCACCAGAAGAGCTTCCTTCCGGCTGTTGTCGGGCAGCACCACCTGCAGACTGCGGGAGCCCGCGATCACGTGGGCGTTGGTAAGGATGTACCCGTCGGCAGACATCACGATTCCCGTCCCCAGCGCTCCGCCGTTTTCCAGTCCCACCCGAACGCCTACCACCGCAGGGCTTACCTGCTGGTAGATCTCCTGGGCGGTCAGGGCGGCCCCTTCCGTCATGTCCAGGGGCAGCGTCACCCCGGTACCGGTGGGCGCTCTGGGGGCGGTGGTATCCTTCAGCTCCTCCCGCCAGTTATCCTCTTCATATTCATAGTACTCATAATAGCGATACCAGTCTCCCTCTCCGGAAAGGATATCCCAGATACCTCCCCGGGGCGGAAATTGAGGCAATACGCCCCCCTGGAAATAGACGCCCAGCCCCATCAAGCTCAGCAGAAGAGCCAGGAAAAACAAAAAGCCCCCGGCGCCGTTTCTCTCCTGATTTCTCGGCTTTTTGATCCGCTTTTTCCGCACATCGGGGGTGCGGCGCGGCCCGTCGGCCTTCTGTTGGGCAGCCCCGGTCTTTTCCGGCTCCTGGTCAAAGGGGATCGGCTTGCCCGGTTCCCATTTCTGCGGCACCACGCCGGAATCCCGTCCCCAGCCGTTGAAATCATAATAGCTGTTGCGCATGGTCGCCCTCCTTCTCCCTGTTTTCTCTCTTCTATCAGGCGATGGTGAGGGTAAAGGTAAAGGTGGTCACCCCATCCTCACTGGTCACCGCAATGCTCTCCCGGTGGTTGTTGATAATGGTCTTAACGATGTACAGCCCCAGGCCCACGCCCTCCCGGTCCACACTGCGGGAGCGGTCGGTCTTATGAAAGCGGTCAAAGACCTCCTTCAGCTCCTCCGGCGGGATGGTATCTCCCAGGTTGCGAACCGAGACATAAGCCTTCTCCCCCTTCACCTGAACTCCAAGGGTCAGCGCAGTGCCGGTGAAGGCAAACTTTATGGCGTTGTCCAGCAGATTGTAGCACACCTGCGTGATGGCGTCCGGATCGCCCCACACCATCACCGAGCCCTCCGGCAGCTGTGTTTCCACATCCAGCCCCCGGCCGGTGATCTTTCCCTCCAGGCTCACCAGCACCCGCAAAAGCAGCTCGCACACATCGAACCGCTCCTGGGCGGTGACATTCTCGCTGGATTGCAGCCGGCTCAGATCCAGCATTCGCCGAACCAGCCGGGAAAGGCGCCGGGTCTCGGAGGAAATGGTGCTCAGGGCCTCCGCCTCCTTCTCCCGGGGAATGGTGCCGTCCAGGATCCCGTCGGCAAATCCCGCAATGGTGGTCATGGGGGTCTTCAGCTCGTGGGAGACATTGGCGATAAACTCACTTCTCTGAGCCTCGCTTTTGGCCAGAGAGCCCGCCATGGCGTTGAACACCTCCGCCAGCTCCCCCACCTCGTCCTGGCGGCCCTCACAGCCGGTGACCCGGGCGTCAAACTCCCCCTGGCCAAACCGGCGCATGGCCTCCGCCATGTCCTTCAAAGGCTTGGTCTGCCGCAGGGAGGTCACCGAGCTTGCCGCCGAAGCCAGCAGCAGCACCGCCGTGGCCGACAGCAGGAAGATGGCGGCCAGATCCTGCCACATAGTGGTCAGACTGGAAGCTCCGCTGACCACCAGCACCACGCCCCGCTGATAGATATTTCCGGTAATGTAGGAGCTTTGCCGTATGGGTACCCCTGTAACAAAGCTCTTGTCGGGCAAAAGCCCGTCCAGGCTGCTGTGCCCGGAATAGCTCCCCGCGCTGTTGATGGCGTTCATGCACTCTCCCGGCACCATACCGCTCAAAAGGGCGCTGACGTTCTCTCCCATGCCAGAGGAGGCGTAGACGATCTCTCCGCTGTTCTCCGCCAAGAGCACTGTGGAACCCGAAATATTCGCCAAGGACGCGATGTAGAGCTGATACCCCGGATCCTGAATTCCCGAGGCCATACTGCTGGTAAGGTAGGAGGCAGTAAAGTTTGCAATGTAATTGGCGTTGCGCTCCATGCTGTCCTGCTTATCCTGAACGATGTACTGATAGCTCAGCAGCGCAAAGGCGCCGCCCAGCAGCAGAAAGGCCACCAGTATCACCGCTGCCATCATCGCAAACTGACGGCGGTAAAGGCTTTTCACGCTGTCGTCACCTCAAACTTATAGCCCACGCCCCACACTGTTTTCAGGCTCCACTGCTCGCTGATCCCCTCCAGCTTCTCCCGCAGGCGTTTGATGTGAACATCCACCGTCCGGGAGTCCCCAAAGTAATCAAAGCCCCAAACCTCGTCCAGCAGCTGATTGCGGGTAAAGACCCGGTTGGGTGCGGAGGCCAGATGGTAAAGCAGCTCCAGCTCCTTGGGCGGGGTGTCGATCCGCTTGCCGTCCACCATCAGCTCGTAGGCCTCCAGGTTGATGACCAGCTTGTCGAAGATGAGCTTTTTTCCGCCACTCCCCTCTTCCTCGCTTCCCAGCGTGCGGCGGAGAACCGCCCGGATCCGGGCCAGCACCTCCTTGGTCTCAAAGGGCTTGACAATATAATCGTCCGCCCCCTGCTCCAGCCCGGTGACCCGGTCGTTGGTCTCCCCCTTGGCCGTAAGCATGATCACGGGGGTTTTGCTCTCGGCCCGGATCTTGTTCAGCACCGACCAGCCATCCATAACGGGCAGCATAATATCCAGCAGCACCAGATCGGGGCCAAAGGAACGGAACAGCTCCACCGCCTTTCCGCCGTCCGGCGCGATCTGGGCCTCATAGCCCTCCTTCTCCAGGTAAAGATGGAGGAGCTGGGCAATATTGGCCTCGTCCTCCACGATCAGGATCTTTTGTGCCACGGGAATTCCCCCTTCTTTTGCATTCCATGCCTTTTATAGCATGTTTTCCCCTTTTTTCCATGAATGAACTGTGAATTTTCCTGTTATTGGGTATAGCTGTGATCCACCTGTATCACCGTCAGATATCTGGGGTTCCGCTCCCGGGCCAGCCGCGCCAGCTCCCGGCGGACTTCCTCATCTGAAAGCTTGCAGTTGTGAGGCACCACCACGTCGAAAATCAGGTTGGTGTGGCTGGGCCCTTCCGTCATCCGAAAGTCGTGGATGGTCATGGCGGGATCCAGCTGTTTGGCCAGTTCCCCCACCTCTGCCCGCAGCGCATTGACGTGCTCGTCGTTGGTAACGATGGGATCCATATGTATGGTAGCGCTGATATGAAACTTTACCCCCAGCTCCCGCTCCACATTGTCGATCAGATCGTGGGTAGCCGCTATGTCCCCATCAATGGACACCTCCGCATGGAGAGAGGCCATGATATGGCCGGGCCCGTAGTCGTGAACCATCAGATCGTGGATCCCGGCGATCTCCGGGTGGGCCAGCACCGTCTGCCGGATCCCCTCCACCAGGGCCGGGTCAGGGGCCTGCCCCAGCAGGGGATCCAAGGTATCCTTGGCCGATTCCCACCCCGCCCGAAGGACAAAGGCGGCAACCACCAGCCCCACCCAGCCGTCAATAGACACTTGGCTCCAGTGACCCACCACCAGTCCCAGCAGAACGGCGGACGTAGCCACACAGTCAGAGAGGGAATCGGCGGCAGTGGCGGCCATGGCCGCCGAGGAAAGCCTCCGGCTCAGGTTTTTATTGAAGGCATACAGCCACAGCTTAATAAGGATGGACGCGCACAGAATCCCTGCCGACAGCAGGGAAAAATGAACCGGCTGGGGATGGAGGATCTTTTCCACCGCTCCCTTTGCCAGCTCCACCCCCACCAGCAAAATGGCCACCGAAACCCCCAGCCCCGCCAGGTATTCCGCCCGGCCATGGCCATAGGGGTGATCCTTGTCCGCCTCTTGTCCCGCCAGACGGAACCCCACCAGGGTCACCACCGATGTGGCGGCATCAGATAGATTGTTGAACGCATCGGCGGTCACCGAAACTGAGGCGGTCATCACGCCGGCCAGGAACTTCCCCAAACACAGGGCCAGGTTAAGCAGGATCCCTACCGTTCCTGATAGCGCGCCGTATTTCTCCCGAACCGCCGGGTCTCCCACATTTTCATAGCCGCGGACAAAGCGGCGCAGCAGCATATTGGTCAAATAGGTCTCCCCTTCAGTCTGCATCTCCGGTCAGCCCTGCCATTTCTATGCAAAGCTATACCCTATCAGTATATTATCTCATGAAAGGGTCAGAACGTCAACGGTGGAAATCATATCTTCCCTTTGCGCAGAATAACAACGGCAGGTCCATCCAATAGGCGGCGCCGCCCGTTTGGCGGCTTCGCTCAAGTTTCCATACTGTCCAGGCGCTTGGGCCCATCTTTTACCAAGCCGCAAAAGCCACTAAGCGGCATAGCCGCCAAGTGGCTCTAAACCCTGAAAAGCACGGTCCCCGGAACCGCGTCCCTTTGAAACCGCATTGCCTTCCCCTTTTACAATACTCCCCCAACACACAAACCAGGCGCCTGTCCCCATTGGACAAACGCCCAGCACCAATTTAATCCACATCCTCAGGGAAATAGCTTTCCAGCGGCAAAATGGGAGAAAGCTCCACCAGCACAGGGGAAAATCCCCCCCACAGATCTGCCTTGGGCTGCTGAGTGAGGAGCAGATCTGCCTTGTCCGGCTTTTGGATCGGCAGGGACAGCACCGCCCGGAGCCCCCCCTCCCTGCTGTTTTCCAGCATCAAAACTCCCCCGTGGCGAAACGCCGCCTGCCGCGCCGCGACAAGTCCCAGACCTAAACCGCCGGGCTGCTTTAGCAGGGGATTCTCCTCCCCCACCGGGGTAAACCCGGGGCCGTCATCTCCAACGCTCACTCTCCAGCGGCCGTCCTTCACCTCGCCGTGCAGCGTTACCCGCCCGCCTTTGCCTGCCGCTTCCAGGGCGTTGGTCAGCATATTCAGCAGCGCCAGCTCCAGCAGGTGATCGTCTGCCATACCGATCACACTGCTGTCCTCCAGCCGCCAGTCAAACTCGATCCCCAACCGTTCGGCCATGGGCTCCATCTGCCGCCCCACATCCCGGCACAGTCCGGCCAGATCCAAAGGCTGAGGCTGAAAAATGCTCTCCTCATCGTAGGCCTCTATGTGGCGCATGGCCCGCATCAGCCGATAAAGGCTTTTGTTCATGGCGGCCAGATACTTTCGATCCTCCTGGCCCCCCTTTTCTTGCACCAGGGGCGTCAGCAGCTGCACTGCCGCTAAAATATCGCTCACCCGGTTCCGAACTTCGTCCAATAACTTTTCCTGGTTGCTCTCGCCCATTGCGTTCCCCTCCGTTATCTCTATCTTGCGCAGGAGCTTTTTTTGCAGTATACCAAAATATGGGTCTGTCTACAATCTCTTTTCGTATCTCTTTTTCTTTCCTTGTCGGATTTGTAGAATTTATGGGGGAATTTTTATAAAAATTTTTTCTCAAATCGGCATTTTTTCCCTTCCAAATTTTTTCTTTTTAGGCTATAATCATAAATGGATATATCGTTAAATCCATCACAATGCGTAACGCCAAATGAATCACAAAAGGAGTAATGAACATGAGCATCAAGGTTGGCATCAATGGTTTCGGCCGGATCGGCCGCCTGGTTTTCCGGGCCGGCATTGTCTGTGATGACATCGAGTTCGTCGGCATCAACGACCCCTTTATGACCCCCGACTATATGGCTTATATGCTGAAGTACGACACCGTCCACGGCCAGTTCAAGGGCGACATCTCCTACGACGACCACTCCATCACCGTCAACGGCAAGAAGGTGGAGTTCTTCGCCGAGATGGAGCCCAAGAACATCCCCTGGGGCAAGGTGGGCGCCGAGTACGTGGTGGAGGCCACCGGCATCTTCCTGACCAAGGAGAAGGCCCAGGCCCATATCGACGGCGGCGCCAAGAAGGTCGTTATGACCGGCCCCTCCAAGGATGACACCCCCATGTTCGTCTGCGGCGTCAACCTGGATAAGTATACCCCCGATATGACCTTCGTCTCCAACGCCTCCTGCACCACCAACTGCCTGGCCCCCATCGCCAAGGTGCTCAACGACACCTTCGGCATCAAGGACGGCCTGATGACCACCGTCCACTCCACCACCGCCACCCAGAAGACCGTCGACGGCCCCTCCAAGAAGGATTGGCGCGGCGGCCGTGCCGCCGCCGGCAACATCATCCCCAGCAGCACCGGCGCCGCCAAGGCCGTGGGCAAGGTCATTCCCGAGCTCAACGGCAAGCTCACCGGCATGTCCATGCGTGTCCCCACCCTGGACGTGTCCGTGGTGGACCTGACCGTGAACCTGGCCAAGCCCGCTAAGTACGACGAGATCTGCGCCGCCATGAAGAAGGCCAGCGAGGGCGAGCTGAAGGGCATCCTGGGCTACACCGAAGACGCCGTGGTCTCCAGCGACTTCCTGGGCGATCCCCGCACCTCCATCTTCGACGCCAAGGCCGGCATCGCTCTGACCGACACCTTCGTCAAGATCGTGTCCTGGTACGACAATGAGATGGGCTATTCCAACAAGGTGCTGGATCTGATCCGTCACATGAACGGCGTGGATCACAAGTAAGATTTTCCACCGATCGACAAAAGGAGCTTCGCTTCCCGCGGGGCTCCTTTTTTATATCACATTTCAGCGTTACTTTTTGTCACATTTTGTCGAATTAGAAAAATATTTTGCTGATTCAGCGATTTTCGCATATCGCATCGCAAAATCTCGGATAATTCTTCCGAGGTGAGGGCGATGGATTATCAAAGCAGGATCAAGGCATTAATCGAAGATACCGATACCCGGCAAAAGTCTATGGCGGCCGCTCTCGGTCTGAATCAGAGTACGTTAAGCAATTATGTGACCGGACGCACCTCCACACCACCGGAAGTTTTGTCCAAAATCTCCCAATACTTTCGTGTCACTACCGATTATCTCCTGGGTCTCACCGACGATCCCAACCCGCCCTATCCTGTCTCCCCCTCAGAGCGCGCCATGCTGGAGCGCTTCCGCTCCCTGAGCCGGAGCCAGAAAGAGCTTGTCCTCCAAAGCATTGACCTGATGGCAAAGCAAAACCAGCAGGACATCCCATAAAACCCAAAACCACCCGCCGTCAACAGGACAGCGGGTGGTTTTCTTTCCTCCTCGGGAGCCTCCCTCTCAGCCCGTCACTTCCGCCCAGGTCGGGATGGAATCTGCGGCGCCGGGCCGGGTAACGGCAATGGCGCTGGCCTTGTTCGCAATGGTCATGGCCTCCTCCGGACTGCTTCCCTCCAGCGCCGCCCGGAGGAAGAACCCGGTAAAGGTATCCCCCGCCGCGGTGGTGTCCACCGCCTTCACCATGTTGGCCGGCACCCGGAAGCTCCCCTCTTCCCCGGCGTAAAGGCAGCCGTCCCCACCCAGGGTAAGCACCAGATTCACCTGGGGATAGCGGCGGCGCAGTGCGGCGGCGATGGCCTCATACTCCGTCTCTCTGCTGAGGGCGGCGCCCTCCGTCTCGTTGACGAACAGCCACTTTACCTTCTCCAGCGGATACCCCGCCACCTTGTCGTCCATGGGGGCGGCGTTGAAGGCCACCTGCAGCCCCCGGCGGGCCGCGGCCTCCATGATCTCCGCCACCAGGTTGGTCTCGTTCTGCAGCAGCACCAGGTCTCCGGGGGCAAACTGAGAGAGGATCTCCTCCACATACTCCATGGTCAGCATGGTGTTGGTGCCCGGATAGATCAGGATGCAGTTCTGGCCCGCGTCGTTGACCTGAATGATGGCGTGGCCGCAGTTGGCCTCCGCCGGCCGGATAAAGTCCACATCCACCCCGCTCTCCCGGAGCTTATCCACCAGGAAGCTCCCCTCGGGCCCGATGAAGGCGGCGTGGAACACCTGGGCCCCGGCCCGGGCCAGGGCCACCGACTGGTTCAGGCCCTTTCCTCCGCAGTTCACCGTCAGGCCCTTGACCGCCTTGGTCTCCCCCGGCTGGATAAATTTCTCCACCCGGTAAGTATAGTCGATGTTCAGCGAACCAAAATTAACCACTTTCATCTTTCTGCCTCCTGTTTGTAATATTATCCGTCCATTTCCTCAGTTTTCTACCTTCATCCCGATCAGCCGGGCCAGCCCCACCGTCTGGTGGGCGCCCACTCTCAGCCCCTTTAATTCCCCAAAGGTTTCCGACACCATGATCCCCTCAATGTCGCAGCTGGACAAATCCAGCCCCTTCAGCGGCGTACGGAAGAAATTGACCCCCGTAAGATCACAGCCGGCAGCCTTCAGCTTATTCAGCTTACACTCCATCCACATGGACTGGCCGAAATTGCAGTCTTTCCAGCCGCAGCCCTCCCACATGCTCTGGGTGAAATTGGCCATCCGCAGCACACAGCCCTCCAAGCTGCAGCCCCGCCAGCGGCTGGCGCGGAAATCCGCCCCCAGCCCCTTGCAGTCTGCAAGAATGCAGTCCTTCCAGCGGCTGTCCGTAAAGGAGCAGTTGGAGAAATCGCACCCCTCCAGCCTCACCCGGTAAAAGGAGCTTCCCCCAAACCGGCAGTCTATAAAGCGGCATTTGGTAAAGCTCACATCGGTGAATTCCAGATCCCACAGTTCAAGACCTGTCACTGTCTCCCCCTGAAAGGCTTCTCCGGTCAAGCTCTCCTCTTCCTCCTGCCGGAGCTCTGCCACCCGCTCGCTCAGCATCCTGTTTTCTCCTCCGCTTCCCCGCTCTCCTCTTCCTCCCCGGCGGCTTTTTTCAGGTCGTCGGCAGTGAGGGCCATCAGCGCCTGCTTATCCACCGCCTCCAGCGCCGCCACCCGGTCAGACTGGCAGGCCACCGAGCGCTCAAAGAAGTTTCGCACATCCCGGGCGTTGCCGAAGTTTTCATCCCGGCAGGCATACATTTCGTTCAAAAACTCCCTGGCATAGCCCTGGGCCGTCTCGTCCAGGGTATATCCGTTCTTCCCACACATGGACTGGAAGATGGAAAACATCTCCTGCCCGTTGTAATCCTCAAAGTAAAAATATTTGTTAAACCGGCTCTCCAGGCCGGGATTGGAGTGAACGAAGTCCGCCATCAGGTCGGTATAGCCCGCCACAATGACGATCAGATCCTTTCGGTGATCCTCCATGTTCTTCAAAAGAACCTCCACCGCCTCCTGACCAAAATCGTTCTGCCCGGTGTGGCTGGTAAGGGCGTAGGCCTCGTCGATAAACAGCACGCCCCCGATGGCCTTCGTGATGACCTCCTGGGTCTTGAGGGCGGTCTGCCCCACAAACCCCGCCACCAGCCCGGAGCGATCCACCTCCACCAGTTGTCCCTTGGACAGCACTCCAATGGCGTGGTACAGCTTGGCCAGCAGTCGGGCCACCGTGGTCTTGCCCGTACCGGGATTGCCCATAAACACCAGGTGGAGGCTCAGGGGCGGCACCGGCAGCCCCTCCTTCTCCCGAAGGCCCCGCACTTTTACCAGATTGATCAGGCTCTTGACGTCCGCCTTTACCTTCTCCAGCCCGCACAGTCCGTCCAGCTCTGCCAGCAGCTCCTCCAGGGTGGGTTCCGGCTCCGCCGGGGCCTCCTCCTTTTCCTCCGCCGCCGGAACGGGAGTGGAAACCTGGGGGCCGCCGGCCCCCGCAGCGGGGCGCACCGTCACAAAATCCTTGGCGTCCAGGGGCGCCTTGCCTCCCTTCAGCCCGTCCTTGTCGCAGAGCTTGGTCAGGTTATCGGCGATCCGGTTCACAAAGCCGGCCTCCCCCTCGCTCACCGCCCCGTCCACCGCGGCGAAGAGCAGGGCCATCAGCACAAAAAGGTCGATAAACCGCCGGGACACCTGTCCCCCCGCCACCTTGTCGCAGGCCCGCATCCGGTGGAAAAAATCGGGGGTGGTCAACCCGGGAAAGTCCGCCACGCAGGTGCCCAGCTCCCAAAACAGGATGGAGGGCGCCGGATTCCCCCGCAGATAGATGGCGTTATAATACTCCACATATCCGGCGGTGATAGGCCCTCCGTCGGCATTCCAAACTCCCAGAGCACAGGCGCGGAAAAAGTCGTCTGCCTCCCTCCCCAACCGCACTCGCAGGGTCGCGTCGGGCACGGTTTTCAGAAAGGTAGAAATATTTTCCTCATACTGCCGATGTACTTCCGCAGGGGAAAGTGGGTTTTTCATGGGCGGTCACCTCGCTGGTTTTGTAACATTCATTATACCAATGTTAAGGGAATAACACAAGCAAAAGAAACAGCCGGGAGTCCTCCCGGCCCTTTTGTCTCTCTTGACTTTCCTCCCATTCCACATTACAATTGCAATTACTGCGCTGCAAAGGAGAGGTTCCCATGTCCAAACCCATCTATCTGGATCACGCCGCCACCACCCCCGTCTGCCCCGCCGCCGCAAAAGCGGCTGTGGATGTTATGACGGAGGGCTTTGGCAACCCCTCCTCCCTCTATCCCCTGGGCCGCGCCGCCGCCAAGCGGCGGGAGGAGGACCGCTCCGTCATCGCCCAGGCTCTGGGCTGCGCGCCCCAGGAGCTTTTCTTTACCTCCTGCGGCACCGAGGGGGACAACTGGGCCATCGCCTCCGCCGTAGACTTAAACCGCAAAAAGGGCAATCACATCGTCACCACGGCCATAGAGCACTCCGCCGTGCTGGAGCCCATGAAAAAGCTGAAAAAAGAGGGCTTTGAGGTCACCTTCCTCAAGCCCGACGCCGAAGGCAGCATCGCCCCCGAGACGGTAAAGGCCGCCATCCGGCCCGACACCATCCTGGTGTCCATGATGCTGGTGAACAACGAGGTGGGCTCCATCCTCCCCGTCCGAGCGGCGGCAGACGCCATCAAAGCCGCCGGCTCCCCCGCCCTCCTGCACACCGACGCCGTTCAGGGCTTCCTGAAGCTCCCCTTCTCCCCCAAGGATCTGGGGGCCGACCTGGTAACCGTCTGTGCCCACAAGATCCGCGGCCCCAAGGGGGTGGGCGCCCTTTATGTAAGGAAGGAACTTGCCTCCAAACTAAAGCCCCTGCTGCTGGGGGGCGGCCAGGAAAGCGGCCTGCGCCCAGGCACCGAGGCCACCGCCCAGATCGCTGCCTTCGCCGCCGCGGTGAAGGCCTGGGAGCCCAACTATGCCGAGGGCATCCGTGCGCTGAAGAACTACGCCGCCGACACCTTCGCCGCCATCCCCGGCGTCACCCTCATCAGCCGCGGGGACGCCCCCCATATTCTGGCCATCTCCCTGCCCGACTTTTCCGGCCAGTCGGTGGTGGAGGCCCTGGGCAGCCAGGGGATCTGTCTCTCTTCCGGCTCTGCCTGCCACCGGGGAAAACCCAGCCATGTCTTTGCCGCCATGCCCCTGCCCCCCAAGGTGCAGTACGGCGCCATCCGGATCTCCTTCGGGCCGGAGTCCACCAAAGAGGAAGTGGATGCTCTGGCGGCGCTTCTCCGGCACATCTGCGAAAAAAAGACCCTGCTGTTTTGACCGCTTAGCGCTCCCTTCTGTGAGAGGGAATGCTCAATCCCCCTACATTCTCTTTTGAGGTGATCTCGTGCTCTCCTATATGAAACGGGGCCCTGTTTTTTACCGCAACGTAGTTGCCCTGGCCATCCCCATCATCCTGCAAAACCTTATCACCAACTCCCTGGGCCTTCTGGACACCTTTATGGTGGGCCGGTTGGGGGAAACCCCCATGGCTGCCGTCACCCTTGCCAACATTCCCATCTTCGTGGTTCAGCTCATGACCTTCGGGCTCCAAAGCGGAGCCAGCGTCCTCATCAGCCAGTTCCACGGCAAGGGGGACAAGGGCTCTATCAACGAGGTACTGGGCATCGGGTTCTATGTGGCCGGCGGCCTCACCTTCGCCTTTGGCTGCGTCATGTTCTTCCTTCCCCTGCCCTTCATGTCCCTCTTCGGCAATGATCTCGCCGTGGTCGCCCTGGCCGCCGAGTACGCCAAGATCGTGGCGTTCTCCTTCCTGTTCGACTCTCTGGCCCAGGTCTATATCGCCGCCCACCGTTCCATGGCCAACCCCATGCTGGGCCTTTACATTCTGGGCTCCTCCATGGTGAGCAACACCCTTCTCAACTGGGTGTTCATCTTCGGCAAGCTGGGTGCGCCCGCCCTGGGCGTCCGCGGCGCGGCCCTGGCCACCCTTCTCTCCCGTATGCTGGAACTGGTCATCGCCGCGGGGCACATGGCCTTCGGAAAGAGCTTCCGCCTCCAACCCGGCCGGCTCCTCCGCCCCAGTCGGGCAATGCTGAACCGGTATGTTCGCTTCGCCACCCCCGTCCTTTTTAACGAGACCATGTGGGGCCTGGGCACCTCCCTCTACCCCACCATCATGGGCCATATGGCCTCCTCCCAGGCGATCCTGGCCGCCTACGGCTTGGTGGGCAACCTGGTAAACATGTCCACCGTCATGGTCTTCGCCATCGGTGGCACCACCGCCATCATCATCGGCCGGGAGATCGGCGCCGGCCGGCGGGAAGAGCTTTACGAGGTGGGGCTGACCCTGAATACCCTGTCCATCCTTCTGGCCATCGTGGTGGGGGCCGTTTTCATCTTCCTTACCTATACCCTCTTCTCTCCCGTGCTTTACCCCCTGTTCCACCTGTCGCCGGAGGCCGCTGAGATCGCCACCATGATGAGCCTGGTCTCCTTCCTCATCCTGCCTCTGCGGGCCTTCAACACCACCAACGTGGTGGGTGTCCTCCGGGGCGGCGGCGATGTAATGGCCGCCTCTATGATCGACCTGGCTCCCATGTGGCTTTTGTCCCTCCCCCTGGCCGCCGTAATGGGGCTGATCCTCCATTGGGGCATCCTGCCGGTGTATCTGACCATGTCCCTGGACAACCTGATAAAATTGACCTTAGGCGTCTGGCGCCTGCGCTCCAAAAAGTGGATCCGGGATGTGACCGCTGTGTAGCGGAGAAAGGAACCCTCTATGACCGTCCTCTTTATCGGCAACAGCCACACCTTTGTCCACTATGTCCCCGCCCGCTTCCAGCGCTTCTGCTCTGAGAGGGGCACTCCCACGACTGCGGTGATGCTCACCCACCCCAACGCGGGCCTGGATTGGCACCTGAACCAATCCCAGACCTACTTCAACCTAATGTGCGGCGGTTTTGACGCCGTCGTCCTTCAACACAGCGCCCACCCCTTCCCCGGCCGGGAATCTCTGATAAAGGCCGGGGAGCGTCTGGCCGCTCTGACCCCGGAGGGGACGCGCCTTTTCCTCTACATGCCCTGGAGCGAACGGGACAACCCCGCCGGCCAAGCCCTTATCACTCAGGCCCACCGGGAACTCTCCCTCCGCATCGGCGCCGCCCTCTGTCCCGTGGGGCAGCTGTGGTGGCAGCTTCGCTCCGCCCACCCCGACTCAGAGCTCTATTTCAGCGACGGGGAGCACGCCTCCGTCCTGGGAGCTTCCCTGGCTGCCGCCGTCATTGGCCGAACCCTTCTGGGCCTTCCCCTGGCCCCCGAAGCCTGCTGGTCTGACGCCCAGGCTCTATCCCAATATGACCTTGATCCCCGCATGATCGACCTTGCCCCCAGTCAGGACGGCAGCTTTGCCCTCCGCCCTTCCGCCGGAGCTTAGCAGTCTCCCCCCTCCCCCGCCAGTTTCCACCGCCCCTCCGTTTTTCGGAAGGGCGGTCTTTTTTGCCTTTTTCAAAAAAATATTCATATTTTATTTACAACCCCAGCTATTGACATTCCAAGTCCGGGGTGGTACATTATCTTTAGCACTCAGGAAAAGGGAGTGCTAAAATCTTGTGTGAGGTGAGCGGCTTGGAACTGAGCGAGCGAAAAAAAAAGATCCTCCGGGCCGTGATCGAAAGCTATGTCCAAAACGCGGAACCCGTGGGCTCCAAAGCGGTGGCTCAGTGGGCCGGACTGGATGTATCTTCAGCCACCATCCGCAACGACATGGCCGATCTGGAGGAGCAGGGCTACCTGGAGCAGCCCCACACCTCCGCCGGACGCATTCCCTCCCCCAAAGGCTATCGGCTCTATGTCAACGAGCTGATGGGCGACTATAAGCTCTCCATTCAGGAGACCGAGCGCATCAACCAGGCCCTCAAGGGCAAGATGCAGGCCCTGGATCGGGTCATTGACGAGGCAGGCCGTGTGGTGGCCAAGCTAACCCAGTACCCCGCCTTCGCCATCACCGCTCCCCCGGAGCGGGTGACCATCCGGCGCTTTGATCTTCTTCTTGTGGAGGAGACCGCCTTCATCGCCGTGGTCATGACCGACACCAACAGCGTTCAAAATAAACTCTTCCGGCTGGAGCGTCAGCTCAGCGAATCCCAGCTTCAAATGCTGGGCACCCTTCTCAATACCGGCTTCACCGGCCTCACCCTGGCCGAGTTAGGCCCCGAGCTGGAGCGGGTGGCCCGCCACGCCGCCCCCGATGCCTACCAACTGATCGAACTGGTGGTCACTTTCGGTATGGAGGTGCTGGAGGAACTGGGCAAGCGTCCCGTCCACACCGCGGGTCTTGCCAATCTGCTGGAGCACCCTGAGTATCAAAGTCTGGAAAAAGCCCAACCCCTGATGAGCTTTCTCGACCATGCCGACTCCGTCCCCCTTCCCGCCACCTTTTCCCCCGATGAGGGCGCCAGCATCGTCATCGGCCCGGAGAATGTGAGCGAAGCCTTAAAGGATTCCAGCGTGGTCATGGCAAGCTATGACCTGGGCGACGGAATGAAGGGTCTGATCGGCGTAGTTGGCCCCACCCGGATGGATTACGCTAAAATTTCTGCCCGCCTTGCCTATGTAGCCCGCGGGCTGTCCCAGATCATGGGCCAAGGAGCCCTGCCCCCTGAACGCCCTGCGTCAGGTAAGGCCACCAAGGAGGAAAAACCGTGAGTAAAAAAGAAACCAAGAAACCCGCCCCGGAGGAGGAAAAGCTGGAAGAGCAGCAGCCCGCCGCTCCCGAGTCCCCGACTCCCGAGTCCCCCGCCCCCGAACCCGAGAGCCCGGAGACCCCCGGAGGAGATCTTGAGCTGGAAGCTCTGAAAGCCAGCCTCAGCGAGCAAGAAGACAAATTCCTCCGCTTGGCCGCCGAGTTTGATAACTTCCGCCGCCGCACCCAGAAGGAGAAAGACGCCATCTGGGCCGACGCCACCGCCGATGCGGTAAAGGCCCTGCTGCCCGTCTACGACAACCTGGAGCGGGCCTTGAAACAGGAAACCAGCGACGCGGCCTATAAAAAGGGCGTCGAAATGACCATGACCGGCCTTCGAAAAGCCATGGAAGGCCTGGGGGTCACCGAGATCGACGCCGTGGGCCAAAGCTTCGACCCCAACGTCCACAACGCCGTCATGCACGTGGAGGACGAAAATTTCAGTGAAAACACCGTAGCCGAAGTCTTTCAGGCAGGCTTCCGGTTGGGGGATAAGGTCATCCGCTTCGCCATGGTAAAGGTGGCCAATTAGGGCCCCCGCAATATAGGGGCGCATATTCCGCGCCCCCACAAAACCGTATAAAATAAATTCACTATACTGGGAGGCAAACATTATGTCTAAGATCATCGGTATTGATTTGGGTACCACCAACTCCTGCGTGGCGGTCATGGAGGGCGGCGAAGCCGCCGTCATCGCCAACGCCGAGGGCAACCGCACCACCCCCTCCGTCGTGGCCTTCTCCAAAGAAGGCGAGCGGATGGTGGGCCAGGTAGCCAAGCGTCAGGCCGTCACCAACCCCGACCGCACCGTGGCTTCCATCAAACGGGAGATGGGCAGCGATTATAAAGTCACCATCGACGCAAAGGCATACACTCCCCAGGAGATCAGCGCCATGGTGCTCCAGAAGCTGAAGAGCGACGCCGAGGCCTACCTGGGTGAGAGCGTCACCGCCGCCGTCATCACCGTCCCCGCCTACTTCACCGACGCCCAGCGTCAGGCCACCAAGGATGCCGGCCGCATCGCGGGCCTGGATGTCAAGCGCATCATCAACGAGCCCACCGCCGCGGCCCTGGCCTACGGCATTGATAAGGAATCCGACCAGAAGATCATGGTCTACGACCTGGGCGGCGGCACCTTCGACGTCTCCATCCTGGAAATCGGCGACGGGGTCATCGAGGTGCTGGCCACCGCCGGCAACAACCGTCTGGGCGGCGACGACTTTGATAAGTGCATCATG
>JAAWEH010000007.1 GCA_022794215.1 Oscillospiraceae bacterium
GGCCTTGGCGATGCGCAGGCCGAAGGCCACGTTCTCAAAGATGTTCATGTGGGTGAACAGGGCGTACTTCTGGAACACCGTGTTCACCTGCCGTTTATGGGGCGGCACGTCGTTACATCGTCGGCCGTCAAAAAAAACGTCCCCGGAGGTAGGCTTTTGAAACCCACCAATGATCCTCAGCGTGGTGGTCTTGCCACACCCGCTGGGGCCCAGGAGCGTTAGGAATTCTTTGTCATTGATGTAGAGATTGAGATGATCGAGAATGATCTCGTCGTCGAATTTCACGACGCAGTCCGATAGACGGATCAACTCCTTGGACATGTATCCTCCCCCATTCCTATACTGCAATTTGGATAGATGTTTGAAAAGGTCGTACCCACCTGTCGGTTGGGTACGACCTTTGACAGAGCATAATATACACGCAGTGTCGGGAAATGTCAATATGTTTGAGGAAGAAAATTTGGGGAGACACGTATGGATACATCATCAAAATCAATATGGCCAAGACAATGCTCGGCTAATTTCCTGTTGAAGATTTTGATATATGCCTGAAAATAAAGTGGCTATGATAATTATGATGATTAAATTGCTTTTCAGCAAAAATACTCTTCTATAAAGGCAATGTTGCCTTTGGGCACCTCCAACACTTTCCCCTTCAAATATTCCAGTTCCCCTGCCCCGGTGGGGAAGTCGAAGATGAGCTTGTAGGACCACAGGGCCTGACCCTTGCGCTCCAGCTTTTCATTGTCGGCTCGCCGGCCGTATTTTCCGTCTCCGGCCAGGGGGTGGCCGGCGGCGGAGAATTGAGCTCTGATTTGATGGGTGCGGCCGGTGAGCAGCTGGCACTCCACCAGGGACAGACCGTTTTTGAATTGCAGGGTTTTGTACCGGGTGTGGGCCGATTTGCCGCCGGGAACCGGGTTTTTGTAGACGGCGACCTGCTTTTTCTTTTCGTCCTTTAACAAAAAGCCCTTCAGATCCCCGGAGGGGGGGCTCATTTTTCCCACCACGGCGGCCAGATAGTATTTGGAGATCTCCCTATCCTTGATTTTATCGTTCATGATCCGCAGGGCCTCGGCGGTTTTGGCGGCGATGACCAGGCCGCCCGTGTTCCGGTCGATGCGGTTACACAGAGCGGGGGCGAAGGAATTTTCCCACCGGGGACTCCACTCCTTCTTCTGGTAGAGGTAGGCCTGGATGTGGGTGATGAGGGTGGAGACATACTCGTGCTCGTCCGGGTGGCAGAGAAGGCCGGGGCGCTTATTGCAGACGATGATGTTTTCATCCTCATAAATGATATCCAGCTGGGGCTTAAAGACGGAGAGGAAGGCGTTATCCTCGGCGGGGGTATCGAAAAACTCGTCGTTGATGTATAATTGGAGCAGATCGCCGACGGCAAGCCGGTAGTCCCGCTGGGAGCCCTTGCCGTTGACCTTTACCCGCTTGAGGCGGATGTACTTTTGGGCCAGGGGAGCGGGGAGGAGGGGCACAGCCTTGCCCAGCCAGCGATCCAGCCGCTGGCCTGCGTCATTTTTTGTGATGGTGAATTCTTTCATGGCAATCCCCCCAAACAGGGTTTTGCAATATTGTACCATTGAAAGAGAAAAAAGTGAAGAAAGTATTTGACACAAGGGAAAAATTTCGCTATAATGTCTGATGCACTGTTGCGAGGAGATCATTTATGTATTTGGATTTAAGAGAGATCATCCATACGCCGGGGGAAAGCCGGGAGTTTCACTATGAACTGGATCTCAGCCAGGTGGAGCTTTACGGGGAAAAGCCCTTTGACCGGCCCATACAGGTTTCCGGCGTGGTGCGCAATATGGCGGGAGCCCTTGAGCTGGAGGGACGGGCAGAGAGCGTTTTGGACACCCGGTGTGACCGCTGTCTGAAGCCCATCACCGTGACGCTGGACGTGTCGGTGAATACCCTTCTGGCGGAAGAGCTGGAGGATGAGGAAAACGACGAGATCATCCTGCTGGAAAAGGGCGGGGTAGAGCTGGACGAGATCTTCTCCACCGCCTGTATTTTGAATCTGGACGGCAAACACCTTTGCAGTGAGGATTGCAAGGGGCTGTGCGGAAAATGCGGCGCAGACCTGAACAAAGGGCCCTGCGGCTGCAAAAAAGAGTTGGATCCACGCCTCGCCGTCTTGGAGAGGCTTTTGGATAAAGGTTCCCAAGACAAAGACGAGGATGCATGATTTGAGATCAAGCCCCTGTCACATTTAAGGAGGTGTCACAATGGCAGTCCCTAAGAGTAAAGTGTCCAAGCAGCGCCGGAACAAGCGCCGCAGCAGCGTGTGGAAGCTGGAGACCCCCAGTGTCAACGTCTGCCCCAAGTGCGGTGCGTATCGTCTGCCCCATCGGATGTGCAAGTCCTGCTTGAGCTACAATGGCCACGACTTCAACAAGGTCGAGACCGTGGCCCAGTAAGAGAGGCAAAGAAAAGGGAAAGAGGGGAAATGTCCCCTCTTTCTTTTTTGCCTGCTATGTGACAAAACCATGAGAATATGGTATACTACAGGAAACTGTATTTTGGGGAGGAGCTGCCCTTATGTCAAGACCGCTGGTGGCCATTGTAGGCCGGCCCAACGTGGGCAAATCCATGCTTTTCAATAAGCTTACCGGCCAGCGCCTGAGCATCGTGGAGGACACTCCCGGTGTGACCCGGGATCGGCTCTATGCCCCCTGCGAGTGGCGGGGGCGGAAATTCGACCTGGTGGACACCGGCGGTATCGAGCCGGGGACAGACAGCGAGATCCTGCTGTTTATGCGCAAGCAAGCGGAGATCGCCATTGAAAACGCCACCGTTATCATCTTCGTCTGCGACATTCAGACAGGACTGACCGCCTCCGACCAGGAGGTGGGCTCTATGCTGCTTAAGTCGGGTAAACCGGTGGTGCTGGCGGTAAACAAGATGGATAAGACGGGCCACACCGACCCGGACGTCTACGAATTTTATAACTTGGGCCTGGGAGATCCCATCCCGGTTTCCGCTGTCCACGGCCACGGTACCGGCGATCTGCTGGACGAGTGTTTCCAATACTTTCCGGAGACGGATGAGGTAGAGGAGGACTCAGACGTCATCAAGGTGGCCATCATCGGTAAGCCCAATGTGGGCAAATCCTCCCTGGTCAACCGGATCCTGGGGGAGAACCGGGTCATTGTCTCCGACATGGCGGGCACCACCCGGGATGCGGTGGACAATTATTTTGAGAACGATAAGGGAAAATATCTGCTCATCGACACCGCCGGGATGCGCCGGAAATCCCGGGTGGATGACCGGGTGGAGAAGTTCTCGGTTCTGCGGGCCACCCTGGCCATCGAGAGAAGCGACGTGTGCTTGATCCTCATCGACGCAAACGAGGGGGTCACCGAGCAGGACACCAAGGTGGCGGGCCTTGCCCACGAAGCGGGGAAAGCCTGTATCATTGTGGTGAACAAGTGGGATGCGGTGGAGAAGGACGACAAGACCATGGACAAGATGTGTAAGGACGTCCGCCGGGATCTTGCCTATATGGATTATGCCCCCATTCTCTTTATCTCCGCCTTGACCGGCCAGCGGGTGGATAAGCTCTTTACCGTCATCAACGATGTGGCAAACCAGGCGGCCATGCGCATTTCCACCGGTATGCTCAACGATGTGCTGGCCGACGCCACCGCCCGGGTTCAGCCCCCCACGGACAAGGGCAAGCGGTTAAAGGTCTATTATATGACCCAGGTAGGGGTCAAACCGCCCCATTTTGTCATTTTCTGCAACCGGGCGGAGCTATTCCACTTCTCTTACCAGCGGTATATTGAAAACCAGATCCGCTCCACCTTTGGACTGGAGGGGACGCCCATAAAGATCACCATTCGGCAGAAGGGTGACTGAGGAGGGGGAAGAGATGGATATGGATGTACTTTTTGAGCTTGGTACGGCCTTTGTACTTCCCGGGCTTTTGATTGCGGTGATCGCGTATTTCTGCGGTTGCTTTAATGGAGCGGTTATTGTCTCCAAGTATATTCTCCGTGATGATATCCGAACCCACGGCAGTGGAAACGCGGGGTTGACAAACTTTTTCCGCACCTTTGGCGGGCCATTGACCCTGGTGGTCATTCTTTGCGATGTGCTCAAAGCGGTGGCGGCCATTTTGGTGGGAAGCTGTTTGGCCCGGTTCTTGATCGTGGATGACGCTTTTGTGATTCTTTTGTCCAAATACTGGGCGGCCTGCTTCTGTCTGCTGGGGCATATGTTCCCCTGTATGTTCGGCTTTAAGGGGGGGAAGGGCATCCTCTCGGGGGGCACCATCGCCATCATGCTGGACTGGCGGCTGGCGCTGCTGGTCTGGGGTGGATTTCTGGTACTTACACTGCTGACCCGGTATGTCTCCTTGGGTTCGGTCTATGCGGCGGCGGCGTTTCCCTTTGGCACCTGGTTTTTTGTCAGCCATGACCCCGTTATTATGACCCTGTCGGTTTTTCTGGGGCTCCTGATCATCTGGATGCACCGGGGGAACATGAAGCGGCTTTTGACAGGCAAAGAAAATAAGCTGTCTTTCCATAAGAAAAAGGAGGGCGGACAATGAATATCACTGTATTAGGCTCCGGCGGGTGGGGTACCGCCCTGGCGCTGCTTTTACTGGAAAACGGGCACAAGGTGAGGCTTTGGTCTTACCGCGCGGAGGAGTGCGCCCTGCTGCAGAGCAGCCGGGAGAATCCGCTGCTGTCCGGGGTGGCTTTGCCGGAGACGTTGGAGATCACCGCGGACATTGCCCAGGCGGGGGACAGCGGCCTGGTGGTTTTGGCCACGCCCTCCTTTGCCGTGCGAACCACGGCCCGGCAGGTAAAGCCCTATCTGGCGCCCGGTGCGGTCATCGTTTCGGTATCCAAGGGCGTGGAGAAGGACACCTCCCTGACCCTTACGGAGGTCATTGCCCAGGAGGTGGGGGAGGATCACCCCATTGTGGCTCTTTCCGGGCCCTCCCACGCCGAGGAGGTGGGGCGGAAGGTTCCCACCGTGGTGGTCTCCGCTTCCAAGGATGAGCCCAGCGCCAAAATGGTTCAGGATGCGTTTATGAACCAACGTTTCCGGGTCTACACCACCGACGACGTGGTGGGAGTGGAGCTGGGAGCGGCCCTGAAGAACGTCATTGCCCTCTGTGCCGGCGTCTGTGACGGCCTGGGCTACGGGGACAATACCAAGGCCGCTCTGATGACCCGGGGCCTTACCGAGATCGCCCGACTGGGAGAGGCCCTGGGGGGAAGGAAGGAGACCTTCGCCGGCCTGGCCGGTCTGGGCGACCTGATCGTCACCTGTACCTCCATGCACTCCCGGAACCGGCGCTGCGGTATCCTCATCGGCAAGGGCACCCCGCCGGAGCAGGCGGTAAAGGAGATCGGCATGGTGGTGGAGGGCTACTACGCCGCCGCCAATGCCAAGGCCCTGGCCGACAAGGTGGGGGTGGAGATGCCCATCACCCAGGCGGCCTGCCAAGTCCTCTATGAGGGCAAGACTCCCCAGGAGGCCATGGTGGCCCTTATGACCCGGGACAAGAAGAACGAGAGCGAGGAAAGCTGGGTGTGAGCCACGGCTTTTCCCTGTGAAGAAAAGGACAAAAAGCCCCGCATCCCAACTGGGATGCGGGGCTTTTTTGCGTTCAATTTTCGGCATGGGTCGCTGTAAATTCTCCCGTTGCCAGATCCACGGTGTAGGTATAGGTTCCCGCCTCGTGGAGGACGTCCTCCCCGTACTTCAACACCTGGTCAAAGGAGTACACGTAGGTGAGCGCAGTCCGCTCGACGTTGAGGTTCAGGGAATCGGGAGCCCGGTCGGTGGGCTTCCAGTACCCGCCCCAGACGGTGGTACTGGGCAGGAGCAGCCGCTGGGCCACAGGGTCGGCCCCCTCCTGCTTGTGGATGAGCCAGAGCTCATAGTCCCGGATCTCCTCCTTCGAAGAGATGGATTTCCACCGCAGCAGGACGGTGGCGGTGGGGGCTTCCGCTTTCCGCTCCACTGTGTAGCCCCTCTCGCCGGTAAGCAGCTCCAGCTGGTTGTCATAGGAGAAGGGGGCATGGGCCATGGAGGTCTCCCCGGTAGCCAGATCCGTGGTATAGGTGATGATGCCCGCCTTTTCCAGCACCTGTCCCTCATAGACCAGGTCGGCTTCCCGGTGATAGGTGTAGGTAAAGGTCTTCTTGTCCTCGCTGAGGCCCATGGTGTCGGCGGGGGTGCCGGGATCCAGAAGGGACAACCGGGCGTAAGGAAGAGGGACGGCAGTGCCCTCTCCCAGAGGGGAGCCGGCCTTGTAAATAGCCACCATCGCACCGTGGGGGGCGTTCATAAAGCCGCCCCGGTCAAAGACAAAGATGGTGCAGATATCCGTTTCAAAGGTCTGCTCGTTGCTGTGGCCGGGGGCGCTGCGCAGATCGGCTACCGCCTGGTCGTAAGAGCGGGAGGCCGCCGGCGGAACAAAGGCCGATAGGTCAGCTTTCTCCCTGGCGTGGGTCAGAAGTTCGTCCTCGGAGAAAAGAGTGTTGTAGCGCCCGATCAGGGCTTTCCAGTCCTGTCCCCACAAGGTGGAGAAAGAGGTGGCGTGCTGCAGCTTCAAATCGGAGGAGAGTTGGACGGAGTATGCGTTGAAGGCGCCGGCGAGAGTGACCTGGGGCTGCCCGTCCACCAATTCCTGCCCCACCATAAGGGACAGAACCAGAGCCGTGTAAGCCTGTGCAGCGGCACTGTAGTCATAGTCCAGCAAGATGGTGGTATGGGTTCGGACAGCGGCAGAGTTTTCAGCCTCGACATCCGCCCAGTATTCGGACATAGCCTGATCCACGGCGGCCTGTACCTGCCGCGCCTCGGAGAAGGGGTCAATAGGGAAGGCCGCGTCGAACTGGGCCCGGGTGAAGGCCCCTGCCTCCGTCAGCCGCTCATGGAGGATAAAAAAGCCGCCCTTTTCATAGGCGAACAGAGCTGCTGCCGTGGCTTCTACCACATCGGAGCGGCGGAAGTCGGTAAAGTCCACGCAGGGGAGGAACACCCCCGCGTCATAGGCCAGAAGGAAGGGCTTGTCATAGGTGAAGTCCGCCCCCGCTCCTTCGGCGTAGCCCAAGGCCCGGAGAAGGAAGGTGAGGTACATCTCACAGCTTGCGGCACTCTCGGAGCTAAACTCAGTGGCCGAGATCCCCTTGGTGTACCCCTTGGCATAGCCCCAGGACACATAGCCGTCTGCCCAGTCGGGCACGTCGGTGAAGGGGTGGGTCTTGCCCGCGGCCTTGGCCTGGGGTTCCTCCCCCAGGGCCCGGATGAGCATCACCAGAGCCTCCACCCGGGTGGGGGTTTTATCCAGGTTGAAATTACCCTTCTCGTCCCCCAGGAACAGCCCCAGGGATTTTAGCTTCCCGGCCAGCTCCTCCGCCTGGGAGGCGGGATCGTCGGGCGTTATGACGGGCAGAGTGTGGAGCTTGTCGGAATGCCCGGTGGCAAGCTCCAGCGTCTCGGTATCCGGCCTGCCCTTCAGGCTCTCACTGTAGGTATAGGTGAGAAGGGTCTTGTCCTCGTTCAGGGTGAGAGAATCAGGGGCCCGGTGGGTGTAGTAGACGGGGAAGCCGGCCTCCCCGGTGCCGTCGTCTTTGGTAATGGTCAGGTTGTAGCTCACCACCGCGCCCTGGAAGTAAGGCTCGGCGTCGAGCTTATAGACGCAGTTCAGGAAATAGGAGCGCCGGCCATCCTGGGCCTGGAAATACTGCAGCAGGACGGTGCAGGCGGGGGCCTCCAGGGTTTGCTCCGTCGTCCAGCCCTTTTTGTTCTTCGTCCGCTCCAGGGCGGCGGCGTAGGTGTTGTAGTCTTCCGGGATGGTGGGCTCCTGGGAAGTGACCTCCCCGGTGGTCAGATCCAGAGTGTAGACGAAATCCCCTGCCGGGCGGAGCATTTTGTCCCATCCGGAGAAGATGGGCTCGTCATAATGATAGGAGTAGGTGAAGATTTCCCCGTCCTCGCTCAGCTCCGCGGTCTGGGGCGGCTTTGCGGAACACCAAAGACTGTGGCGGGGGTGGGGAAGGGTGATGGCTTCGCCCGCCCCCTTGGCGCAGGGGGCCTTGGTAATGAAATTCAGAAAGCCGTGGTCTCTGTGGGGGGTGTTCCCCAGGTTGTAAATAAAGACGGTGCCGTAGTCGCTGTCAAAAGATTGCTCCGTCTTGTAAGATTCGCCGGCCTGGAACTCCTTCACCGCCTGGGCATAGGCCGTCCCGGCAGCCTGCTGTGCCCAGTCGTAGCGGAAGAGATTGATGATGCCGCGGCTGGGGGAGGCGCGGCTGGTGCCCATATCCTCCGTGGGGAACTCCACATAGAGGACGGAATGGGAGCTAAAATCTGCATATTTCGCGGTACACTCCCAGCTCTCCTTCCCCAGGGTGAGGGTGGCCGGCTTCCCGTTCTGCGTCCTACCCCAGGCGTCCAGAGCGTCTCCGACGGTAAGATCGTCGCTGCGGGTGAGGGAGCCGGACACATCGGGATCGCTCCCCCGCAGGAGGATCCCGGGCCGCCCCGGATCCACCCGGGAGAGGGCCACCCACCGCCAAGCGTCCCGGCAGCCCGAGGTCACCACCCCGTCGGCGGTGGTGATGGAGATGAGGTAGACCGGCTCCTCATCGGCGGCGAGGGCGGAAGGGAGCAGGGATATGCACAGAATAAGGGACAGAAACAGCGCCAGCATCCTTCTTTTCATGGCGGAGCCCTCCTAAAATAAAGTGTTCTAACAGTATACTATAATAGCCCCTTTCCCTCTGTCAAGCGGAAGGGGGGGTGAAACCCTTTTTTTCCGGCGGACTTCGCCTTCATTTTCTTTTCATAAAAGTGGACATCCCCTCATAGGTATGGATCAGCACCAAAGAGGAGGGAACCTTATGAATCCATTTGACCAGGTTTGCGCTCTGCTTCCCCCGGAGCTGCGGCGACGGGCCCAGGGGCTCCACCCGCTGATGGCCCGGAGGGTGGAGGAGATCCGGCTCCGGGCGGGGCGAAGTCCTACGGTGACTGTGGGGGCGGATGAACTGCCCCTGCCCGGCGAGGGGGTGGTCACCCTTCGGGATTTGGAGCTGACCATGGAAATTGCGACCCGGGCCAGCGCCCACGCAGCGCTGGAGCGGGTACGCCAGGGATATTTTACGTTTCGGGGCGGACACCGCATCGGACTGTGCGGCAGTGTATGGACGGAGGGGGGAGAGGTGAGGAACCTGCGTTGTCTTTCCTCTTTGAACATCCGGGTGGCCCACGCCGTTCCGGGGTGTGGGACAACCCTCCTTCCGGAGCTTCTGCGGGAGGGGAGTTTTGTCAGTACCCTTTTGGTATCTCCTCCGGGAGGGGGAAAAACCACCCTTTTGCGGGATCTGACCCGGCTGCTCTCGGACGGGGTCTGTGCGCCGCCTGTGCGGGTGGGGCTGGCCGACGAGCGGGGAGAGGTGGCCGCCCTGTGGGACGGAATTGCCCAGTTCGACGTGGGGGAGCGGACTGACGTGCTGGAGGGCTGCCCCAAGGCGCAGGGGCTGATGATGCTTCTCCGGGGGATGAATCCGCAGGTTCTTTGCTGCGATGAAATCACCGATCCGGCCGACCTGACTGCGCTGGAGCAATGCAGCAGCTGCGGGGTGAAGCTGTTGAGCACCGTTCATGGGGAGGGGGTGGAGGATCTCTGCCGAAAGCCCTTATACCGTACTCTTTTGTCCCGGGGACTATTTGAGCGGGCGGTGGTGCTCTGCCGCCGGTCTGAGCCCGGCTACCGGGTGGAGGTGCTATCGTGGTGAAGGCGCTGGGGGCGATGCTTGTGATAGGCGGTGGACTGTGGTGGGGGCTGAGCCGGAGCAGAGAGCTGTCCCGGCGGCGAGCGGCCATAGAGGCTTGGGCAGAGGCGCTGGCCCTTTTGGAGGGGGAACTGGCGTTCTCTCTTCCAGCCATGCCTGAACTGTTGGAAGGGCTGTCCCGGCGAAGCCGCAGTCCGGCACGGGAAGCGCTGAGCGCGATCCAGGCCAATATGGACAGGCTGGGGGAAAAATCTTTTTCTCAGCTGTGGAGGGAGGCGCTGGAGGCCCATGGAGAAGCTCTGGCCCCCGAGGATCTGGAGCAGTTGTGCCGCTTGGGCGGCCTTTTGAGCCGCCGCGGTTGGGAGGATCAGCGTGAGGCGGCGGAAGCCGTCCGAATTTCCCTTCTGGCCCAGGCAGAGCAGCTCCGGGAGGAACTGCGGCGGGAGGGGAAGAGCTACGGTACCCTGGGGCTTGCGCTGGGGGCCTTTCTGGCGATTTTACTGATGTGATAGGGGGATCGGTATGGACGTGGATTTCATTTTTCGCATCGCGGCCATCGGCATCCTGGTGGCGGTTTTAAATCAGGTGCTCTCCCGTTCCGGACGGGACGAGCAGGCGATGATGACCACCCTGGCCGGCCTGGTGGTGGTGCTGATGATGGTGGTGCAGAAGATCAGTGACCTCTTCATTCTGGTGAAGGGGCTGTTTGGATTGTGATGGAGTATGGATATTTTCAAGCTTTCAGCCCTGGCAGTGACGGCGGCGCTGTGCGCCCTGGTGCTGCGCAGGCAAGTGCCCGAGCTGGCCCTGGTTCTCACTTTGGCGGCAGGGACGATCCTTCTGGGACAGGCTATGGACTGCGTTGCAGGGGTTCGGGGGCTTACCGATTCCCTGGCCCGAACCGCGGGGCTCTCGATCCAAGTGTGGAAGCCGGTTTGGAAGACGGTGGGGATCGGGGTGGTGGCAAAGCTGTCCTCCGCGGTATGCAGGGATGCGGGAGAAGGAGGGGTGGCCGCCTTTGTAGAGACAGCGGGAGCGGCCCTGGCGCTGTTCACCGCCCTTCCGCTGGTGGAGCTTGTGTTCGACGCTTTGGGCGCTCTGCTGTAATAGGGGCGATGCTGTTGATGCTTTTTCTGCTGCCGGTTCGGGCTTCGGAACTGGCCCGGGCGGTGGGGGCAGATCAGGTGACAGGTGCGGCCCGGGAGTATCTGGATGGGTACCTGGACGCAGGGGAGCTGACGGGAAAGGACTGGAGCTCCGGGGCGGCAACTATTGTGCAAAAAGGAGCGGAAAATCTTCCCGGGATCCTGACAGGCGCCATGCGCAGCGGGGTTTTACTGCTGGCGGTGGCCATGCTGTGCGGCCTTTCGGAAAGCGTTCGGGAGGAGCTGGGAAGCGGCGGGCTGGATCCCATCCGGCTGGCGGGAGCCGGGGCGGTGACAGCCATTGCGGTATCTGACGTAAATACCCTCATGGGCCTGGGGCGGGAAGCCCTGGGGCAGATGGATCTATTTTCCAAAGCGCTGCTGCCGACGGTAACGGCGGCGGGAGCGGCGGCGGGGATGCCGGCGGCCGCAGTTGCGCGGCAAGGGGTCACGCTGCTGTTTTTGGGGCTTTTGCTCACAGCGGCAGACCGGCTGATCCTGCCGGTGGTCTATGCCTATGTAGCGGCAGAGGCGGCCTGCACAGCGCTGGACAACGGTGGACTAAAACGGCTGGCAGGTCTTTTGAAGTGGGGAGCGACGGGGATGCTGACCCTGCTGCTCACCGGCTTTACGTTCTATCTTACCATTTCCGGAGCGGTGGCAGGAAATGCTGACGCCATGAGTCAAAAGGCGGCCAAGACGGTGCTCTCCGGAATGATCCCCGTGGTAGGCGGGATCCTCTCCGATGCTGCCGAGACGGTGGTGGCCGGCGCGGGGGTGGTGAAAGGAACGGTGGGAGTGGTAGGGCTTTTAACGGTGCTTGCCATTTGCGTAGGCCCCTTTCTCCGCCTGGGGGCCCACTATCTGGTCTATAAAATGGCCGCGGCTCTTACCGCCACAGTGACGCCCGGCCCTACGGCAGATCTGATCGACGCCATTGGTTCCGCCTTTGCTCTGATTTTGGGCATGGTGGGCGGGGGAGGAATGATCCTCTACATAGCTCTGATTACCTCAATAAAGGCGGTGGGCGGCGGATGAACGGGCTGCGGGAATGGCTGCTGGGTGTGGTAGCGGCGGCATTGGCGGTATCTTTGGCCCAGTCGCTTACGCCGGACGGAACGGTGAAGCGGGTGGGGCGATTGGTGGGAGGCTTGGTGTTGCTGCTGGCGGTGGTTCGGCCCCTGGGAGCCTTGATCCCCCGGGCGGCGTCGCTGCCGGTTATGGCCTATGGAACCATGACAGAGGAAGAAGCGGGACAGGGGGGAGAAGAAGTGATAAAAACCCTCATAGCGGAAAAAACAGGTGCATATATTGTGGACAAAGGCCAGGCCCTGGGCCTCTCTTGTCAGGCCCGGGTGCGTGTGACTACAGATGAGAGCGGCTGGCCGGTGCCTTGGGAAGCGGAGATATGGGGACAGTGGACACCGGAAGGAAAAAAGAAGCTCTCCCGGGCGGTGGAGGAGGATCTGGGCATCCCCGCCCAGCGGCAGAGCTTTTGGGAGGAGGGAACATGAAGGAGCAAAAATGGGCGCAAAGGTTGACCGCGGCCTTTGGAAAATACAAATACGTATTGTTGGTAGTTCTGGTGGGGGCGCTTCTGCTGATTTGGCCTGCGGGGGAACCGGCAGGGGAGGCGGAAGTTTCCAATCAGATGCGGGAGGATCTCTTTCAGGTCAGCCAGCTGGAGGAAAAGCTGAGGCGGGCTTTGTGCCAGGTGGAGGGAGCGGGGGATGTGACGGTGGTGCTCACCCTTGAGGAAAGTCCCCGACAAGTGCTGGCCCAGGATGTCAACACTTCGGAAGGAGAGAGCCAAAGCAGCAGAAGCGATGAAACGGTGCTGCTGTCTAAAGGGTCGGGAACCCAGGAACCGGCAGTCCTTCAGCAGTTGGGCCCGGAATACCGAGGAGCCCTGGTGGTGAGCCAGGGCGGGGACGATCCCCAGGTGCGTCTGGCCCTCAGTAAGGCGGTCTCTGCCCTCACCGGGCTGGGAGCGGATAAGATTTCGATTTGCAAGGGAAAGTGAGGAAAAACAGTATGAAACTTTGGAAGCGCAACGCGGTGGTGGCCGCCATTGTTCTGTTCGTGTGTGTGGCGGTGTACCTCAACTGGTCCTATCAGCAGGAGCCGGATCAGGTCGATGTAGGAAAGACGCTGGGGCAGGCGGCCCTGGTGGGGAGCACCACCAATGATCCGCTGCTGGCCGTGACTCCGGCGCCGGGAGAGAGCGCCGCTCCCGGCACCACCGCCACAGGCTACTTTGCCTCGGCCCGGCTCAACCGGCAGCAGGCCCGGGACAGCGCTTTGGGAATGCTTCAGGAGACGCTGAACAGTGTTTCTGCGGAAGAGGTGGCCAAGGCTGACGCGGGGGCTGCCATCGAGACCCTGGCAACCACCACTGTGTCTGAGGCCCAGATCGAAAACCTGGTGATCGCCAAGGGGTACGCCGATTGTGTGGCCTTTGTCAGTGAGGGGGGCGTTTCGGTGGTGGTAGCGGCCACTGAGAACGGCCTTCAGGATGCGGATGTGGCCCGGATCGCCGAGATCGTTACCGGAGAAACCGGGGTCAGCGCCAGCCAAATCACCATCATTGAGGCGGAGGGCTGAGCAAAATATCAGGAAGATGAAAAAATATGTTTGTAATTTTCCGTTTCTGTGGTACAATGAGGATAACCATCTATGATCGACCACGGGAAAGGAAGCGTGAAAGATATGGCCGAAGGAAAAGAATATATTTCTTGCCCCGATGAACTGGGGTGCATCCATATTTCGGAGGATGTGCTGGCGGTGACCGCAGCGGCTGCCGCGCTGGAGGTAGAGGGCATTGGCGGTCTGGCTGCCAATCTGGGCAGCGACATTGCGGAGCTGCTGGCCGGACGGAAGAACCTGAGCAAGGGGGTTCGGGTCACGGTTGCGGAAAACAGCGTGACGGTGGACATTTCCCTGCTGGTAAAGTACGGCTCCTCGGTGCAGGAGGCGGCTAAGGCGGTTCAGAATGCCGTTTCTGACGCCATTGTGAATGCCAGCGGATTTACCGTTGCGGCGGTGAACGTTCATGTGGCGGGGGTCAGCTTTTCCTCGGCCAAACGCAGCAAGTAAAAAGTCCAATACGATAGACAGGGCCCGAAGCGAAACTCTTCGCTTCGGGCCTTTTTCTGTGCAGATTTTTTCCCGATAACGCTATTTAGGGGTTCCCTTTTTGCATAAACGAGTGTATAATGATGGATACCCAAAAATGGGAAGATAGGCCATCGGGAGGGAACCCCATGACAAGAAGCAACGCCAGAGAATTGGCTGTCCATTTCGTATTTGAACTGGGCTTTTCCAAACAAACTGCCGACGAACTGCTGGCCGAGGCGCTCAAGCGCCCGGTTTTTGAGCTCATCGGCCAGGAGGAGCCCCTGTATGCGGAATTCCCCAATGCAGAGCAGCGCGCCTATATTGCTTCCTTGGTGCGCGGTGTGCATGACCACGGCCCGGAGCTGGATGGGTACATCAGCAAGTACGCCATCGGGTGGAACTTTTCCCGGATTCCCAGGGTGGTGGTGGCCATACTTCGGGTTTGTATGTATGAGATCCTCTATATGCAGGACGTGCCCAACGCCGCCGCCATCAACGAGGCGGTGGAGCTTACCAAGCACTATGAGGAGCCGGAGCTGGCTTCCTTTGTCAACGGGATCCTGGGCTCCTTTGTTCGCGCCGAGCCGCTGCCGGAGGACGTGCTTCCGGCGCCGGAAACCCTGTTTGACGCTCCGGAGGAGGAAAAATGAAGGCTTTGGGCCTGGACACCAGCAATTATACCACCTCAGCGGCGGTATTTGACGGGGAGACAGGGGAGAACCGCGGACGACTTTTGGAGGTGCGTCCCGGTCAGCTGGGGCTTCGCCAGTCAGAGGCGCTGTTTCAGCATGTGAAGGCCCTTCCGGAGCGGATGAAGGAATTGAGGGAAACGGGGCTGCTGGAAAATGTGGCCGCCGTAGCTGCCTCCACCCGCCCCCGGGCGGTGGAGGGATCCTATATGCCCTGCTTTTTGGCGGGGGAGAGCCTGGGGCGGAGTGTGGCCGAGGTTTTGAACGTCCCTTTTTTTGCGGTCTCCCATCAGCAGGGCCATCTTGCCGCCGCCGCTTGGTCGGCGGGACAGATGCATCTGCTGGACGAACCCTTTTTGGCCTGGCATCTGTCTGGGGGTACCACCGAGCTTTTGTATGCTGAGCCCGAGGGAGCCAATGTGAAGGCCCAGCGGATCGGGGGAACCACCGACATTTCGGCAGGGCAGCTCATTGACCGGACAGGGGTGCTCCTGGGGCTTTCTTTCCCAGCGGGTAAAGCGCTGGATCAGCTTTCAGAACAGTCCGGATCCCGGGATCAGTTTCGGGTGAAGGTACAGGATATGGCCTTTTCCCTTTCGGGCATGGAGAACCAGGTCAAGGCCCTGATGGAAAAAGGCAGAGAACCGGCTGATATAGCCCGGTTTGTTTTGAACACAGTATCTGATGCTGTCTGCCGGGCCACCGTGGAGGCCCAGGATCGGTTTCCCGGGATACCCCTTCTGTGTTCGGGAGGGGTGGCATCCAACCGCAGACTGCGGTACGTTTTGAGCGAATTTTGCCAGGGGATGTTTGCTCAGCCCCAATATTCCACTGACAATGCCATGGGAGCAGCGATTTTAGCCCGCCGTTTGATGGGCGCACAAAGGAGAGATCTGTGATGAATGAATTCGTGGTGCACTGGCTGGTAGCTCTGGCGGCAATTTTTCTCATTCTGCTTGCCCTCTACCTGGTGATCCGCATGGCGGTGCGGGGGGCGATCAAGGAGGCCTTCCGAGAGATCGCCAAAGAGATCGCCGAGGAGGTCTGGCGGGAGGACGAGGAGAAGAAGGGGTAAGATCTTGCCCTACCGTCCATTAGAGGGAGGATCAAGCCTTGAGATATCCAGTCTATTCGGTGACCCAGGTCAACCGGCATATCAAAGATCTGCTGGACACCGATCAGCTTCTTTCTGGCCTTTTTATCCGGGGGGAGCTGTCCAACTATAAAATGTATCCGTCAGGTCACCACTATTTCTCTTTGAAGGACGAGGCGGGAGCCCTGCGCTGCGTCATGTTCCGGCAGGAGGCGGCCGCCCTTCGCTTTCGGCCCCAGAATGGGATGAAGGTGGTGGCCTTTGGACGGGTGAGCGTGTTTCCCCGGGATGGACAGTATCAGCTCTATGTGTCCGCCCTCACCCCCGATGGGGTGGGGGATCTTCATGTGGCGTTTGAGCAGCTGAAGGCGCGGCTGGCGGAGGAAGGCCTCTTTGATGAGGAGCATAAAAAGCCGATCCCGCGCTATCCCCGGCGCATTGCGCTGATTACCTCCCCGGCGGGAGCGGCGGTGCGGGACATGATCCGCATTTTGGGCGCCCGGTGGCCGGCAGCAGAGGTTTATGTGGTGCCCTGCCGGGTTCAGGGAGCGGAGGCTCCTGGGGAGATCGCCGGCGCCATTGCCTGGGTCAACCGGGAAAAGCTGGCTGATGTGATCATCACAGGACGGGGCGGCGGCTCCATGGAGGATTTGTGGTGCTTCAACGATGAGAGGGTGGCACGGGCCATCTACGCCTCGGAGATCCCCCTGATCTCTGCCGTGGGCCACGAGCCCGATGTAACCATTGCGGACTATGTAGCCGACGTTCGGGCGGCGACCCCCTCCAACGGAGCGGAGTTGGCTGTGCCGGATCAAAATGAACAGTATGCCCGTTTGGAGCATTTGAGACGCCGGATGGGCAAGGCGGTGGAAGGACAGCTGCGGCAGAGCCGAGCCCTTTTGGAGCGGGCGGGGCGGAGCAGATTGCTCCAGGATCCCATGAGCTGGGTCTACGACCGGCGAATGCTGCTGGATCGGCAGCAGGAGCGGCTGACAAACAGCCTGAGCTTGTCGCTCAGCGCCCAGCGGCAGGACGTGGCCCGCCTTGCGGCGGCGCTGGATGCGCTGAGTCCCCTGAAGGTGTTGGGGCGTGGATATGCCATTGCCCAGGGGCCGAAAGGAATTGTAAAGTCGGTGAAGGATGTAAAGGCCGGAGATGACCTGGAACTCCAACTGACAGACGGAAGGCTTCGCTGTGAGGTAAAGCCTTAAAAGAACCAGAAAAATTCCGAGGAGGAATACCGGTATGCCCGCAAAAAAGCCCACGTTTGAAGAGGCCATGGAGCGCCTGGAAGTCATTGTATCGCGTTTGGAGCAGGGGGACGCTCCCTTGGAGGAGGCTATGGCCCTGTTTGAGGAAGGAACCGCCCTGATGAAGCAGTGTTCCCAGACCCTGGATAAGGCCGAGCAGAAGGTGGCTAAGCTGTTTCCCGGGCGGGACGGCAAAGCGGTGGAAGAACCAATGGAGGATATGGAGCTGTGAATTTTACACAACAGTTTATCGAGGATAAGGATCTGGTGGAGCAGGCGCTGAAAGAAGCCTTTCGGGGAAGAACGCCCCATGCTGACCTATATGATGCTATGAACTACAGCCTTTTGGCTGGAGGAAAGCGACTGCGGCCGATCTTGACCCTGGAGACCTGCCGGCTGTGCGGGGGAGACCCTGCTGCGGTGCTGCCCTTTGCCTGTGCGGTGGAGATGATCCACACCTATTCCCTGATCCATGACGACCTGCCTTGCATGGACAACGATGAGCTGCGCCGGGGCAAACCCACCAACCATATGGTCTATGGAGAGGCCACAGCGGTGCTGGCGGGGGATGCTCTTTTAACGGCCGCCTTCGAGCTGGCACTGGAGGGGAGAGGAAGCCTGGATCCCTTGGGAGTGCTGGAGGCGCTGCAATGTCTGGCCAACGCTGCCGGAGGCGCAGGCATGGTAGGAGGACAGGCCCTGGACATGGCGGGAGAAGGCCATGCGCTTACCCAGGCGGATGTGGAGGAGCTCCAGCGGTTGAAAACCGGGGCGCTCATCGCTGCTGCAGCCGAGATAGGCTGTATCTTAGCCGGGGGCAGCCCGGAGGAGCGGCAGGCCGTTGGCCTGTATGCCGCAAAGCTGGGTCAGGCCTTCCAGATCCGGGACGACATGCTGGACGTGACCGGGGACGAAGAGCGGCTGGGCAAACCGGTGGGTTCCGACGCCAAGGGGGAGAAAACCACCTTTGTTACCCTTCGGGGGCTGGAAGAGTGCGGACATCTGGTGGAGAAACTGACCCGGGAAGCGGTGGAGGCTCTTGCGGGGTTTGAAAAGCCGGAATTTTTACAGGAACTGGCCCAGGTATTGGTAGGCCGGAGCAATTGAGGGGCGATGCCGATGAAAAATGTGGTGGATTTTCTGACGGGAAATTTGATATTGAACCTTGCAATCATCGCCTGGGCCGCGGCGCAGCTTTTGAAGCTGGTGGTGGTGCTGGTGACAGAGCGGCGCTGGGACTGGCAGCACATTTTGTCCAGCGGGGGAATGCCCAGCTCTCATTCGGCCTGTGTCTGCGCCTGCGCATCATCGGTGGGGTTTCTCTATGGTTGGGGTTCCCCGTTGTTCGCCATTGCAGCGGTCATGGCGGTGGTGGTGATGTACGACGCTTTCAACGTTCGCCGGGAGACGGGGGAACAGGCGAAGATTTTGAATTACATGATGGAACATTGGGCGCAGATGAAACCGGAGGAGATTTTTGACAAGGCCCTAAAGGAGCTGATCGGCCACACTCCGCTTCAGGTTTTCATGGGAGCCTTGCTGGGAATTGCCATAGGTTGGGGCGGGGCCTATTGGCTCACCCGCTGAAAAAGCTGCGGGAAATGATCGCATTAGACTGGATCGGGGAGGGTACAGGCCTTGCTGGATATTCCGAATAATCTGCATCTGATTAACGATGCCGAGGCCGAGACTCTTTGTGCCCAGCTGCGGCAGCGGCTGGTGGAGGTGGTATCCCAAACAGGCGGACACCTGGCCTCCAACCTGGGGGCGGTGGAGCTGACGGTAGCCCTTCACCGGGTCTTTGCCCCGGAGCGGGACAGGTTGGTCTTTGACGTGGGGCACCAATGCTATAGCCATAAAATACTCACCGGCCGGGACAGCCTGATGGATACCCTGCGCACCTTTGGGGGCATCAGCGGATTTCCCAAGCCGGCGGAGAGCATCTGTGACCCCTTTGTGGTAGGGCATGCGTCTACGGCGGTCTCTGCGGCGGTGGGCATGGCCCGGGCGCGGACGCTGATGGGGAAGGATTACCATGTGGTGGCCCTGCTGGGGGATGGGGCCCTCTCCGGCGGCCTTGCCTATGAGGGGCTTTCCGACGCGGGAGACAGCGGGGAACCTTTGTTGGTCATTTTGAATGACAACGGTATGTCCATTACCCAGAGCGTAGGCGGTGTGGCTGAGCATTTGGCCCGACAGCGGCTGAAGCCCCAATATCTCAGCTTCAAAAAGGGATACCGGCGAGTCATGCAGGCCTTTTCCCTGGGCCGGCACGTATACAGGGTAACCCATAAAATCAAAACGGCGGTGAAGGAAACCTTGCTGCCCTGCTCTCTTTTTGAGGACATGGGCTTTACCTATCTGGGGCCGGTGGACGGCCACGATGTGAAGGGCCTGACCCGGCTGTTGAAATATGCCAAGGAGCTGGAGGGGCCTGTGCTCCTTCATGTCCGTACGGTAAAGGGCAAGGGCTATGCCCCGGCGGAAGGGGAGCCCGACCGTTTTCACGGCGTGGGAAAATTTGATCCGGTTTCGGGCAGAGCGCTGTCCCCGGCAAGCCCCAACTTTTCCTCTGCCTTTGGCGAGACCTTGTGTGCCCTGGCGGAGAAAGACTCCCGCATCTGTGCCGTTACTGCCGCCATGCAGCCGGGCACCGGACTGGATGGGTTTGCCCAACGGTTCCGCCCGCGGTTTTTTGATGTGGGCATTGCCGAGGGACATGCGGTTACCATGTGTGCGGGAATGGCCAAGCAGGGTATGATTCCTGTCTTCGCGGTCTATTCCTCCTTCCTCCAGCGCTCTTACGACATGCTGATCCATGATGTAGCGCTTCAAAACCTCCATGTAGTTTTCTGCGTGGATCGGGCGGGGCTGGTGGGGGAGGACGGAGAGACCCACCACGGGGTGTTTGACGTGGCCTTTCTGGATACCATTCCCGGTATGACAGTGTTAGCCCCAGCTTCCTTTGCGGAGCTTCGCACCATGCTGAATTACGCGATTTACCAGGTCAAGGGGCCTGTGGCCATCCGCTACCCTCGCGGCGGGGAAGGAGACTATACAGCCGACAGTGGTATAGACGCTGCGGTGGTTCTCCGAAAGGGGACGGATGTGACCCTGGCGGGGTATGGCCCCCAGATAAACGCTCTTTTGAAGGCGGCGGAGACCCTTGGGGAAAAGGGAATTTCTGCTGAGGTGGTCAAGCTCAATATTCTGACTCCTGCCTCGTGGGGAGAGCTGTTTGACTCGGTGAGCAAGACAGGCAGACTGTGGTTTTATGAGGAGGTCATGGCCGCCAACTGTGTTGGCCGGCGGGTGGCGGCGGATCTGAGCGTATATGGTATTGCCGCACAATACGTTGCCCTGCGGAATTTGGGCGACAGGGTTCCGCCTCAGGGCAGGACGGAGCAGCTGCGCAGAATGAACAATTTGGATGCCGAAAGCATTGTCCGGCAAGTGGAGGAGGTGACCGTCCTTGAAAAAACGGCTGGACGTACTTCTGGTTGAGCAGGGGCTTGTGGAATCCCGCCAGAAGGCCCAGGCTCTCATTATGGCAGGCCAGGTCTATGTGAAGGGACAGAAGGTGGACAAGGCCGGCACACCCACTGATCCCGGCGCTCCTATCGAGCTGCGGGGGGGCGGACTGAAATATGTGAGCCGGGGAGGGCTGAAGCTGGAAAAGGCCATGGAGACCTGGCCCATCCGGATAGAAGGTGCAGTTTGCGCGGACATTGGGGCCTCCACAGGTGGTTTTACCGACTGTATGCTCCAAAATGGGGCCAGTAAGGTTTACGCTGTGGATGTGGGTTACGGCCAGTTTGCCTGGAAGCTGCGCAGTGATTCACGGGTGGTCTGTCTGGAACGAACCAATGCCCGGTATCTCACCCACGAGGAAGTGCCTGATGAGCTGGATTTTGCCAGCGTAGATGTATCTTTTATTTCTCTCAATTTGATCCTTCCGGCCCTGGGTGGACTAATGAAACCGTCCGCCCAGGCGGTTTGCCTTATCAAACCTCAGTTTGAGGCAGGGCGGGAGAAGGTGGGCAAAAAAGGCGTGGTTCGGGACAAGGCGGTTCATTTGGAGGTGCTGGAACACTTTTTTGACCATGCCAGGGCCGCCGGTTTTGGGGTCTTGGGGCTGACATGGTCGCCCATCCGGGGACCGGAGGGCAACATTGAATACTTAGGCTGGCTGTCTGCCGGAGGGGAAACCACTTGGGAGGGAGACCTGAATGCTCTGGTGGAGGCCTCCCACGCCGGCCTGGAGGGGGAAGCCACATGAGGATCGTTTTAAGCCCAAACCCCTATCGGGATAAGGGGTTGAAGGCGGCGCAGGCGGCAGAAAAGGTGCTGCGGGAAGCAGGGGTAGAGACCTGCATGTGCCTGCCTTTTGATCTGGAACAGAGCAGTGTGGAGGTGCCGGGGCATCTCCGGTTTTTGCCGGAGGAGGAGGCGCTCCAGGGTGCGGATATGCTGGTTTGTTTCGGAGGAGACGGTACGATCCTCCATGCCGCAAAGGACGCCCAAAATCACGGTTTGCCGGTATTGGGAGTGAACTTGGGCAGCGTAGGCTTTATGGCGGAGCTGGAGACCTCCGAGCTGGCGCTTTTGGCGAAGCTGACCCAGGGAAAATACCGGCTGGAGGAGCGGATGATGCTAGACGTGGCCGTTCGCCGGGAGGGGAAGACCATTTACCGGGATCTGGCTCTTAACGATGCGGTGATCACCAAGGGAGCGGTGGCCCGGATCATTGACCTGGACGTGAAGGCAGACGGCGTTTTGGTGGGGCGGTTCCCCGGAGATGGGATCATTGTCTCCACCCCCACCGGCTCCACCGCCTATGCCATGTCTGCCGGCGGCCCCATTGTGGAGCCTACGGCAGAAAATATTTTGGTAACGCCCATCTGTCCCCATGCCCTTCACGCCCGGTCCTTTGTACTGGATCGAAACCGTTCGGTGGCGGTGAAAATGGGGAAATTGACCCGCAAAACGGCCTATCTTTCGGTGGATGGGGGCAAGGCCTTTCGTCTGGGAAGCAGCGATCAGGTGGAGCTTCACCGTTCCCGCTCCCGGGCAAAACTGGTTCGATTGACCAATCGGAGCTTTTATACCATCGTGAATCAGAAATTAGGGAGGACTGACAGGTGAAAAGCAAGCGCCAACAGGAAATTTTAGATATCATCTCCACCAGGGAGGTGGAGACCCAGGAGCAGCTTTTAGAGCACCTGAAGGAGCGGGGGATCGTTACCACCCAAGCCACTATTTCCCGGGATATTAAGCAGCTCCATCTGGTAAAGGAGCTTACTGCCGGAGGGATCTACAAGTACGCGGTATCTCAGCGGAAGGTGGCAGCGGGTTTTGCCGGAAAGCTGCGTACGATCTTCCGGGAGAGTATCACCTCCTTTGATATGGCCCAAAATATTGTGGTTTTAAAGACCATGGCGGGGTTGGCCAACGCCGCGGGAGCTGCCATTGACGGAATGGAACTGCCCGGCTTGGTGGGCTCTTTGGCGGGGGATGATACCGTTCTTCTCATTATGCGCTCCAATGAGGCAGCGGCGGAATTCTGCGAGGAGATCCGGGAGATGCTGCTTTGAGGGGAATCCTTTGGCGCTTTGGGAAAACGATGTAAGGGCCGCTGTTTGCAGCGGCCCATACCCATACCTGTGAAAAAGGAGTGAGGTTCATGCTCTCCGTCCTTCACATTGAAAATATTGCCGTGATCGAGTCGGCGGACATCCTTTTCGGCCCGGGCTTCAACGCCCTCACCGGTGAGACCGGTGCGGGCAAGTCCATCGTGGTAGATGCCATGAGCGCCGTTACCGGGGAGCGAACCAGCCGGGAACTGATCCGTACCGGAGCCCGCTCTGCGCTGGTCACGGGTACCTTTACAGAGGTAAAGGCGCTGCCTTGGCTGACGGCCAACGGCTTTGCTCCCGATGAAAATGGGGAGATGCTCCTCCAGCGGGAGATTCTGCCCGACGGCAAGAACCTCTGCCGGGTCAATGGCCGGCCGGTGACGGTGGCCCAGCTCAAGGCGCTGGGGCAGCAGCTTTTGAATATCCATGGTCAGCACGATGGCCAACAGCTGCTGGATGAGGGCTGTCACCTGGGATATCTGGATCGCTTCGGGGGGACAGAGGGCCCTTTGGTGGCGTACCAGCAGGCATATCAAAAGCTGACTGCGCTGGAGCGGAAGATCGCCTGCCTGCAAATGGACGAAAGCGAGAAGGCCAGAAGGGTGGATACCCTTCAATTTCAGATCGGTGAGCTGGAGCGGGCAGAGCTGACGGCGGGGGAAGAGGAGGCGCTGAATGAGCGCAGGGATATCCTCCGCAATGCCGCTGACCTGGCGCAGGCGGCCCAGGGCGCTCACTATGCCCTGTCAGGAGATGAGGACAGCGCCGGGGCGGTGGCCCTTCTCATGGAGGCAGAGCAGGCCCTGGAGCGGACAGCGGGGGTGAGCCCGGAGCTGGATGAGCTGCGGGAAAGGCTTACTGACTGCCGCTGTCAGGTTCAGGACGTGGCAGATTCCGCCCGGGATCTGTCGGGAAGCTTTGACTTTGAACCTGGGGAGCTGGATCAGCTGGAGAGCCGCTTGGATCTTCTGTACCGCCTGAAAAAAAAGTACGGCGGCAGTGTGGAGGAAATGCTGGATTATCTGGATCGGTGCCAGAAAGAGCTGGATGAGATCCAGTTTGCCGATGATGCCCTTTGCCGCTTGGAGCAGGAGCGGGCCAAGGCGCTAAAAGAAGCCAAGGCTTTGGCCCAAGCCCTTTCGGAGTGCCGAAAGAGTGCGGGTAAAGCCCTGGAGGAGCGGATCCAGGCAGAGCTTGCCCAGCTGGACATGCCGAAGGTTCGTTTCCGGGTGGAGTTTGAAGAAATCGCGGGCGAAACAGGGCTCAATGCCGATGGCATGGATCTGGTGCGCTTTCTCATGTCCGCCAATGTGGGAGAGGATTTGAAGCCGATTCAAAAGATCGCCTCTGGCGGTGAATTGGCCCGGATCATGCTGTGTTTAAAAAACGTGTTGGCGGAAAATGACGATGTGGGAACCCTGGTTTTTGACGAGGTGGATACGGGGGTATCCGGCCGGGCGGCCCAGAAGGTGGCGGAAAAGCTGGCCCAGGTTGCCTGCCGCAAGCAGGTGCTCTGTGTGACTCACCTGCCGCAGTTGGCGGCCATGGCCGACGTTCACTTTTCGGTGGAGAAGGGGGAGCGCGGGGGTCGGACGTATACGGCGGTAGAGTCGTTGGAGCGGGGCAGAAGGCAGCAGGAGCTGGCCCGCCTCACCTCCGGTGAACATATTACCGCCTCGGCCCTGGACAGTGCGGGAGAGCTTCTGGACGCGGCGGAGAGCTATAAAAAAACGCTGCACGGCTAAAGTGCCGTCATTTCACATACACTGGCAGAAAGGAGGAAGGGCCGTGGATGATTGGGATATCCTGGAGCAAGAATTGAAAAAAGCCTGTCCCGGAATGAAAGTATGCCGGAATGAGCCCATGGCGAAGCGAACCACCTTCCGGGTGGGAGGGAATGCCGCAATAATGGTTTTTCCGCAGACGGAGCAGGAGGCCGCTGCCGCCCTTCAGACACTCTGCCGGATGGAGATTGCCCCCTTCTTCTTGGGCAATGGCTCCAATCTGCTGGTTTCCGACAGCGGTTATGAGGGCGTTGTGGTCAAATATTCCGCAGTGCTGCACCCTCAGGAGAGGGATGGAGTGTTTGTCGCCGGGGGAGCCACCCTTTTGAGCGAGCTGTCCACTGCCGCGGCAAAGAGCGGATTAAAAGGTTTGGAGTTTGCCTATGGGATTCCCGGCACTGTGGGCGGAGCTGTTACCATGAATGCGGGCGCCTACGCAGGCGAGATGGCCCAGGTGGTTTCCTGGGTCAAGGTTATGGACGGACAGGGGAATGTGGAGACCATCCCCGCTGAAAGCTGTGATTTTTCTTATCGCCACAGCGCTTTTTCCGATGGAAAGAGGCTTGTTTTGGAGGCGGGCTTTTCTCTTGCACCCGGCGATCAAGGGGAAATCCAGGCCAAAATGACCGAGCTGCTGACCCAGCGGAAGGTCAAGCAGCCCCTGGAATACCCTTCGGCGGGCAGCACCTTCAAGCGGCCCCCCGGATATTTTGCCGCCGCCCTTATTGACCAGTGTGGGCTGAAAGGCCTGACGGTAGGCGGGGCTCAGGTGTCGGAAAAGCACGCCGGCTTTGTCATCAACCGGGGCGGGGCCACCTGCACTGATATCCTGACGCTGGTGGAGCAGGTGAAAGAGCGGGTCCTGGCGGAGACAGGCGTTGCGTTGGAATTAGAGGTCAAGACTCTGGGAGTGTGAAAGCATGGAATTTATTGTGATATCGGGTCTTTCCGGGGCGGGAAAAAGCCGGGCGGCCTCCTTTATGGAGGATATCGGCTACTTTGTAGTGGATAATATGCCGGCGGCGCTGATCCCTAAGTTTGCCGAGCTGTGCATGGCGGGACAGGGACAGTATGACCGGGTGGCCATCGTCTGCGATATCCGGGGTGGGCAGACCTTCGACGGCCTCTTTTCCGCCCTTGCGGACTTGGAAAAGATGGGCTGTGACCATAAGATTCTTTATGTGGAGGCAAGCCCGGAAACCATTATCAAACGGTACAAAGAGACCCGCAGACGCCATCCCCTGGCCAAGGACAACCGGTCTTTGGACGAGGCGGTGCGGCTGGAGCGAACCATTCTGGCTCCGGTGAGATCCCGGGCCGAATATGTTGTGGATACCACCGCGTTTTCTACCGCGAAGCTCCGGGGGGAGATCTTGCGGATCTTTGGAGACGGCGGCCCCCAGCAGGCCATGAGCGTCAGCGTGATCTCCTTCGGCTTCAAATACGGTATCCCCATTGAGGCGGATCTGGTTTTTGACGTGCGGTTTTTGCCCAATCCGTTTTACATCGCGGAGCTGCGTCATCAGACCGGGATCGATAAGCCGGTCTATGATTTCGTTTTCGGCTATCAGCAGAGCAAGGACTTCATGACTTATCTGGAGCGCTTGATCGGCTTCCTGCTGCCCCAATATGTGGAGGAGGGCAAGGCTGCTCTGGTGATCGCCATAGGCTGTACCGGCGGACAGCACCGGTCGGTGGCGGTGACCCGGGCCCTGGCCGATTTTATCCGGCAGAAAGGATATAACGCCACGGAAAACCACCGGGATATGACGAGGGCGCAGTGATGGATCAAACCGTAAAATACCGCTGGGAGCATGGCCCAAAGGTGGTGGCCATTGGTGGCGGCACCGGCCTTTCCACCATGCTGCGGGGGCTTAAAAATCGAACGAAAAATCTGACTGCGATCGTCACGGTGGCCGATGACGGCGGCGGCTCCGGCGTGCTGCGCCGGGATCTGGGAATGCCCCCTCCGGGAGACATTCGCCACTGCATGGAGGCCCTGGCCAACGCCGAGCCGGTGATGCAGGAGCTGCTGTCCTACCGCTTCCCGCTGGGGTCGGGACAGCTTACCGGACAATCCTTTGGAAATCTCATTTTAGCGGCGCTCAATGGAATTGCCGGCTCCTTTGAGGAGGCGGTGACTCTTATGAGCCAGGTTTTGGCCATTACGGGCCGGGTGCTGCCTGTCACCAGCGCTGATGTAAAGCTGGAAGCCACGTTCGAAAACGGGACGGCGGTGGTGGGGGAATCTAAGATCGCCGCCTTTAAGAAGGCCCAGGACTGCGGCATCCAAAAGGTGCGGCTGCTGCCGGAGCACCCTGCCGCCAACCCTGCGGCGTTGGAGGCTATCCGGGAGGCGAACCTGATCGTGCTGGGGCCCGGAAGCCTGTACACCAGCGTGATTCCCAATCTGCTGGTGGAGGGGATTGCGGAAGCGGTCTGCCAGAGCGACGCGCTGAAAATTTACATTGGAAATATCATGACCCAGGACGGAGAAACCGAGGGAATGACCCTTTCAGAGCATGTAAAAGCCCTTTTGGAGCACTCTGCCCCCGGGCTGATCGACCTGTGTGTGGCAAACTGTGCGCCGGTGGATCCGGAACTTGTTGTCCGGTACAAAGAAGAGGACGCAGCTCCCATTCTGGTGGATCGGGAACGGATCGAGGCCTTGGGGGTAGAGGTGGTGGAGAGACCCATGATCTCCACCGCTGCCCGATACGCCCGACACTCCTCAGAGCGGCTGAGCGAAGTTACCATGGAGCTTTACGAGGAGCGGGCCCAAACAAAGATATTCTGATTCCCCAAAACGCTTTTGCCGCACCCATCCAAAAGAGAGGAGGAAGCCCATGTCCTTTTCCAGCGATGCCAAAAGAGAGCTTTGCCGGATCCCCATTAGCCGCAAATGCTGTGCCCAGGCGGAGTGCTATGGAGCGCTGCTCTACGCCAACCGCTTTGACCGTGGAGAGGCCCGGATCGTCACCGAATCGCCGGACTTTGCCGCCAGGCTTCCCCTTTTGTTCAAAAAAGCGTTTCACATTGCCTTTGACCGCCTGCCGGAAGAGGGGGCCGGGAAGCGGGTTTTTTCCATTGCCTCGGTGGACAAGCTGGCAGCCTTGTCCGCTGCCTTTGGCTATGATCCGGGCTCTTCAGTGGCCCATCACATCAACTTTGCTGTTCTGGAGGAGCCCCACTGCCGCACTGCCTTTTTCCGGGGAGCGTTTTTGGCGGGGGGCTCGGTGACCGATCCGGCCAAGGGCTACCATCTGGAGCTGTCGACATTCCATCTGTCGGTGAACCGGGAGCTGCTGACTCTTCTGCGGGAGGCCGGTTTTGAGCCCAAAAGCCTGACCCGGGGAGCCAACCACATGGCCTATTTCAAGCAGAGCGAGGCCATTGCCGACTTTTTGACCGCCATCGGCGCACCCCTGGCCGCCATGGAGCTCATGAACGCCAAGGCGGAAAAGGATCTGCGGGGGGGCGTGAACCGCCGGGTGAACTGCGATGCGGCCAACCTGGACAAGGCGGTGGAGGCCGCCCAGAGCCAGATCGAGGCCATCCGCCGACTGCTGGGACGGACAGGACTGGAGGATCTGCCCCCCAAACTCTCGGAGGCGGCTAAACTAAGATTGGATAACCCTGACCTGACCCTCACGGAGCTGGCAGCCCTGTGCGAACCGCCCATCACCAAGTCGTCTCTGAGCCACCGGCTGAAAAAGCTGGGGGAGATGGCGGAGGGTGGAAAGTAGGATGAAAAGGCGCTGGAGGTTTGTGCGGGAACTTCTGGGCTTTATCGGGGTAATGACGGGACTTTTGCTGCTGACCCAGCCGATGACCGTTCCGGGAACTATGGTAGAAGGCCTTTTGGTGGTCGCCCTGATACTGGTGGGGTGGTGGGAATTTGCACTCCGTTTTCTGTGGCTCAACTGGGTCGAAAGCCCGGAGTTGACTTGTGATTTCTCTTCAGACCGGATAGACAGGCCCATTCCCTTCGCCTTTCGCTGTTCAGAGATGCGGTTTTATTCATCCCTTTCCCCGGAGGAGCTGCCATTGGCTATGGTGAGGGAGATCGCGGTGGCAAATGAGAAGTTGGACTCTTGGCATATAGAGGAGAAGAACCCCGTTTCCTGGAAAGCAGAGTGGAAACTACATTGGAAGGGCGATCATGTGCGCTTGAAATGTTTCCGCAGTGCAAAGACAAGGTGGGCTTGGGAACGAGTCCATGGAGCGGTATTTTTAGGGCGGTTGGTTCCCTGTGAGGATGGAGGGTGTTTTTTACAGGGACATTTTGGATGGTCGCTCCCTGCATTGCTGCTTTTTCCGGCCATTTGGTGGGCCCTGGGATGGTTCGGATTATTTGAAGGAAAGCCTGGTGCTGTTTTGGGCATGGCACCCTTTGCCCTGTATGTTCTCCTGAAAGATTTGGGCCGAGGCTCTTACGGCGTGGACGAGCTGACCGTAGAGACCCAGAAGGCACTAATCAGATTTTTCGGAGAACCGGAGCTGCTGGAATAGAGGGATGACCATGAAGAAAAAGAAAATATGGCCGTGGATATTACTGCTGTTTTTTCTGCTGTTTCCCTGGAGGATCAGCTTTGCAGGAGACGGTGGCTCGGTATGCTATGGGGGCCTATTCTATGAGGTGAACCGTTACCACTATTTTGCGGGAATGGATCTGGATGGCCGTTATTGGGTCTATACCGATGTGAGAATTTTTGGCGTTGAAATCTATGAAAGCCCCAGGAGGATCGTACAGGAGTAGGAAAGAGTCCTGTTGATCTGCTGGATTCGTACTATTATTTTCTGAGGAGGCGATGGTATGTCCTTCGTCCATCTCCACAACCACACCGAATATTCCCTCCTGGATGGCGCCTGCCGCATCCCTAAAATGGTGAAACGGGTGAAGGAGTTGGGGCAGAATGCTGTGGCCATCACCGACCACGGCACCATGTACGGGGTCATCGACTTTTACCGGGCCTGCAAAGGGGAGGGCATCAAGCCCATCATTGGGTGTGAAGTCTATGTGGCGCCCCGGACCCGCTTTGACCGGGTTCACGGTTTGGATAACCAGGCCCGGCATTTGATTTTGCTGTGCAAAAATGAGGTGGGCTACCGGAATCTTTCCCACATGGTGAGCCAGTCTTATACCGAGGGCTTTTATATCAAGCCCCGGATCGACCTGGATCTGCTCTATCAGCGGGCGGAGGGGCTCATCGCCCTGTCCGCCTGCCTTGCCGGGGAGCTGCCCCGGCGACTGCGACAGGGGGACTATGAGGGAGCCAAAGCCCACGCGGAGGAGATGGATAAGCTCTTCGGGCGGGGGAACTATTACCTGGAGCTTCAGGATCATGGGCTGGAGGCGGATCCCACCGTCATTGCTGGATTGGTGCGGATTCATGAAGAGACAGGGATCCCGTTGGTGTGCACCAATGACGCCCATTACCTCACCCGGGAGGACGCCCGGATGCAGGACATTCTTATGTGCATCCAGACAGGGAAGACGGAGGCCGACCCCGGCCGAATGAAATTTGAGAATGCGGAAATGTATCTGAAGAGTACCCAGGAGATGGAAGCCCTCTTCGGAAAATACCCCCAGGCGATAGAGAACACCCAGCGGATCGCCGACATGTGCAATGTGGAATTTGAGTTCGGCAAGTACCACCTGCCGGAATTTCACCTGCCCGAGGGGGAAAGCGACCCGGACGCCTACTTTGAAAAGCTCTGCCGGCAGGGGTTTGAGCGCCGCTACCCCGACCACCCGGAGGGCTATCAGGATCAGCTGGAGTATGAGATGGGGGTCATCCGGAGCATGGGCTTTGTGGATTATTTCCTCATCGTCTCCGACTTCATCGGCTACGCCAAGAGCCACGATATCCCCGTGGGGCCCGGCCGTGGTTCGGCGGCGGGCTCCATGGTGGCCTACTGCATGGCCATCACCGAGGTGGATCCTATGAAGTACGGCCTCTTTTTTGAACGCTTTTTGAACCCCGAGCGGGTCACCATGCCCGATATCGACATTGACTTCTGCCCCCGCCGCCGTGAGGAGGTCATCGATTATGTCCGGGGGAAGTACGGCGCTGACCATGTGGCTCAGATCGTCACGTTCGGTACGATGGCGGCCCGGGGCGCTATCCGGGATGTGGGCCGGGTGTTGAATATGCCCTACGACCGGGTGGATCAGATCGCCAAGCAGGTTCCTGCCGGCCCCCAAGCGCTTCACCTCACCTTGGCCGAGGCTCTGAAGTTGTCCAAGCCCCTGCGGGATATGTATGAGGAGGATGAGCAGGTCAAGCTCCTGATCGATACCGCCCAGGCCATCGAGGGGATGCCTCGCCACGCCTCCACCCACGCAGCCGGCGTGGTCATCACCCGGCTGCCGGTGACCGACTATGTTCCTTTGGCCACCAACGACGGCCAGCCCGTGACCCAGTACACCATGGTGACACTGGAGGAACTTGGCCTTCTGAAAATGGATTTCTTGGGCCTTCGGAACCTGACGGTGCTGGATGACACGGTAAAGATGCTTCAGAAAGAGCGGCCCGGGTTTACCCTGAACGACATTCCGGATAACGATCCCGAGGTGCTGAAAATGCTGTCCGAGGGGAGAACCTCCGGTGTGTTTCAGATGGAGTCTGCGGGAATGACGGGCGTATGCGTCAGTCTGAAGCCCAAGGATCTGGAAGATATCTGTGCTATCATAGCCCTGTATCGTCCCGGCCCCATGGATTCCATTCCCCGGTTCGTGGCCTGCAAGCATGACCCGAAATTGGTGAAATATAAGCACCCTATGCTGGAGCCCATCCTGCGCAGCACCTATGGGTGCATTGTTTACCAAGAGCAGGTCATCGAGATATTCCGGAAGCTGGCGGGCTATTCTTTGGGCCAGGCCGACATGGTTCGTCGGGCCATGAGCAAGAAGAAGGCCAAGGATGTAAAGCGGGAGCGGGAAGCCTTCCTCCACGGCGATCCCGACCGGAACATTGCAGGCTGTGTCCACAACGGCATCTCCGAGGCGGTGGCTCAGTCCATCTATGATGAGATCTACGACTTTGCCAATTACGCCTTCAACAAAGCCCATTCTTTGGCTTACGCCATTGTTGCCTACCAGACGGCCTGGTTCAAGTGCCACTACACCAAGGAGTATATGGCGGCCCTTTTGACCTCGGTGCTGGACTCCAGCGAGAAGGTGGCGGAGTATATTGCGGAATGCAAATCCTGCGGCATCGCTCTGCTGCCCCCTGATGTAAACCATTCCGAGGCAGACTTTACCGCTGCGGAAGAGGGGATCCGCTTTGGCCTGGCTGCCATCAAGGGTGTGGGCCGGGGCTTTGCCCTGCAAGTCCTCCGGGAACGGCAGGAGGGCGGAGCCTTTGCCTCCTTCCCTGGCTTCTGCCAGCGGATGTTTGGGGCGGACTGCAACAAGCGGGTGGTGGAAAGCCTGATCAAGTGCGGCGCCTTCGACAGCCTGGGGGTCAAACGCTCTCAGCTGTTGGCGATCAGCGAAAAGACCATGGACGTGATCGCCAAGGCCAAGCGGGATACCATCGAAGGCCAGTATGACCTCTTTGGCGGCTGTGAGGGCAGCAGCGAGAGCGCTGCCCCGGAGATCCCCCTGCCCAATATACCTGAATTTTCCCGTCAGGAACGGATGAAGATGGAGAAGGAGACCACAGGCCTCTATCTTACCGGCCATCCAATGGATGACTACCGGGAGCTGGTGAAGCAATATCGGGCGGCGCCGATGGGCGCCATCGTAGCCGATTTTGACCAGGAGGAGGGCCCTCAGACCTACCGGGACGGCCAACGGGTGATCCTGGCGGGAGTGGTGGCCTCCGCCAAGACGAAAACCACGAAAAACAACACCTTGATGGCCTATGTGACCCTGGAGGATGACACGGGCGATATGGAACTGTTGGTGTTTTCCAGAACGCTGGCTGAGTGCGGTCCCTTCCTGAAGGAGGGAATGGCGCTGTTGGTGGAAGGCAAGCTTTCCGTCCGGGATGAAAAGGCGCCGCAGCTTATGTGTGATCGGGCCAGACCCTTGACGGATCAGGCCGGGGTGGAGATTACCCCGGTTCAGGGAGAGGGAGGATCCGGCAAGCTTTTTGTGAAGATCCCCTCTGCGGAGGATCCCCGGGTGCGAAAGATGGGGCTGGTGCTCAATATGTTCCCGGGGAATCAGCAGGTGATCCTTTACTGCGCCGATACTCAAAAACGATTGGGGGCCGCCGCTCAGATCCACCCGGCACTGGTGGGAGAGCTGCGGGAAATGTTTGGTGCGGAAAACGTAGTGGTCAAATAAACCGGCAGTTTTTTGAAGCGGGTATATGGGGAAGAAAAGGAAAGGAGGGGCGCCGTTATGAACCGAAAAAAGCTGTTATCGCTGCTGTTTCACCGTACTGTGCTGGTGGCCCTTCTGCTGCTCATACAGGTTGGTATGCTGGCAGCCATGGTGCTCCGATTTTCCGACTATTTTGCCCAGTTTTATCTGGCCTGTGTAGGCATTTCCCTGTTGGCAGTGCTTCATATCATCAATAAAAAGGGAGATCCGGGCTATAAGATCGCCTGGATCGTTCCCATTTTGCTGGTTCCTGTGTTCGGGGGCTTGGTGTACCTGCTGTGCGGTGGAAACGGTCTATCCAAGGGTGTGCGCCGGAAGATGGAGGGAATGGATCGGCGTATGCTGGAGGTGCTGGGGCCGGACAGACGGGCGGAGGAGCTGAGCTCCATGGGACAGGATGCGGTAAATCAGTCCCGGTATTTGGAGGAGTATGGCCGCTGTCCGCTTTGCACCAATACCTGGACAAAATATTTTCCCTTGGGGGATGATGTTTTTCAGCCCATGCTGGAGGAACTGCGCAAGGCGGAAAAATACATTTTTCTGGAATATTTTATCATTACTCCCGGGAAATTTTGGAATGCGGTTCTGGAGATTCTGGAGGAAAAGGTCTGCCAGGGGGTGGATGTGCGGGTCATCTATGATGACGTGGGCTGCCTGTACACCTTGCCAAAAGACTATTACAAGGAACTGGAGGAAAAGGGGATCCGCTGCCGGGTGTTCAACCGGTTTGTTCCGGTATTGTCGGTGCGGCTGAACAACCGGGATCACCGGAAGATCTGCGTTGTGGATGGACACACCGCCTTTACCGGAGGGATCAACCTGGCCGATGAATATATCAATGCAGTGGAAAAATACGGCCATTGGAAGGACAGCGCAATCCTGCTGAAAGGGGAGGGGGCCTGGCCCATGACGGTGCTGTTCCTGACGATGTGGGAAAATGTCAGCGGTGAGACAGAGAATTTTGATGCCTACCGGCCGGAGAAACAGTCCCCTGAAGCGACCCAAGGAGCAGCCCGGTGGGTTCAGCCCTATGCAGACAGCCCGTTGGATGATGAACCGGTGGGGGAGACAGTATATCTCAACCTGATTACCAAGGCAAAAAAATATGTCTATATCATGACGCCCTATCTGATCGTCAACAACAGCCTGAATGCCGCTTTGTGCGCAGCGGCGAAGAGCGGGGTGGATGTGCGGATATTGACCCCCCATATACCGGATAAAAAGACGGTTTTTGAATTGACAAGGGCCCATTATCCCCCGCTGCTGGAAGCGGGGGTGCGAATCTACGAATATACCCCCGGTTTTGTCCACTCCAAGTGCTTTGCGGTGGATGACCTTTTTGCTACGGTAGGATCGGTAAATCTGGACTACCGCAGTATGTTTCTTCACTTTGAGGATGGTGTGTGGCTGTGCGGAGATCCCACAGTCTTGGCGGTGAAGGAGGACTTTTTGACCACCCAGGGAAAAAGCCAGGAGATCACCTTGAAGGATGCGGAGAGTCGTTCTTTTCCGCGACAGCTTCTCCGGGCGGTGCTGCGGATGTTTGCCCCGCTGATGTAAACAGCAAAAAGCTCCCCAGGCCTATGGCCCGAGGAGCTTTTTACTGTCAGGAATTAGCAGCAGCCACAGCCGCAGCCGTCAGCACCCGGCCGGTCGGCAGGGAAGAACTCGTTGACGGGGAACTTCACGTGACGGAAGATCTCACAGGGATCCTCCTCGCAGGAGCCGCCGTCGCAGGTGCATTCCTTCTCAGGCATGCAGTAGTCATAGACAGGGATGAGCAGCTGGGTGTCCCGCTCCAGGCGGATGAGGGAGAACTGGCCAAGAGAGACGTAGAGCCGCTTGCCCTCGCTGCCGAAGTCCAGATCGCTGCCGAAGCAGGAACAGATGCAGGGGGGCACGTCGCTGAGCTCGCAGCACTCGCAGTGGCAGTCGCAGGCATCCACCAGCTTCATGCCCAGAGTCAGGGGATCCACCGCCTCCACAACAGCCATGGGCTGGTTGGCCTGGGGCAGGTTCTGCAGGTCGGGGCAGTCGGCCATATCGGAGGTGAAGGTCTTGGAGCTGCCTTCGCCGCCGAAGAGGATGACCCGCTTGTCAAAGACGGCAAGACCGGAGACCTCTACCGGCCGGGCGGCGCCCACAAAGGCGTCGGCGGTAATGCGGTAGAAGTAGCGCACATCTACGGTGTAGAAGCCCTTGTTAAAGCAGATGGGATCCACATTGGTGGACACGTACAGCAGCTCGGCGCAGCCGGCTTTCACATTGCAGGCGCGATCCAGGGCGCACTGGGAGCTCTTGGTGAGATAGACCCGCAGGTCCTCGATGCAGTCCTTATCCCGGCAAGCGTCCATAATCTTTTTGGTGTGTACACATACGGCCTCCCGGATACCAGCGGCATCCGAAACGGGGCCGGGCATGACCTTTTCAGGCATATTGGTTACCTCCCGAATGAGAATGGGGAAAGGCAGTGCCTTCCAACCCCAGTCTATGCCAGGAGAAAAAAAGAGTGAGGGCCGGAGAGACTGGGGCAGCATAACTTTCTGACCTGTTTGGATTTTAAGGGAAAATTCCTCTTGCTTCTTCCGAAAAGAGACATTATAATAAAAACGCTGTTTCACACTGGCATCCACCTTGTACTTTGCTGAAAGTCCGATCATAGCAAGGATGGGAGTGGAAGAAAGCCGGGGGAACAGCAAAATTACGACGCGCTGTATCCGATATGGAACGGCAGCAGGAGGTTTTAAAAATGAGTAAACAGTCAGTTTCCCCCCGCGGGGCCCGGAGTCAGTCGGTTCACGATCTGGTCATCCTGGCCTTTTTTACTGCCATCATCTTTTTGATGAACTACACGCCATTGGGCTACATTGACCTGCCCTTGATCAAGGCGACCTTGATCCATGTGCCGGTCATCATCGGCTCGGTTTTGCTGGGGCCGAAGAAGGGCGCAATTCTGGGCGGAATGTTCGGCCTGACCAGCATTATAAAAAACAGCATGACCCCCAGTGCCCTGTCCTTTGCCTTTTCGCCGCTGATCCCTGTTTACGGAACGGATCGCGGAAGCCCCTGGGCGGTGGTGATCTGCTTTGTTCCCCGGATCCTGGTGGGCGTAACGCCCTGGCTGGTGGCGCAGGCGCTGAAAAAGCTGACCAAAAATAAGGCGATGCTTCGCCCGGTGGTGTTGGGCGTTGCCGGAGCGGTGGGAGCGTTTACCAACACCGCATTGGTCATGGGTTTGATCTTTTTTGTGTTTAAGGACGCCTATGCCATGCTCCAGGGTGTGGATGTCTCCGCAGTGATGGGCCTGATTTTGGGCGTGGTGGCCGGCAACGGCATTCCGGAGGCGATTGTGGCGGTTGTTCTGACTCCCGCTGTGTGCATCCCCCTTATGCGGGTATTAAAGCTGGATGCTGCCGATAAAGGGGCGGAAGAGTAAAGAGAGGGGCAAAACGAGATGATCCTTGCCATAGACATTGGAAATACCAACACCGTTTTGGGTGGAATGGAAGGCTCCCAGCTCCTTTTTATGCTCCGGATCCGGAGCGATCCCCTCAAAACGGCGGCTGAGTACATGCTGACGATCAAAGGGCTGTTGGAGCTGAAAGATGTAGACCCCGCCCAGATCGAGGGTGGGATCATCTCCTCGGTAGTGCCGGAGCTGAAGAACGTTATGGGTCGGGCAATGGAGGAGCTGACCGGAAAGCAGTTTTTGGTGGTGGGCTCCGGAATCAAGACGGGGCTCAACATCAAAATGGACAACCCCGGTCAGTTGGGCGCCGATTTGGTGGTGGACGCTGTGGCGGCGCTGTCAAAATATAAACCGCCGTTGGTGTTTTTTGATATGGGTACCGCTACCACCCTGTCGGTCATAGACAAGAAAAGCAACTACATTGGCGGCATGATCATTCCCGGCCTGCGCCTTTCGGTGGACGCCCTGTCTGCTAAGGCGGCGCAGCTGCCCTATATCAACCTGAACGCACCGGAACAGCTGATTGGCACCAACACCATCGCCTGTATGCAGGCGGGCGCGATCTACAGCAATGCCGCGATGATCGACGGCCTGCTGGAGCGGGTAGAGGAGGCCTTGGGCGAACCGGTCACTGCGGTGGCCACCGGCGGCTTGATGGCCACGGTGCTTCCCTATTGCAAGAGAACGATCCATTATGATGAAAACCTGATGTTAGAGGGCCTGCGGATCCTTTACCAAAAGAATTGCAGCAGAAAAAAGCAATAAAATTCATGGCCCTGCGGGAAAATGTAAGCGGGCTTCAAAATACAGTTTGGAAAGAGAGAAGGGGATCCTATGCTGAAGGGCAAAACCGTGCTGTTGGGTGTGACCGGCGGTATCGCCTGTTATAAATCGGCGATGCTGGCCTCCGCCTTGGTCAAGCAGCACTGCAATGTGCATGTGCTGATGACGCAGCATGCTGCGGAGTTTATAGGTCCGCACACCTTTGAATCCCTTACCGGAAATCGGGTGGCGATGGATACCTTTGACCGCAACTATGTCCATCAGGTGGAGCACATTGCTCTGGCAGACCAGGCGGATCTTGTGCTCATTGCCCCGGCTACTGCCAATATCATTGCAAAGCTGGCCCACGGCATTGCGGACGATATGCTCACAACGGTGGTGCTGGCCTGCAACTGTCCGAAAATCGCGGCCCCCGCCATGAATACCAAAATGTATGAGAACCAGGTGACCCAGGATAACATGGAGATCCTGCGGCGGTACGGCTGGGAGGTAGTAGAACCCGCCAGCGGCCGTCTGGCCTGCGGCGCAGTGGGCCGGGGAAAGATGCCGGAGCCGGAGGATTTGCTGGAAACTGTGCTCCATGCCCTGGTTCATGAGCGGGACATGCAGGGGCTTCGGGTGCTGGTCACGGCCGGCCCCACCCGGGAGGCGCTGGATCCGGTGCGCTACCTGACCAACCACTCCACCGGGGCCATGGGATACGCCGTGGCCCGGGCTGCCGCTGCCCGGGGGGCAGAGGTGACTCTGGTTTCCGGGCCCACCGACCTCAAAAGGCCGGCTTATGTGGATGTGGTGGATGTGGTGTCCGCCCAGGAGATGTTTGAGGCGGTGACCGCCCGCAGCGAAGGGCAGGATATCATTATTAAGGCCGCGGCCGTTGCCGATTACCGCCCCGCGGTCGTGGCGGAAGAGAAGATTAAAAAATCCGGGGATGGTGCGGACTTGACCCTTTCCCTGGAACGGACAGCCGATATTTTGGGTTGGCTGGGGGAGCACCGGCGGGAGGGGCAGTTCCTCTGCGGCTTTTCCATGGAGACCCAGAATGTGCTGGAGAATTCCCGGGCAAAGCTGGCTAAAAAACATTTGGATCTGATCGCGGCCAACAACCTGCGGGAGGAAGGGGCAGGCTTTGGCGGGAGCACCAATGTGCTGACCCTGATCTCTGCCGAGGATGAGTTGTCCCTGCCCCTGATGAGTAAGGCCGAAGCTGCCCACCGGCTGTTGGATGTCATTGTAAAGCGCCTACGGAAATAAACAGAAAAAGAAACGCAGCCGGACAAGCTTGTCCGGCTGCGTTTTTATATGACAGTGAGAACTTATATCCATACAAAAAGTGCCTTTTATAGGATGCTCAAATCCAGTAAGAACACTCCCCATGATCCGAGTGACTGAACTTGAACAGGCGGAGGCGGCAGCCCCGCCTGACGACAGATTGGAATGACAGAAGCCCGCCGGTTCTTGTTGGGGATAGAAAAAAGCACCTGCTTTCTTCAAGCAAGTGCTTTTTTGGTCCGAGTGACTGGACTTGAACCAGCGGCCTCCTGAACCCCATTCAGGCGCGATACCAAACTTCGCCACACCCGGATATTTTGTTTCCCAGAAAGGGCTTAATTATATTAGCACACTTCTCCTCACTTGGCAAGCCCCTTTCTCAAATTTTTTTGCTGAAAAGAAAAAGAAGGCTGGAAGCTGGCCGCAGCAAAAGGGACGTCCTTTTAGGACGTCCCTTTTGCTGCGAGGAAAGAAAAAGCGGTTATCCCCACTGGAACCAGCCGCGGTCACTGCGGCTGTCCACCACGTCCAGCGCGCGGGAGAGCATAACGGCGGCCTGGGCCCGGGTGAGAGGAGAATTCAGCTCGGCAGAAGCGGGGATTGCGCCGCAGCTGTTCAGATTGGATACAGCCTGAGAGCACCAGGCGGGCACGGTGGAGGCGAAAACGTCAGCCACATCAGTGACCTGTATGGCCCGATCCAAAAGAACGGCGGCCTCGGCCGCGGTAATGGGGGCGTCCGCCTGGAAAATGACCTGGCCGGCCTCGTCATAGCTGCCCTGAACAATGCCGGAACGAAGGGCGGAAGAGACATAGGGCTTTGCCCAGACAGCCATAGCCTCGTCGTCGGCGAAGCCGGTGAGTGTGGCCTCCGGCAAAGCACTGATATCGGCGGCAGCCATGGCCAGGGCGGTAAACTGGGCCCGGGAGAGAGGCTGCTCGGGGTGGAAGAAATACTGGCTGCCCATCTGCTCGCCGATCAGAAGCCCAGCCTCGGCCAGGCGGACTGCCTCCAGATGACCCTCTACGCCAGTCATGTCAGAGTAGGCTACAGCGGTCTTTTGCTTCTCGATCTTGATGGATACTGTGGCCGGAGCGGAGGTGTTGCCCACCGCATCCACAGCCACATAGGTGAAGGCGTCCTTGCCGGTTTTGTTTTCGTAGGGGGTGTAGGTGAAATTGGCAGACCCCTCAGATTCCTGGGTCACAGCTCCCCGGGCAGGCTTGCTGATAAGCTGGAAGGTGAGAAGATCCCCCTCCGGATCCACCCCGGCAAAGGCGCTTTGGATCTCCACATTTTTGTAGGTGTTCAGGGATAGGTTCTCAGCCACGGGGGCGTCATTGGCGCTGGAGAGCAGGAAAAGGCCCACCGTGACAGCCTCGCCGGTCAGCCCGCCTTCAAAGACGGGGGTGAAGGTAAAGGAGGTGGCGGAGAGCATAGGCGTGGCCAGGGGAGTGAACCTTAGGCCGTTCATAGCGGACATGGAGATCTCACTGCCCTGGGGAACGGGCTGGGAGCCGATGGTAAGCATTCCGGCGGAAGGATCGGGGAGAGAATCCACCAGGATCGAGGCGAGCCGGGCGTTTCCGCTGACCCGGAAGTCATCGGCGGAGAAGGAGATGATGTCGGTGGACAATCCACTCTTGGCAAAGGCGGCCACGGCGACGGCCTCCTGTGCTGATCCGCCGCCAAACAGAGCGGCGGAAGCGGGCAAAACAAAGGAAAGGATGCAGGCGCAGCAAAGAGTTAGGGTGCGGCGCAAAAGTCGTTGCTTCAATGAAAAAACCTCCTTATATTTCGGGAAACCAGATTGGGCTGCTGGTAGTTTTGCCGAAGACAAGGAGGTTATACCAATTTAACCGGAAAAAACAAAGCCGGGAGAAATGATCTTGAATGGGTTTGCAGGATAAAAATGGGAGCAGGACACCCTGCTCCCATTTTTATGTGGTTATACGTTACGCATTTTGATTCTGACTCAGCTCCTGCCAAAGCCGAAACATCACCCATGCAGTGACCGCCATGGAGAGGACGTCGGCAATGGGGGCGGCCCAGAAAATACCGGTCACACCCCAGAAGTGGGGGATGATGAGGGAGAGGATCAGCAAAAGGGCGTCCCGGAGCACAGAAAGGGGCGCTGCGGCTTTGGCCCGGCCAATGGACTGCAGGAAAATGGCGCAGCCTTTCTGCACACAGGTAAACAGGATGGCGGAAAGATAGATCCGCAGGCACAGAACGGCAAACTGGGTATAAAGCTCCCCGTCAGCGCCAAAGAGACGGATGAAAAGCAGAGGGAAGGCCTCAAAAAGCAGCGTGCAGATCACACAGACTCCGGTTGTCCACTGCAGGATGAGTTTTAGAAGGGTTTTGACCCGGTCATAGTGCTTTGCGCCGTAATTAAAGCCCACAATGGGCTGAGCGCCGGCGGCGATGCCGATGGCAATGTTGAGCACGATTTGGAAAAGCTTCATGATAACCACAAAGGCGGCCAGAGGAATGTCGGCGCCGTAGGGGGAGACAGCTCCATATTGAACCAGCAGGATGTTGTTTACCACCGTGATGATCACGATGGAAAGCTGCGTCAGAAAGCTGGAAGTGCCCAGGGCCATAACCTCGGTTAAGCACTTTCCGCTGGGGCGGAAGCTGTCAGGCCGGATGCGAAAACTCCGGCTCCGGCCCAGGTAAGCGGCGCAGATAAGAAAACTGACAAACTGTCCCAGAATGGTGGCATAGGCGGCTCCCTTGATTCCCAGATCCAGCCAATAGATGGCAATGGGGTCACCCACAATGTTCAGCAATGCGCCTGCAAGCATGGCGCCCATGGCATATTTGGGGCTTCCGTCAGCGCGGATAATGGCGGCCAAAGCGTTCTGCACCAGAGCCAACGGCATCATGGCAAAGATGATGAAGCCGTAGTCGTGGGTCAGGGATAACGTGGCGTCGGTGGCGCCCAGGTTGAGGAACAGAGCGTCCCCGGATAGATAGCTGATCCCGATGATGACGCAGCCGCCCAGGAAGGCCCCGAGGATGCTGTTGCCCACCGTGCGGTGGATATTTTTTGTTTTTCCCTGGCCAAGGGACATGCTGAGGACAGCGGCGGCTCCGTCGCCGAAGAGGAGAGAGACCGCCCAGCCCACTACGGTAATGGGGAAAACAACTCCGGTGGCGGCGTTACCCAGGTAGCCCACGCCATTGCCCACGAAGATCTGGTCTACAATATTGTAGAGACAGGAAATAATGAGAGAAAAAATGCAGGGAAGGGAGAAGCGAAGCAAAAGCTTACTCTCTTTTTCTGTGCCCAGGGCGATGCTTTGATCCATAATAAAACCTCCTTGAAACGGTTCATACAGCAAAAAACGGCATATGCCTGCGCATATGCCGTGATGAAAACACTGACACATGGGGGCAAATCTCCTGTACCGTGATCAGATTTACGCGCCATGCGCCACTTGTGTCGTTGGATGCTGTATGAAATTGATGCAATTATTTTACCAAAAGGAGGCGGCAAAAATCAAATGGACATTTCTCCGAAAAAAGGCGTCAAAAAGAGGAAAATGAATCTCCAAAATGTCCAAAAGCCTAAATTCTATTCCTATCTCTCAACCAACTGGGCAAAGAGCGGGTCTTAATGGAAGAGACCACGCCCATGGCGGCGAACATGGTGATGATGGAGCTGCCGCCGTAGCTGAAGAAGGGGAGGGTTAGGCCCACGATGGGAAGGATATAAAGACACATGCCGATGTTGAGAACGCTCTGGAACAGCAGCATCCCGGCATAGCCCATGGCAGTGAGGGCAGTCATGGGGCTGGGGGCCTGCCGTGCCACCCAGATGCACCGGGCGATGATGGCGCCCAGCAGCAGGATGATGACAAGGCATCCTGCCATCCCCAGCTCCTCGCCGCAGACGGCGAAAATCTCGTCGGTGCTGCGGGCATTGAGGGAGTTTTCGTAGGGGCTTTGGGTCTGGATCCCCTGCAAATACCCCTGGCCCCAAAGTCCGCCGGAGCCGATGGCCAGCACAGAGCGGGTTTGCTGCCAGCCAACCCCCTTGGTCTGGCTTTCCAGAGTGGCCTGATTTCCGACAATGTGGTCAATGACCACGGTGATCCGCTGAGCCCAGTATTGGCCGCTGACGCGGGGCCATAGTACAACGATGCCGGCCACGCATACCGCTACCGCCAACACATACCACCGCAGCTTTACCCCTGCGCACCAGCACATGACGGCAAAAAGGAACAGATATACCAGGGGCATCCCCTTGTCCCCGGAGACCACTACAACAAGGCCGGCCATAAGCCCCGCATGGGCGGCCAGCTGGAACACGGAGGAGGGACGGCTGATCCCTTTTTCTTGAAGCTTAGAGCATTGATAGGCAAAAAGAAGGATGAAGGTGAGCTTGGTGATCTCAGCGGGCTGGATATTCATGGGCAGCCCGGGGATCCGGATCCAGTTCAGGTTGCCGCCGACCTCCACCCCCAAGGGAGTACGAACCAGCAGATTAAAGCCAATGTTAAAGAGGAACAGCAGCTTCCAGGTTTTTTCGGTAAACAGCTCTAAGTCAACGGAGGAGAGAAGAACATAGGCGACCACACCCAGAAGGATACCAATGGCTTGGATGATCACGCTGCGGTCCCGGTTGACGCTGAGGTACCGGGTGGCCGAATAGATGAGCACCAGCCCATAGCCGCTGGCGGCAAGGCAGAGAACCAGCAGCAGTTTGTCTCCCCGTTCCCAGAAATCCCGCAGGGAATCCCGCAGCCAGGACATGGCCATTCCTCCTTTCTTCTGAGTCGTTTGAAGTTAGTATACCATTTCTTGCCGGGTTGTGCTATACTATCGGGGGTAAATTTAGAAATTCCTTAGATTTGTATGTGGGGAAGGTGAGGACATGGAGTATCATACGCATAGCGAGGCGGAGACGGAAGCGGTGGGGGAGGCGCTGGCAGAAACCCTGGCTCCCGGCACTGTCATTGCCTTCACCGGAGACCTGGGAGCGGGAAAGACCGCCTTCACCCGGGGCCTGGCCCGGGGGTTGGGGATACGGGATCGGGTCACCAGCCCCACCTTTACCATTGTCAATGAATACGAGGGCGCACGCCTGCCCTTATTCCACTTTGATATGTACCGCCTGGAGAACTCTGATGAGCTTTTTGACATCGGCTGGGAGGATTATCTCCGGCGCGGAGGGATCTGCGCGGTGGAGTGGAGCGAGAAGGTTGCCGATGCGCTGACAGACGCCCTGCGGATAGACATCCGCCGGGGAGCGGGAGACAATGAGCGGGTCATTACCGTGGAAAAGTAGTATGCGCCGTATACAGGCAAAAGTATAAGGGGGAGCGGTTCATGAAAATTTTGGCTCTGGAATCCTCGGCGCTGGCGGCCTCGGTCTGTCTGATAGAGGAGGAGCGTCCCATTGCCCGTTTTTGGCAGAACAGCGGCCTGACCCACTCCAAGACCCTGCTGCCCATGGCCGAGCAGATGCTGGCAAGCTGCGGAGAAAAGCTGGAGGATGTGGATGTGATCGCAGTGGCGGCGGGGCCCGGCTCCTTTACCGGGCTGCGTATCGGCGTATCTGCGGCCAAGGGACTGGCCTGGGCGCTGGACAAACCCTGCGCCAAGGTTTCCACCCTGGAGGCTATGGCCTGGAACCTGTCGGTTTGCGCAGGGGAGATCTGTCCGGTGATGGATGCCCGGCGAAACCAGGTTTATAATGCCAGGTTTTCCTCTGACAGAGAGAACATTACCCGTCTGACCCCCGACAGAGCCATCGCTCTGGAGGAGCTGGCCCGGGAGTTAAAAAATGGAGGCCAGCCGCAGATTTTAGTTGGAGACGGCGCACAGTTGTGCTATAATTACTGTATGAAAGAGGGCCTGCCGGTTCGCATGGCCCCGGCCAACCTGCGGTTTCAAGATGCGTGGGGAGTGGCTAGGGCAGCCCTGGATCAGGCCCGACAGGGAAAGCTGATCACCGCGGGAGAGTTGGCCCCCGAATACCACCGTCTGTCTCAGGCGGAGCGGGAGCGGCTGGAACGGGAGCAGGAACAGACTTTAAACAGAACGAAAGGGGAATGACAGCGATGTACGAAGGAAACAGCAAAGTCCATATTATGGACCACCCCTTGGTGGCCCACAAGCTGACCATCATGCGGGATAAGGAGACCAGCGTGAAGGATTTCCGGGAGCTGGTGGGAGAGGTTGGAATGCTCATCACTTACGAGGCCACCCGTGATCTGCCCCTTACCACCAAAGAGATCGAGACTCCCATCTGTAAGAGCCGGCAGCCCACGCTGGCGGGGAAGAAGATCGCTGTGGTTCCTATCCTGCGGGCGGGCCTGGGGTTGGTGGACGGAGTGCTGAAGATGATCCCCTCAGCCCGTGTGGGACATATCGGCATGTTCCGGGACGAGGAAACCTTGGAGCCCCACGTATATTTCTGCAAGATGCCCAAAGACATTGCCGAGCGGGAAATTATGATCGTGGATCCCATGCTGGCCACCGGCGGCTCGGCCTGCGCCGCCATTGACGAGATGAAGAAGCGGGGCTGCAAGAACATTAAGCTCATGGTGCTTGTGGCAGCGCCCTATGGCATCGACGCTGTTTTGAAGCAGCACCCCGACGTGGATATTTACGCCGGCGCGGTGGATGAGAAACTCAATGAACACGGTTACATTGTCCCCGGTCTGGGCGATGCGGGCGACCGGATCTTTGGCACAAAGTGATCCGATGGGCGGCGGGCAGAAAAGTCCGGCTGTCCCAAACTTTTGAGAAGAAAGGTGACGTATATGGATCAGAAGGAACAAAAGGCATTGGCCCTGAATGCGGCGAAGCTGCGCGCCCTGGCTATGGATGCGGTGCACACCGCCGCCTCGGGGCATATCGGCGGATCCCTTTCCGTGGCCGATGTGCTGACGGTGCTTTATTTCCATACCATGAAGGTGGATCCCAAGAACCCCAAGGATCCCGACCGGGATCGCCTGGTGCTCTCCAAGGGCCACACGACTCCCGCTCTCTATTCGGCCCTGGCTCTGCGGGGCTATTTCCCCACAGAGGAGCTGAAGCTGTTCCGCTCCATTAAGGGCCATCTCTCCGGCCACCCCGATATGGTTCACGTTCCCGGCGTAGACATGTCCACCGGCTCTCTGGGCCAGGGGATCTCCGCCGCCGTGGGCATGGCTCTGGCGGGCAAGGTGGACGGAAAGGACTACCGGGTCTATGCGGTTCTGGGCGACGGTGAGATCGCCGAGGGCCAGGTCTGGGAGGCCTTTATGTCGGCGGCTAAATATCACCTGGACAACCTGTGCGCCGTGGTGGATGTAAACGGGCTTCAAATTGACGGCAAGACTGCCGATGTTATGCCCTCCGAGCCCCTGGACAAAAAGTTCGAGGCCTTTAACTGGAACGTGTTAAAGGTGGACGGCCACGACTACGCCGCCCTGGCCGCTGCCTTTGCCTCTGCCGCGGCCCATAAGGGTCAACCCACCGTCATTCTGGCCAAGACGGTAAAGGGCAAGGGGATCTCCTTCATGGAGGACGACGCCGGCTGGCACGGCAAGGCCCCCAACGATGAGCAGTATGCCCAGGCCAAGGCCGAGCTGGATGCCAAGATCGCGGAACTGGAGGTGCAGTGAGATGGGAGAGAAAATCGCCACAAGAGCCGCCTACGGCGACGCCATTGTTGCCTTGGCCCAAGAGTATCCTGAGCTGGTGGTTCTGGACGCCGACCTGTCGGGGGCGACCATGACCAAAAAGTTTTCCCAGACCTATCCGGAGCGCTTTTTCAATATGGGCATTGCCGAGTGCAACATGATCGGCGTGGCCGCCGGCCTTTCCACCTGCGGCAAGAAGCCCTTTGCCTCCTCCTTTGCCATGTTTACCGCCGGCCGCGCCTTTGAGCAGGTGCGCAACTCGGTGGGCTATCCCCACCTGAACGTGAAGGTGGTGGGCTCCCACGGCGGATTGTCGGTGGGCGAGGACGGCGCCACCCACCAGTGCTGTGAGGATTTTGCCACCATGCGCTCCATTCCCGGCATGGTGGTGTGCTGCCCCTGCGACGGCAATGAGATGACCGCCGCGGTCAAGGCCCTGCTGGATTACGAGGGCCCTGCCTATCTTCGCCTGGGCCGCTCGGCGGTGGAGGACGTGACCGGAGCCCTGTCTGGCTATAAGTTTGAACTGGGCAAGGGCGTGACCCTCCGGGAGGGGAAAGACGCCGCCATCATTGCCGTGGGCCTTATGGTTCAGCGCGCCCTGGCCGCTGCCGAGCTGCTGGCCAAGGAGGGGGTGGATGTGCGTGTCATTGATATGCACACCATCAAGCCTTTGGACACGGAGCTGGTGCTGAAGGCTGCCCGGGAGACGGGCTGCATCATCACCACCGAGGAGCACAACATCATCGGCGGTCTGGGCGAGGCAGTGTGCGCCTGCGTCAGCGAGAATTGTCCTGTGCCTGTGCTGCGCCATGGCGTGGAGGATACCTTTGGCCGTTCCGGTAAGGCGGATCAGGTGCTGGAGCACTATGGCCTCACCCCTGAGGGCATCGCCGCAAAGGTGCGTCAGGGATTGAAACTGAAGAAATAAGAGGGAACTGCTTTGGGTATTAAGCTCATTGTCATGGATATGGATGGTACGCTCCTGGGCGCCGATCATGTAGCCGTCCCGGCCCGGAACATATCTGCATTGCGGCGGGCCAAAGAGAAGGGAGTCAAGCTGGCCATTGCCAGCGGCCGTACCTGGAGCCTGATCGGGGATGCGGTGGAACAGCTGGGAGGTATAGATTATGCCATCTTAGCCAATGGAGCCGCCGTTCGGAATGTAGAAACCGGGGAGCACATCTACGAAAATGCCATCCCCAATCCTCAGGCCAAGGAACTGATCCGCCGTCTGAGCGCTGTGGGGCTCCCCTGCGAGATATACTGCCGGGGTCAGAACTATGCTATTCTGGAGGAATTGGAGCAGCTCAAAGAATGCTTCCTCAGCCCGGAGTTTGAGGCGCAGTATCGGGCGCAGACCCGGTTTGTGTCCGACCTGGCGGAGGCCTTGGATGGCCGGCCCATGGAGAAGATCAATATGTTCTATGCACCCCCGGAGTATCGGGAGAAGCTGTGCGCCGAGGCAATGGCCGCCGGCCCGGTGGCCATAACCAACGCCCTGGAGGGAAATATGGAGTTCGCCCGGGGCGGGGCAAGCAAGGGTCTGGCGCTCCAGGCCTTGGCCAAACACCTGGGCCTGGATGCCCGGGAGATCATGGCCTTTGGTGACGCCAACAACGACCTGGAAATGCTCCGGTGGGCCTTCTGGTCTTTCGCCATGGCCAATGGGACGGCGGAGGCCCGCTCCGCAGGCCGCTATATTGCCCCTGCCAATGTGGAGGCGGGGGTGGGCCAGATGGTAGAAAAGTACGTTCTGGAAGGGTAAAAAGGAAAAAGCGGCGTCTGTAAAACAGACGCCGCTTTTTTGCTGCCTTGCACGGTTTCAGTCAGAGATATTTTACCGTAAGAGTATATCCCTCGGGAAGGGCGGAGAGGAGAAGGGCGAGTGCGCTTTTGCGGGCCGACTCGGCGGCCTGCTCTAAAAGCCCCCGCTCCAGGGCCTTTTGCTCCATCTCCGCCTTCTGATCGGCCTGGAAGGAGGAGAAGTCCTCTACGGTGAAGGGATTGAAGATAGAGTTTTTTTCATCAAAGACCTCGATGCTGCCCTCGTCGATCTCGTGGGAAAGGATCTGGGCGGTGGGAAGAGTGACTGTGACCTGGGTGCCGCCAACCTGCACCTCGGCTTGAGAAAGATCCACGCCGGCCTTGATCTCCCCATCATAAGTGAGGATGAACTTCTTGGTGGTGAAGGGGATAACGACCCCATAAAAATCATTGCTGCTGGAAAACTGGGCCATATTGGTGTATTGATAGCTGACGGTAGCCAACTGGTTGATTTGAGACAGTTGAGTCTCTAAAACAACCGCATCCAGCTGGACGTTTTCTTTGCTGTTTTGAGCGGCGGAGCGGCCCAGGAAGAAGCAGGCAAGACCCACCGCGGCGCAGAGCAGAATACCCAGCAAGGCATATTTCAGTGCTTTTACCGGCCGGGGCCGGACAGGGGCCTGGGTATCGGACATGCCAAAGCCCTCCTTTCCTTTTGATAGTATCTCTATAATAGTTGAAACCACGGAAAAAAGCAAGCGGTGGAAGGAGCCACCCGCCCCTAAAGAGGAAATGTTTTGCCTCTGTGTGACAAAACCGCTTTCTGCTTTGAGTTACTGGTGAAAGGAGGTCATGCTCATGGAGAAAGAGCCGCTGCGTACGGGCGGCGAGCTGGAGGAGGTCATCCATCGCTATAAGACCATGGTCTATGGCCTGGCTCTGGCCCGGACGGGATCTCCTGCCGATGCGGACGACGTATTTCAGGAGACCTTCCTGACCTACTACCGCGCGGGAAAGACCTTTCGGAGCGAGGAGCACCGGAAAGCCTGGCTCCTCCGTACCGCCCTTAATATGAGCCGCCGGGTGACCCAGTCCACCTACCGGCAAAAGGTGGTGCCTTTGGAGGAGAGGGAAGAGGGGACGGAAGCCTTCCGGGAGCCGGAGGAGAACCGGGTTTGGCAGGCCCTCCAGGGCCTGGAGGAGGGCTACCGCCTGCCCCTTTACCTTTTTTACTTTGAGGAGCTGTCCACGGATCAGATCGCCAAGGTCCTGTCCCTGCGCCCCGGCACGGTGCGGATGCGCCTCAGCCGGGGACGGGAACAGCTTCGGGAGGTTTTGAAAGGAGAATATTTTTGATGAATAACGTCATTTTTGCCTCTATGCGGGAGCAAATGTGCCCCAGTGAGGCTGCCCAGGCAGCCCTTTGGGTTCGGCTTGGGGAAGCATCCCCCAAACCGAGGCTCCCCCTGAAAAAATATCTTGCCGTGGCGGCCTGTGCCGCTCTGGTGCTGGGAGCCTACCCTGTTTACAGCGCAATAGGGCCCCAAAATGCGCCCCGGCTCCACAGCTATGCCCTGGTGGAGGCCGGCGATCTTCTGACCATGAAGACCCATCAGCAGGAAACCGCCGAGCTGACGGGAGATAAGGGGGCCGGAGACCGGGATCAGACCATGCTTCCCGAGGAGCTGGTGGAGGCCATGGAGGAGGCTGGCTTTGCCACCGCCGATATCGACCAGTACCAGGCCCTGGGCTATGAGATGACCTGGGCCAAGTGGTGGAAGTACATCCACGCCACGGAAACCCCCGACCTGGAGAGCCTGAAGGCCTTCTCGGTCCAGGAGCTTTCCGTCAACACCGGGGTGCTGGACAACCCGGTGGAGGATCTCCCTGCCCAGCCGGGGGTCGACGGCTATCAGCTTCTGATGGATCACTTTGGGGAGGATTTGCCCGATTGGTACGGCGGTGCCTATGTGGACGGGAGAGGCACCCTTATGGTGCTGCTGGTGGAGTCCCGGGATCCGGGAGACAAATCTCTGGAGACAGAGGTTCTGGCGGCGGTGGGCAGCATTCCCCTGGGGTTTACCAGCGCCAAGTATAGCCGCAGCGACCTGAACCGGATGAACGGGGAACTGCTCACCCTTCTGGATGGGAAGGGCATCTTCGCCACCTGGGGCATTTACGATGACCAGAACCGCATTGTTTTGGATGTGGCGCAGCCCCTGCCCGATGACCTTCTGGCCGCCATCGCCGAAATCGACCCGGACGATGACGCCATCCTCATCCGGGTGGTGGAGGGCAGCGCCGTGATGACACAGGAGCTCATGAAGGGCCCTGCGCCCATCGGCGAGGGGAACGACCCCCTCCCCGGCGGCGTCCAGGAGGCGCCCCCTCACAGCGGCACGGTGAAGCCGGAGGACAAGGAATCCCCCCAGGACTATGCCGCCGTTCCCAACGCCGCCCCTCCCGACGACGAAGATCTCATCGCCATAGAGCCCCGGATGGAAGAGCTTCCGGAGAAAAAGCCGGGAGAAGCGGTCCGGCCCGCCTCCCATGACCTGGGAACCGCCGGAGAGTAAAAGCCGAAGAAAACGGACAGGGGAAACCCTGTCCATTTTCTTTGAGAGGTTATTTCTTGTTGTAGGTGTCGCACCAGGGCCGCAGACAGCACCTGTCGCAGTAAGGCACCCGGGCGGTACACACCGCCCGGCCGTGAAGCACCAACCGGTGGCAAAAGTCATTGCTTTCCTCCGGAGGCAAAATCTTTCGAAGCTGCTGTTCCACCTTCCCCGGATCCTTGGTGCCGTCGGTAAGTCCCAGCCGGCCCGAGATGCGGATACAGTGGGTGTCGGCGATGACCACCCCGGGGGCGTTATAGATGTCGCCCAGGATCAGGTTGGCCGTCTTTCTTCCCACACCGGGCAGCTTCAGCAGATCCTCCATATTGTCGGGCACCTTGCCCCCAAAGTCCCGCAGCAGCATCTGGGCCGAGGCCACGATATCGTGGGCCTTGGCCCGGAAGAACCCGCAGGAGTGGATCAGCTCCTCCACTTCGGCCATATCAGCCTCCGCAAAGGCCTCCAGGGTGGGGAAGCGGGCATAGAGGGCGGGGGTCACCTGGTTCACCCGCTCATCGGTACACTGGGCGGACAGCCGCACCGAGAATAACAACTCATGGGGCTTGGGATATTGCAGGGAACAGATGCCCTCCGGATATTCCTTTTTCAACCCTTCAACAATAAGTGCCGCTCTTTCTTTCTTTTTCATGGTGGTTTCTCCCCTTGACGGAATCGGTAGGAATATCATATCATAGAATAAGAAAAAAGGCGACAAGAAAATGATGCAAAGGGGATGCGGATATGCTGAAGGAAATGATGGACTTTATCCAGACCCAGGATCCGGAGCTGGGGGCCGCCATTTGGGCGGAGTATGAGCGCCAGCAGCGAAACATCGAGCTCATCGCCTCGGAGAACTTTACCAGTCCTGTGGTGATGCTCTCCCAGGGCAGCGTGCTCACCAACAAGTACGCCGAGGGCTATCCCGGCCACCGCTATTACGGCGGCTGCCAGTGCGTGGACGTGGCTGAGGAGCTGGCCCGCACCCGTGCCTGCAAGCTCTTCGGGGCCGACCATGTGAACGTCCAGCCCCACTCCGGGGCCCAGGCCAACTACGCCGTCTATGCCGCCCTGTGCCAGCACGGGGACACGGTGCTGGGCATGGATCTGAGTAACGGCGGCCACCTGACCCACGGCTCCCCGGTGAACTACTCCGGCAAGAACTACCATATGGTGTCCTACGGGGTGGACGCCGACGGGCGCATCGACTACGACCAGGTGCGGGAAATTGCCCGGCGGGAGGAGCCCAAGATGATCATCGCCGGCGCCTCCGCCTACCCCCGGATCATCGACTTCAAGGTCTTTGCCGACATCGCCCACGAGGTGGGGGCCTACCTCTTCGTGGACATGGCCCACATCGCCGGCCTGGTGGCGGCGGGGTGCCATCCCTCTCCCATCCCCTATGCCGACGTGGTGACCACCACCACCCATAAGACCCTCCGGGGCCCCCGGGGAGGCATGATCTTCTGTAAGGAGGAGCTGGCCAAGAAGATCGACTCCGCCATCTTCCCCGGCAGCCAGGGCGGCCCTCTGGAGCACGTCATCGCCGCCAAGGCCGCCGCTCTGGGAGAGGCCCTGAAGCCCGAGTTCAAGGCCTACCAGGAGCAGATCGTGAAGAACGCCGCCGCCCTGGCCCAGGGCCTTCTCAACGAGGGCTTCGACCTGGTCTCCGGCGGCACGGACAACCACCTGATGCTGCTGGATCTCCGCCGGATGGGCCTCACCGGCAAGGAGCTGGAGAAGCGGCTGGACGAGGTGAACATCACCGCCAACAAGAACGCCGTCCCCAACGACCCGGAGAAGCCCTTCGTCACCAGCGGCGTGCGCATCGGTACCCCCGCCGTCACCAGCCGGGGCTTCAAGGAGGCTGAGATGGCGGTCATCGCCAAGTGCATTGCCATGACGGCCAAGGACTTTGATACCAAGGCCGACGAGATCCGGGCCATGGTGGCCCAGCTCACCGGGAAGTATCCTCTCTACGAGGGGTAAAACAGCCATAAATGCCCATTGTAAGGGCCTGGAAAATATGATAAAATGGACGAAAGGAAACCCCTTTCGTCCATTTTATTTTTTGAGGAGGCCCCGCCATGAAAAAAAGAGGATTGACGGCCCTGCTGCTCGCCCTGTCTCTGGTTCTGGGCCTGTTGCCCATGGCTTCGGCGGTAAACCGAGAGGATCTGAGGGTAAACGAGCAGAACAAGAAATACGGCGTGGTGGACAAGGCGGGAAATGTGGTCATTCCCATCATCTATGACTATGTATCCATCGAGGAGAATGGCACCATCAAGGTGTATGTATATGGCGAGAAGGGGGAGACCCAGGGCCTCTATAGCTGGGAGGGCAAGGAGATCCTGCCGGCCATTTACAAGTACATCTGGCCCCAGGAGGACGGCAGCTTGAACGTGGAGATGGAAATCCTCCTGGAAAGCGGAGAGTCCCAGACCAAATGCGGCCTTCTGGACCCTCAGGGCAAGGAACTGCTGCCCATGATCTACGACAGCATCGACGGTCTTTCCGAGGGCCGCCGTCGGGTGTATCTTAACGGCAAGGCCGGGTATATGGACGAAAATTTCCAGGTGGTCATCCCCTTCCGGTATGACTACGCCCTGCCCTTTGAGCAGGGTCTGGCCCAGGTGGGCCGGGGGGCCTTATACGGTGTCATTGACCCGGCGGGAAATGAGATCTTGCCCTGTGCCTACAATGAGATTTGTATCTATGAAGGCGGCCTCATCGTGGCGGGGCTATACAGCGCCAGCGGCGCCCACTATGGCCTTTTTGACCGGGAGGGCAAGGAGATCCTCCCTATGGAATATGACGAGATACGGAATATAGAGGTGATTTTCGACAGCGATTTCGGAGAGTATTTTGTGGTGGTAAAGTATACCGAGACGGAAAGGCGCTGCGGAGTGGTGGACCGCCAGGGCAATGAGAAAGTGCCTATGATCTACGACTACATCACCCGTCCGGCGGAGGACTGTTGGATCGTATTCCAGGGGGAGAAAATGGGGGCCTTGGACGGCAATTTCCAAATGATGATCCCGCTGACGGCCGATTATGAGAGCATGTATTATCACGACGGGGCCTTTGAGGTGCGGCGGAACGAAAAGTGGGGGGTCATTGACCGCTCGGGAAAGGTACTGATCCCCCTTATCTACGATGGCCTGCGGAGCAATTGGCAGGGGGAGGAGACCCTCTTCTGCAAGGTGGAGAAGGACGGAAAACAGGGTGTCCTCTCCTACCCGGACGGCAAGGTGCTTCTCCCGGTGGTCTACGACAGCCTGAACATTTACGGAGGGCTGACCACTGCCTTCCGGGACGGGCATTGGGGCGTCCTGGAAACCGAGACCTGGGAGACAGTGGTACCCTTTGCCTTCGACGGGGTATCCACCGACACCTACGGCATGAACGGCAACATCCTGGTCATCCAGAACGGCCTATACGGGGCCTATGACCGGGAGGGCAATGAACTCTTTCCCTGTCAGTTTCCCACCGAGGAGCGGCTCCGGGGGGCCGTCAGGGCCGATTCCGCCGACCCCGGGGTCGTGGAGACCGGCTCGGAGGAGGCGGGGCTGGAGGTCACATGGTACCCGGAGGCGGCCTACCTCATCCGGCGCTACGGCACCGACCGGATGCTGTTGGTGCAGGACGGTAAGAGTGGCCTTTTCGGCCTGGACGGCACAAAATACACCGATTTCATCTTTGACGCCGTGGGCGAGTTTGACCAATACGGTCAGGCGCCCGCCGCCAAGAACGGAAAATGGGGCAAGATCGACCTCAACGGAGACACGGTGCTGGACTTTATCTGCGACAGTGAGCAGGAGGTAGAGCTGGGTGTCAAGTTTGTGGGCCCCAAGGGAAGAAATGAGCCCCCCTACGCCCTGGTAAAAACGGACGGCACCTGCCTTACCGACTACAAGTATTGGGCAGTGGATCCCTTCTCCGGCGGCCTGGCCCGGGTAGCCGATGGGGTAAGCTGGACGTATCTGACCCCGGAGGGGACGGAGATTTACCCCTTTGGGCGGTACAGCTGGGTGATGGAGGACTTTGGAACGGTCAATGACGGCTATGTGATCGTAAAGAGCCGGGAAAACGGGGAGACCGTCTGTAACGCCATCGACAAGACCGGACAGGAAATATTCCCCCCGGTGGCCCAGGAGCTCTGGCGGGCCGGAGAGGGCATGTGGGGTTACCGTGACCGGGAGACCGGGCTGGTGGGCTTCCTGGATCAGAGTACCGGCCAGATCGCCATTCCAGCTCAGTATAATTACTATATTGGCGTCACTGGAAAGGTGAGCCATATGATGGGCAACCACTTCCATGACGGTGTGGCTACGGTCTACCAGATCACCACTGGGGAAGACTACCGGGTGGAGAGCTTCTGCATTGACACCCAGGGCAACCGGGTGGAGGAGCCCGAGGGAGAGCCCTATGTTCCCACCTATTACGAGGGTCTGCTGAAGGTCAGCCGCTGGGATGGCTTTGAGGGTCCCGGCGACGGCGACTACGGCTTTGTCAACGAGGCCGGGGAAGTGGTGGTGCCCTTCCTCTACGACGACGCGGGGGAGTTCGACCAGGGCTACGCCTCGGTGCGGAAAAACGGGGTCTACGGCCTGCTGCGCAACCCCGTGACCGCCGCGGCGGAACAGAAGGCCCTGGCGGAGCTGGACATCCTCTGGCTGGACGGCGCCGAGGGGGAGTTAACCCCCCTGGGCTCCGACCAGCTGGTCACCGATTTCGTAGTCCGGGGCTATGGCCGGTGGCACGCCCCCTACGGGGACTACGGCCTCTGGAGCGTGGAGGGGGAGCACCTGCTGACGGCGGATCAGGCTGGGGCGGCGGGGGGCTGCCCCCGGGGCCCCTCCGGCGCCCGGATCTACGCCATGTCTGAGGAGAAGGTGGACGGGGGAGAGAACTGGGAGGACACCCGGTATACCGATATCCTGGGCCGCACCTATCTGGAATCGGAGCTCTGGGACTGGGACGCTCCCTGGAACCCGCCGGAGCTGGACTGCTCCCGGGCGGTAAACCCCGAGACCAACCGCATTGAGGACGGCAAATACTTCTATGCCGACCCCTGGACGGGAGAGATCGTCCTGCCCGCCATCTATGACGAGGCGGCCAGCTTTTCCGACGGTATCGGCATCGTGGCCATCGGCGATGACCGCTTCGCCATCGACCGCACCGGGGCCAGACTCTTCGACCTCAATCAATATGATGAGCTGACCCTTTCCTGGTTCGAGGGGGGCCGCCTCCGGGTGAAGGACAAGGAGACAGGGAAGCAGGGCTATCTGGACAAGACGGGAACGCCTATCGGGGAGGGTCTTGTCTGGGACGATGCCGGCGGGTTCTATAAGGGCGCCGCGGCCGTCTGCCGGGAGGGGCGCTGGGGGATCATCGACCTGGAGGGCAACCAGCTGATCCCCTGCGTCTTTGACGACATCAGCGGCTTTGAAAACGGCATCGCCACCGTTACTCTGAACGGGCGGCAGGGCATCCTCCGGGATCCCCGTTATAAAGATAAGGTCAGCGACTGGGCCCAGGCCGAGGTGGCGGCGGCCACCGCCGCCGGCTATGTGACCGAAAGCTGCCGGGAGTATCAGACCTTCACCATCACCCGCCGCCAGTTTGCCCAGCTGGCTGTGAATTACCTGGAAAAGGCCACCGGGGAGACCATCGACCCCGCTCCGGCCGACACCTTCACCGACACCGCCGACGAGACCGTGTTGAAGGCCTACGCCGCCGGCATCGTCCAGGGGGTTGGGGAGGACAAGTTCTCCCCCGGCGGCCTCTTGACCCGGGAACAGTTGGCCACCATGCTCTGGCGGGCCATGTCCAAGGCCGGGATGACGGAGGAAGCCCCCGCCGATCTCGCCGACTATACCGATGGGGGAGAGGTCTCCTCCTGGGCTGGGAACAGCCTTTCCGCTCTGGTGGGCCTGAATGTCATGGCGGGCACAGGGGATAACCGACTGTCCCCCAAGGATTCCTGCACTGTGGAGCAGGCTGTTTTGCTGGTGCTCCGGGCGGCGAAATGACCCTTTACAAAGCACTCGAACATATGTTAGAATGGGGAGGAAAAAGTTCCTCCCCATTCAACTTTTTGGAGGCGGAGCCATGAAAACCGATCTGAAAACCATCCCCGGCGTGGGGAAGAATATGGCGGGCCACCTGGAGGCCATCGGCATCACCTGCGTAGAGGACTTGGCGGGCCGAGATCCGGAGGAGCTCTACCGAATGGATCAGGCCCGCTTCCCCGGCGAAAAGCTGGATCGCTGCTGCCTCTACGTCTACCGTCTGGCGGTGGCCTTCGCCGAGGGGCGGTGCAGTACCCCGGAGCAGCTGAAATGGTGGAATTGGAGCGACGAAAAGGGAGGAAAAGGCCAATGAGCTATCGACCCTTAGCCGACGAGATCCGGCCCGAGACCTTGGACGAGGTGGTAGGTCAAAAACATATTTTGGGGGAGGGGGGACTTCTCCGCCGCATCATCGAAAGCGGCAGTATCCCCAACCTCATCTTCTACGGCCCCTCCGGGACAGGCAAGACCACCGTGGCCAACATCATCGCCAAGCGCACCAACCGCACCCTGCGGCGGCTCAACGCCACCACCGCCTCCCTCTCCGACGTAAAAGACGTGATCGCTGAGGTGGGCACCCTTTTGGCCCCCGACGGGGTGCTGCTGTACCTGGACGAGATCCAGTATTTCAACAAAAAGCAGCAGCAGAGCCTGTTGGAGGTCATCGAGCGGGGGGATGTGACCCTCATCGCCTCCACCACCGAAAACCCCTATTTTTACGTCTATAACGCTGTCCTGTCCCGTTCCAGCGTCTTCGAGTTCAAGCCCCTCAGTGCCGACGACCTGATGCCCGCCGTGGAGCGGGGCTTCTCCCTCATGGGAGGGCGCCTGGGAGCGAAAGCCAAGCTGGAGGACGGGGTGGTAAAGTACATCGCCACCGCCTGCGGCGGGGACTGCCGGAAGGCCATGAACGCCATTGAACTGCTGATGAACGCCGCTCCCCGAAAAGGGAAGAGCCTGTCCGTCACCCTGGCGGACGCCCAGTCCGCCGCCCAACGCTCGGCTATGCGCTATGACCGGGAGGGGGACGACCACTACGACATTGCTTCCGCCCTGATGAAGTCCTTGCGGGGCTCCGATCCCGACGCTGCCCTCCATTACCTGGCACGGCTTTTGGAGGCGGGGGACATGATGACCGCCATCCGCCGGCTCCTCTGTTCAGCCAGCGAGGACGTGGGCATGGCCTACCCCCAGGCGGTGGCCATCGTAAAAGCCTGCGTGGACAGCGCCCTGCAGCTGGGCCTTCCCGAGGCCCAGCTTCCCCTGGCCCAGGCCGCCATCCTGCTGGCCACCGCCCCCAAGTCCAACTCGGTGGTGGAAGCCATCGGCGCCGCCCGAGCCGACGTAAAGGCGGGCAAAACCGGGGAGTACCCCCGGCACCTGCAAAACGTCCACGCCGACTCAGCCGGTATGGAGCGGGATCAGGGCTACCTCTACCCCCACAGTTTCCCCGGCCACTGGGTCAAGCAGCAATATCTGCCGGACATCCTGCTGGGCGCCCGGTATTACGTGTTTGGCGACAACAAAAATGAACAGGTCGCCAGACAGTATTGGGAAAAAATCAAGGGGGAGGAGGCATAAGTGATGGTAGACCCGAAAAAATATCAGGCCAAAAGCCCCCGGGAGCTAAAGAAGCTCCTGACCCCGCTGCAATACGCTGTGACCCAGGAGAGCGGCACGGAAAAACCCTTTGAAAACGAGTTTTGGGAAAGCACAGCGCGGGGGATCTATGTGGATATCACCACCGGAGAGCCGCTGTTTTTGTCCAAGGACAAGTTTGACTCGGGCTGTGGCTGGCCCGCTTTTGCCAAACCCATCGACCCCCAGACCATAACAGAGCGCCGGGATACCTCCCTTGGCCGGGAGCGGACGGAGGTGCGCAGCCGGGTAGGGGACGCCCACCTGGGTCACGTATTTGAAGATGGGCCCAAGGAGCTGGGCGGACTGCGCTATTGCATCAACAGCGCCGCTCTGCGTTTCATTCCGGAAAAGGAAATGGAGGCCGAGGGCTACGGCGAATTTCTGTCTCAGCTGGATGAAAAGTAAAAAGGGCTGCTTTCTTTGGAAAGCAGCCCTTTTTCTATCGCGATTCACCGGGCAGAAGAAAAAAGGGTATCCCCTCCGGCCTTCTGGCAGCCCTCCGGTGCATAGCTCCACCGGTCTATGACGCCGCCGGTGATGAAATACCGGAGCGCCTCCGGCTCCTCCAAAGGAGGAAGTACGTCAATGATCAGTAGCTTCAGCTTCATCCGCTCGGGGAGGATGGCCTTCAAATAGACAGATACCCGGTCTCCCTCCCGGATCCCGGAGCTGCACTCGGCCAGCCCGGAAAGGTTGGCCGTCAGCTCTACAAACGCCCCATAATCCTTAACGCCCCGGACATACCCAGGTACAGTCATCCCTGTCCGGAAGAGGGCCGCATTCTCCTCCCAGGTTCCCAAGAGTTCCCGGTGGGTCAATATCACCCGCTGCCGTGCCCGATCCAGCTCCAGTACAGCGGCGAAGATCTCCTGCCCGGGGTGCAGCCGGTCTGCGGTGTGAGGGATGCGGGAGACGCTGAGCCGCTCCACCCCGATCATGGAGGGAACACCGCAGCCAATGTCCACAAAGGCGCCAAAGGGCTCCAAATGGGTGACGGTGGCGGGGATTACCTGCCCGGGGACCCACTGGTCAAAGATGGCGCTCAGAGCTTTCTCCTGGGCCTTGCGCCGGGAGAGAAGAGGGCAAAGAACCCCGTCCCGCTCCTCCAGAGCTTCCACCACAAAGCATACCGGTTTCCCCACCCGGGAGAGAATGGCGATGTCCCGTGTGGTGCCCTCAGCGATACCCAAAGCAGTTTCTTCCCGGGGGATGCGCCCTGTGAAGGGCCCCAGGCGAACGGTGAGATTATGCCCTTCATCGCATAGAAGAGTCATCCCCTCCAGCACTGTCCCTGCGGTCATGGCCTGCGCCAAAGCTTCCGCCGTGGCGCAGGCGGTCTGGTTGGGCTGAGTATGGAGCAAGCGCCCCTCCGGTAGAAAGCAAGTCGTCAATTTTACCAAATCCTTTCTGTCTGCATCCGGTTATTTTCGGGATGGGATATGATATGCAAAGGGACAACTTGAATTGACAGGGGGAAACCAGGCTTTTATAATGGAATCAGCTTTGCCGGCTGGTTGTGTAACTTTGCCCGGGCAAACCATGACTTGCTGCAGCAGCTTCTGTCCACAGCATGAAAAGCGGGCAAAAAGGGGATGGCAGAAATGGATATCCATGTGGGCGATGTATTGGAACTGAAAAAAACGCACCCCTGCGGCAGTCGAACCTGGCTGGTGCTGCGGGTGGGTATGGATTTCAAGCTGCGGTGCCAGGGATGTGGCCATGAGCTGATGATCCCCCGCTCCAAAGCGGAAAAAAGCGTCAAAAAGGTTATCCGGGAGGAGGCAAGCCAATGAAAAAATTGTGGAGCAAGCGATGTCAGTCCCTGACGCCCTATGTTCCCGGCGAGCAGCCCCGGAGAGAAAAGCTCATCAAGCTCAACACCAACGAAAACCCCTATCCGCCTTCCCCTGCGGTGATAGAGGCCATCCGGACAGCGGCGGCAGACCTGCGCCTGTATCCCGACCCCACCTGTGAAGAGGTGCGGACAGCCCTGGCCCAAAGCCTTGGGGTAAAGCCCAATCAGGTCTTTGTGGGCAATGGCTCTGACGAGGTGCTTTCCCTGGCCTTCTGCGCCTTTTTTGACCCGGATAAACCCATCCGATTTGCGGATATTACCTATTCCTTCTATCCGGTCTTTGCGGACTTTTACGGCCTGCGCTATGAGGAGATCCCTCTGGATGAAACATTTACTCTTCCCGTAGAGCCCTTCCTGGAGCCGGACTATGGAGTGGTGCTGGCCAATCCCAATGCCCCCACCGGTCGGGAAATGAACTTTTGCGATCTGCGAAACATCGTGGAAGCCGATCCCAATCGGGTGGTCATCGTGGATGAGGCCTATGTGGATTTCGGTGCCCGCTCTGCTGTGGAGCTGGTGAATGAATTTCCCAACCTGCTGGTGGTTCAGACCCTGTCCAAAAGTCGGGCCCTGGCGGGGCTTCGGGTGGGCTTTGCCATCGGAAATGAGAATTTGATCGCAGCACTCAATACAGTGAAGGATTCCTTCAATTCTTATCCAGTGGATCGTCTGGCCCAGGCCGGGGCGGTGGCTGCCATTCGGGATAGGGAATACTTCCGCCTTACTGTGGGAAAGGTGAGGACAACCCGCTCATGTACAGAACTGGCGCTGCATGATATGGGTTTTACCGTCTGTGATTCTGCCGCAAATTTCCTCTTTGTCAGCCACAAAAAGCTCTCGGCCCAAAAGCTGCTGGATGAGCTGCGGCAAAGGGGTATTCTGGTTCGCTGGTGGGATAAGCCCCGGATCCGGGATTATCTCCGCATTACCATCGGCACTGAGGAGGAGATGAAGGCTCTGTGCGAGGCGATGAAAGAGATCATCGGAGGGACAACGGATACGGAATAGGGAGCCGTCTATTATAAACAGGCAGTTCTCATTAAAAAAGGCCTCCCCTTGAGGGAGGCCTTTTTCTGAGCCGAGGGAAAAACCGGCAAACAATTTGTAAAAACTTTGATTCCCCCCTATGCAAAAAGGAAAAACTATATTAAAATAGAAAAAAGGAAAAAACGCAAAAAACATCTTAAAGGGGTGGGTATATGGCAAGCCCGATCTATCATAGAGTGCTTTTGAAAATCAGTGGGGAAGCCCTGGCGGGCGACGCTGGACGCGGCCTGGATTTCGATGTGATCGGCCAGGTCTGCCGGGTGATCAAAAAGTGTGTGGAAGCCGGTGTCCAGGTGGGTGTTGTGGTCGGCGGCGGCAACTTCTGGCGGGGACTAAAGGACGGCGGTGACCGTATGGAGCGAACCCGGGCCGACCATATGGGAATGCTGGCCACCACCCTCAACTGTCTGGCAGTGGCCGACGTTTTAGAGCAGAACGGAGTGGAAGTCCGGGTTCAAACCGCCATCGAGATGCGGGCTATCGCCGAGCCATACATCCGCTCCCGGGCTATCCGGCACCTGGAGAAGGGGAGGGTGGTCATTTTTGGCTGCGGCACCGGGAACCCCTTCTTCTCCACCGATACGGCGGCGGTGCTTCGGGCCGCAGAGATCGACGCCGATGTCATCCTGCTGGCCAAGAATATTGACGGCGTCTATTCCGCCGATCCCAAAAAGGATGCCAATGCTGTGAAATACGATGCCATTACCTATGATGAGGTTCTGGCTCAACATCTGCAGGTGATGGACTCAACCGCCACATCCCTGTCCATGGACAATCAGATCCCTGTGGTGCTCTTTGCCCTAAAGGATCCGGAGAATATTTACCGGGTGGCTATGGGAGAGAAAATCGGAACACTGATCAAGGAGGTAAAGTAAAATGAATGATCTGCTGAAAGAGTTTGAGGACAAGATGCACAAGACCGTAGACGTGGTGACCGGAGACTTTGCCTCCGTCCGGGCGGGCCGGGCCAATGCCGCCGTGCTGGATAAGATCACCGTGGACTACTATGGCACCCCCACCCCCATCAACCAAGTGGGTACCATTTCCTCCCCCGATCCCCGGAGTTTGATGATCCAGCCTTGGGATAAGAACCTTCTGAAGGAGATCGAAAAGGCCATCCAATGCTCCGACCTGGGAATCAACCCCCAGAACGACGGCCAGGTGATCCGCCTTGCCTTCCCCCAGCTCACCGAGGAGCGCCGCAAGGAGCTGACAAAGCAGGTGCGCAAGTATGCCGAAAACGGCAAGGTGGCCGTCCGCAATATCCGTCGGGACGCCATGGACAAGCTGAAGGCCGCGGAAAAGAAAAATGAGCTGACCGAGGACGACCGCAAAGGCGGGGAAAAGGAGCTCCAAGATCTTACCGATAAGATCTGCAAAAAGATCGATGAGCTGTGTGAAAAGAAAGAAAAGGAGCTCATGGCGGTCTGATTTTGTGTCCAACCATACCTGATACGGATTTCCCGCCGGTCTCCGGCGGGAAATCCGTTGCTGTAAAAGGAAAGGGGGAGGCGAACGGTGCCCCTCTTCGGCAAGAAAGACGAGACAAAGGTGGACTTTAGCCGCCTTCCCCAGCACGTTGCCATCATTATGGACGGTAATGGCCGCTGGGCCAAGGGCCGCGGCCTGCCTCGCACGGCGGGTCACGCTGTGGGGGCTGAGACCTTCCGTACCATCGCTACATACTGTCGGGAAATCGGGATCCGGTATCTGACGGTTTATGCTTTCTCCACCGAGAATTGGAAGCGTCCCATGGAGGAGGTTTCCGCCATCATGGGCCTTTTGAAGAAGTATCTGATGGAGGCCATTGCCGATATGGAGAAGGAAAAAGTCCGCTTTTGCTTTTTTGGAGACCTGTCTCCCCTCACCCCCGAGCTGCGCCGGCTCTGCATAGAGACCCAGGAGCGCTCAGCGGGCTATGCCGGCTGCCAGGTGAATATCTGCCTCAATTACGGCGGCCGGGACGAGATTCTGCGGGCGGCCAGATCCTTTGCCGCCCAATGCATGGTGGGGGAGAAGACCCCGGAGGCGCTGACCGAGGAGGTTTTTTCCGGTTATCTCTGGTCCGCCGGAGTTCCCGACCCTGACCTGGTCATCCGCCCCAGCGGGGAGGAGCGGATCTCCAACTTCCTGCTGTGGCAGTCGGCTTACGCCGAATTTTACTTTACCGACGTGAACTGGCCCGATTTTAGCAAAGAGGAGCTGCGAAAGGCGCTTTCCGCCTATCAAAGCCGCTCCCGCCGGTTTGGAGGGATTTGAGGACATGGTAATAAGAACCCTGGTGGCGGTGGCGCTTATCCCTGTGATTTTCCTGGTGGTCTATGTCCTGCCGCCCATTGCCTCCCCCATCGCCCTGTCGATCATCTGTGCCCTGAGTGTTTACGAGGCTCTGTGCGCCACCAACTTTCTGCGCCATAACCGTGTGGCGGCGTACTCCATTTTCCTGGCCGCCCTGACCCCTTTCTGGGTTTACACCGGCAGCAAAGGCGTATATGCCCTGGGCGGCCTGTTTCTCTATGTTTTCCTCCTGTTCTGCGAGTCCATTGCCAGCAAAAACACCCTGGGCTTGGAGCGGATGGGCGGAGCCTTTTTCCTGACCCTTTTTATCCCCCTGGTTCTGACCGCATTTCTCCGCATCAAGATCCAGTTTTGGATCCGGTGGCAGTTTTACATCCTGTTTCCCTTTGTGGCCGCCTTCATGTCCGATGCCTGCGCCTACTTTACCGGCATGGCCATCGGCAAACACAAACTGGCTCCCAGCCTCTCTCCAAAGAAAACGGTGGAAGGGGCCGTGGGCGGCTTTGTGGGCGCGACCCTGGGCATGATGGTCTATGGCCTGATTTGGCAGCAGCTTTTTGGCGGGGAAATGAATTACCCGGTTCTTGCCCTCTATGGGGCCCTGGGCAGCATAGCCTCCCAGGTTGGGGATCTGTCCTTCTCCTGCATCAAGCGGGAGTACGGGATCAAGGATTTTGGCCACATTCTGCCCGGACACGGCGGCATTTTGGATCGCTTTGACAGCATAATCCTCTGCGCTCCGCTGATGGAGCTTTTGCTGTACATTGTGCGTCCGGCCTAAGCCAAACTCTCAAAGATAGGTGATCGCCATGCCAAAAACCATCTCTCTCCTGGGCTCCACCGGCTCCATCGGCCGTCAGTCCCTGGAGGTTATTGAGGCTCTGGGCCATACAGTGACAGCCCTCACCGCCAATCGCAATGCAGAACTGCTGGAGGCCCAGTGCCGGAAGTTTTATCCCCGCCTGGCGGTGTGTATGGACACAGATGCCGCCAAGACCTTGAAAATCAAGCTCTCCGATACCGACATCACGGTAGCCTCCGGAATGGAGGGTCTTATGGAGGCCGCTACCCTGGAGGATACGGATATCCTGCTCACCGCCGTCATGGGCATGGTGGGCCTTCGGCCTACTCTGGCAGCACTGGAAACAGGCCGCCGGGTGGCCCTGGCCAATAAGGAGACCCTCGTCTGTGCCGGAGATCTGGTGATGGACACCGCCCGCCGCTGCGGGGGGGAGGTGATCCCGGTGGATTCGGAGCACTCGGCCATTTTCCAGTCCCTCCAGGGGTGCAGAGACCGGGGGGAAGTAAAGCGGCTCATCCTCACCGCCTCCGGCGGGCCTTTTTTTGGCAAAAAGAAAGAGGAATTGGAGCGGGTCACCCTTCAGGACGCCCTGAAACACCCCAACTGGTCCATGGGAGCAAAAATCACCGTGGACTCCGCCACCATGATGAACAAGGGCCTGGAGGTCATCGAGGCCATGCGCCTATACGCCATGCCCCTTGAAAAAATTTCTGTTGTGATCCACCGGGAGAGTATCATTCACTCTTTGGTGGAATACTGTGATAACGCGATCTTAGCTCAGTTGGGCACAGCGGATATGCGCCTGCCGATCCAGTATGCCCTCACTTGGCCCGACAGGACGCCGGGGCCCGCCGCGCCCCTGGATCTGCTGACCTGTCCCAACCTGACCTTCGCCCCGCCCGACGAGGAAAACTTCCCCTGTCTGGCCCTGGCAAAGCAGGCGGCAAAGGCCGGAGGCACCGCCACCGCCATCTTAAACGGCGCCAACGAGATCGCGGTGGCCCACTTCCTGGCCGGAAAGCTGGGCTTTATGGATATCCCCCGCAAGGTGGAGCGGGCCATGAACCGGGTTTCCGTCCTTCAAAACCCCACCCTGGAAGATATCCTGGCTGCCGACGAAGCCGCCCGTCAAGCCGTATCGTAGGAACCCGTGCCCTGGTTTATCTTGACCTGATTTTCTGGAGGTGCCGTTTTGCTGTATATTCTCATTGCCATTCTCATGTTTGGCCTGCTCATCGCCCTGCACGAGCTGGGCCACTTTGCTGCCGCCAAGCTCTGCGGAGTGAAGGTGAACGAGTTCGCCATCGGCATGGGCCCCCTGCTCCTCCATAAAAAGGGGAAGGAGACCGAATATTCCATCCGTCTGCTTCCCATCGGCGGCTTCTGCGCCATGGAAGGGGAGGCGGAGGGGAAGTCCGCGGATCCCCGGGCCTTTCCCAACCGTCCCTGGTGGCAAAGACTCATCATTCTGCTGGGCGGCGTGTTCATGAATTTCCTGACCGGTTTTGTCATCATTCTGTGCCTTCTCTCCTCCGCCGAGGGGTTCTATACCCCTGTGATCTCCGGCTTTGTGGAGGGAACGCCGGTTCAGGCCAGCAGCGTTCTCCGCGCCGGAGACCGGATCACCAAGGTGGATGGCCACGCCATTTACCTTCAGTCCGACGTGACCTTTTTCCTGAGCCAGTCCGGCGGCGGTGCCGCCATAGATCTGGAAGTAGAGCGGGAGGGACGCCGCCTGGTGCTGGACGACTGCCCCTTGACCGTGGTGCCCCAGTCCGACGGAACCCAGCGTCTCATGCTGGGCATCTACCTGACGGACGTGGAGAAGGCCACCTTGGGGGCCAAGCTGAAAAACGCCTGGCTCCAAGCGGTAGACGACGTGCGCATGGTGTGGTACAGCCTGAGCGAGCTGATCCGCGGCGCCGTGGGACTGCGGGATATGTCCGGACCTGTGGGTATTATCAACATGGTGGGACAGGTCGGTGAAGCGGGGGCCGAGGCAGCGCAGGCGGTGGGAAGCTCCGCTTTCCTGGGAGCGCTGGAAAATATCCTTTGGTTTGTCTCCTTCATTGCCATCAACCTCTCCGTGATGAACCTGCTGCCCATCCCCGCCCTGGACGGGGGACAGATTCTCTTCATGGCGGTAAACGGAGTCTATACCGCTTTCACCAAAAAGAAGATCGACCCCAAATATATGGAGTGGGTCTCCGCCGCAGGGTTTGCCTGCCTTATGTTTCTGATGCTTTTGGTGACCGTCAGCGATATTCTCAAACAGTTTGGGGTGTAAGGTCATGACAAGACAGATCAAGGTAGGGAAGGTTCCCGTGGGGGGCGGCGCCCCTGTCACCATCCAGTCCATGTGCAACACCCCCACCCATGATGTGGAGGCCACGGTGGAGCAGATCCGCCGCCTGGAGGCCGCCGGCTGTGAGATCATCCGGGTGGCTGTCCCCGATATGCCTGCGGCAGAAGCGGTGGGGGAGATCAGGAAAAAAATCGGCATTCCCCTGGTGGTGGACATTCATTTTGACTATAAGCTGGCCCTGGAGTGCGTCAAGCAGGGCTGCGACGCCGTCCGGATCAACCCGGGGAATATCGGGGGGCCGGAAAAGGTAGCGGCGGTAGCCGACGCCTGCAAGGGCAGGGGGCTGCCCATCCGCATCGGGGTCAATGGCGGTTCCTTGGAAAAAACGCTCCTGGCCAAATACGGCGGCGTGACCCCGGAAGCCTTGGTAGAAAGTGCTTTTGGCCATATCAAGCTCTTGGAGGATCAGGGCTTTTCGGATATCTGCGTCTCTCTGAAATCCTCCTCGGTGCCCATCACCATGCGGGCCTACCAACGCATGGCCCGGGAGAGCGATTTTCCCTTACATATCGGCGTTACCGAGACAGGTACGCCCAAAATGGGCATTCTGAAATCCGCCGTAGGCATCGGCGGCCTTCTGGCCCTTGGTGTCGGGGACACCCTTCGGGTCTCCCTCTCCGCCGACCCGGTGGAGGAGGTTTATGCCGCCCGGGATATCCTGAAAGCCGCCGGCATCCGCAAAGACGGCCCGGAACTCATCTCCTGTCCCACCTGCGGCCGGACAAAGATCGACCTCATCGCTCTGGCCCATGAGGTGGAGGAGCGCTTGCAGAGTGTGAACAAGCCCATCACCGTAGCGGTCATGGGCTGCGTGGTTAACGGCCCCGGCGAAGCCTCCGCCGCCGACGTAGGGATCGCCGGAGGAGTGGGGGAGGGCCTGCTGTTCAAAAAAGGAGAGATCATAAAAAAGCTGCCCCAGGCAGAACTGGTGGACGAGCTGTTCAAGCTGATCGAAACGCTGTAAGGACGCCGGAGCACCATACCCTTGCGGTCAAACGCAGGATCCCTGCCGGAAAAGAACAAGAAAAGGAACCGAAGAAACATGCCGAGTAAAGCACCCTTTCTAAAACTTTTCTCCGCCCTCACCCTGGAGCCCCTGGCCCTGAACCAGGCGGCCGGCTGGGAGGTGTTGGGGGCGGCCATCGATAAAAAGGCCCGGGCGATCAAAGTCCAAGTCTCTTGTTCCGCCCTGCCCGCCCCGGAGCTGCGTCAGGCGGTGGAGACGGCCCTGGCCAAAGCCTACAATGTGGAGCGGGTGGAGCTGAACCTTGCCCTTTCCCAACCCGCTCCCATGGACGATATCCCCCTTCCAGAGCCGCCCCCGGAGGAGGAGCCCCCTCTGCCGGAGCCCCCTGACGAGGAGCCGGAGCAGTCCCCTGACCCGGCCCAGGACGCCTTCCGCCGCACCGAAGCCCTCCGCCAGGAGGCCCTGAAGCGGATCAAGACCGCCTCTCCCAAGGATAGGGGAGGGGAGAAGAAGCGGGAGGCAAAGCATCACAAGCTGATCTTTGGCCGCCGGGAGATCAAGGGGGAGGCCACCCCCATGTCCCAGCTAAACCTGGATATGGGCACCGTGATCGTGGAAGGGGACGTGTTTGCCACCAACCACCGGGATCTGAAAAACCGGAAGGCCTGGGTGGTGAACTTCGACGTCACCGACTACACCGGCTCGATCCGCGTCAACAAGTTTTTCCCCGGCGAGGAGGGCAAGCCCCTGGTAGATGGGGTGAAGGAGGGCCAGCACCTGCTGATCCAGGGCCGGCTGAACCTGGACCGCTATACCGGCGACATGGTGCTGGAACCCTACGCCGTCATGGAGGGGGAGAAGCCCTGCCGCCAGGATACCGCCCCGGAGAAGCGTGTGGAGCTTCACCTCCACACCACCATGTCCGCTATGGACGCCCTCACCCCTACCAAAGAGGTGGTGAAGCGGGCGGAAGCCTGGGGCCATCGGGCCATCGCCATCACCGACCACGGTGTGGCCCAATCCTTCCCGGAGGCGTGGCATTCGGCCAAAAACATCAAGATCCTCTATGGCGTAGAGGCCTATTTTCTCAACGATATGGATGACCGCATCGCCGTTCATGGCCCCGCCGAACAGGATTTCCACGGGGAGGTTGTCTGCTTTGACATTGAGACCACCGGCCTGAATAAAAATAGAGACCTTATTATTGAGATCGGCGCCGCCATCCTCCGGGACGGCCAGGTCTGCGAGACCTTCAACACCTTCGCCTCCCCCGGCCGCCCCCTGCCCCGGGAGATCGTGGAGCTCACCGGCATCACCGACAAGATGCTGGAGGGCGCCCCCAGTCAGGCCGAGGCGGTAAACGCCTTCCTGGACTTTGTCGGAGACCGCCCCCTGGCCGCCCACAACGCAGAATTTGACATGGGCTTCATCGCCCAGGCCTGCCGCAAGCTGGGCAGACCCTTTCCCAACACAGCCATCGACTCCCTGATCCTGGCCCAGAACCTGCTGCCCGAGCTTGGAAAATACAAGCTGGATACCGTGGCCAACCACCTGAATCTGCCCGCCTTCAACCACCACCGGGCCAGTGACGACGCCGCTACCGTGGCCTATATGCTCATCCCCTTTTTCAAACTGCTGGAGGAGATGGGCGTCACCACCCTCCAGGGCATCAATCCGGCCATGGTGCCCCTCCGGGGAAAGGGGAAGGCCCGCCGCCAGCCCAAGCACCTGATCGTCCTGGCCAAGAGCCAGGACGGTCTGCGCAACCTCTACCATCTAATCTCTGATTCCTTCCTGGAGCACTATAAGCGCTACCCCATCATTCCCAAAAGCGAGATCGAAAAGCACCGGGAGGGGCTGATTATCGGCTCAGCGTGTCAGGCGGGGGAGCTCTATGAGGCCGTATCCAAGCGAAAAGAGTGGGATGAGCTGAAGCGCATTGCCTCCTGGTATGATTTCCTGGAGATCCAGCCCCTGTGCAACAATGCTTTCATGCTCCGCCGGGGCATGGTGGACAGTGAGGAGGAGCTGCGGGACTTCAACCGCACCATCCTGGCCCTGGGCAAGGAGCTGGACAAGCCCGTGTGTGCCACGGGAGACGTCCACTTCCTGGATCCGGAGGATGAGCTATACCGTCATATTCTCCTGGATTCCAAGGGCTTCGAGGACTGTGACGAGCCCCTGCCTATCTACTTCAAGACCACCGACGAGATGCTGGAAGAATTTTCCTACCTGGGGGAGGAGGACTGCCGCAAGGTGGTCGTCCGGGATCCCAATTTCATTGCCGACCAATGCGAGCGGATCGAACCCTTGCCCCAGGGCCTTTTTGCCCCCAAGCTGGAAAACTCCGCCCAGGAGTTGGAAAAGCTGGTCTACGACAAGGCTCACGAGCTGTACGGCGAGGAACTGCCCCAGGTGGTGCAGGATCGGATCGATCTGGAGCTTCCGGGCATCATCATGCGGAAATACGACGTTATTTATATGTCGGCCCAAAAGCTGGTACAGAACTCCCTGGAGCACGGCTACCTGGTGGGTTCCCGGGGCTCGGTGGGCTCCTCCATCGTGGCCTTTCTCTCGGGGATCACCGAGGTAAATTCCCTGCCCGCCCACTACCGCTGCCCCAAGTGCAAGCACGCCGACTTCGACTTTGCCGCCGAGCATGACTACGGCTGCGGGGCCGATATGCCCGACATGGTCTGCCCCGTCTGCGGCACCCCCTATCAAAAGGACGGCTTCAACATTCCCTTCGAGACCTTCCTGGGCTTCGGCGGCGACAAAGTACCCGATATCGACCTGAACTTCTCCGGCGAATATCAGGCCAACGCCCACCGCTATACCTTTGAGCTCTTTGGCCAGACCCACGTGTTCCGGGCGGGCACCATCGGCACCGTGGCGGAAAAGACCGCCTTCGGCTATGTGAAAAAATACCTGGAAAAGCGGGAGAGACGGGTCACCAGCGCGGAAGAAAACCGTCTGGCCAAGGGCTGTACCGGCGTCAAGCGCACCACCGGCCAGCACCCCGGCGGCATGGTGGTCATCCCCCAGGACCGGGAGATCTACGATTTCTGCCCCGTTCAGCACCCCGCCGACGACCCCAACAGCGACATCATCACCACCCATTTTGAATACCATTCCATGGAGTCCAACCTTCTGAAGCTGGATATGCTGGGCCACGATGACCCCACCATGATCCGGATGCTGGAGGATCTGACAGGGGTGGACGTACGCCGGGATATCACTTTGGACGATGCGGACACCATGAGCCTTTTTACCACCTCGGAAAAGCTGGGGTATGTGAACGACCCGATTCTGGGCCCTACGGGAGCCGTGGCCATTCCCGAGTTCAATACCCGTTTCACCCGTCAGATGCTCATGGACACCAATCCCCAGGACTTCAACACCCTGGTGCGCTTGTCCGGCTTCTCCCACGGCACCGACGTGTGGCTGGGCAACGCCCGGGATCTGATCGTCAGCGGCACCGCCAGCGTTTTGGAGACAGTGGGCTGTCGTGACGACATTATGATCTACCTGATGAAGCAGGGCGTAGAGCCCAAAATGTCCTTCAAGATCATGGAGGCCGTCCGAAAGGGCAAGGTGAAGAAGGGTGGCTTCCAGGAGGGCTGGGAGGAGGCCATGCGGGCCCATAACGTGCCCGACTGGTACATCGACTCCCTGGCCAAGATCGGCTATCTGTTCCCCAAGGCCCACGCGGTGGCCTACGTGATGATGGCCTTCCGCATTGCCTGGTTCAAAGTCCACCGCCCCCTGGCCTTCTATGCCGCTTTCTTCTCGGTGCGGGCTAAGGCCTTCGACGCCACCATTATGTGCCAGGGTATGGACCTGGTGAAGGCCAAGTTGAAGGAGATCAAAGCCAAGATGGACGACAAAGCCGCCACCGCTGTGGAGGAGGACACCTACACCACTCTGGAGGTGGTCTACGAATACTACCTCCGGGGCTTCACCTTCCGCAGCGTGGACATCTACCGCTCCCAGTCGATCCACTTCCTTCTGGACGGCGACAACGCCCTCATCCCGCCCTTCACCGCCATCCCCGGCCTGGGAGAGACGGCGGCCCAGTCCATCGTAGAGCAGCGGGTAGGCAAGGATTTTGTGTCCATCGAGGAATTTTCCGACGCCTGTCCCAAGGTATCCAAGACCCACATCGAGCAGCTGAAAGCGGCCGGTGCCTTCGACGACCTGCCCGAGACCAGTCAGATCACCCTCTTTTGAGCGGAAAAGGAGAACGGAGAGGCACTATGGCGGAATACTATGTGGCCAGTTGCGGCTTCACCTGGCGGCACCGGGAGTTGAGCCGCCGGGTCTGGCAGTACATGGAGCGGCGGTGGCATATCGCCCTTCTGCGCTGCTGTGTCCCCGGTTTTCAGGTGGCCTATTACGAGGAAAAAGTCCTTCCGCCCTGCCGGGAGGACTGGAAGGGGATCCAACACAGCGCCCAGTTCCAGCCGGGGGACAAGGTCTACTACATCTGCCACAACTGCGCCAACATTTTGGAGGAATCCCGGCCCGGGGTGGAGCTGTGCTCCCTCTGGGAGCTGATCCTCACCGACGACAGCTTTCCCTACCCCGACTACGGCGGGCGGGAGATCACCGTCCAGGACTGCTGGCGCTCCCGGGAGCGCAGGGAGGAGCAGGAGGCGGTGCGGGAGCTTCTCCGGCGGATGAATTTCCGGCTGGTGGAGCTGGAGGAGAATTTTGATAAGACCGACTTCTGCGGCAGTTCCCTCTACCGGCCCCAGGTCTCCCGGAACCCCAAGCTAGCCCCCCGGCACTATGACCTGGAGGCGGCGGGAAAATTCCTTCCCCACACCCCGGAGGAGCAGAAGGCCCTGATGGAGGAGTACTGCAAAGGCATTACCACCGACTGGACGGTGTGTTACTGCCACACCTGTCTGGAGGGCTTGGAGGAGGGAGGCGTCCAGGCGAAACACCTGGCCCAGCTTCTCTTTCCGGAATAAGGGCACAAAACAGGGCCGGTGGGAGAAGCCCCGCCGGCCCTGTTTTGCTGTGTTCTCAAAGCTGGATCCAATAGATCTCCACGGTTTTCCCGTCTGTGTAGACCCTCTCCCGCTCCTTTTTCCCGCCCCAGTGGAGGATGGTGCGCCGGGAGCCTTCATTGTCGGCGTAACAGGAGAGCATGACCCGGGAAAGCCCCAGGCCCCGGGCGTGCTCCAAAGCCAGGCCCAGAGTGGCAGCGGCATAGCCTTTCCGCCGCTCGCTGGGCCGCACCCCGTACCCGATGTGGCCGCCCAGCTCCGCCAGAAAGGGCGTGCCCAGGGTGCGCCGGATATCCACCATCCCCACCATCCGTCCATCCCGCTTCCGGATCACGAAAAAGGTGTCTGCCGGCACCCAGTCCCCGTGGGCGGTGTCGGGATGGGCGTTTTCCAGCGTCCGCTGTACCCACTGGCCGTAGGGCAGAGCGTCCATCAGGGCGCTTCCGTGGAGCACCGTCTCGCCCGCGGCAAGATGCTCCTGCCGGTAGTCCGCCGCCGCCTGTTCCAGAGCCAGGGTGGGCCGTGTCAATATCAGCTCCTCCATCTCCTCGCCTCCCCGGGAATTTTTTCTCATTATATCCCCCTTTTTTCCATTGTGCAAGCCAGGGCAAACCCGCCGTTGACCCCAATGGCCTTTTGTATTAAAATAGACCTACTGCGAAAAAGAGGAAATAGGTGAACATTATGTTGGATCCAAAGGAACAAGAGCGATTTTGCGCCGCCCGCCGCGCGGTGATCGAAAAGGACTTCAGCCGTCTGAACCCGGAGCAGCGCAAGGCGGTGCTGGCCACAGAGGGCCCCCTCCTCCTGCTGGCGGGGGCGGGCAGCGGTAAGACCACCGTCCTCATCAACCGGGTGGCCAACCTGATGAAATATGGCCGCGGCTCTGACTGCCATGAGGTCTCTGACCAGGTCACCGCCGACGACCTGGCCTTTTTGGAGGCCTATGCCGCCCAGCCCGCCGCCCCGGAGAGAGAGCGGGCCGAGCGCCTGTGCCGGGTGGAGCCCGCCGCTCCCTGGAGCATTCTGGCCATCACCTTTACCAATAAGGCCGCCGGGGAGCTGAAGGAGCGGCTGGAGCGGATGCTGGGCCCCTCGGCCAACGACATCTGGGCCTCCACCTTCCACTCCTGCTGCGCCCGGATCCTCCGCCGGGACATTGATAGGCTTGGGTACGCCACCTCCTTCACCATCTACGACTCCGCCGACTCCGAGCGGGTGGTGAAAGATGCGGAAAAGGCGCTGAATATTGACGAGAAGGCCTTCCCCCCCAAGATGGTGCTGGGCTACATCTCCCGGGCCAAGGACGCTTTGAAGCTGGCCCCCGCCTATGCCGAGGAGTGCGCCAAAATGGGGGACTACCGCCTGAACCGCATCGCCTCCATCTACCTGGAGTATGAAAAGCGGCTGAAGGGGGCCAACGCCCTGGATTTCGACGACCTCATCTTCTGCACCGTCCGCCTTCTCCAGCAGGAGGAAGAGGTGCGGCGCTACTACCAGAAGAAGTTCCGCTACGTGCTGGTGGACGAATACCAGGACACCAACAACATGCAGTACCACCTTTCCTCTCTCCTGGCTGGAGGGTATGAGAACTTCTGCGTGGTGGGCGACGACGACCAGTCCATCTACCGCTTCCGGGGGGCCACCATCGAAAACATCCTCTCCTTTGAAAACCAGTATAAGGGCTGCCGCACCATCCGCCTGGAGCAGAACTACCGCTCCACCCAGAACATTCTGGAGGCGGCCAACAATGTCATCCGCAACAACCAGGGCCGCAAGGGGAAGGAGCTGTGGACCGACCAGGGGGACGGGGACAAGGTGCAGCTCTACACCGCCATGAACCAGGACGACGAGGCTCAGTATGTGGCCGCCCAGATTCTCCTGGCCTATTCCGGCGGCCGGCGCTGGAAGGACTTCGCTGTTCTCTACCGCACCAATGCCCAGTCCCGTGAGCTGGAAATGGCCTTCAAGCGCAACGGCGTACCCTACCGGATCATCGGCGGCACCCGGTTCTTTGACCGGGCGGAGGTAAAGGACATGCTGGCCTACCTGTGCGTGATCAATAATCCCGGCGACGACCTGCGCCTCCAGCGAATTATCAATACCCCGGCCCGGGGCATCGGTCAAAAGACCGTGGAGACCGCCCAGCTCCTGGCCTCCCAGACCGGACGCTCCCTTTGGGAGGTTATCAGCAACGCCTCCGGTTATCCCGACCTCCAAAAATCGGCCCCCCGGCTCAACGTGTTTGTAGAGCTCATCCAATCCCTGCGCAGGCAGGTAAGGGAAATGCCCCTGACCGAATTTTACGAAACCCTCTGTGCCGACACCGGCTATACCATCATGCTGGAGGCCAAGGACACCGTGGAGGATCGCACCCGCCTGGAAAACGTCCGGGAGCTGAACTCCTCCATCAAAAGCTATCTGGACAACGCCGAGGAGCCCTCTCTCTCCGGCTTCCTGGACGAGATCGCCCTCTATACCGACCTGGATAACCACGACCCCAACGAGGAGTGCGTGGTGATGATGACCATGCACTCCGCCAAGGGCCTGGAATTCCCCGTGGTCTTTGCCGTGGGCATGGAGGAGGGCCTTTTCCCCGGTATGCGCGCCATCGGCGACATGGAGGAGATGGAGGAGGAGCGCCGGCTGTGCTATGTGGCCATGACCCGGGCCAAAAATCGGCTTTACATGACCTGTGCCAATCAAAGAATGCTCTTTGGCCGCACCTCGGCCAACCGCCCCTCCCGGTTCCTGGGGGAGATCCCGGAGGAGCGCCTAGAGCGCAGCGGCCGGCCCTCCCTCAGCTCTGAGTGGCGCCTGGGGGAGAGTGAATGGCGGCCCGAGCGGGAGCTCTATGGCGGTGACAGAGCCCGTACAGAGCGGCGGGCCCATACCGGCTCCTCCACGCCCCGCTATGACCGGGGCTACACGGCCCCCTCTGCCGCCCCGTCCCGCCCCAGCCCGGTTTCCCGAAGCGGGCCCGGCGCCAAATCCGCCGCTCCGCTGCCCGACTTTCAAAAGGGGGAGATGGTGCAGCACAAGGCCTTCGGCAAAGGCATGATCCTCTCCCTCACCAAAATGGGGGGAGATGCCCTCATCGAGGTGGCCTTCGACAACGTAGGCACCAAAAAGCTGATGCTGAAGTCGGCGGCCCAGTACATGGAGAAGCTGGGATGAAAGACAGCACACAGTATTTCTGGTTCTATTTTGGGGCCCTTTCTTTGACCGTGGCTCTATTTTGGCTTATGCTCCGTTTTCGCCCGCAAAATGAATGGTGGAGCCTGCTCTTCCTCCTGCCGGACGCTCTGGCTTGGGCGGGGTGGAGGGTAAGGCGAGCCATTCCCCGGGAAAACCGGTTTCGCAGCTCCCGGCTGCTTTACCTCGACAGGGTTATGGAAGGTCTGCCGGTTGTGCTGCTTCTGGCCGCGCTGTTTCCCCCTTTGTTTGGATAAAAGGAAATGGCCGCCCCCATGGGACGGCCATCCTGTCCTAAAATCAATGGCGGAGAGGGCTTCAGCCCAACAGCTCCAGCAGGCTCCGCACCGCCCGGTGACTGTTGCCCGCCACATCCTCCCACCGGGAGGCATAGAAATCATCGTATACCCCCACCACCTTCAGCCCGGCGTCCCGGGCCGCAGCGCAATTGTGGGGAGCGTCCTCGATCAAGACGCAGTCGGCGGGGCAGACGCCGAATTGTCTGGCGGCGATCCGGTATACCTCCGGATTCCGCTTTTCCAGCCCCGTGTCCTGGGCAAAGAACAGCCCCTCAAAATATTGTCCCAGCCCATGCCGCTCCACCGCGATCTTAGCCAGCACGGGCAGTCCCGCGGTGAGCAGGGCCATCCTCTGCCCTTGGGCGCGCAGGGCCTCCAGCAGCTCCCGGGCCCCCGGCTTCAGGGGGATGGTGTGGGCGTAGGCGTCCCGGGCCAGTTCCTGCCACTCCTCCATAATGGCCTCCGGCTCCTCATCCAGCCGGAAATATTCCTTGGTGTACCGGGCCGCGATGGGGAAGATGGAGTGGCCCACCGTCTGGCTGTACTCCTCGGTCAGCTCCAGCCCCCTCCGGGCCGCAAACTCCTGGTCTACCTGGAGCCATACCCCGTTGGAGTCAATAAGAGTGCCGTCCAAATCAAAAAAGATCATAGATAAAACCTCCAGGGGAAATCCACCGCTTCCTCGGCATAGTCAATGCCGATCCGCTTGCTGACCTGTATCTGCCCGGGCCGCTCTCCGGCGTCCAAAACATAAAGGGTGTCCCCGGTGAGGGGCAGCCCGTTCTGCTCCCGGGTCAGGGCCAGACCCTTGCACAGCTTTCCGGGCCCGTTCAGGAAATTTTTCCGCTGATAGCCGGACAGTTCCGCCGCCCCATAGCCAAACCGCAGCCGGGCAATGCCGTCGGCGTCGGCGGGGGAGACGGGCTCGCCGGCCCGGATCAGCACGGCGGCAGGCTCATTTTCCCCCTCGGTGACAAAGTTGAGACAGTGGTACATCCCGTAGATGAGATAGATATAGGCCGTTCCCGGCGGGGCAAACAGGGTCTCGGTTCGCTTGGTTCTCTTGTAACCGTATGCGTGACAGGCTTTGTCCATCCGCCCGATATAGGCCTCCGTCTCGGTGATCCGAAGGGTGAGGGGAAGCCCGTCCGCCACCCGCACCAAATGCTTGCCCAGCAGCTCCCGGGCCACCGTCAGCGTGTCCCGGTCGTAAAAAGCCCGCGGCAGTTTTTCCATGTGTTCACCCCATTTCCGTTATTTTATCATACTTGAGGAGTCGTGACAACCTTGAATGAGATCCTGATGCGCCGTCTGGCCAAACCCATGCTCTTTGCCGCCGCCCTCATTTGGGGCTCCTCCTTCTTCATCATGAAGGGGGCGGTGGATGTGATCCCCATCTTTTTCCTCCTGGCCATCCGCTTCACCGGCGGAGCGGTTCTTCTGGCCCTGGTGTGCTGGAAAAAGTGGAAGACCTTCACCCCCGATTACCTGTGGCGGGGAGCTGTCATCGGCGGCTTTCTCTTTGCCGCCTACTCCGTCCAAACCTTCGGCATTGCCCTCACCACCCCCTCCAAAAACGCCTTTCTGACGGCGGTCTACTGCGTTCTGGTTCCCTTTTTCCATTGGGCGGTCATGGGCAAAAGGCCGGATAAATATAACCTCCTGGCCGCCCTTCTCTGTGTGAGCGGCGTAGGCCTGGTGTCCTTGAACGGGGGCTTTTCCGTCACCCCCGGGGACAGCCTCACCCTGGTGGGGGCGGTTTTCTATGCCGCCCACATTATCGCGGTGGCCAAGGTGTCCCCCGATAAGGATATCACCCTGCTCACCGTGCTGCAGTTTGCCTTTGCCGCCCTCTATGCCTGGGTGCTGGGCTTCCTGTTCCAAACCCCGCCCCCGGCAGCCATCCTCAGCCCGGACTTGCTCCTCCAGATGGCCTACCTGACGGTCATGTGCACCACCGTGGCCCTTCTGTTCCAGAATGTGGGCCAGGTCTGGTCCGACCCGGCCTCCGCCGCCATCCTCCTGTCCCTGGAATCGGTGTTCGGGGTGCTGTTCTCGGTGCTCTTCTACCATGACCCGGTAACACCCCGCCTGCTGCTGGGCTTTGCGGTCATCTTTCTGGCGGTGCTCTGTTCCGAAACCAAGCTCTCCTTTTTGCGCCTCAGGCCGGAGAAAAATTGATTTTTCTTGACTTTCAGGCAAAATATGCGTATACTAAGTGAGTTCAAAGGCCAAGAAGGGGAGGAGTACGCCCCGGGGAAAGCAGAGAGAGGAGCCGGTCGGTGCAAGGCTCCATGAACCCGGAACGGAAGGTCGCCCCTGAGCCGCGGCACAGAAGGAGAGTAAGTGCCGTCGTCTCCCGCGTTAAGGGATAACGAGACCCAATTCAGGTGGTACCGCGGAAACATTCATTCGCCCTGAGCCAAACGGCTCAGGGCGTTTTTGCAGAAAGGGGAGCTGCAGATGGTATTTGAAGTATCCACAACCTATCAAAGGGCGGATATCGAAGGCCTGTCCGCCGCCTACTACTACACCAAGCGTCCCCTGCGAACCTTAGGAAAGCTGTTGCGGTGGTTGAGTCTGGTTTCGGGCGTCCTTCTGGTGGGGATGTCCCTTCTGGGGCTGGTAGGCTGTATCCGCCTGTTCCCAGGGTTTTTAAGCCGAGATGAGCAAAATTCCTTTTCCTTTTTGATGATGACCCTGGCCTGGATGCTCCTTCTGTTCCTTCTGGGCTTCCGCCTGTTGGTGAAGAGCAATGTTCCCCTCTTTACCAAGCTTTCCTGGCGCCTTTACAAACAGAAGGGAGAACCGCTCTGCTTTCGTTTTGATCCCGCTCATTTCTGGCAGGAGCGTCCCAATGTGAAAAGTGAGTTGGAATACAATTGTATCCAGCGTTTGCTGGAGGACAAAGACCGCTTTTACCTCTTTGACAGCCCCGGTTCCGCCTTTGTTTTGCCCAAACGGGACTTCCGGCAGGGCGAGGCGGAAGAATTTCGGGATTTTATCTCCCGCACAACGGGAAAGCCAGTGGAACAGATAAACAAAAATTCAAATAAGGAATAGGAGAAAATGACATGAGCAAAGAACTACCCAAGGCCTACGAGCCCCAAGAGGTGGAAGGCCGCATCTACGAAATGTGGGAGAAGGGCGGCTGCTTCAAGGCCCACCGGGATCCCGACAAAAAAGCCTTCACCATCGCCATGCCCCCTCCCAACGTCACCGGCCAGCTCCATATGGGCCACGCCATGGACTGCACCCTCCAGGACATCCTCATCCGCTTCAAGCGGATGGAGGGCTATGCCGCCCTCTGGATCCCCGGCGCCGACCACGCCGGCATCGCGACCCAGGCCAAGGTGGAGGAGGCCCTCCGGGAAAACGAGGGCCTTTCCCGCTACGACCTGGGCCGGGAGAAGTTCCTGGAGCGGGTCTGGGACTGGAAGCACAAATACGGCGCCCGCATCGTGGAGCAGCAGAAGAAGATGGGCGTGTCCTGCGACTGGGATCGGGCCCGCTTCACCATGGACGAGGGCCTTTCCAAGGCCGTCCGCCATGTGTTCGTCAGCCTTTATAATAAGGGCCTGATCTACAAGGGTTCCCGGATCATCAACTGGTGTCCCCACTGCGTCACCGCTCTCTCCGACGTGGAGGTGGAATATCAGGACAAGCCCGGCAGCCTCTGGCACATCCGTTACCCCATCCAGGGGCAGAAGGACAAGTATGTCATCGTGGCTACCACCCGGCCCGAGACCATGCTGGGCGACACCGGCGTGGCGGTAAACCCCGCCGATGAGCGCTATACCGACATCGTGGGCAAAAAGTGCATCCTGCCCCTGGTGGGCCGTGAGATGCCCATCGTGGCCGACGAGTATGTGGATGTCCAATTCGGCACCGGCTGCGTGAAGATGACCCCCGCCCACGACCCCAACGACTTTGAGGTGGGCCTGCGCCACAACCTGGAGACCATCCGCGTCCTGGACGACAACGGCAAGGTGGTGGAGGGCTACGGCAAATACTCCGGCATGGACCGCTACGAGGCCCGAAAGGCCATCGTCCACGACCTGGAGGAGGGTGGCTGGCTTGTGAAGGTAGAGCCCCATCAGCACAACGTGGGCACCTGCTCCCGCTGCCACCACGACGTAGAGCCCCTCATCTCCGCCCAGTGGTTCGTGAAGATGGAGCCCCTGGCCAAGGAAGCCCTCCGGGTCGTCCGGGAGGGGGAGACCAAGTTCGTCCCCGACCGTTTCTCCAAGACCTATATCAACTGGATGGAGGGCATCCGGGACTGGTGTATTTCCCGCCAGCTCTGGTGGGGCCACCGGATCCCCGCCTGGACCTGTGACGACTGTGGGGAGATGACCGTTTCCGAGACCGACCCCACCCAGTGCGCCCACTGCGGCAGCAAGCATATCCACCAGGAGGAGGACGTGCTGGACACCTGGTTCTCCAGCGCCCTGTGGCCCTTCTCTACCCTGGGCTGGCCCGAGGAGACCGAGGACTTCAAGTATTTCTATCCCACCGACGTGCTGGTCACCGGCTATGATATTATCTTCTTCTGGGTGGCCCGGATGATCTTCTCCGGCTGTGAGCACACCGGCAAGACCCCCTTCCACACCGTCCTCATCCACGGCCTTGTCCGGGACGACAAGGGCCGCAAGATGTCCAAGAGCCTGGGCAACGGCGTGGATCCCCTGGTGGTGGCCGAGCAGTACGGCGCCGACGCTTTGCGGTTCAATCTGGTGACGGGCAACTCCCCCGGTAACGATATGCGTTTCCTCCCCGAGCGGTGCGAGGCCATGCGGAACTTTGCCAACAAGATCTGGAATGCCAGCCGCTTTGTGCAGATGAA
>JAAWEH010000008.1 GCA_022794215.1 Oscillospiraceae bacterium
CCTCCACCCACAGCACCAGCCGGTAGGTGATCAGCAGCTGGAATACCAAACCGATGGGCAGCGGAATGCTTCCGCCAAAGATATCAGCAAGCCAGAGTCCCCCGGTAACGAACGCTCCCGCTGCCGCAATGTACCCGGTGACCTTTTTGGATGGGCATTCCTTTCCCTTTGCTATTCCCATAAAGATAAGAATGTACCCCACAAAGGCCGGGAGCATATCCACACCATTGATTTTTAGATAAAGAAAAAGGAATAGCAGACCAACAAAAATTTTTTTCACGTCCCAATCTCCTTCCCATATGCCAACTCTTTATTTTTTGACTTTCCGCCGCTCCTCGTCCTGCTCGTAGGCCTTGATGATGCGCTGGACGATGACATGGCGCACCACGTCGGCCCCGGTGAGCTGACAGATGGCAATGTCCTCCACCCCCTTCAGCACCCGCATGGCCTCCTTCAGGCCGCTGACCTTCTCGGTGGGCAGGTCGATCTGGGTCACGTCGCCGGTGATGACGATTTTGGAGCCGAAGCCCATTCTCGTCAAAAACATTTTCATCTGCTCCCGGCTGGTATTCTGCGCCTCGTCCAAAATGATGAAGCTGTCATCCAAGGTTCGGCCCCGCATGTAGGCAAGAGGCGCTACCTCAATATTGCCCCGCTCCAAATACTTTTGATAAGTCTCCGCCCCCAGCATCTCAAACAGAGCGTCATAGAGGGGCCGCAGGTAGGGATCCACCTTGCTCTGAAGGTCTCCGGGCAAAAAGCCCAGCCGCTCCCCTGCCTCCACGGCAGGCCGGGTGAGGATAATGCGGTTGACCTCCCCCGCCCGGAATGCCGCTACTGCGGCGGCCACCGCCAGATAGGTCTTGCCCGTACCGGCAGGGCCAATGCCCAGGGTCACCAGATTCTTTCGGATGGCGTCCACATACTTTTTCTGGCCAATGGTCTTGGCCTTGATGGGCTTTCCCTTGGCAGTGACGCAGAGGACGTCGGCGGAAAACTGGCCAATTTTATCCTCGTTGCCCGTCTTTACCAGGTTCAGGATATACCGCACATTCTGCTCGGTGATACTCTCCCCCCGGCCAATGAGCTTCAAAAGCCCTTCCAGGGCCTTGACCGCATAGATGACCTTCTCCCCGTCCTCTCCTGCGATCTTTAGCTGTCCGTCCCGGCTCACCACCGTTACATCCAGCTCTTTTTCGATCAGCTTTACGTTTTCATCCATGGAGCCGAAGAGGTTCACCGCCTCCTCCAACCGCTCAATGGAAATGCTTTGCTCTACCATCGGAAGTCCTCCTTTGTATCATCCAGCGGGCACAAACCGTCCCAGCTCCTCCGTACATTCTGCTTCCAGAGTCACCACCAGGCATCCGTCCACCTGCCGCGCGTAAAAGGTGTGGCTCACCTCCCGGCCCGTCTCTCCCAACAGCTCCTCCAATCGCTCCAGAAGCGTTTCCTCCAGCATGGCTTGGGCCGCCGCCGGATCCACCGGCTGCAGTTGTGTCTCATAGCTGCGCCAAGTTTCCTTTCGCAATGAGAAGGGCAGTTGGATCTCCCCCGGAAGGGTCAGATTCCATATCTTATTTATTTTATCATATCCGGGGTAGAAAATTCCACTGTTTTGGGAAAAATTGACTCTCTGCCCCAAAAGAGTTGCCGACCACCGGCTTTCCTCCTCCCCCGAATAGACTTTCACCGCCGCCTCCAATGGGATAGATGCGGTCAGCGTCCGCCAAGTGCGGCCCTCCACCCGTCCCATAGCTCGGACGGGCATCCAGAGGGTGGGGTTCTCGCTCCATTGGGGTGGATCCATTCTGATGGAGCCCCGGATCAGCACCTCTCCCGGCAGCACTGTGGCGCCCTCCTCCACCGCTGCATCCCCGGACCAGGCCTCCATATGGGTGACGATGCCCGGCGCCTTGGCCACAATGTCCCCCAAAATGCTTTCATCCACCACCTCCGGCTTGGGCACCCGCTCCCGCACCAGTACCTGGGCCCGGATCCCATGCAAATTCACCGCCATCCACGATAGGTCATCCAGCTGGAGAAGGCTTTGGTTGGCAATGTCCCGCACCGACAGCGCTGGGCCATAAACCCCAGGCCGCAGGCCCTGACGCTGGAGCTCCGTCAGGATCACCTGGGTGGGCACCTGCTCGTTGCCCTCCACATCCACCACAAGTACAAATTGGCTGAGCACGCAAACCGCCAAAGCAGACAGGCACAGCCCCACCAGAAAGGCATACCGTTTGCGAAAGCGCAGGAAAAAGGGCGGCACTCCCCGCCGCCGCCCCTGGGTCAGGGTGCAGCCCGTTCTCTGGGCCAGCTCCTCCAATCCCCTTCGGCTGTTCCAGGCCACGCACAGATGCAGGGTGTGGCTGTCCAGCCACTCCACTGCCCAAAAAGAGATTCCCCGCTGAGCGCAAAGGTTCAAAAACCGCTCCGGAAAATCCCCCGTTACCTCCAACTCTATGCTGCCCCGAAGCAAATTTACGACCTGGCTTACCGCCATGGATCCACCCCCTGTCCTCTCATTCGATCTCCACCGACCATATGGTTCCGGTAATCAGCAGTTCCCCCGCCGTCATGGCCCGCAGTTCCAGCTCGCTTCCCCGAATCTTTACCAACAGCTTTCCCCCGCTGACCACAATCTCCTCCGGCCCGTAGGCCAGAATACCCCGGTGGTTCTCCATCCGCAGCTCATGCCTGCCGGTGATCTCCACCCTGGGCAGCCCTACGGTCTCCCCCGGAATATCAAAAATCTGGGCCGTTCGCTCCAAAAGCCCCTCTTTTCGCTTGCCATTCTCCATAGAAATGCCCCCATTCCTGCTATGGATATGCGGAAGGGCGGCGGAGAATGAATGAAAAGGGGCCGCAGATCTCTCCGCGGCCCCTTTTCATTCCAACTGTTTTGTTTTTATCTTATAGCTCCTGAACGCCCACCTGCCGCAGCCAGCCCTGCAGCTTTTTGGCCGGGAACCCTGTCAGAGGATAAGGCTCTCCCGTTTTACTGTAAATCGTCACCTGGGTCATAAAAAGAACCTTTTTTACCGAAAAGCCTTTTATTTCCTCCAAAGTCAAATTCATATCCGGGTCGCCGGGCATCATGCTGATCTTGAAGCACACCCGCTGGTTGGTAACAAAGATATTCCCTTGGAAGGGCTTCCGACTCAGCCCCTGTTTCAGATAGAGGGACATCTGCCCGCTGCCCACCATGGTCTCATTGGGATTTAATTGAAGTTTCGCCATGACAAATAACCTCCTATGCCGGTATAAACTCCTCCGTATTGTCCTGTTACAGGACAATGTTTTTTCCTGCATAGTATACCCTTAAGTTTGTCCTATGTCAAGACAAAGAGGTGGATTTATGGCACGCATTATTGATGGGCACGATAAGAACATGATTGGCGAACGTGTACGTGAATTGCGGCTCAAACGCGGTCTCAGCCAGCAAAAGCTGTCCGATAGGCTGGAGGTGCTGGCCATCTATATCTGCCGGGGCTCCATCTCCCGCATTGAAGAAAAACAGCGCACCGTTACCGACATTGAGCTTTACGGGCTTTCTCAGGTCTTGGGCGTTCCCATTGAAAGTTTCTATGAAACGCCGGAGGACAACGTGTGAATCGACAGGCAAAAGGGACTGTGAGCATCTCCACAGTCCCTTTTCTCATAGGATCTCCTTTAGTTTTTCCGCCGTGTTCTCCTCCGGCTTCTCCAGCACATGGAACGCCAGCTTTCTCTGTGCAGCGCTGATTTCCGGGCCCTTCAATCCCAAGTCCATCAAATCCTGAGCCGTCAAAGCCAGGGTGGGGATAACGGCCGCCTCAGGATGTTCCACCCCACGGCGGAGCGTCCGCTCCACAGGGAGGCTGGTGATGGGAAACCCGGTAGCAGAACAAAATCTCCGCCAGCGCTCCAGTGATGTGGGCGGCACTTTCTCCATACCAGACAGGTCAATCCTTGGAGGAAAGGCATATAAGTGGCTCAACAGGCCCGCCGCTATCATTTGCCCCACCATTTGAGGCCGGGGCGACAGCAGGGTTTTCTCCATCTCCGCCTTGATCCGCTCCCGGGATACCTTCTCCACCCGATGAGCGTTGCGCTTAAGGGCCGCGGCGGTGTTTTCCTCTATCTCAAAGCCCAGCTGGGCGGCAAATCTCACCGCCCGAAGCATCCGAAGGGCATCCTCGGCAAAGCGCTTGTCTGGATCGCCCACACAGCGGATGATTTTTTTCTCCAAATCCCTTTGACCGTCAAAGGGATCCAGCACCTTGCCTTCTGCGGTCAGGGCCATGGCATTGACTGTGAAATCCCGGCGGGAAAGATCCTCCTCAATGCTTACCCCAAACTCCACACGGCCGGGGTGACGGGCGTCGGCATAGCCCTCCTCCCGGCGGAAGGTGGTGATCTCTATGTTCCCGTCCTCTGTGGGAACAGTGACGGTGCCGTGCTGGAGCCCGGTGGGGACTGCCCGCGGAAAGAGGGCCATGACCTGCTCGGGACGGGCGGCGGTACACACGTCCACATCCCCCGGCATCCTTCCCAACAGAAGATCCCTGACACAGCCTCCCACCGGGTAAGCGGCGCAGCCTGCTCCCGTCAATGTCTCCAAACAGTACCGAGCGCCGGCATTTAGCGCCTTCCAGGTCATTTTTCTCCCTCCTTTCGTATATCTTTCCTTGCTTTTGTATAGAATTACCTTGCCAATTCTTTCCCTGTGCCTTATAATAGATATCCAAACATTGAATGATGAATGAAAAAGGTTGTGTTTCTATGGCAAGCCTTGATATTACTTCCTATCTCTCCCCCGGCCGTCGGGCCCATCTGGTGGGCATCGGCGGGGTATCCATGGCTCCTCTGGCCGAGGTGCTCCACGGCTCCGGTATGGTCATTACCGGTTCCGACTCCCGGGAGAGCGACACAGTGGAGCACCTGCGCTCTCTGGGCATCCCTGTGGCTATTGGCCAGCGGGCGGAAAACCTGGGGGACGCGGAGCTGGTCATCCGCACCGCCGCCGCCCACGACGATAACCCGGAGATCTCCGGGGCCCATACCCGGGGCATTCCTGTCTTTGAGCGGGCCCAGGCCTGGGGCGCCATCATGCGCAAATATAAAAACGCTCTATGCGTTTCCGGCACCCATGGAAAAACCACCACCACCAGCATGTGTACCCACATTATCATGGCCGCGGGCATGGATCCCACCGTGATGATCGGCGGCACCCTGCCCTTGCTGGGGGCGGGACACCGGGTAGGGCAGGGGGAAACCATCATTTTGGAGAGCTGCGAATACTGCAACTCCTTCCTCTCCTTCTTCCCCACCATCGCCGTTATTTTGAACGTAGACGCCGACCACCTGGACTTCTTCAAAGACTTGGAGGATGTGGAGCATTCCTTCCGGGCCTTCGCCGACCTGGTTCCTGAGGAAACAGGTCTTATCATCGCCAACCGGGACGATGTAAACACCATGGTCACCCTGCAGGGCGAGACCCGTCCCATCCTCACCTTCGGACTTGCTGAGGGAGACGTCCATGGAGAAAATCTGGTGTACGAAAAGGGCCTTCCTTCCTTCGACATTGTCTATCGGGGCAAGACCTCCGCTCACGTAAGTCTCCAGGTTCCCGGGGAGCACAATGTCCGCAACGCTTTGGCCGCCGCCGCTGCCGCTTTGTCCCTGGGCGTTCCCGCCCCGGCGGTGGAGCGGGGGCTGGGCGCCTTCCGGGGCGCCGGGCGCCGGTTTGAGAAGAAGGGCACCTACAACGGCGCCGATGTATACGATGACTATGCCCACCACCCCAGCGAGGTGCGGGCGCTTCTCACCACCGCCATGGAACTGGGCTACAAGCGGGTCATCTGTGCCTTCCAGCCCCATACCTACTCCCGAACCAAAGCTCTGTTCTCGGAGTTTGCGGAGGTCTTGGCCACTCCGGATATTACCTTGCTGGCCGAGATTTTTGCCGCCCGAGAGGACAACACTTTGGGGATCTCCTCCAAGGATCTGACAGAAAAGATCCCCGGCAGCGAATACTTCCCCACCCTGAAGGCTCTGACCGCACGGCTGCGGGAACTGGCCCAGCCGGGGGATCTGATCCTCACGGTAGGCGCAGGAGATATCTACACCGTAGGTGAAGCATTGACAGGCGGCGATCCCGCCTAATTAAAAAGCTTTCCCAGAGGGGAGAAGAGCGAGCTCTTCTCCCCTTTTTATACAGTTTTATCTTCTGTGGGCGCAGAAACAGGGGTCTCCGCCTGCTGCGCCTCCAGGCCCGCGGCCGCCGTCTCCCGGGCTTTTTGCGCCTGCTCCTCCCTTAACCGCTCCCGCTCCTTCTCTTCCCTTCGCCGCAGGCTGCGCCGCTTCCAGCTGCGCCACTGAGCGATAGCGCCAAAAAGAGCAAATACAGCGATGAGGAAAAAGGTGACAACAAGCCCCGCCGTAGGCGCAAAGTCCCCCTTAAGTCCGGCAACAAAGCCCCCAGCCGCCCAGCCCAATGCACAGCCAAGATAGTACAGCAGGGAAAACCACCGCAACCGCAGCAGCATGGAAAGGGCCCCCACCAACGCCAGGATGGTATAGACTCCCGCCAGTTGAGCGGAGACAAACTCCCCCACCGTGGTATAATAAGCCCACAGACCTACGATCAAAAAGCCCCCAAAGCACAAAAGGGCAATGACCAGATCGGCTACGGTAAACCGGGGCCGCTTTTGAGGCATCGAACTCTCTTTCATTTACCTCTCCTCCTTTGGATAAAAAGCCCCGTCCGCACTGCGGACGGGGCTTTTTCCTGTACAGATCAAGCGTTGAGCTGCTTGCGGCGGGACAGGTTGATGGTGCCGTCCTGCATATCATCCAGGGAGTCCAGGCTCTTGCCCGTACCGAACGCCACGCAGGAGATCGCATCATCAGCCACGTGGGTCTCAATGCCGGTGTGGGATTCGATGAGCTTATCAAACCCCTGAACCAAGGCGCCGCCGCCGGTCATGACAATACCATTGTTGGAGATATCGGCCACCAGCTCGGGGGGCGTACGCTCCAGTACGCCATGGATGGCCTCCAGGATTCGGGTGGAGGGCTCCTCAAAGGCCTCGATCATCTCGCTGGAGGTAACGGTGAACACCTGGGGCAAACCGGTCATCAGGCTGCGGCCCTTGATCTCCACACTCTTTTCCTCCTCGGGGGGGAAAACACAGCCGATACGCATTTTCAGCTCCTCCGCGGTACGCTCGCCGATGAGAACATTGTGGCGGCGGCGGATATACTTGATAACCGCCTCGTCAAACTTGTCACCGGCAGTCTTAATGGAGGCGGACTCCACCACGCCGCCCAGAGAGATCACAGCAATGTCGGCAGTACCGCCGCCAATATCCACCACCATGTGGCCGTCGGGCTTGGTGATGTCGATGCCTGCACCCACAGCGGCAGCCACCGGCTCCTCAATGAGGTAGACCCGGCGGGCGCCGGCCTGGATCCCGGCGTCAATAACGGCCCGCTCCTCTACTTCGGTGATGCCGGAGGGGATGCAGATGATGATGCGGGGCTTAAACAGGCGGAAGGTAGTCACCTTCCGGATAAACTCCTTGAGCATCCGCTCGGTCATATCGTAGTCGGAGATGACGCCCTCCCGCAGAGGGCGGATGGCCACGATGTTGCCGGGGGTACGGCCCAGCATCTGCTGTGCGTCGGTGCCCACCTTCAAGAGCTTGCCGGTATTCTTGTCAATGGCCACCACGGAAGGCTCCCGCAGAACCACGCCCTTGCCCTTGACGTAGACCAGGATGGAAGCGGTACCCAGGTCGATCCCGATGTCTTTACTGAACATATATGCACCTCATATATCTTTCCGTTTCCCGGTTAGCATTACCGGGATCGCTTTGATTTAGACCCTATTATTATACTGTTTATGGAGCAAAACCGCAAGGCAGTTTTCTTTCCCCCATATTATAACGGCTTTTTTCCCGCATTTCAACGCCAAAGGAGAAAAAAAGTAAAATCATTCCCCCGCCCGGGCTAAGGTGGCGCAGACCACCGCTTCCGCTCCGGCCAGACGCAGGACTTTGGCGCACTCGGAGACAGTGGCTCCGGTGGTCAGCACATCGTCAATGAGAAGGATCGTCTTCCCCTGAAAATTTTCCGGCTCCACGGCGGTATATGCCCCCAGCAGGTTGGCCCGGCGAGCGGCCTCTCCCTTGATCCCCGACTGGGCCGAACGCTCCTGCTTGTCCAAAGTGCGCATCACCGGGAGGTTCAGGCGCCTCCCCACCTCCTGTGCAAGGAGCTGAGCCTGGTCATAGCCCCGCTTCCGAAACCGTTTCTTTGACAGGCTGGGCCAGGAGATAAGGTCGGCGGCAAGGCCATGGTCGGTAACGGACTGGGCGATCAACACACCGAAAACTCCGCTCCGGGCGCTGAGGCCGCTGAATTTATAGCCATGGATGGCTTTTCGAACCTTATCCTGGTAGCGAAGGACAGAAACACACCCCTTTGTCAGTTCCACCTTCTTCTCCGCCGCAATGCCTTGGAGCCAGGGAAGGTCACTTTGACAATCCGGGCACAGCAATTCACCCTTCTCCAGCAGTTTGCCGCAGAAGGGGCATTTGGGTGGGAAGAGAAGATCCAGACAGAACTCAAAAAAGGACATTTTTCATGTCCTCTTCTGTAATAGGGCCGTTCTCCTTTTCAAACTCCCAAATACATTTCTGAATCAGGTACTGGATCTGTCCATTCAGGGTGCGGCCTTCATACTTTGCGATATAAAACAGCTTATCATGGGCATCCAGATTCATATGGAACCCTACATTCTTAATTTCCTTTTTTGCCATACCTTATCCCTCCTTACATGGATATGGCATGTGACTTCTTGTGCTTTAAGTGCGTTTTACATGTGATTCACATGCACTATATTGTCGATCCAATGTATCCTTCCCACCCCCGTGCCCGGAGACCTGCCACAAAGTGCAGATCGCAGGCCACTTATCCACCGGCAGTTACATATTATCGGCACTCGCCAACCGCCACCTAAGACCAGAATACCTCTTCGCCTGCCGATTATTGGCCGTCATCCTGGCCACCACCGCCTCATCCCCCACAATGACCAACAGCTCCCTTGCCCGGGTAATCGCAGTATAAAGCACTCCCCGGGTTAAAAGCCGGGGGGCGGTATCCAAGGCAGCTAAAATTACCGCCCGATATTCACTGCCCTGAGACTTGTGGACGGTAACCGCATAGGCCGGCTCCAGCTCTCCCAGCATATCAGGGGAATATTCCACCAGTCGGCCATCAAAATCCACGGTGATGAGCTCCCGGCGGTTGTCCACCTCCAGAATGTGGCCGATATCCCCATTGAAAACACCCATGCCTGCCTCCAGGCCGTCGGGAGTCTTCCAAAGCACATCATAATTGTTCTTTACCTGCATGACCCGATCCCCCTGCCGAAAGGTATAGGGGCCGAATTTCCGCTCTCCCTTCCCCTCCACCGGCGGATTGACCGCGTCTTGGATGGCCCGGTTCAGGCTGGCAGTACCACCGTCGTATTTTCGGGTGGGGGACAAAACCTGAATCTGATGGGAGGGAACCCCCATATTTTCCGGCAGCCGGGAACTGACCAATTCTACAATGGTCTCCTCCGCTGACGCCGGATCAGGGCGCCGGAGAAAGAACACGTCCTGCCCGCTCTGGTTTTTCAGCACCGGGGCGATCCCCTGGTTCACCTGGTGGGCCGAGCGGATAATAGCGCTTTCCGCAGCCTGACGGAAAACCTCGGCAAGACGCACCGTAGGCACCACACCGCTGCGGATCAGATCGGAGAGAAGGTTGCCCGCGCCCACGCTGGGCAGTTGATCCGGGTCCCCCACCAACACCAGGCGGCAGTCCTCCCGAAGAGCGGAAAGGAGCGCAGACATCAGGGTAATATCCACCATGGATGTCTCATCCACAATCACTGCGTCGGCCTTCAACGGATCCTGCTCATTATGGGCAAAGATCAGATTGCCGGTTTTGGGATCAAAACGGGTCTCCAGCAGGCGGTGGATGGTAGCGCCCTCGGCGCCGCACAGTTCCCCCATCCGCTTGGCCGCCCGGCCCGTGGGGGCAGCCAGGGAGGTTTCCAGCCCCAGCGCATCAAACAGGGACAACACGCCCTTTAGAGACGTGGTCTTGCCGGTGCCCGGCCCGCCGGTAAGAAGCATGACCTGGCGCTGGGCAGCCAGCTCTACCGCCCGACGCTGCTGGGGAGCATAGGTAAGGCCCTGATCCCGCTGGATCCGGTCAATGAGTCCTTCCAAATCCTCCGGAGGATACAGCTCATTTTGACTCATATCAGAGATTCTCTGGGCCACATGGGTTTCCGCTTCCCAGTACTCCCATAGGTAGCAGGCCGTCTCCCCCGCCACCTCCTCCAACTGGATCACCCGGCGGGAGAGAAGCTCTGTCAAAGCTTCCTCCAGTGACTCGGACTCAGACACACCCAGCAGGGCGGAGGCCGCTTGCAGCAGCTTTTGCTGGGGCAAAAAAGTATGCCCATTGTCCAAATTATGCCGCAGGATAAAGGTGATCCCCGCCTCCACTCTCCGAGGGTGGGCATCGGCAAATCCCAGGCTCATGGCCAGACTGTCGGCCTGGCCAAAGTCCACCGCCAGCTCCCCCTCGGTAAGCAGGTAGGGGTTGTCTTCCACCGCCTGCCGCGCCCGGTCTCCGAAGCGGCGGTAAAGGGGCATACCCAGCTGAGCCGGCAGGTTGTAGGCAGTGAGAAAATCCAGCAGGCGGCGCATTCCCATCTGGAGCCGAAAGGCTTCCCCCATGGCTTCCGCCCGCTTTTTGGTGATCCCTTTGATGACAGTAAGCTTTTCCGGATGATTTTCCAGTACGTCCAGGGCATCCTCCCCAAACTCCTCCACCATTCGCCGGGCAGTGGAGATCCCAACGCCCCTCACCACCCCGGAGGCCAGATAGTCAAAAATCGCCTTCTCCCCCACCGGCATCCCTCGGCGGGCCACTTCCGCCTTAAATTGTTGTCCGTAGGTGGCATGGCGGGTCCAAGACCCTTGGGCGGTGAGGCTTTCTCCCGGGGCTACTCCGGGCATACAGCCCACCACGGTGACCAGTTCCTCCTCCCCCACATCCAGCCGGAGAACCGTATAGCCGTTTTCTTCGTTTTGATAGACCACCGAGTCTACCGTGCCTTCCAAGTAATTCAGCGCAAACTCGTCCAACAGCTCGATCCTCCTCTCCCATTTTTTTCATCATACCACGTTTGGGGTAAAAAGGCAAAGGACAGGCACGTTATGCCCGTCCTCTAGTTCGCTCCTTTACGTACTCCGTCAGCCGCTCCTCCGGACACAGCTCCACCCCCGGCTCTCGGAGACAAAGAGCAGCGGCGATGGCCCGGCCCGTGGGGGTGAGCCCGCAGTCTACGATCACTATGCTGCCCGTCAGTAGCCCCCCGCCTCTGAGCCAGACCAGGCTCCGAACCGACTGCTCCAAGCTTTGTCCGTCCCCCGCTCCGGGTACCAGAGAAAGGCTTTCTCCTCCTGCCGGAGTTAGGATATGCCCAAACAAAAGCCACCCCAGGCTGAGCAGCCCCACCACCGACAACAGGGACAAAATCACTTCTAAAATAGGCCGCATCACACTTCACCTCTGCCCATATTACGAAAAAAGGCTGGAAGTGGTGCCAAAAATCAAGCCATTACAGCGGCAAAAAGATTAAAACCCAAGGAGGTAAGGCCCGTCATAATACAGCCGGCCAAAACGACTCCCGCAACGATGCTGGGCATAGCCTTCCGCAGGGGCATATCCAAAAAGGCGGCAGCCAAAGCTCCCGTCCAGGCCCCGGTTCCGGGCAGAGGGATACCCACAAAAAGAAACAAGCCCAGATATTTATAGCGGTTTACCTTGTCTCCCTTCAGATGGGCCTTTCGCTCCAGCGCATCCACCATACCGTCCAGACGGGGAAACCGGGAACGAAGCCACTGGAAGATCCGGCGGATATAGATGATGATGAAGGGGGCGGGCAAAATATTGCCAATAACGGCGGCGGTGAAGGCCACCGGATACGGAAGCCCCAAGCCCACTCCAAAGGGAATGCCTACCCGCAGCTCGATGACGGGAATCATGGACACCAGGAGGGTGAAAATGAATTCACCGCCTATGGTGGTTTCCAGCCAGTTAAGAAGATTCAATTTTCACCCCTCCTTTCTTCGTTTTTTCATTGTACCATAAAAGCGCTATGTGAAATATGAATATTTGATAAAGAATGGTTCTTTCCGCCCAACAGCATATAGAGATCGCGCTTTACCCAAAAGCTTTCCCTTGAAAGGGATTGGGATTCCCTAAGGGTTTCGCCGTCAGGCGAAAGATAACACAGCCGTCGGGACAGACAACCACCTTGCTGTATTTCCCGTCGCCGCCCACCTTCTCCAAATCACCGCCGCTTCTTACCGCCTCCATAAGGGGGAAAAGGGTCAGCATCGTCTTGGAACAAATGCCGCAGCCGTCGGCGTTCACCGGACAGCCGTAGGTACAGGTATATTTGTCTCCCACCTCTTCCCCGTTCCGGCAGTAGTGCTCGGTGCGGTCACCTCGAAGAAAACCGATGACCTCGACCTCAAACTCGTATTCCTCATCCAGCCATTTTTTCATACGTGTTGCCTCCGTTCACAGCATTTTCTTCAGGTACTGTCCAGTGTAGCTGCCCGGGCAGGCGGCCACAGTCTCGGGGGTGCCGGTACAGACGATGTTCCCGCCCCTGTCTCCCCCCTCGGGGCCCAGGTCGATGATGTGGTCGGCTGTCTTAATAACGTCCAGGTTGTGTTCGATGACCAGAACGGTGTTCCCCTTCTCCACCAAGCGTTGGAGCACATCAATAAGCTTATGGACGTCATAGCTGTGGAGGCCGGTGGTAGGCTCATCCAGGATATAGATGGTCTTGCCTGTGGACACCTTGGCAAGCTCAGTAGCCAGCTTCACCCGTTGGGCCTCGCCGCCGGAGAGCTCTGTGGAGGGCTGGCCCAGTTTGATATAGGAAAGTCCCACCTGAGAGAGAGTCAGCAGCTTATTGTAGATTTTCGGCAGATTCTCAAAGAAAGGCAGGGCCTCGTCCACCGTCATCTCCAAAACTTCATAGATATTCTTACCCTTGTAGCGAACCTCCAGTGTCTCCCGGTTGTATCGCTTGCCGTGGCAGACGTCGCAGGGAACATAAATATCGGGCAGAAAGTGCATCTCGATTTTCAGCAGACCGTCGCCTGAGCAGGCTTCACAGCGGCCGCCCCGGACGTTAAAGGAAAACCGGCCGGCGTTATAGCCCCGGGCCTTGGCGTCGGGGGTGGAGGCAAAAAGATCCCGAATGTCGTTAAAAAGGCCCGTATAAGTGGCCGGATTGGATCGGGGGGTGCGGCCGATGGGAGACTGGTCGATGGCGATGACCTTGTCCAAATACTCCTCCCCCTCTATGCCGGTGTGCTTGCCGGAGCGAGTTTTGGCCCGGTTTAGGTCGGCGGCCAGACGCTTATACAAAATTTCATTCACCAGGGAGGACTTGCCCGAGCCGGACACGCCGGTGACGCAGGTAAAGCTGCCCAGGGGGATGGACACATCCACACTCCGCAAGTTGTTCTCTGCCGCACCCCGGATAGTGAGGAACTTACCGTTGCCCTTCCTCCGCTCTTTGGGCACAGGAATTTTCAGCGCTCCGGAGAGGTAAGCGCCCGTCAGGGACTCGGAGCTCTGCATGATGTCCTCCACCGTGCCCTGGGCGATGATATTGCCCCCGTGGACGCCGGCGCCGGGGCCCACGTCGATGATGTGGTCGGCAGCGCGCATGGTGTCCTCATCGTGCTCCACCACCAAGAGGGTGTTGCCCAGATCCCGCAGCTCCTTCAGAGTAGCAAGCAGCTTGTCGTTATCCCGCTGGTGTAATCCGATGGAGGGCTCGTCCAAAATATACAGCACCCCCATGAGGGAGGAACCGATCTGGGTGGCCAGGCGGATGCGCTGACTTTCACCGCCCGAGAGGGTAGCGGCGGCCCGGGACAGGGTGAGATACTCCAGCCCTACCGACTGCAAAAACTTCAGCCGGGCCTTGATCTCCTTCACAATCTGCCCCGCGATCATGGTTTTCTGCTCGTTAAGCCTCAGCTTTTCCATGAAATCCAGCCCATCGGTCACCGACCTGTGGCAGTAGGCGTCGATATCCATATCCCCCACAGTAACCGCCAGGGATTCCCGGCGCAGCCGTTTGCCCTTACAGTCGGGACAGGGGCACTCGGACATGCACTCCTCCAGCTCCCGGCGCATGGAGTCGGACTGGGTCTCCCGATACCGCCGCTCCAGGTTGTTGCAGATCCCCTCAAAGGGCTGCATCAGGGTTCCCTGGCCGTTGGCCCGGTCATAGGTCAGCTTCAGCTTTTCCCCTTTGGTGCCGTAGAGGAGCACGTCCAGCACCTCCGGCGGCAGCTCCTTCACCGGGGTGGTGAGCTTGAACTTATAGCGTTTGGCCAGGGCCTCGAAATACATTCGGGAGATGGAATCTCCTTTGATGTTGTTCCAGCCCGAGGCGGTGATGGCCCCCTCTATGATGGACAGCTCTTTATTGGGGATGATGAGCTCCGGATCCACCTTCAGTTGGACGCCCAATCCCGTACAGGTAGGACAGGCTCCGAAGGGATTGTTGAAGGAGAACATCCGGGGTGTCAGCTCCTCAATGGATATGCCGCAGTCCTCGCAGGCATAGTTCTGGGAGAAGGTGATATCCCGATCCTCCCCCACAATGTTGATGACCACCAGACCTCCCGCCAGGTTGGACGCCACTTCCACACTGTCGGTGAGGCGCTGGGTAATATCCTCCCGGATGACCAGCCGATCCACCACGATCTCGATATTGTGCTTTTTGTTCTTGTCCAGCTTGATCTCTTCCGACAGATCGTAGAGGGAGCCGTCGGCCCGCACCCGAACATATCCCGACTTTCGTGCGTCCTCAAAAATCTTCAGGTGCTCGCCTTTCTTCCCCCGGATAACGGGGGCCATGACTTGGATACGGGTAGCCTCGGGCAATTTCAAGACCTGGTCGATGATCTGGTCGATGGTCTGCTGCTGGATCTCCTTGCCGCAGACGGGACAGTGAGGAACGCCCACCCGGGCCCACAGAAGGCGGAGGTAGTCGTAAATTTCCGTCACCGTGCCCACGGTGGAACGGGGATTTTTGGAGGTGGTCTTCTGGTCGATGGAGATGGCGGGAGAAAGTCCGTCAATAGAGTCCACATCCGGTTTCTCCATCTGCCCCAAAAACATACGGGCGTAGGAGGACAGGGACTCCACATACCGCCTCTGCCCCTCGGCGTAAATGGTGTCGAACGCCAGGGAGGACTTGCCCGAACCCGAAACGCCGGTAAGTACCACCAGCTTGTCCCGGGGGATAACCACGTCGACATTCTTCAGATTGTTAGCGCGTGCGCCTTTGACTACGATAGTGTCTTGCATGGGGGGATCTCCTTTGCACAAGATAAAAATCGACGGGCTTTAATGCAGTACCGTCAGGCCGTGGATAAAAACGCCAAGCTCCACGACACACAGCAGGCACCAGCCTATATAGCGGCTGTACATCTCCCACTCGGAGGGTTCCGCGCCCTCCACGTCCCGGATCCGAAAGCTCAGATCCCAGCGGAAGATCTCATCGGCGTAGAGAATGCTGGCCGAGTTGAGCAGGGCGATCAGGAGCAGCAGCCAGAAAAAGAGGATATCGCCCCGGCGGACGACAGCGGGGCCCAGAGAAAAGCTGAGGATATCGGCCACCTGGGGCATCTGAATGGCGTCGGGAGCGGAATAGCCCGTCGTCCTGACAACGTCTCCGCCCCAGTGGAGGGCGCCCTGTTCATCCTTCAGCCAGAGCAGCTCTCCGTTCGTACCCACATAGTAGGCCCCCCGGTAGAGGAGCTCAGAGCCCTGCCACACCTGGACGCCGCCGGTCACCGGGCCCTCCCAGTCGCCGGGATCTTTGGCGGCCTCCGGATCGGGAGAGACGGTGTAAGGGCCGAAGGTCTCGTCCTCCACCCGGCACATCACCGTGTATTCCCCTCCGGAACCCTTTACGGTATACTCCGTCAGGAAGCCGGCGGCCTTGCTGTGGTAAGTCACCGTGTCCCCCTGAACACTTTTCTCGTAGAAGATGCTACGGCGCTCTACTCCCTCCCGGCTGCCCCACAGGAAATAGAGGATGAGAAAAAGAAGGAGCAGAACCCCCTGGAAAAGAAGCAGGAGGCGCTGGAGACGGGTCAGGGCAGACCATCTTTCTTTCATGAGGATCCTCCTTCCGAAATCACTTCACCGGCGGTTTTTCCTTCATTTGGATCAGCCGTTTCACATCCTCCAGCTGGGGCCCCTCCTTTACATCTACCAACAGCCACTTGCCGCCGTTGAATAGAGCGGTCTCCCGGTATACCTTCCGGAAGGAAGCTGAAAATGTGGACAGCAGGAGCTCCACCTCAGCCAACTGTTTGGCGTTGAGCGTCACCATAGCGGTGAACCACCCTGGCCGGACATAGAGGACGCACAGGGACTTGCTCCCTTTTTTGAACTTTAGGTTCCAGCCCCGATCCATGGAACATTTGCTGAACTCAACGGAGGGAGATACCTTGTAGGTCTCCTCCAGCCAGGTTTGGAACACAGAGAACAATGGAGTGCCCACCCAGCGTTCTATATCCCTCGGCTCCGGCTTCATATGGGCGGGCCAGACCACGTCCCAAGGCGCCGGCCCCTCCACCGGAGCTTCCTTCTTCTTTTTCTGCGCTTTCTTGGGCAGAGGGGTGGCCTCCTCGGCCAGGCGCACCGCTTCCCGCAGGGTCTCCCGGTCATCGGGATCCAGGACGTAATAGGGCTTGGCCCCCTCATAGGGGGGCTGGGTGGGACGGTCTGCCAGAAGGGTTTCCAGGCAGGGCAGGGTTTTTACCATAACCCGGTCATCGCAGATGATGAGGACAGGCTTGTCGCTGCAATAGACCATATACTCCCCGAACATTTTCCGGGAACGGATAGGGCCCAAGCCCTCCAGCTGCTCGCAGATGTAGGCTACAAATTCCGGACTGCTTGCCATGGCAATGCTCCTTTCTCTTCCGGCGGTGGACTTACTGACCGAACTCCTTCGCCACGTCCTTCAGCATCTCCCGGATGGGCAGCTCATAGGGGCAGCGCTCCTCACATTTACCGCAGCCGATACAATCGGAGGCGTGCTTAGCCAGGGCCTTGTAGCGGGCCTTAGCCCAGTCGGACAAGTCGTATTTGCGCAGATAGTTTACCATCAGGAAGTTGGAGGGAATATCGATGCCCACGGTGCAGGGGGCACAGTATCCGCACCGGCGGCAGAAATGGCTGCCCAGCTCCCGGCGGATGGCCTCGCACCGGCCCAGCTCCTCCCCGGTCAGCTCTCCCAGCTCCTCGGCGGCGGCAGCGTTGCGCTCCACTTCCTCCGCGCTTCCCATACCCGGAATGGAGATGTCCATAACCCCGGAGGCGGCCACAAACCGCAGGGCCAGATGCCAATCATCCAGGTTCCCTCCGGCCAGGGGCTTCATGGCAATGGTGCCCAGGCCCTTGGCCCGAGCCTGGGCCAGCACTTCTTGACCGTGGGTCTCCACGATATTATAGGGAAACATGACGGTCTCCAGCCTGTCGCTGTATTCCTCCACCGCTTTTTTCAGTGCGTCCACACTGTGGAAGGTGGCCCCAATGTGGCCCACCTTTCCCGCCTGTTTCGCTTCAGCCAGGGCCTCATACGCCCCACCGGGGCCAAAGACCCGCTCGAAGTCCTTCAGAGGAAGATTGTGGATCTGGTAAAGATCAATATGATCGGTGCGCAGGTTATGAAGGCTGGTTTCTATGTCCTTTTTCATATTCTCGTAATCCCGAGACATGGACTTGGTGGCCAGGAGGAACTTGTCCCGGCGGCCCTCCAGCGCCGCGCCCAGGTACTCCTCGGAGACGGTGTACCCCCGGGCGGTGTCAATGTAATTCATACCGTGCTTTTCCAAAGCATCCACCACCGCCACAGTATTGGCGGCGTCAGCGCGCTGGATCGGGATCCCGCCAAAGGATACCGCGGCGCATTTGAGGCCGGTCTTGCCCAGGGATACGTATTTCATGGTTTCATGTCTCCTTTTTCCGGTAGAAAATATTTCTCTGTTTCCCATCTGGGGAGAGGGCCTCTGCCATGCCCATTTCGGCGCTCTCCCCTTCTCCCTCATTTTCCCCGCAGCTCAATAATGCGGTCACGAAGAACGGCAGCATACTCAAACTCCAGCCGCTTGGAGGCCTCCCGCATTTCTTTTTCCAGCTTTTCCACGGCGGCGTCCAGCTCCCGCTTGGTCATGTTGTTCTTCAGGCGCACCGCATGCTCGGCTTCCTCTTCGCCGTGGGACAGATCCACCAGCTCCCGAACGCTCTTGATGATGGTCTTGGGAACGATGCCGTTGGCCTCGTTGTAAGCATTCTGTTTCTCCCGGCGGCGCTGAGTCTCTCCGATCGCCGCCATCATGGAGGGGGTCATCTTGTCAGCATACATGATGACCAAACCCTGGGCGTTTCGGGCGGCGCGGCCAATGGTCTGGATGAGAGAGGTCTCGCTTCTGAGGAAGCCCTCCTTATCCGCATCCAGAATGGCCACCAGGCTCACCTCGGGCAGATCCAATCCCTCCCGGAGAAGGTTAATGCCCACCAGCACATCGTAGGTGCCCAGCCGCAGATCCCGGATGATCTCCTGACGCTCGATGGTGTCCACATCGTGGTGCATATATTGAACCTTGATGCCCGCGTTTTTCAGGTAGGCGGTCAAGTCCTCTGCCATCTTTTTGGTCAGGGTGGTAACCAGCACCCGCTCGTTCCGGGCGGTGCGGTCATTGATCTCCCCCATAAGGTCGTCGATCTGTCCCTCCACGGGGCGTACGTCCACTTTCGGATCCAAAAGTCCTGTGGGTCGGATCACCTGCTCCACGATCTGTCCCGAGCGGCTGCGCTCATACTCGGCGGGGGTGGCGGAGACGTAAATGACCTGGTTCAATCGCTCCTCAAACTCCTCAAATTTCAGGGGACGGTTATCAAAAGCGCAGGGCAGCCGGAACCCGTAATCCACCAGGGTGGTCTTCCGCGCTTTGTCTCCGTTATACATAGCGTGAACCTGGGGCAGCGTCACATGGCTTTCGTCGATAAAAAGCAGAAAATCTTTGGGAAAGTAGTCGATAAGGGTCATGGGGGCGGAGCCCACCGGCCTGCCCGAGATGACCCGGGAATAGTTCTCAATGCCCGAGCAGAATCCCAGCTCCTGGAGCATCTCCACATCGTACATCGTGCGCTGCTTGAGGCGTTGGGCCTCCACCAGCATGTTGTTCTGCTCGAAGTAGGCCACCCGCTCCTCCAGTTCCTTATAGATCTCCTGGATGGCTCGGGCCATCTTATCCCGGGGGGTAATATAGTGGCTGGCGGGGTAGATGGGGATGTGCTCCAGCCGGCGGATCACCGCCCCGGAGACCACGTTGATCTCGCTCAAACGGTCGATCTCATCCCCAAAGAACTCCACCCGGATGGCCGTATCCCGCCAGTAGGCGGGCCAGACCTCGATGGTGTCCCCCCGAACCCGGAACATATTGCGCTCAAAGGCGATGTCGTTGCGCTCGTAGCGATCCTCCACCAGCCGGCGCATGAGCTCCTCCCGCTTCATCTCCTCTCCCACCCGGAGGGCGATCATCATATGGGCATAGTCGTCGGGCTCACCCAGGCCGTAGATGCAGGAGACGGAGGAGACCACGATCACGTCCCGCCGCTCGATCAGGGAGGCGGTGGCGCTGAGCCGCAGCCGGTCGATTTCGTCGTTCACCGAGGAGTCTTTCTCGATGAAGGTGTCGGTATGGGGAATGTAGGCCTCAGGCTGGTAATAGTCGTAGTAGGAGACAAAATACTCCACGGCGTTGTTGGGGAAGAACTCTTTAAATTCAGCGCAGAGCTGGGCGGCCAGGGTCTTGTTGTGGGCCAGCACCAAAGTGGGCCGCTGGACCTTCTCGATGACCTTAGCCATGGTGAAGGTCTTACCGGAACCGGTAACACCCAAAAGGGTCTGCTCACTCAGGCCATTTTCCACCCCCGCGGCCAACGCTTCAATGGCCTGGGGCTGGTCGCCGGAGGGCTTAAAGGGGCTGACCACCTGGAATTCAGGCATGGGGACACCTCATTTCGTTCTCCTGATTATACAAAGGCTTTGCAAGGGTATTTTTGCTCCCTCTCTATCCCGCAGCCGTGCAAAACGCACGGGGCATAAGTCCTGCGGCAATTATAGCAAAACATTTGTTCTATTGCAATAGAAATCGAACAAATTTTCGTCTATTTCCTCAAAAAGAAAGTCCGCTGTCACGAAGAGAGACCGCATCGTCATCGGAAAAAATCAGATGATCCACCAGGGTCACTCCCACATTGGAAAGCACCTTGGCCAGATGCTGGGTGGTCAGCTTGTCCTCCACCGAGGGCAGGGCCAAACCGGAAACATGGTTGTGAGCCAGCACTGCCTGCACCGCGTTTAGGGACAGGGCTGCTTCCACCACGCCCCGGGTGGTCACCTCGGCAGCGTTTACGCTTCCCTCTCCCATCAACCGGATGCCCAGGTTCTTTCCCTTTCCGTCCATACACAAAAGGCATACCCGCTCCACCCGCGCCCCGAAAAAGTAGGGCTGAAGGATCCGCCGGGCAGCTTTGGTGCCGTTCACGATCTCTTCCACGCTGGTTCGGCTGTTAAGGTAGCGGCCCGAAAGCTCCTTAGCGGCTTTCAGGAGGGTAATGGCGTGATCCCCCACCCCCGGCACTTTCCGCAGCTCCTCCACCCGGGCGTCCAGAACCCCTGACAGGGATCCGAACCGCTCCATCAAAATATGAGCGGTGGGGTTGGTGTCTCTTCTTGGCGCAGCGTAAAAAAGCAGCAGTTCCAGCAATTTGTGATCCGGAAAGGAATCCGGGCGAGCCAAAAACTCCTCCTTGAAGCGTTGGCGGTGGCCGTCGTGGATGGACATTCCGTCTCCCTCTTTCTCTCTTGGAATTTGGAATCGAAATATTATATCATTCTTTCCATGGCCTTACAAGTACGAACCGCCCGGAAAATCTTCTTCCCCCACGCAAAAAACAGAGCCCTTCGCCGATGTTTTTCGGCAAAAGGCTCTCTATTCCCCCATCCTGTCCCGCATCTCAAGTCCTTCCGTATTATATAAGATCCTGGCGTGGTTCTCCCGGAGGAGCGCCCGCTCCACCCGGTTCCCGGCGGCCGGTTCGATGGCCTCCCTCCAGACCTTTCCCACCCGGTAGACCTCCCCGCCCTCCCGGACAAAGTCCTCCCCCTCGGTGCAAATGTGGTATTTATACCGCTGGGGGCGATCGGAACGGAGCTCGCCCCGGAGGTATTCCCCGTCTACCCACACGAGAAGCTGATAAAGGGCCTGGGTGTCGTTGCGGAAGCGGTAGTCCAGATAATTATAGTAGATGGAAGTCCCTGTGCCGAAAGGGATCTGCCGGTTGAAGTCGGGAAAAAGATCCACCTTGTCGTGATGGTGATGCTCCACAATGGTCAGGGGGTGTGGAGCACCATCCAGTGGATCAGGTTGGTGAACTGGCACATGCCGCCCCCATTTCCCCACCGGCGACAAATGAGGGAGCTGTGCCGGATCAGGCAGACGGGCAGAGACTCAGGAGCCTTCTCCCGGGCAAATTTCTGACGGGAAACGGCATCTCTCACCCATCTCAGGGCCCGCTCTTTCCCGGTGGAGAGCCGGTAGCCCCAAGGCCCCAACTGACACAACAATATCCGCGGCATGGGATCCCCTCCTTTCCCCCCCTCTGGACAACAACCGCCTCATTACAAAAGATCACAGAAAGGTAACAAGGGGATCGCCTCACCTTTTTTCCCCCCCATACGTAGAATGAAATGACACGGGCGGGAGGGATGGCCCATGGAGGAACGTGATGAGTTAAAACAAGAGTTGGGAATGCTGAACGTGTCGCTGACATTTCTTCTCCTTATCCTCTTCGCCGTGTTCCTCTCTCTTTGGTCAGCTCTGATCCAGCGCAAAGAGTTAGAGCTGGCTATAGAGGGGAAAGAACCTTCCCAGACCCCCCCGGTCTATTTTCTCCGGCAGGCCGGTTCTGCCATTACTGTAGGGTGCCTGGGGTTCTTCCTCTGTCTGGCCCTGGAAACCCGCGCCAAGGCCCAGGCCGAAGGGAAACCGGCAGCCAAACGGTCGGCTCAAACCAATGTACTGGCCTCCCTCCTGGTTCTGCTGGCCGCTATATTGCGGCTGAAGGATCTGCAGATGACCCAGGAGCAGACCCAGACCCCCCTGCTGGAGGAGACTACCCTGCCCGACTGACCACAGGCAAAGGAGTGAGACAATGGCATATTCCGACTTGGAACTGCTGGCCCGCATTATTAAATGCGAGGCCGGGGGCGAAGGGGAAAACGGGATGAAGGCAGTGGCCAGCGTGGTCATGAACCGTGTGAACGTTACATACGGCGAATACTCCCGCTACAAGACCGTCCGGGAGGTGGTGTTCCAACCCCGGCAATTTGTCTGCGCCATGGAGACAGTAGGGGGCGAATACAATGCCCAGAATATTTACAATATGTCTCTGGAGCAAGTCCACTGGGACATTGCGGAATGGGCAATGGCCGGCAACCGACTGACCAACCTGGGCACTGCCCTCTGGTTTTTTAACCCCTATAGCCCCGAGTGCAGACCTAATTTCCCCACCAAGGTGGGCGTCTTTGTCATCCGCATCGGCGACCACTGCTTTTATAACCCCACCGACGCTTATGCCGATACATGACAATTGTTTTTAGGAGGCTATGATCAATATGGCAAGACTTTATCCCAGCGCTGCTCAGGCTGTCACCTACAGCACCGCTGATATGGCCGGCAGGAGCGACGCCGGCATCAACACTCCCCCGGAGCAAAACTTCAACACCCCTGCCATGGCAGGCTCTATGCAGCAATTTTTGCAGGACAATCTGGGGGAGTATGTGGTCGTAGAGTTCCTGATCGGAACCCAGACCATGACCCAGAAGGCCGGAGTTCTTTACGCCGTAGGCAGCAGTGTGCTCACCCTTTATGATGAGGTGAGTCAGACCTTTGTGACCTGCGACATCTTCTCCGTGAAATTTGTCACCTTCTTTTTGCCCGGTCACCGTCCCTGGCAGGCCAATCACCCCCTCTTTCCCACCAACGGGATGTATGGCGTAGCTGCCCAAACTGCGAAACAGACCGCTGCCCCTATCCCCATGGGCGGCTGTATGGGCGGCAACTGCGGCGGCTTTTCCAGCTCCATGGCATAAAAATTGCACCCAATCATAAAAGTAGCGGCAAGGCAGACCCTGCTGGTCTGCCTTGCCTTTCATTTTTTATGCCCACTTACCGGCATCCTCTTTGTATTGGGCAGGAACAGCCCGCGCTCAGAGGGAAGATCCTTCGGAAAAGAAAGTTAAAATTTTATCAAAAAAGGGCTGGAAATCGAAAGCGACCTGTGTTATACTTATACTGGGCCAGGATTCGAAGACTGATTCCCGGCCCCAAAAACAAAGCCGCTCCACATTATGCAGCAACGAACTTGCTGTGTAATGGAAACGGACACAAGGAGGAATATCTATGGAAACCTATGGTCTGGAGAAGCTGGGAATTACCGATATCAAAGAAGTGATATACAATCCCAGCTATGAGCAGCTCTTTGAAGCAGAGATGGATCCCACTCTGGAGGGCTATGAGAAGGGTCAGCTAACTGAACTGGGCGCGATCAATGTAATGACCGGCGTCTATACCGGCCGCTCCCCCAAGGACAAGTTCATCGTCATGGACGAGAACTCCAAGAACACTGTCTGGTGGACCTCCCCCGAATATAAAAATGACAACAAACCCGCCTCCCAGGAGGCTTGGAGTGCCTGCAAGGAACTGGCTATCAAAGAGCTGTCCGGCAAGAAGCTCTATGTGGTGGACGCCTTCTGCGGCGCCAATAAGGATACCCGTATGGCCGTTCGGTTCATCATGGAGGTTGCCTGGCAGGCCCACTTCGTGAAGAACATGTTCATCCAGCCCACTGCCGAGGAGCTGGCTAACTTCAAGCCTGACTTTATCGTCTATAACGCCTCCAAGGCCAAGGTGGAGAACTACAAGGAGCTGGGCCTCAACTCCGAAACCGCCGTTGTCTTTAACATCACCAGCCGGGAGCAGGTTATCCTGAACACCTGGTACGGCGGCGAGATGAAAAAGGGCATGTTCTCCATGATGAACTATTACCTGCCCCTGAAGGGTATTGCCTCCATGCACTGCTCTGCCAACACCGATATGAACGGCGAGAATACCGCCATTTTCTTCGGTCTTTCCGGCACCGGCAAGACCACCCTCTCCACCGATCCCAAGCGGCTCCTCATCGGCGATGACGAGCACGGCTGGGATGACAACGGCGTATTTAACTTCGAGGGCGGCTGCTACGCCAAGGTCATCGACCTGGACAAGGAGTCTGAGCCCGACATCTACAATGCTATCCGCCGGGATGCCCTGCTGGAGAACGTCACCGTGGATGCTAAGGGTAAAATTGACTTTACCGACAAGTCCGTCACCGAGAATACCCGCGTCAGCTACCCCATCGACCACATCGAGAAGATCGTCCGTCCCGTCTCCGCCGCTCCCGCGGCCAAGAACGTAATCTTTCTCTCTGCCGACGCCTTCGGCGTGCTGCCCCCGGTGTCCATCCTGACTCCTGAGCAGACCAAGTACTACTTCCTCTCCGGCTTCACCGCTAAGCTGGCCGGCACCGAACGGGGCATCACCGAGCCCACCCCCACCTTCTCCGCCTGCTTCGGTCAGGCCTTCCTGGAGCTGCACCCCACCAAGTACGCCGAGGAGCTGGTAAAGAAGATGGAGAAGTCCGGCGCCAAGGCCTACTTGGTAAACACCGGCTGGAACGGCACCGGCAAGCGGATCTCCATCAAGGATACCCGGGGCATCATCGACGCCATCCTGGACGGTTCCATCGCCAAGGCGGAGACCAAGACCATCCCCCACTTCAACTTTGCCGTGCCCACCGCTCTGCCCGGCGTGGATCCCGCCATCCTGGATCCCCGGGACACCTACGCCGACCCCGCCCAATGGGAGGAGAAGGCCAAGGATCTGGCGGGCCGGTTTGTCAAGAACTTTGCCAAGTACACCACCAACGAGGCCGGCAAGGCCCTGGTGGAGGCTGGCCCCTCGGTGTAACAAAGTCCGCTGCGCTTCGCTTCCGCCTGCGGCGAAAGCTGGGCTGCGCTCCCTTGTTCCACCTCTCCCCACACAGGCCGCCACAGCGGCCTGTGTGGGGTTCCCCAAAGTAAATTGGATCGAGAGAAATATGGAGGTGCTTCCATTTAATGAAAAAAGTGCAGTTTACTGAGACGGTGCTCCGGGACGCAAACCAGTCCCTGATGGCCACCCGTCTGCCCTACGCCGACTACGAGCCCATCCTGGACGCCATGGACAAAGCGGGCTACTACTCGGTGGAGTGCTGGGGCGGCGCCACCTTTGATTCCTGCCTGCGCTACCTGGGGGAGGATCCCTGGGAGAGGCTGCGGAACATCCGCAAGAATATGCCCAACACCCGGCTGCAGATGCTCCTCCGGGGTCAGAACCTGCTGGGCTACAAGCACTACCACGACGACGTGGTGGAGAAGTTCGTGGAGCTCTCCATCAAGAACGGCATCGACGTGATCCGGATCTTTGACGCCCTCAACGACTTCCGGAACATCAAGACCGCCCTGGAGGCCACCAAGAAGTACGCCACACCCAAGACCGTGGCCTCGGGCTGTATCTCCTACACCCAGAGCCCTGTCCACACCGTGGAGAAGTACGTGGAGATGTGCAAAGAGCTCAAGACCATGGGCTTTGATACCATCTGCCTGAAGGATATGGCGGGCACCATGAGCCCCTATGAGGCCGAGAGCCTTATCAAGGGGATCAAGGACGGCGTGGGGGATATGCCCCTGATCCTCCACACCCACTGCACCACCGGCATGGCCTACATGACCATTCTGAAGGCCATTGAGTCCGGGGTGGACGTGATCGACACCGCCACCTCCTGCTTCTCCAACGGCACCAGCCAGCCCGCCACCGAGAGCCTGTTCTACGCTCTCCAGCAGTATGGCATCCCCACGGGGCTCAACGAGGAGGTCATCAACAAGGTCAACGACTTCTTTAAGCCCGTGAAGCAGAAGTATATCGACAACGGCACCCTGTCCCCCAAGAGCATGGGCACCGACGCCCAGGCGCTGGTGTACAAGGTTCCCGGCGGGATGCTCTCCAACATGATCGCCAACCTGAAGGACATGGGGGCCATGGACAAGTTTGACGAGGCCCTGGCGGAGATCCCCTCTGTCCGGAAGGATCTGGGCTATCCTCCCCTGGTCACGCCCCTTTCTCAGATGGTGGGCAACCAGGCGGTGGTCAACGTCCTGATGGGCGAGCGGTACAAGCAGATCTCCAACGAGATCAAGAACTACTTCAAGGGGGAGTACGGCATCGCCCCCGGCCCTGTGAGCCAGGAGCTCCAGGATAAGATCCTGGGAGCGGGGGGACAGCCCACCGACTGCCGCATTGAGGACGCCAAGCGCACCGGGGAGGAGTTCCAGAAGGCCAAGGAGGCCCTGGGAGACCTGGCCCGCAGCGAGGAGGATCTGATGAGCTATATCTGCTTCCCCGACCAGGCCATGAAGTTCCTGAAGGATCGGAAGGCCAAGGAGGAGAACGTGGCCACCTATACCATCGAGGAAGCGTAAGGGGGGCCGATAAAATGAAAATGCCTTTTACAGACGCGGTGATCACCGCAATCCTGGGCTACGGCGTGGTTTTTGTGGGGCTGGTGCTGCTCATGTGCGCCATCATCTTGTTGGGTAAGGTCATGACCGCCAGGAAGGCCGCCCCCGCGGCCGCCCCTGCCCCCGCCCCCAAGGCGGAGCTCCCCGCAGCTCCCGGCTCCGCCGGAGAGGTGAAGCTCTTCGACGTACCGGACAAGGAGGCCGCCATGGTCATGGCCATCGTGGCTGACAAAATGGGCAAGCCCCTGAACGAGCTGCGCTTTAAGTCCATCAAGGAGGTCAAATGAGATGAAATATAAAGTGACCCTGAACGGCCGCACCTACGAGGTGGAGGTGGAGGCCGGAAAGGCTATGCTGGTGGACGAGTACGAGGCCTATGCCCCCGCTCCCGCCGCCGCCCCTGCCCCCGCTGCGGCTCCTGTGGCCGCTCCCGCCGCCCCCGCTGCGGCTCCCGCTGCCGCCGCTGTCACCGCCGCCGGCGAGACCGTGGCCGCTCCCATGCCCGGCACCGTGCTCCGGGTGGAGGTGGCCCAGGGCCAGGCCGTGAAGGAGGGCCAGCTGCTGGTGGTGCTGGAGGCCATGAAGATGGAGAACGAGATCCTGGCTCCCAAGGCCGGCACCGTGGCCCAGATCGTGGCTCAGAAGGGTTCCACTGTGGAGACCGGCTCCCCCCTGATCGTACTGGCATAAGGGAGGGCTTTTCGGATGGATATTTTAGGAACCCTAGGAGGGCTGGTGCAGGACTCCGGCTTTGCCGGATTCTTCGCCGCAGGCGGCTGGAAGAATCTCATTATGATCGCCGTAGCCTGCGTCCTGCTCTACCTGGGCATTCACAAAAAGTTCGAGCCCCTGCTGCTGGTGGGCATCGCCTTCGGCGCCCTGCTCACCAACATTCCCGGGGGTGGGCTGTACCACATGGAGATGTGGGACGCCTACATCTATAACGCCCCCTATGACGCCGCCAACCAGATCTGCCTCTACAATGTGGAGGAGGATCGGGTCATGACGGAGGAGGAGTATATCAATGCCCTGCTGGTCTCCGCCGGCGTGGAGGGGACGGAGGGTATGACGGCCCAGGAGCAGCTCACAAAGGCCCTGGTACTGATAGAGCAGGGGACTCTCCAGGAGCCTGAGCTTTTGGAGAAGGTGTCCTTCACCGATATCGCCCACCACGGCGGACTGCTGGATATTCTCTATATCGGGGTGAAGGCAGGTCTCTATCCCTGTCTCATCTTCATCGGTATCGGCGCCATGACCGACTTCGGCCCGCTGATCGCCCGGCCCTCCTCCCTGCTGTTGGGGGCCGCCGCCCAGATGGGCGTGTTCCTGGCCTTCTTTGCGGCCATCATGCTGGGCTTCACCGGGCCGGAGGCCGGCTCCATCGGTATCATCGGTGGCGCCGACGGGCCGACGGCTATCTTGACCACATCACTTTTGGCACCACACCTTTTAGGCCCCATCGCCATTGCGGCTTACTCCTACATGGCTCTGATCCCCATGATCCAGAAGCCCCTCATGCGGGCGTTGACCACGGAGAAGGAGCGGAAGGTGAAGATGGAGCAGGCCCGGGCGGTGTCCAAGACGGAGAAGATCATCTTCCCCATCGTGGTAGCCGTGTTCGTGATCCTGCTGATCCCCTCCACCGCCCCCCTCATCGGCTGTCTCATGTTCGGCAACCTGCTGAAGGAGACGGGGGTCACCGACCGGCTGAGCGACACCGCCCAGAACGCCCTGATGAACATTGTGACCTTGTTCCTGGGCATCAGTGTGGGCGCTACCACCGTGGCCTCCCGGTTCCTGTCTCTTGAGACCATCAAGATCGTGGTGCTGGGCGTCGTGGCCTTCATGTTCTCCACGGTGGGCGGACTGCTGGTGGGCAAGCTCATGTACAAGCTCTCCGGCGGCAAGATCAATCCCCTCATCGGCTCCGCCGGCGTGTCCGCCGTCCCCATGGCGGCCCGGGTCAGCCAGGATGTGGGCCGGGAGGCCGATCCCAACAACTTCCTGCTGATGCACGCCATGGGCCCCAACGTGGCTGGCGTGATCGGCTCGGCCATCGCCGCGGGCTTCCTGATCAAGGTGTTCGGCGGCTGATCCAGAATAAGAAAAAGCACCGGAGGCTGCTGCCTTCGGTGCTTTTTTATAGAGGACAAAGGGCCGCAGCTTTTGAAAGCCGCGGCCCTTTGCCTATGTGTGAGAAAAAAGGGGGGAGATAAGGGTCAGAGGGAGGGATCCACCATGATCCGTAGGATCTCCTGGTCGGTGGCCTCCATACCGTCCTTGGCCATACGGCAGAAGCTGTCGATGGTTTTTTCATAGGCGTCCTTTACCAGGCCCTCTCCGGGGCGGAAAACCCGGCCCCGCTTGGCCATCTCGTAGCCCATGAGGCCAGCCTCGATGGAGGAGGAGATCTTGGCCGCGCAGGAGGACTTGGCTCCGTCGCAGACCACGCCGCCGATGTTGGCCAGGGAGTTGGTGATGATCATGCCCAGGATATCGGCGCCGGCCCCCTGGAGGAAGGCGATGCCACAGGCGGCGGCGGTGCCGGCGCTGACCGCGCCGCAGAAGGCGGAGAGGCGGCCCACCTTGTACTTTTGCATGATGGCCACCAGGTTGGACACCAGCAGGGCCCGGAGCAGCTCCTCGTGGGAGGAGCCCAGGGCCTTGGCGTACTCAATGACGGGGACGGAGACGGTGATGCCCTGGTTGCCGCTGCCCGAGTTGATGACCACTGGCATCTCGCAGCCGTTCATTCGGGCGTCGGAGCCGGCAGCGGCCGCCGCCCGGGCCCGGACGTTCACCGAGTCGCCGTAGACCTCAAGGAGGGTCTGGCCCACCGACTCGCCCCAGGGCTTGGACAGACCCTCCCGGGAGATGGCGCTGTTGCAGGCGATCTGTTTTTCCAGCAGCTCCCGGACGCCGGAAAGGCCGGCGGTTTTGGCGTAGGCCACGATCCCCTCCAGAGAAAGGCAGGAGCGGTCGGTACCGCTGTCGGTGAGGGTGGCGGCGTCATGGGGGATGTTGTAGACCTCCTGGCCGTTCTTCTCCATGCGGACAATGTGGTTATGCTCGTGGAGGATTTCCACCATGGCGGTATCCTGGCCGCTGCGGCAGCGGATGATGATATGGAGCTTGGCGGGGGTCTCCAGCAGGTGCACCTGGCAGATATTCCGGGCCAGAAGCTCCTTGGTGAGGGCCAGATCCTCCCCGGTGACCGTGGTGAGGACCTCCAGATCCCGGCTGGGGTCGCCGCCTACGGCGCCCAGGATGGCAGCGGCCTCGATGCCTCGCAGATCCACGGTCATGGGGACTACCACGGCCTTGGCGTTTTTGATCAGGTTGCCGCTGCACTCCACTGTCAGTTCCTGGGGGATGGCACCCAGCAGCTTTCGGGCATTGGCGGCGCCAAAGGCGATGGCGATGGGCTCTGTGCAGCCCAGGGCGGTGAGGAGCTCCTCGTGGAGGATGGCCTCGAATTTACAACAGTCTTGGCAACTCGGTTCCATAGTTGATCTCTCCGTTTCCGCGGGGATTATTCCAGAACCCGCAAGTCTTTTGACAGATGATTCAGCACCTCCACGCCGGAGGAGGTGACGGCCACCAGATCCTCGATCCGCACGCCGCCCAGCTGGGGGATGTAGATCCCCGGCTCGATGGAGAACACCATGCCCTCCTCCAGAATGGTCTGGGAGGCGGCGCTGATGTAGGGCTCCTCGTGGAGATGGAGGCCAATGCCGTGGCCTGTCCGGTGGGTGAAATAGGGGCCGTAGCCGCTTTTTTCAATGACGCTTCGACAGATCTGATCCACCTCCTGGGCCCTTCGGCCCGGGCGGACGGCGTCAATGCCGGCCATATTGGCCTCCAGAACCACGTGGTAGATCTGCTCCAGCTTTCGATCCACGTCCCGGAAAAAGACGGTGCGGGTCATGTCCGACTCATACCGCTGATAGGGGGCGCCTGCGTCGATAAGGATGGAATCTCCAGGTTGGGGACAGACGGAGCGGGACTGGGGGTGGGGACTGGCGCAATTGGCTCCGAAGGCCACCAGGGCTCCACCGCTGTGTCCGTCGGAGCCGTGCTTGTCATAGAGGGCGTGGATGCTCTGGCTCAGGCCCAGCTCGGTGGATCGGGAGGTGATAGAGAGGATGAGCTCGTCCACTACCAGGTCGTTGATCTGGGAGGCCCGGCGGAGAAGGGAGAGCTCCCCCTTATCCTTGCGGCACATGGGTAGGGAGAGAAGCTCCCGGGCCGGGCAAAAGCGGCAGTCCGGGGCCAGGGGGAGCAGCTCCAGGAGGAAGCGGGAGGGCCAGGCTCCATCTACCGCCACCACCCCGCCGGGCTTCAGGTGAGAGGCCAGATCCCGAAGGGCGGAGAGCTCCTGGCCGTCTTTGTGGCATATCACCTTGCCATCCAGGGCAAAAAGCTCGTTGGCGTAGTATCGGCAGGTGGCTTGGCGATCCACCAGAAGGACGCGCAGCCGCTCCATGGCGGGCTCGTATGCTCCGGTGTAGAAGAACAGGTCTAAATCGTTGGACAGGAGGACTTGGTCGATCCCCCGCTCCTCCATGAGCCGGATCAGACGCCCCAGGCGCTCTTGGTTCATAGAGGGCTCCCTTCCCGGGGACAGCTGAGGCGGTAGAGGGTGTAGGAGACCATGTCCGTGTGATCGAAGAAGTCGGGGATCTCCACAAACTCGTCGGGGGCGTGAACCTTGTCTCCGCAGCCGCCGAAGGCCACCAGACGGCCCTGGAACTTTTTGGCGTAAGTTCCCCCGGCGATAGAGCGGCATTTGGGCTCCGGCTTTCCCTTGTCCAGGCAGACCTGGCGGAGGATGGCGAACTCCTCCTGGCAGGTGCAGCAGTGGCCGTCCACGGCGGAAAGGAGCTTCAGATCCAGGCCGGACTGGGCGGCCAAGGCCTCCAGCTGGGTCTGGAGAAGCCGGGAATTGGTGACGGTGGGGTAGCGGATATCTCCCACAGTCCGGATACGGCCCTGCTCCACCTCTATAAGGCCAAGGCTCAGGGTGAGGGGCCCCATATGCTCGTCCCGGCAGGCCAGCTCCAGGCTGGAAACGTTCCAGTCGGAGCCGATGTGGGAATCAATGAACCGGGTGAGGGGATCGGCGCGGTCTGCCAGCAGGCGGCAGGTGAAGGCGGCGTAGAGGGAGATGGCGCTCCTGCCGCTCTCCGGCATAGCCGCGTGGGCGGAGGCTCCCAGGAAGGAGACGGTGAGGGTCTCTCCCTCCTGGGAGCAGGTCAGGTGGGGGCCGGCAAGGAGCTCCGGCAGACGCTTCAGCTCCTCTGCGGAGAGGGAGGAGCGGTCAAAGGCAGCGGTGACCAGGGCGGGTACCATGTTGGAGGCCAGACCTCCCGTGACCCGAAGAAGGGGGCTCTGGATCAGGGGAGCTTCCAGCCGGAACTCCATGCGGCCTTTCTCGGCGTTGACAATGTCGTAGCCGTCGCTGTCCGGGGTGAAGCCGAAGGAGGGGAGAGGCTGGGAGGACAGGTAGTGATCCAGATCCTCCATGCCGGTCTCCTCGGCGCAGCCGTAGATGACCCGGATACGTCGGGCGGGCTTATAGCCCAGCTCCTTCATGCAGCGCAGGGCATAGAGCCCGGAGATGACTCCGGGCTTGTCGTCCCCGGCCCCTCTAGCGTAGATGGTACCCTCCGTCTCCTCGGCGGCGAAGGGGGGATGGCTCCAGCCGTCCCCGGGGGGGACTACGTCCAGGTGGGCCACGGAGCAGATGTAGTCCTCCCCCTGGCCGTATTCACTATAGCCGATGTAATAATCCAGGTTCACCGTCTCCAGGCCAAAGGCTTTGGAGAGCTCCAGCACATAGTCCAGAGCCTGCCGGTTCCCGGGTCCGAAGGGAGCGCCTGGCTGGCGATCCCTTCGGACGGAATCGATTTTCAGCAGCTGCTTGAAATGGAACAGCATCTCTTCCCGATAGCCCGCCATTTTTTCCTGGAGGGCTTTGCCCATCTCATCTATCATGGCCGGCGCCTCAGTGGATCAGAAGCTTGGTCAGGCCCCAGATGATGGGCATGGAGAGGATAGTGCGCTCGAAAAAGACCAGGAAGATCTTGGCCAGGTTGAAGTCCACCTTGGAGCGGAGCATCATGACACCGATCTCAGACAGGTAGATGATCTGGGCGATGGCCATGCAGAAGATGAAGAACCGGGTGCTGATGTTGGTAATGGCGCCGGCCATGGCGATGGGCAGGAACTGATCCAGGAAGCCGGTGAGGAGCATGGGAGCGGCCACCTCCGCCTCGGCAAAGCCCATCAGGTTCAGGATGGGAACGAAGGGCATGGTGAGGATCTTGAAGATGGGGGTATACTCGTTGATGATCATGCCGGTGCAGGCTACGAACATAACCATGGGCAGCACGTCGAACCACACGCTGCAGATGCTCTGGACGCCCTTAATGAGGAATTTCTTACCGTTCATCTGGGCGGCCCGGTCTACGGCGCACTCCAGGGCCCAGCGGCTCTTGCTCACGTCCTGGGGGACTTCCTCCTTGATCTCGGTGGTGCCCTCGGCGTACTCGTCCTTGGCTTTGTTCAGGGGGTAGACCCGGGGCAGGATGATGGCGCAGGGAATGACGGCGGCGTAAATGACCAGCACGGAGGGCAGGAAGTAGTCCTCCAGCCCGCAGGTTCGGGCCAGGATGAAGATGAAGCTGAAGGCGGCGGTGGAGAAGCAGGTCATGATGACGCAGGCCTCCCGCTTGGTGTAGTAGCCGTCCTTATACTGGCCGGAGGTGAGCAGGGCGCCGGTGAGGCTGCTGCCCACCCAGGAGGCGATGCAGTCCAGGGAGGCCCGGCCGGGCAGGGTGAACAGGGGCCGCATCAGGCTCCGAACTAGAATGCCCACGTAGTCCATGATGCCGAAGTCGGTAAGCAGGCTGATGAGGAAGCAGGTGCCTACCATCAGGGTCAGGATGGTGGTGACGATGTAGTAGGCCTCCCCGCCGGTGGCCGGGTTCCAGATAAACTCAGGGCCCACCTGGAACAGGTAGCACACCACGTAGATAAAGCCCACGATCCGCACACCCATGATCACAGGGGAGATATCGAACAGGCTGCGCATGGTCTTGTTTTCGGTGATAAACTTGGGCTTGCAGAGCTTGACGAGGATGGGCACGCCGGCAGCGACGCCCAGGAACAGGATGGAGAGCTGATCTACAATGGGGGTCATCCATTTCTGGATCACGTCGCACAGCAGGGACACGCCCAGCACGAACTTGCCGTCGATCTTCATGGGGATCAGGAACAGGGCCGCTCCCAGCAGGGAGGGGATCAGAAATTTCAGAACCTGGCCGGCGGTCAATTTTCTCTTTTCCATGGTGTTCTCTCCTCTCATTTCTTCAGGCAGAAGGTCAGCTCACAGCAGCAGCCGCCCTCGGCGATGGTTTCTCCCAGGGTGAAGTCCAGGCCGCAGGCCTTGGCGATGTTCCGGTCGCCGTCCATGGCGATATCGCAGAGCTTGGCTACCTCCTCGTCGGAGCAGCCAATGGCCTGCCAGCCGGCGACCAGGGGACAGTGGTGAAACTTGATCCGCAGCAGCTCGTCGGTATTCTCCAGGATATCCATGTCAAAGTACTTCTGGAAATCCTCGTCGGCGAAAACGGCGGCGAAGCTCTTCAGGGTGCTATGATCCACCCAGTCCTCGCTGAGGCCGGCGCCCTGGAAGCAGCCGCAGCGGGTGGTGGCGGCCCGGGCGATGGCCTCCCAGTCCTGCCCTTGCTTTTTGGCCTCGTCCACCAGCAGGTAGAGCCACTGGGCCCTGTGCTGCATGGCGCTGCGGACCTTCTGGACGTAATCCTCCTTGCAGATAGGTTCATTTTTGATCTTGGACATGATGTACTCCCTCACTCTCTTTTTATGGTTTTAGTATCAGGGATAGAGCTTTTTCCCTTGATAGGCGTCCATGAGGATCCGGGTGTAGTCCTGGGCCCGGATCTCCCTTCGGTTGTCCTGGCTCATGACGCTTTGGGAGGCGCGCTGGGCCAGGAATTCAAAGTCCTTGGGATCCACCTGCTCAAAGTCGGCGAAATGGGGGATCTCCAGCTGGGCGATAAGCTCCTCTACAAACCGGATGGCCGCGGCTGCATTTTCCTTATCATCGGCCCCGGCCCGGGCGGCTCCAAGCTGGTGGGCGACCTGGGCGTAATATCCTTCGTTGCCCTCCCGGTTAAACTCCATCACGTAGGGCAGGAACAGGGAGTTGGCCACCCCGTGGGGGATATGGTAGGCTACCCCCACCGCCTCAGCGATGGCATGGACGGCCCCCACGTCGGAGTTGATGAAGGCGGCACCCGCCATGGTGCTGGCCTGCATCATAGCGCCCTGCGCCTCCCGGTCGGTGGGATCCTCCCAGCACTTTATCAGGTTCCGGGCGATCATCCCCATGGCCTGGAGGGCCAGGGCATCGGAGAAGGGATTGGACACGGCGTCTGCGGCGGTGTAGGCCTCGATGGCATGGGTCAGGGCGTCTACCCCGCAGGAGGAGACCAGCTTTTTAGGCAGGGTGGTAAGCAGGGCGGGGTCGCAGAGGGCCACATCGGGGGAGAGGCTGCCGGCATCCATAATGGTCATTTTGTACTTCTTTTCCGTGTTGGTGATCACCGACACGAAGGTGACCTCGCTGCCTGTCCCCGCAGTGGTGGGGACACAGATCAGGGGGAGCATCCGGTGGGGGATGGCGGTACCATCCAGTTCCCGGCAGCTCTTGCCGTTGGTGACGATGGCGGCCATGGCCTTGGACTGATCCATCACACTGCCGCCGCCCAGGGCGATGATAAGCTCCACCCCCTGCTCCCGGCAGAAGAGAGCGCCCTTGTCACAGTCCTGGTCAATGGGCTCCGGCTGAAGCTGGGTGTATACCAGACACTGGATCTCCAGCCCCTTCAGGATCTCCTGGATCCGTGCCGCCGCGGGGGTGCTGACCAGAAAGGAGTCGGTGCACAGCATGACCCGCTTCACACCAAAGCCCTGCACCAGCTGGCCGATCTGTTCCAGACAGCCATAGCCGGTGATCAGCTTGGTGCGTAAAGAAAATTCCATCTTGAACACATCCTTCCTCGTTATTTCTATAACGATTCTAAACTATATAGTTACTATATGTTCAAGAAGCGAAAAAGAAGTTTTCCTCTTTGCACAAAGTGAGGTGGGAGAATTCGTGCATATTATACATATTTCTGGGAAATGAGAGTACTTATCTGGGAAAAATTTTTGAGAAACCGGTGCCAATTTTTGTTTAGATAAGAAATTGCGAAAAAATATTTACCAGAAAGGTGATTTTTTGGAGGGAACATGGTATAGTAACTATATAGTTTTTGTAAATTTGGCGCAAGGAAAGAGGCGTTTCCCATGGCTTATCACGGCTCCCCACAAAACCCTCTGATCGTCTCCGGGCAGTTTGCCTCCATCTGCGGAGTGAACAAGCAGACCCTGCTCTATTATGACAAGATCGGGCTGTTTTCTCCTTGCTACCGGGATGAGAGCGGTTTCCGCTACTACGCCCCGGAGCAGGTGGATACCTTCCACACCATCCTGGCCCTGCGGGAGATCATGTCCCTGTCTGAACTGAAGCGGTATGTCTATGTTCGGGAAAAGGCCTATTTTCAAAGGGTTTTTGAGCGGGGTGTGGACAATCTGACCAGGCAGATCGACCGGCTGGAGCATGAGCGGGCCATGATGCTGCGAAAGCTGGAGCTGGTGCAGGAGGCGGGGGACGCAGATCCCGCCATCATCTATACCCGTTACTGCCCCAAAGAGTATCTGAAACTGAGTCCTGATATCTACACCCTCCAACCAGGGAAGGGGGAGCCCTCCGCCATGGGCAGTATTGTCCAGTACAGGGTGGAGCATAACCTTTCCCTGGGCCGGGGGATCGGGGGGATCCTGCCTTCAGCCTGGCTGACGGAGGGAAAGCCACAGGGGACGCACTGCCGCTGGTACTACTGTGAGCTGGCTCCCGAATCCCCGCTGGAGGAGGGCTTTGTGAAGGAGGCCGGAAACTATATGATCTATTATTATAAGGGGGATTACCACACCACCTATCAGGTGTTTCCCAAGCTGGTGGACTATGCTGAACGCAACGGCTTCCATATCGGAGAGTATGTCTATGAGGAGCCCCTTGCCGACGAGATCGTGGAGGTGGATCCCAACCACTGCATCACGCGGATCTCGGTGCCCTTCACACTATAAAAGGCGTTTGGAGTTGGGTCGGCAGTCTGCCCTTCGGGGCGTCGCTAGACAAAAGGGGGGTGGGCAGGTAAAATGAATCTAAAATGGGAAGATTTAACCTGCGGACTTTTTATGAAATAAGGAAAAACGGAGAGCCGGCCGCCCTCCAAAATAAACAGAATGAGGAGGATCCAACCATGAGAAAAAAGCTGCTGACCCTGCTCCTGGCCGTGACGATGACCCTGTGTCCCTGATTCCCACTCCCGCGCTTGCCAATCCGTTTGACCCTGAGCGGTACCGGCAGCGTCTGAAACCCATACTTGACGTGTTGCCCACCGACCTTCGGCGGCCGGCTTGCCCCACCACTGTGCTGCAGGTCATCTGGAATCAGGATGTTGCGGCAAAATGGGATGACAGCCCGGTTCATGAGATCGCGGATCTCGCCGACAGCCTCACCGCCGGCAAGCGTACCGACAGGGAGAAGATGAAGGCCATCTTCGACTGGGTGAGCCAAAACGTGACGTACGATGGCAACCTTCCTGATGATCAAAGGGACGCGTTCGACGCCTATACCTTAAGACGTTCTACCTGTGGGGGCTATACCCGCCTGTGCAGGCTCATGGGTGTCATCGTGGGGCTCCAGGTGGCCGAAATTGCCGGTATTTCCAATCAGGAGAATCCTTTTTTACACGACTGGAACGCCGTCCTGCTGGACGGGGAGTGGTTGTTCTTTGACGCCATCTGGGCTTTGTGGGACATAGGACAATACTATCACGCGTGGACGAGTGCTATCATCTACGATGACATATACCAGTGGGACTTCCATGCAACGGAAGTTGGAACTCCCAACATGATAAACTTTACCCCTCGCTGGGGGTTTATGGATCAGTGTCCCGCCAACGTAGTCATCCCTGACACCGTGACCCAGGTGTCGTCTTTCTACGGCTGCCCCAATCTGGAGACCTTGACTCTCTCCGATTCTGTGACTAAGATCACGGCCTGCGGCAACAATCCCAAATTGAAGAGCGTGACCTTCGGCAAGGGCATCGTCAATATCGGCGCCAACGCGTTTAGCGATTGTACCAGTTTGAAGAGCATCCACATTCCCAACAGCGTGACTACCATCGAGGGGAGGGCGTTCTACGAATGTGCCGACCTGACCAGCGTGACCACCCCGAGCAGTGTAACCAGCATTGATCGTATGCTGTTCCAGGGCTACACCTCCCTGACCGATGTCGTCATCCCCAACGGTGTCACCAGCATTGGGGATCAGGCGTTCATGGGCTGCACCAATCTGGAACGGGTTACCATCCCCGACAGCGTCACCGGCATTGACAATTGGGCCTTTGAGGGCTGCCAAAGCCTGACCGACGTCTATTACGGCGGTACGGAGGCACAGTGGAAGGCCATTCAGATCAAGGAGGAGAAGAACCAGGCGCTGACCTCCGCCACCATCCACTACAACAGCACCATGCCCCAGCAGCCCGTCAAGCCCAAGCAGCCCCTGGCCTATGCCTCCACCCAGAATGTTCTGGTGGACGGAAAGAGCGTGGAGTTCTACGCCTACGCTTTGAAGGATGAAAAGGGCAACGACACCAACTATGTGAAGCTTCGGGACGTGGCCCAGATCCTCAATGGCTCCGCCGCCCAGTTTGAGGTGGGTTGGGACGGCTCCATCTCCATCACCACCCGGAGCGCCTATACCTCCAACGGAAGCGAGCTGATCCAGAACTTTGCCGGCAACCAGCCTTACACCGTCAACACTTCCCCGGTGAAGGTGAACGGGGCGGCGGTGGCCCTGGAGGCCATCACCCTCACCGACGCCACCGGCGGCTACACCTACTTCAAGCTCCGGGATCTGGGCTCCGCCCTGGGCTTCAACGTGGGCTATGCCAACGGAGTGGGCATCTTTATCCAGACCGACGCGCCTTATACCGACGCGGACTAACCCCTGTAAAAAAGCCCCCCCTGTGTAGGAAACCCTACCCGGGGGGCTTTTTTATGTGGTGAAAGGGTGGTAGAATATTCCCCCTTAAAAAGGAAAAGAAGCCCTGGATATCAGCCGATATCCAGGGCTTTCTTGGAGCTGATGGTGGGAATCGAACCCACAACCTTCTCATTACGAGTGAAGCAACCGTTGTTTTCCCCACCGTTACCGGGTTTAACAAATGCTTGTGTAACAACGGTTTTGAGGTTTTAGTGTTTTGCAGCGTGGTGGCTA
>JAAWEH010000009.1 GCA_022794215.1 Oscillospiraceae bacterium
GACACAGGGCCATGGCCAGCGCAAGGGATAACAGTCTTTTTCTCATTGTTTCTTTCCTCCCTCAAAAAGCTTCTCTCTCCAATGGAGAGAGACAAAGGCGTACGCCTTTGTGCAAATTGTAGCATATGGAATATATGGTTGCAAGGAAATCTTTCCTCTCCCCCTTGTAATTTCCCTATTTCGTGATATAATACTACTTTGATAGGAAATCCAACTCACAAAGGAGTTACCACATATGTTAGAAATCAGCCACTTGCGTTACGACGTAACGGCGGAGGACGGCAGCGACCTGGGCATTCTCCGGGACGTATCCCTCACCGTTTCCGACGGCAAGCTGGTGGTCATCACCGGTCCCAACGGGGGCGGCAAGACCACCCTGGCCCGTGCCATTATGGGCCTCAATCAGCCCACCGGGGGCGCCATCCGCTGGAACGGACAGGACATTACCAACCTCTCCGTCACCGATAGGGCCCGTGCCGGGGTGAGCTACGGCTTTCAGCAGCCCCCCCGCTTCAAGGGCATGAAGGTTCGGAACCTGATCGCCCTGGCCGCGGGCAAGGAGGATCTGACCCCCACCGAGGGCTGCCAGTACCTGACCCAGGTTGGCCTGTGCGCCGATGACTACATTGACCGGGAGGTGGATACGTCCCTCTCCGGCGGCGAAGTCAAGCGCATCGAGATCGCCACCATCCTGGCCCGGAAAGCAGGCCTCATGATCTTTGATGAGCCTGAGGCCGGCATCGACCTGTGGTCCTTTGCCCGGCTCACCGAAACCTTTGAAACCATCCACAAAACCGGAAACTCCACTCTCCTCATCATCTCCCACCAGGAGCGCATCATTCGCCTGGCCGACGAGATTGTTGTCATTGAGCAGGGCCAGGTGGCCAAACACGGCCCCCGGGACGAGATTTTCCCCCAGATCATGGCCCGCACCCTTCCCGGCTGCGGCTATATGAGAGAAGGTGATCGCTGATGGACAAGGCAGAATGGAAGATCCTGAAGGAGATTGCCGACCTGGAAAAGGTTCCCCAGGGAGCCTACAACTTCCGGGTCAACGGCAAGCTGGACGACCGGAAGGTCACCGCCAACATCGACATCGCCTCCAAGACCGACGGCAAGCCCGGCATCGACATCACCGTAAAACCGGGCACCAGGGGAGAGAGCGTCCACATCCCCGTGGTTCTCAGCATGACCGGCCTCACCGACGTGGTCTATAACGACTTCTATATCGGCGAGGATGCCGACGTGGACATTGTGGCCGGCTGCGGCATCCACAATACCGGCTGTGAGACCAGCCAGCACGACGGCATCCATGTCTTCCACATCGGCAAAAACGCCCGCGTCCGCTATGTGGAACGTCACTACGGCGAAGGCCCCGGCACCGGCGAGCGCATCCTGAACCCCCGTACCGAGGTCTATTTGGAGGAGGGCGCCTCCATCACCATGGAGATGACCCAGATCCGGGGGGTAGACTCCACCATCCGGGACACCGTTGTGGAGGTGGCCGCCGGCGGAGAGTGCGTCATCAACGAAAAGCTGATGACCGATGGCCGCCAAACCGCCGAATCTAACGTAGAGATCATCCTCCAGGGGGCGGGAGCCACCGGCCGGGTGATCTCCCGCTCGGTGGGCCGCGGGCACTCCGTCCAGGTGTTCCGTCCCTGCATGACCGGCAAGGCCGACTGCTTCGGCCATGTCCAGTGCGACTCCATCCTGATGGACGAGGCCAAGATCAAATCCATCCCCGCCATCGACGCCCAGAGCGTGGACGCCCAGCTTATCCACGAAGCCGCCATCGGCCGCATTGCCGGGGATCAGATCCTAAAGCTGCTGACCCTGGGCCTCACCGAGGAGGAGGCCGAGGAAAAGATCCTGGAAGGCTTCCTCAACTAACTCCCCTCAACTCACTTGTAAGGTCGTCTCCCTGTAGGGCGCGGCCTCCCGGACGCGCCGCTTTTCCCAGCCCCATCCCCTGCGGCACACCCGGGAGGCCGCGCTCTTCTCATTATGAAAGGAGTTTTTGCCATGCCCAAACGTCTCTTAGACTGCACCGCCTCCGACTTCTCTCAAATGACCAAGAAAGACCTTCTCTTCGCCATCGGCGCCTCCGAAGGCCGGGTGCTGGCCTGCGAGACCATCGGCGCCGTCACCCCTCTTTTGGGGGACGTGACCAACGCCGAACTGGTGGCCGCTCTGGGCGCAGACATTCTCCTGCTAAACCTTTTTGATGTGGACAACCCTCAGCTCCAGGGCCTTCCCCCCGTGGCCCCCGGCCAAACAATCCAGGAGGTCAAACGTCTCACCGGCCGTCCCGTGGGCATCAACCTGGAGCCGGTGGAGGCGGGGTCCGTAGAGGTAGACTCCCTCTGGGCCATGACTCCCGGCCGGCTGGCCACCCTGGAAAACGCCCAAAAAGCCGTCCAAATGGGGGTGGACTTCCTTCTCCTCACCGGCAACCCCGGCACCGGCGTCACCAACAAGGCTATCACCGACGCCCTCAAACTCTTCCGCAAACACCTGGGGGACAAGCTGATCCTGGCCGCCGGAAAAATGCACGCCTCCGGAATCCTGGGGGAGGGCGGCGAGCATATCATCACCAAAGCGGAGGTCGGGGATTTCGCCAAAGCCGGCGCCGATGTTATCCTCTTCCCCGCCCCCGGCACCGTCCCCGGTATCACTACCGAATATGTCCGCACCATGGTGGAATATTCCCACGCCCTTGGCTGTCTGGCCATGACCGCCATCGGCACCTCCCAGGAGGGGGCCGACATGGACACCATCCGCCGCATTGCCCTGGAATGTAAAATGACCGGCGCCGACATCCACCACCTGGGGGATTCCGGCTTCACCGGCGTCGCCGCTCCGGAAAATATCACCGCCTACTCCGTCGCCATCCGGGGCCTGCGCCACACCTACCGCCGGATGGCTCTGTCCCTGAACCGGTAAATATTCCCGGCCAAAACCCCCAGGCACAGGCCGCCGGCGCCAATCACACCGCCTTTCGTCCGGAGATCCCCACCGCCGGAGTGCCATTTGACCTGGTTCTTTCAGTCGCCCCCTTTGCCGAGTGCTGATTGCCCAAAAGAAAAGCCGCCATGCCGATCGGCATGGCGGCTTTTTTCTGTCTCAACCCCCTGCAGCATCAGTCGTCAAGGGCTCTGCTTCCTCCGGGGCGTTTTCCGGTGCCACGGTCTCCAAAGGTTCCGCCTCCGGGCTCTCTTCCTCCTCCCGCTCTCCCCACAGCACCGCCTGCACCACCAGTCGGGTGCTGTCATTGGCCGTCGTGCAGGTGGACAGGGTCAGAATCCGATCTTCCGGCGTGGGCGCCAACCCCGTGTCCAGCACCGACCTGCCCCGGCAGTCATCCAAAAAGCTCTGTCGGGTGGCCGCCGAGCTCATCCCCAGCTGATAGGTGGAAGTTCCTGTGCTCGTCTCGTACACCGCGAATATCTCATAGCGGTAGGTGCCGCTGTTGGTGGCGATATACACGCAGGGGTGGGCCTGCCGGTAGCTCTCGCTGCCATAGTTGGCCAACGGCGCGAACATGGTGCCGTTTCGCATCCGGTGGCCGTATACGATGGTGTGGAAATCCGTCAGGCTCCGGGAACACTGGCTGTCAATGAAAACCGACCCCCGGGTGCTGTACTCCCCCCGCCAGGTGTGGCGGAGATAGGTCTGGTTGGTGGCGCCCTGGAGCAGGGGGTAGGAGATGCCGGTTCCCGGGATGACCAGCCATCCCACCACGTCCGGATTCACCTCCTGCAGGGCAGTAAAATCCATCTCCCGCAGTGCCTGGGCGTAGGGATCCTCCCCCATCGACTCCAGTTCCACGGGCTCCACCGGGGTCTGGGACTCCTCCGTCCCCGGCGTCTCTCCCCCCGTGGGGGACGCCTTCGGGGAAAGGCTCACCGCCGGCAGTTCCGGCAGCTTCACCAGCTCTGCCGCCTCCGCGTCCGCCTCGTCGCTCAACCGGTTCTGCCAGGTTTGGAGCCCCAGCATAAATACGCTCACCAAAAATATCACGCCCAGGACTGCCGCCAGCCCCCGCCGCAGCCATTTTTTCTTCATGTCCGGGCCTCCCTTCTTTCCGGCCGTATTACAGCTCTCTTCCGGGAAAATTTCAATTCAAAATCAAGGGCCCGGACATAAGTCCGGGCCCTTGCGGGTTTTTAGGCTTCCTCTTCTTCCTTCTTGCGCTTGGTCAGGAACAGGAGAGCCGCTCCGGAAATTCCGGCGGCCACCCCCCAAATGGGAGCCTTGTCGCCCGTCTCCGGCACGTTGGCCAGGGGAACCGCGTCGCCCTCCAGCAGCTCCTCCAGCTCCTCCTCAGGAGGCAGATCGGCCAAAGGCACTTCGTCGGGGATCATATCCTCCTCCAGCCCCTCGGGCAGACCCGTCAGGGGCACCTGCTCCTCGGGCAGATCCTCCACGGGGGCAGGAGAGGGCTTAGGCGTCGTGCTGGGAGTGGGCTCGGGATCACGGCTGGGGCCGGGAGTGGGGGTGGGGGTGGGACGGCCATCATCGTCGTCATCGTCATTGTTGCTGCCGGGGTTGGTGGGGGTGCTGTTGCGGTTATACACCAGGGTGATGACGGTATCCTCAGTGACGGTACCCTCCAGAGCCTTGTTATCCTGAACCTCCTTGAAGTTGTAACCGTCGATGGCCACCTTCTTGTCGGTCACGTTATACTTGCCGTTGTCGGTGGTGTTGACGGTCACGTCAGCAGCAATAGCGTTGCCGGCCTCGTCCACGTACTTGACGGTGACCTTATACTCACCGGTAACAGGAGGATTCTGCGTGCCGGACTGGGTGTAGTAGTTATCACCCCACACCTCCGACTTCTTGCTCTCCTCTACATTCACCTTAAATGTTCCGGCGCTTGTGGTGGAATTACCACCACCCTGGCACTGCCAGTGGTCCCAGATGAAGTCGTCATTGTCGCCGATCAGGTAGTTATTCTGCTGCACGGTAATGACTACCGGCTCTACGCTGTCCTCAGCCACCGCAAGGGTGAAGGCATTGGGCCAGCTGAGCTCAGGGATCCCGTTCTCATCCAATACCAGTTTACCACTGCTGTAGTACAGGGTCTTTGTATGCTCGCCGTCCAGGTCGGTATAGGTGCAGACCAGCTGGTAGGTGTTGGGCACATCATTTATCGTAGGCATCTTGTCCGTCTCATTCAGAGAGCGGAAACGGATGCCAAGGGCAACCGGGATGGTCTTGCTGGGGGTGGGACCCACGACCACGGTGGTGCCGGAACCCTCAGTGGGTACCTTGCCGGTGGACCAGCCCTCAACGGGGGTGCGGCCGGCGCCGCCGTTGAAACTCACCTGGGTCATTACAGCGCTCATCTTGGCAACGCTCTTTTCGCCGGCCTGCTGCTCGACGGCAGTCTCATAGCCCAGGGCGTGAGCCACATTGTGCAGGGTGATCTGGGCTTTGCCGGTGTTGGAAACGGTGGCGGTGTAGGTGATGGTCACCACATCGTCTACCTTGAACTCGGGCAGGGTACCCCAGGTGGTGGTGGTCTTGTTGGTGGTCTCGTTCTTACTGCTGGAGAGCTTGGTCAGGGTGACAGCCTTCCCGTTCAGGGCGGCCCCCGTCAGCTCCTTCAGGCTCAGCCCGGGATCCATGGTGTCGTCGATGGTCAGGTCGTAAATGTCCGCGGTGCCCACGTTCGTCACGGTGACGGTGTAGCTCACCACATCTCCGTTCTTTACGCCGTTGGCCTTCTGCGCCTCGGTCAGCACCAGCTGCTTATCCACCTGGATGGCATACTTGGGCTCCGGCTTCACCGGGCCGGGGATATGAACGGTGTGAATCACCAGATAGTTCCATTCACCCACCTTCTGCACATCGGAGTTCATCCCGTTGTCCATGGGCAGCGTCCACTTCTCCCCGTCGTGGTAAAGGGTGGCGGTCAGGGTCTTCTTCCCCGCCGTCAGCTGGTGCTCCTTGTTCCAGGCAGTCGTTCCGTCCGCCATATATTGCCCCAGCCAGAAGTTCTGCTGCTGCGGCACTGTGATGCTCACCGTGCAGGTGTAAGGATAGGCCTCCTTGGTGGCCTCGACCGTATTCTCGGTAACGCTGCCGACGGTAAACGCGTCGCCAACGCCGGAGGTCATCGTAAATGCCTTTGCCCCGTGCTCGCTGGTCGTATCGCACACGAGCTCCACGCCCAGCTTCAAACCGAAGAGCTCAGGATCAGTAGGCTTGCCGGGCTTGACCTTCTTGTAATAATTCACATAGTCCGTAGTGATGGTTTTTCCCGTGGTGTAATTGGTCGCCCCGCTCTGGCACCAAGCAGTATTGTTATAATACCACTCATACCCGGGGATCGTATCCTTGTTCGGCTCATCGATCAAATACTGGAACCAGGCCGCGTCAGCCGGGATCTCCACCGTGGCCGAATACTTGTAGGCGGCCACACCCGTTTTCCCCTCTGGTGTTTGAGTTCCGATATACTCCCAGTCCATGGTGCCCTCGATCGGCTCAAAGTACTCCCCATATCCATCCAGATGGGAAATCGTGTAGGTATACTTCACCCGGGGCTCCTTGGTCTCCTCATTGGCGAAAACGGCCTTTTCCGTCAGCTCGTCGCCGCTGAACGCCTTGTAGACCACAAAGTTCACTTCATGGGTCTCCGGCTTCGGCTCCGGCTGCTTGTAGTAGTTATAGCTGTTGTTTTTCATATTGCGATCCCAAGAAGCATAAGTCACCTTGACCTGACCGGTGCCCTCCTCGATCTTACCACCGTCAGCAGTGTAGGAACGCGTCCAGATAAACTCGCTTTCATTGTCGCCGATCAGGTAGTTGCTCTCCTCCAGCTCGATATACACCGGAGTCCCCTCGGCCACCTTCACCTTCAGCGGGCTGTTTTCCCAGGTCAGCGTGGGACAGTTGCCGGCGGTGCCGTCCAGCCACTGCTTCGCGTCGCCATAGTTCAGCGTTCCCTCATGCTTCCCGTCCGCGTCGGTATAGCTGTACTTCAGCGCAAAGTCGGTGGGGATGTCGCTCAGCGCGGGCATCACCGTGGAACCCGCCTTGGTATCCTTGGTGAAGTGCACGCCCAGCGTCACCGTCTGGATGGAGGTCTTCACCTGGTTCTTGGTATAGGTGTTGGTGATCTTTGTTGTGGTTGTGGTTGCGCCGCCAATAGTCCTCGTAGCGGTATTGCCATTTACCGTCCAAAAACTTGGAGTCACCGTCATTTCATAGTCATACCCGTCCACAGTACAATTTTCCGTAACCTCAACCTGATGTTTAAGGGCATTCGTTCCGGACTTGTAGTAATGGGGCACACTCCATGTCAATGTCTTAGCGTCGTCGTCAATACTGCTTGCATTATTAACGGTAAGCGTCTTGGTGACCACATCACCAGTTTCCGCGTGGGTCTCCTTCCACACGATGCTGAAATCCGTGGGAATCTCGTCCAGCCCGACAAAAGTTTTCTCCAAAGTCAGGTTTTCCGTCGCAACGGGCTTGGCTTCCTCCCACTGGGCATACAGCCGGGTTGTTGTTCCACCGTTCAGCTTGATCCCGTCGCCGGGTTGATACGTCCTTCCGGAACCGTCCTGCGCCGTATTCCATCCGGTAAATACATACCCATCGCGGGTCGGAGTCTTATTCTCGATGGTAGCCACCGTACTGCTGGTGGTGGGAACATTATTGTACGTCACTCCGCTGGGCATATTGGACACAGAATCCCCGTTGGCGTTGGTATTGAAGATCAGTTTGGTCTCAACTGTTTCACGGTTATAGGTCAGGTTAAAGGTACCCTGGTATCCCGTAGCACCCTTACTGACCGAAATAGCGGCTGGACTTCCACTTGTATAGGAATAGGTGTTCCCATTATAGGTGGTTTTCGCAAAAGAATTCGCCTGGTGCGTTGCAGGCACATTATAAGTGGGCACATACACAGACACATTCTCCGACCATGAGCCAGTGAAACTTCCGTTGGTGTAATAGTTGTGGACAACCGATACATAAGCCCCAGCGGGCGCCGTCGGCGTGGGAGTCGGCGCCGTTGTAGGAGTCGGTGTCGGCAAATTGATCACATTGATATATTTGGCACTCCCGGCGGTGTAAATTATCAGGGGAAAACTGCCAATATTCGCATTGCCATTCCACGCAGTGCTGTAACCGGCGACGGTCTTATAGTTGCTGGATACACCCTCCCAGATATCTTCCGGTGCGGGCACTTTGAAATTGCTGTTATTGTGTTCGCCATACTTGGAACCAAATTTGACCGAGGAAAGACTGATGGACTCTACATACCAATGTCCATACCAATGGTCGCCCACACTCATTTTCATTCCGGTAGGACTGCCATCTCCGGCCCCAAGAGTAATGTGGGACGTGTATGACGTATAATCCAGCGTCTCCACTCCATCGTTGGGGTCGGCACGGTAGGCCTGGAGGGCGGCGTAATGCTCCGCCATGGCCGCCTGGTCTTCCTTGGACAGGCTGGCGTAAATGTCGTCGCACTTGTCCAGCGCGGCATTGTTCTCATCCTCGTCCATAACATCCCCAAAGGCTTCGATGGCGGCCATAAAGTCCTCCACCGTGTAGGAGCCCTCCGTGCTCTCAGCGGGAGCGGGACTCTCCCCCGGCTCCTGGGTCTCCGCCTCAGCGGGTGCGGTAGCCGCGGGGGCCGCCTCCGGCTCCCCCGTCTGCTCTGGTTGAGCAGGGTCAATCACCGTGCCCTCAGGCACGGTGCCGCTATTGATATCAATAGCTTCCGGCTCTGTTTCGTTGTCACTTTCGGTCTCGGTCCCTGTCTCCTCCAGCGCCGTATCGGTCTGGTTCGGGGCCTCCGTTGAGATGTCGGCAACCACCCCGGGCTCTTCCCCAAGGTCAGTCTCCGTCGCAAACACGCCGGTAGGCAGCATGCCCACGCACATCACAAGCGCAAGAACCAACGCCAATATCCGTTTTTTCATACTGCTCATAATGTGATCCTCCTTTTCTTCCCTAAATTTCATTTGGAACTCCGCGCTCTGTCCAGAATCCTAAATTGTATTGCTATTATAGCATATTCCAGTTACAAATTCGGTTACATTTTCCAATTTTCCTTTCAAAATTATTCGTCCCTTTGCCTAAATTTCGCGCTTCAAATTTGTATATTATTACCATTCCCCGAGGAGCAAAATATATGGAACACCTTGGGGCGTATGGTTTGGAAACCTTTTCGGAAGGCAAAACAAAGAGCCGGAGCAGTCTTGCTCCGGCCCTCTGGCACGCTTGAGAGGAGTCGAACCTCCGACCTGCCGCTTAGGAGGCGGCCGCTCTATCCTACTGAGCTACAAGCGCATATGTGAGATGTCCTACCGATGGGGCGGCCGCTCAGCCGCTCCGCGGCACTAACTGTCACTATCCTCACTTCGTTCCCCAAGTGACAGTAAGTATCCTACTGAGCTACAAGCGCATATGTGAGATGTCCTACCGATGGGGCGGCCGCTCAGCCGCTCCGCGGCACTAACTGTCACTATCCTCACTTCGTTCCCCAAGTGACAGTAAGTATCCTACTGAGCTGCAAGCACGTGTGGGGTTTATTTTAACCCAGGGGCGAGGCTTTGTCAACGGCCATTGGCCATTTACAAGGGGACGAAAGTATTTTATAATGTGGGATATGATTTTGACGCAAAGGAGACGGCCTCTATGTTTGACGGTATTCTCTTTGATCTGGACGGAACCCTTTGGAACGCCGTGCCCCAGCTGGCCAAAAGCTGGACTTTTGGGCTGCAGGAGCTGGGAGTTCGGCAGGAGCCTGTCACCGAGCAGGAGCTGTATCCCTGTATGGGGCTGCTGCTGGAAGACATTGTGGAGCGGCTCTCCCCCGGTCTGGAGGCCCGGGAGAAACAGCGGGTTCTGGATCACTGCTGCAGAACGGAGAACGAGTTCCTCTCCCGGCACGGCGCGCCCCTCTATCCCGGCGAGGAGGCCGTGCTGACCGATTTGAGCCGGAGGTACCCCCTTTTTGTGGTAAGCAACTGTGAGAAGGGATACATCGAAGCCTATTTCGCCGGTACCGGTATGGGGAAGTATTTCACCGATTTTGAGTCCGCCGGGAACACGGGACTGCCCAAGAGCGAGAACATCGCCCTGGTGGTAAAGCGGCACGGTCTGAAGCGGCCGGTCTACGTGGGGGACACCGCCTTGGACTGCCGCTCGGCGCAGGAGGCGGGGGTGCCCTTTATCCACGCGGCCTATGGCTTTGGGCAGGCGGAGGGAGTCCCGGCCATCCACAGCCTGGAGGCACTGCCCTCCCTGCTGGAGCAGCTGGAGGGGTAAAAACGGGGAGCGGCGACGCCGCTCCCCACTTTTTACACCTTCTCCACCGGGAACAAAACCCCTGTGACCAGCTCTTCCGGGGGCGTGGTGTCCGGGTCGTTGAGATACCGGTCGATAGCTGGCCCACAGATCCGATACTCCGGGTGCTCCGCCATCCAGACCGCCAGCGCCTCATAAGCGCCGGGCAGTCCCTCATAGGGCCCCTTGTGGATCACCGTGGCGCAGGCGTCATAGGCCGGCTTCACCTTGGCCCCGGGGGTGCCGGAAGCCACCACCGCCTGGACCTCCACGTCGGCGTTCTCGTGGTTGAATTCCTGCCCGTGATAGAGCATCTGGACTGCTCCCGTCAGCTTCATGCCCCGCTGGGCGATCTCCCGGCGAAGCTCCTGGAAAAGGTCGTGGAACTGCGTCACCGGAACGGTGCGGCGGATGCCGATCACGGTTTGCTCCGGGTCGGGCATCAAAATCACTTCATACTTGTCCTTTAACATAGGCGTTCCCTCCATTTGGAGGATGTCTGCTTCCAACTGCCGCAAGCGTTCCTGCAGCTGGTAAATTTCATAGTGGGCGTCCAGACGGCGGCGGTGAAGATGGGGCAGCAGCGCTTCCCCTGGTAGGGCCAGCAGCTCCTTTATCTCCGCCAGAGAAAAGCCGTAGCTTTGCAGCCGCTTGATCTGCAGAAGCGGCCCAAGCTGTTCCTGGCGGTAATAACGGTACCCATTCTCCCCCACGATCTCCGGGCAGAGAAGCCCCAGGGCGTCATAGTGCCGCAGCATCCGGGGCGACACCCGCCCCAGCCGGGAAAATTCGCCGATGGTGAGCATGACATCCCTCCTTTGATTTGATTGGGAACCGGTTCCTGTGGACATTCTATACCCTGACACTGTGGGAAGGTCAAGAAAAAATTTTCCCCCGTTTACAATCCCCCGGAAATTCAGTATAATAGAGAAGCAATTTTTGGAAAGGGGTTTCCCCCATGTAATATTTTTTTCTTTTACAACAAACCGTATCATAAATTGGAGGGATCACCCTTGTCCAAATATCAAAACGAGATCACCCGCCGGCGCACCTTTGCCATTATCTCCCACCCCGACGCCGGCAAGACCACCCTCACCGAAAAGTTCCTCCTCTACGGCGGAGCCATCGCCCAGGCGGGCCAGGTGAAGGGCAAAAAGAACACCCGCGCCGCCACCTCCGACTGGATGGAGATCGAGAAGCAGCGCGGCATCTCGGTCACAAGCTCGGTCATGCAGTTCCAGTACGAGGGCTATTGCGTCAACATTTTGGACACCCCGGGCCACCAGGACTTCTCCGAGGACACCTACCGCACCCTCATGGCCGCCGAC
>JAAWEH010000010.1 GCA_022794215.1 Oscillospiraceae bacterium
CAGGCCGGCGACAACATCGGTACTCTGCTCCGTGGTATCGCCAAGACCGACATCGAGCGCGGCCAGGTCATCGCCAAGCCCGGCTCCATCAAGCCCCACACCAAGTTCCGCGGCCAGGTCTACGTCCTGACCAAGGACGAGGGCGGCCGTCACACCCCCTTCTTCAACAACTATCGTCCTCAGTTCTACTTCCGTACCACCGACGTCACCGGCGTCATCTCCCTGCCCGCCGGCACCGAGATGTGCATGCCCGGCGATAACGTGGAGATGGACGTGGAGCTGATCACCCCCATCGCCATCGAGGAGGGTCTCCGCTTCGCTATCCGCGAGGGCGGCCACACCGTGGGTTCCGGCGTCGTCATCGCCATCAACGAGTAATCCACTGCCTCAAATGAAAGAAGAGGGCCAGTCGAAAGACTGGCCCTCTTTTTTGCGCAGATGAAGAAACGGGGGCCGTCTTGCAATGGATGGGGATATGTGATAGGATTTGACCAATGAGTGCTGGGAGGTTCCCTATGAAAAACGAATATGAAAACGATGCCTTTTTTGACCGGTACGCCCAAATGAGCCGGAGCAGGGAGGGCCTTGCCGGGGCCGGGGAGTGGCACCGGCTCCGGCCGCTGTTTCCCGCCTTGGAGAGCAGGCGGGTGCTGGATCTGGGCTGCGGGTACGGCTGGCACTGCAAATATGCCGCAGAGCACGGAGCGGCGGAGGTGCTGGGGCTCGACATGAGCGCTAAAATGCTGGGGGAAGCGAAAAGACGCAACAGCCATAAGACAATTACATATCGTCTGTGCGGGATCGAGGAGTATGAATATCCGGAGAAACGCTGGGACTGCGTGTTGTCAAACCTTGCCCTCCATTATATTGAGGATCTGGACGCGGTTTTCCAAAAGGTCTGGCATACACTGGTTCCCGGTGGAGTGTTCCTTTTTAATATCGAGCACCCGGTTTTTACTGCCGGGGTAGCCCAGGATTGGGAATACGATGAGCAGGGAAAGCCCCGGCACTGGCCTGTGGATGACTATTTCCGCCCCGGCCTGCGCCTGACCCGCTTTTTGGGTTGCCCGGTGGAAAAGCAGCACCACACCCTGACCCAGATACTCATGGGGCTGCTGGAAAACGGCTTTGAGCTGGAGGCGGTGGAGGAGGCGCAGCCTTCAGCAGAACTGTTGGAGCAGCCGGGGATGGCTGATGAGCTGCGCAGACCCATGATGCTTTTGGTACGGGCAAGGGCCCGGAAATAAGGCCTACTTGCCACCCCATGCCAAATATGCTACAATGTAGCACATACCAGTTGAAAGAAAAAGGGGAGACAGCTATGCCCACTGCGGTAGATACAGAGACCGCCCAGGAGACGATAGGGATCATTGAACAGGCCGTGAAGGACTTTTCCTGGCAGACGGCCGCCGTGCTGGTGTGCCTGCTGGTGGCCTGCGTGGTGGTCATTCGCATCGTGGTGACCCTGGCAGACCGGGCCATGACCCAGGCCAAGCTGGACCGGGGGGTACGTACCTTCCTGCGTTCGGGGCTGAAGGTGGTACTGTGGCTGGTGGCTGTCTGCGCCCTGCTGGGCTATCTGGGTGTGCCCATGACCTCCCTTGTGGCGCTGCTGAGTGTGTTAGGCCTGGCGGTTTCCCTGGCCATTCAGGGAACGCTGTCCAACCTGGCCGGCGGGATCATGCTCCTCTCGGCCCACCCTTTTTCCGCCGGAGACTTTGTGGAGGCCGGAGGGGTCAGCGGCACCGTGCAGGAAGTGGGCCTTGTCTACACCAAGCTGGACACCATCGACAACAAGGTGGTCTATATCCCCAACGGGGAGATCTCGGGCAAGACCATCACAAACTATTCCGGCAACGACAAACGCCGGGTGGAACTGAAGGTCACCGCCTCCTACAACGACGCGCCGGAAAAGGTAAAGAAGGCCATGGCCGGGGTGGTGGAGAGCCATCCTCTGGTTCTGCCCGATCCCGAGCCGATGATCCGGGTCAGCGGCTACGCAAGCAGTTCTATCGAGTATATCCTCCGGGTCTGGTGCGCCACCGGAGATTACTGGACGGTATATTTTGACCTGACAGAGCAGATAAAGACCGCCTTTGACGCCGCCGGCATCGAGATGACCTACGATCATCTGAACGTGCACATCATAGGGGACGCCGCCCAGGCGAAGGACGAAAGGAGATAACAAGATGGAGGATGCAAAGAAAAAGAAGATAAGCCAGGCCTGCTGGCTCATCTTTCTTGGGGAAGGGATCAAGCTTGTGGTGGCCCTGCTCTACGCCAGCTCGCTGGAAGGGGTTCTGGCCTCCGCAGTGGGCGGAGCGCTTATGTTGGCAGGGCTTTTCCTGCTGCGGAAGGAGCATCCTGCCTATGGTCGGGCGCTGTACCTGGGGGAGGGCCAGCTGGTCTTTGCCCTGGGCGGCGGACTGATGGGCGAAAGCCTTCTGGCCACGATCGTCACCTTGATCGGCCAGCTGCTGTTCGTGGGGGAGATCTTTTTCTTTGGCCTGGCGATGGAGGAGCTGCTGAAGGGCAAGGGGAAGATCGAGCTTGCCAAGCGGTGCCTGATGATCCGGCAGATGTTTTTGATCTACGTGGTGGTAAACGTTGCAGGGGTTGTATTCTCCATTGTCCCCCTGTTCCAGGATGCGGCCTCCGTAGCCCTGACCTTCACGGCCCTATTCTGGATCGTGGCTTCGGGCACCTTCCTGATTTTCCTGACCCAGTGCGCAAAAGCGGTTCAGGAGTGAGAGGCAATAAAAAACGCGGCGCTTATCAAAGCGCCGCGTTTTTCTTTCATTGAGGCATGGCCAGCCCGTGGAGGAAGGAGCCTCCCATAACCTCGCCGCCCACGACCCGGTTTTTGCACACCAGAAGATGGGCCACTACGCCGGTCTCCCCGGTGGGATAGTTGAGCACCTCATAGGTATATCGACGCACCCGCTTCCCCGCATACTTTCCCAGATCAAAGCCCTGACCGGTCTGGAGCTCCAGATACTGGCTGTACTCTGGCCCAAATTCCTCCGGCAGCTCCAGCTCCTCCACCAGCACCGCCTGGGGGGAGACCTGCCAGCCCCAGTCGGCGAGATAGGCCACCCGGTCCTCCTCGCTCTTGATTCCCTTGGGGCTTACTGTGGCTGCCGCCGCCGTTCCGCGGTTTCCCAGCAGGGTCAGTACCGCTGCCGAGATGCACAGCAGAGCGCCCAAAGTCAAAAGGATCTTTTTGCGGTTGATCTTTGCCGTCCAAATAAACACATCCATCGCCCCTCATTTTTGTCTTGTCGCTTCCATTGACAAAGGCGGACAGGCTCTGCCCTTGTCAATGGAAGCTATTCATTGATATGGAAAAAAGGCTTGTCATATGATACAATAAATCAAAAAGGGGCGGGCGGTGCCCATCTGCTCTACCCTGAAAGGAGGTCTCCCCATGGAGCGTATCGACAAAATATTGGCCAACACCGGCCGCTGGTCCCGAAAGGAGGCCGCCGCCCTGATCCGAGGGGGCCGGGTGACAGCGGAGGGCAGGGTGGTAACCAGTCGGGAGGAAAAATTTCCTTCTGGTGGGAGGATCCAGGTGGATGGCGAACTGATCTCCACCGAAAAATACACCTACCTCATGTTCCACAAACCTTCCGGCCTGGTCTCCGCCACTGAGGATCCCCGGGAGCCCACCGTTCTCTCCCTCCTGCCCGGGCACCTGCAAAAGATAGGTCTTTTTCCGGCGGGGCGGCTGGACAAGGACACGCTGGGCCTTCTGCTGCTGACCAACGACGGACCCCTCGCCCACGCCCTTCTCTCTCCCAGCCGCCACGTAGACAAGACCTATCTCGTCCGGGTGGAGGGAGAACTGGAGAAGGCCGATGAGGAGGCGTTCCGGAAGGGCGTCACCCTGGCCGACGGCTATGAATGTCTCCCGGCAGGCCTGGAGCGGCTGGGCCAGAACGAGGCCATCGTCACCCTTCACGAGGGGAAATACCACCAGATCAAGCGCATGTGCGCCGCCCGCGGAAAGCCGGTGACCTTCCTCAAACGCCTGACCTTCGGCCCCCTTGTCCTGGACGAGGCCTTGGCGCCCGGACAGTGGCGAAGCCTGACGGAAGAGGAACTTGCCGCCTTAAAACAGGCGGGAGGCAAGGGGAAATGAGGGGCTGCGGAGCGAGGGTTTTGGCGGTGTTGCCCCGAAGGAAAAAAGTTCCGCCCCCGCCCTTCGGCATTTTTCACAAAAAACTTGTCGTTTCCTATTGAAAAAGGAGAAAAAGACCGCTATAATATAGAAGTGATAAATTGGAATCCAACCACCCGACAGGGAATTTGGCAAGGGAGGCAATGCAAATGCCCAACAGGATCTTTCAGAGTGTCTTGCTGCAGATGAAGGAAGGAACAAGCCGGGCGGTGGGCGTCATCGACGGAGAGGGAACTGTGGTTGCCTGCAGTGACCCATCCTTGATCGGTGAACGCTGGGGCTCTGTGGTAGAGCGGGTCAACGCGGCGGAAAGCGGCGTGGTGACCGGAGAGGGCCGGACGTTCCGGGCCCTGTCCCGCTGGGGAGCGCAGTATGAGTACGCCGGCTTTGTGGAGGGGGAGGACGATACGGCCAAGTCCCTCTGCACCATTTCTGCCGTAGCCCTGAACGGCGCAAAGCAGAACTATGAGGAAAAGCATGACAAGGGAACCTTTGTCAAAAACATTATCTCAGACAATATCCTCCTGGGCGATATTTATGTCCGGGCCAAGGAGCTTCATTTTGCCTGTGATGTTCCCAGGGGGGTCTTTCTGGTTCGCCAGGAGGAGCCTGCAAACCCGGCGATGATCGACGCCATCCAGGCCCAGTTTCCCGATAAGCAGGCAGACTTTGTCCTGTCGGTGAGCGAGACCGACGTGGTAGTCATCAAGCAGCTGCCTGAAAACGTGGAGAGCAAGCGCCTGGATAAGATCGCCCAGCAGATCGAAGAGGGTCTGGAGGCCGAGCTGAAGCTGAAGGCCGTAGTGGGCATCGGCACCGTGGTCTCCAACATCCGGGATCTGGCCCGGGCCTATAAAGAGGCTCAGCTGGCCATTGAGGTGGGTAAGGTTTTCGAGACCGAGCAGAGCATCATCAACTATGAGAACCTGGGCATCGGACGGCTGATCTATCAGTTGCCCACCACCCTGTGCGAAATGTTCCTGCGGGAAGTGTTTAAGAAGAACCCCATCGACGCGCTGGATCAGGAGACCCTGTTCACCATCAACAAATTCTTTGAGAACAACCTGAACGTGTCTGAGACCGCCCGGAAGCTCTTTGTCCACCGGAACACCCTGGTCTACCGGCTGGAAAAGATCAAGAAGCTCACCGGCCTTGACCTGCGGGAGTTTGACGACGCCATCACCTTCAAGGTGGCTCTCATGGTCAAGAAATACCTGGTCTCCCGGGGTATCGAGGGGTAAGGCACAGATTTCATATGGAAGAACGATTGACGATCGAACCCAGGCAGGAAAGCGCCGGTGTCTGATTGTCAATCGTTTTGTGGGGAGCATTCAATGATTCGTCTATTGGACATTCAAAAAACCTATGACAACGGCACAAAGGCCCTCAAAGGGGTCTCTTTGCGCATTGACGACGGGGAGTTTGCCTTCCTGGTAGGGCCCTCGGGCTCGGGCAAGTCCACCATCATCAAGCTGATCACCGGGGAGATCCACCCCTCCGCGGGGCGGATCATGGTCAACGGGTACAACCTGACCAGCATTCGGGTCAATCAGCTTCCCTATATGCGCCGAACCCTTGGGGTCATTTTCCAGGATTTCCGGCTCATCGACAAAAAGACGGTGTGGGAGAACCTGACCTTCGCCATGCGGGCGGTAGGGGCCTCCCCCCGGGAGATCCGCAAGCGGATCCCCTACGTGCTGGATCTGGTGGGCCTTGCGGGAAAGGGTGACCGGTATCCCGGCCAGCTCTCCGGCGGCGAGCAGCAGCGGGTGGCCATCGCCCGGGCTCTGGTGAACAACCCCCAGATGATCATTGCCGACGAGCCCACAGGCAATCTGGATCCTCAGCGTTCCCTGGAGATCATGATGCTGTTGGAGAAGATCAACGAACTGGGCACCACCATGCTGGTGGTCACCCATGAGAAGGAGCTGGTGAACCGCTTCTCCAAGCGGGTCATCGCCATCGAGAACGGACGCATCATCAGTGATGAGACAGGCGGGTACTATAAGAATGAATAAATCACGTAATTTGAGCTATTACCTTTCCGAAGGCTTTCACTCCATCTTTACCCACGGCCTTATGTCCTTTGCGGCGGTGTGTATGATCGTGGCCTGCCTTCTGATCATGGGCTCCTTCTCTCTGGTGGCCTTGAACCTGGAGCGGGAGCTGGGGAATTTGGAGCGGGACAACGAGTTTTTGGCCTTTGTGGACGAAAGCTACACCCGGGAGCAGGCCCTGGCCCTCCAGACCGTGCTGGAGGCAGTGCCCAACGTGTCCCAGGTGAGCTTTACCGGCAAGGAGGAGGCCAAGGTCAACTACGCTGACCAATATGCCAGCGACGCCAATGCCGCCCTCTATTCCGAGCTGCCTGACGAGGTGTTCCGGGATCGGTATTCGATCCATATGGAGGATATCTCCCAAATGACGCAGACCATCCGGGCGGTGGACGCGGTGGAGGGCATCGCCGGCCACCGGGCGGCCCCCGAGATCGCCGAGGGCTTTGTGATGATCCGCAACGTGGCGGCAGGTGTGGCCCTTGTGCTGATCCTGATGCTGTTGGCCATCTCCCTGTTTATCATCTACAACACCATCAAGCTGGGCACGTTTACCAGACGGGAAGAGATCGCCATTATGAAGATGTGCGGCGCCACCAACGGCTTTGTCCGGGGCCCCTTTATCTTTGAGGGAATGCTTCTGGGATTGGCGGGCGCGGTGGTGGCCTTCTTCCTTCAGTGGGGGGTCTACACCCTGATCGCCCAGGCCATCGACACTGGGGAGGCCTTCCAGTTGCTTACCGTCATCCCCTTTGGAGAGATGTGGCCCCGGGTGCTGGGCATCTTTGCCGGCACAGGCCTGGTGGTGGGTACCGGCGGAAGCGTTATGGCCATCCGTAAGTTCCTGCAGGTATAAATGGGCTGAACGGCCCTTTTTGCAAGTGTTTCGTTTCAGAAGATAACGGAGGAAACCATTTTGAAGGGAAATCAGAAGCAAAAAAAGAAAAAGGTGCACCTGGAGTGGCGCCGGATCTTTGTGGGGGCTCTGGCGGTGGTGCTGGTGCTGGCCATGCTGCTGCCCCTTATCAGCAGCGCCATCTTGAACGCCCACGCCGCCACGCAGTCGGAGCTGAAGGGGCAGATTTCCAGCTTGAAGGACAGCGCGTCTGAGGCCGCGGCCCGGAAGAAGGAATACCAGCAGCAGCTGGACGCCATTCAAAACGATAAGGCCCAGGCCCAGGAGCGCAAGCGCATCCTTTCCGAGCAGCTCAACGCCATCAATGCCCAGGTGACCAGCACGGAGACCCAGATCAACGTGTATAACACCCTGATTGCCGAGCAGGAGGCGGCCTTGGCCGAGGCGCAGACGAAGGAACAAACCGCCTATGAACGCTTTTGCCAGCGGGCCCGCTCCATGGAGGAGGCAGGCACCGTGTCCTATTGGTCGGTGCTGTTTTCCGCAAAGAGCTATTCCGACCTTTTGGATCGGCTGGCCCTGGTGGACGAGATCATGGCCTATGACAATGGTGTGGTAGAGAGCCTGACCGCCGCCCGGCAAGAGGTGGAGGATACCCTGGCCGCCCTGAATGAGTCCAAGGCGGAGCTGGACGAACAAAAGCGTCAGCTGGACATCCAGTATGCAGAGCAGGCCGCTAAGGTCTCCGAGGCCCAGGCCCTGTTCAATGAACTGGCCAACCAAGCGGAGGAGGCCCAGGCCCTGGTAGAGGCGGAAGAGGCCGAGATCAAGCGCCTGGAGCAGGAGCAGGCTCAAAAGGAGAAGGAGCTGCAAAGGCTGATCGACGCCCAAAAGGTCACGTTCACAACCGGCTCCGGCTATACCTATCCTCTGCCCGCCGGCAACGTGACGGTCACCTCCCAGTTTGGCCCCCGGACGCACCCCATCACCGGAAAGTATCATAACCATACCGGCGCTGACATCGCCGCACCGGGCGGAACCAATATTTATGCTGTGCAGGGCGGTGTGGTGCAGACCTCGGCCTATGCGCCCAGCTCTTACGGAGAGTATGTGGTCATCAACCACGGCAATGGCGTGACCACCCTGTATGCCCATATGCAGCGGGGCTCCCGAAAGGTGAAGGAGGGGGATGTGGTCTCCCAGGGGCAGGTTTTGGGCCTGGTGGGTATGACCGGCTCAGCCACGGGCAATCATCTCCATTTGGAGCTGCGGAAAAACGGCGTTCGGCAGAATCCCTTGCCCATGTTCCCCAGCGTAAAGTTCATCTATTGGTAACGGACGACTCACGGCGGGCGGAGGGAACCTCCGCCCGTCTTTCTTTTGAGGCGGGAAAGGAGTGAAAAAGATGAGAAAAGAGAGATTTTCCGGCAAACAAATGCTCTTGGCGGCCCTGGCCGGCGCAGGTACGGCGGTGCTGGTTTTGGCGGTGGGGCTGATGCTGATCCTGGGGCCTTATGTTCTGACCCTGGCGGAGGGCTGGGGACTGATCCAAAGCCAGTTTGTGGGAGAATACGACCCGGAGCAGGTGATCGACAGCGCCCTGGCCGGCATGGTCAGCGGTACGGGAGACCGCTGGAGCTACTACTTGAATGCCGAGGGATATGCCGCCCAGAGACAGCGGCGGGACAACTCCTATGTGGGGATCGGCGTCACCGTAGAGCTGGCGGAGGATCGGGGGCTGCGTGTGCTGGAAGTCCACGAAAATTCCCCCGCGGAAAAGGGAGGGCTGAAACCGGGAGAACTGCTTACCGCCGTAGACGCAGTCTCTCTGGCGGGACTGAGCCTGGAAGAAGCTACAGCCCTGATCCAGGGGGAGGACGGCACTGCCCTGACCCTTACGGTACAAGATCCGGAGGGCGGGCAGAGGAGCGTGGAGCTGCGCCGGGAGGCCATGGAAAATGTCTCGGTGCGGTATGACCTGCTGCCGGACGAGGTGGGATATATCCAAGTGAAAAACTTCTATAGCCACAGCGCCGACCAGCTGAAAGCGGCGGTGGAGGATCTGACGGGCCAGGGGGCCCGGGCCCTCATCTTTGATATGCGCAACAATGGCGGCGGCTATGTGGATCAGCTGACGGATATGCTGGATTATCTGCTGCCGGAGGGCCCTATTTTCCGCTCTGAGACCAAGGGGGGCTGGGAATCGGTGACCCAGTCGGACGAAGGGTGTGTAGATCTGCCCATGGTCACCCTGGTCAATGCCGATACCTATTCTGCCGCCGAGATTTTTGCCGCCCAGCTTCAGGAGAGCGTGGGAGCCCCCATCGTGGGGGAGCCCACCTCGGGTAAGGGCTACTCCCAGCAGGCGATTCCCCTGCCAAACGGCGGGGCGCTGAATTTGTCTACGGCGCGGTACCGTACGGGGGGCGGGGTTTCGCTCATTGGCACCGGGGTGAGCTTAGATAAGCAGGTGTCCTTGGGGGAGAAGGAGTCTAACCTTCTGGCGGCGGGCGCGCTGGCCTATGAGGAGGACGCCCAGCTCCAGGCGGCTATGGATTTTTTGACCCCATAAAGGGGTCAAAAAGTACGATTAAGGGCCCAAAAGTATCCTAAATAGACAGCCACCTTTGGAACAGCCGTGAGATGATCCGAAGGGGGCTGTTCCGTCATCTTCCTCCCTGCCGGCGCATACCATCCCCCAGAGGGGGTGGAGATATGGTGGCGTGGCTGCGGCCGACACAGGAGCGAAGGCTCCGGCCTGCTTTGGCTCCGGTCTGCGTCCGGGGACTTTGGCTGATGGAGGTTTCTCTGCCGCCGGGAAAGCGGGAGCGCCGGCTTCGACAGGCGGCCCGGCTCCTTGGCAGGCAGGGGATCCGCCGGATTATTCCGCCGGAGGGATGGGAGGACGAGGGCGGCTTTGAGCGCTGGGGACTGTCTGCGGTTAATCCCCTGCCCCTGTGCCGGAGGAAGGGGGACGAGCTGGCCCTGTGTCTGCTGTCCCATCTGCCCCCGCAGCAGCGCCGGGTTGCCCTTCGGGGCGGGGCGGCGGGAAATGAGGCCTGGGTGCTGGCCCAGGGTCTCTGCCCTTGGGTAAAGGCCCTCAGCCTGGACTTTGAGCGGGGGGAGGAGGCGCTGGCCCGCCGGCTTCGGGAGGCGTATGGGGCGGCCCCCGTCCATCTGGGCTGGGGGCAGGAACCCCAGGTATCCATAGAGCTGGAGCCCCGGCCAAACCCGGCGGGGAAGGTTATTCGGCTTTGGGGAAAGCCGGATTTGGGAGGGCTTGTCCTGAAAGGGGAAGGGACGCTTCCGGAGGGGATGGACTCTCTGCTTTTTTTAGAGCTTTTGTGGGAGACGGGCCGGCTTACGGCGAAGGAGATTCGGGCGGAATGGCCTTGACAGAAGGGAAGAAAATACATATAATACAGGATAATGTATGAGTGGTAGTGTGCCCATGAAAGAAAATGGGCAGGTTCGAGCATTAAAACAGTTAACAGGAAAGGTGACGCAAAAACATGGCCAAGCAGTACAAACTGACCCCCCAGCGTTTGGAGCAGCTCCAGGAGGAACTCAATTACCTGAAGACCGTCCGGGAACGGGAGGTGGCAGAGCAGATTAAAGAGGCCCGCTCCTTCGGCGACCTGAGCGAAAACAGCGAATATGACGAGGCCAAAAATGAGCAGGGCAAGCTCTATTCCCGCATTGCCGAGATCGAGGCCGTGCTGGACAACTATGTGCTCATCGAGGAGCAGCACTTTGACGCCAACGCCGTCAGCCTGGGCAGCCAGGTGAAGGTGAAGGATAAGGAGACCGGAGAGGAGGACGTCTACCGGATCGTGGGCTCCCAGGAGGCCGATCCCATGAATGGCCGCATCTCGGAGGATTCCCCCTTCGGCAAGGCCCTGCTGGGCAAAGTGGTGGGCGAGGACGTGGAAGTGGACGCCCCCGCCGGACTGCTCTATTACACCGTTATGGATATTCAGAAGGGCTGAAAAACAGGCCCTCAGGATAGGAGAAATCATTATGGCAGAGGAACAAAAGAACGCTTCCCAGCAGCCCGAACTGTCTGAACTGCTGCGCCTGCGCCGGGAGAAGCTCTCTGTGCTGCAGGAGGCGGGGGAAGATCCCTTCCAGGAGACCCGCTTTGACTGGGACGCCACCAGTCAGCAGATCAAGGACAACTTTGACGCCATGGAGGGAAAGAGCGTCAAGGTGGCAGGCCGGCTCATGTCCAAGCGGGGCATGGGCAAGGTGTCCTTCTGCGACCTTCAGGATCGGGACGGGCGGATCCAGCTCTACGCCCGCCAGGACGAGATGGATGAGACGGTCTATAAGAAGTTCAAGAAATTTGACATCGGCGACATTGTGGGCGTGGACGGCGAGGTGTTCCGCACCCAGCGGGGGGAGATGAGCGTCCGGGCGAAAAACATCACCCTGCTCGCCAAGTCCCTGCTGCCCCTTCCCGAGAAGTTCCACGGCCTTCAGGACAAGGAACTGCGCTACCGCCAGCGGTATGTGGATCTCATCATGAACCCTGAGGTGAAGCGGAACTTTATCATCCGCAGCCAGTTTGTCAAGCATCTTCGGGACTTCCTGGATAACCGGGGCTTCCTGGAGGTAGAGACGCCTGTGCTCAACACCATCCAGGGGGGCGCCACCGCCCGGCCCTTCGTGACCCATCACAATACCCTGGACATCGACATGTTCCTGCGGATCGCCACCGAGCTTCCCCTGAAGCGGCTGATCGTGGGCGGCATGGATCGGGTCTACGACCTGGGCCGCATTTTCCGCAACGAGGGCATGGATCCCAAGCACAACCCGGAGTTCACCACCGTGGAGCTTTACCAGGCCTATGCCGACTTCAACGACATGATGGATCTCTTTGAGGAACTGCTGTCCTCCGCCGCCCAGAAAATTCTGGGCACCTACGAGGTGGAATGGCTGGGGGAGAAGGTCTCCCTGGCTCCCGGCTGGCGGAGGCTTCCCATGCACGAGGCGGTGAAGGAATACTGCGGCATCGACTTTATGGCCATCTCTTCTGACGAGGAGGCTGTCAAGGCCGCCAAGAGCATTGGCGTGGAGCTCCCCTCCACCAAGGAGCCTACCTGGGGCAACGCCCTCTACGAGTGCTTTGACCAGCGGGTGGAGGAGAAGCTCATTCAGCCCACTTTCATCACCATGCACCCGGTGGATGTGTCGCCCCTTGCCAAGCGGAGCCCCAAGGATCCCCGGCTCACCGAGCGGTTCGAGCTGTTCATCTGCCACTCCGAGATGGGCAATGCCTTCTCCGAACTCAACGACCCCATTGACCAGCGCCAGCGTTTCCAGAAGGAAGTGGAGGCCCGGGCCAAGGGCGATGACGAGGCCGGCATGATGGACGAGGACTTCCTCACCGCCCTGGAGTACGGTATGCCCCCCACGGGCGGCTTGGGTATCGGGATCGACCGGGTGGTCATGCTCCTGACCGGGGCCGATTCCATCCGGGATGTGCTCTTGTTCCCGACCATGCGTCCGCTGGATAAGTGATAGGAGGGGCCTTATGAAGAAGCAGCTGAGAGTGATCGTTGAAAATTGCCCTCAAAATCATCCCTGCCCCTCTGTCCGGGTCTGCCCGGTGGGGGCGCTGGTTCAAACGGGTTTCCAAGCCCCTGTGGTGGATGAAGAGAAGTGCATCCGCTGTGGGAAGTGCGCCAATTTTTGCCCGAAAAAGGCATTGGTGCTGGAATAGGAAACGGGCCCATATACGGGCGTACATTTCACGGCATACCGGCGGAACATCGCCGGTATGCCGTTTGACCCTATCCATAGGAAAGGAGGACAGGCTGTGCAGGAGCGTTTTGAACAATTTATCAAAAACCGTTTTATCCGCTCCCGGCGGCTCAATGCCACCCGGCTTGTGGCGGCCTCCTTTGCAGCGTTGATCCTGGCAGGGGCGCTGCTGCTGACCCTGCCCTTTGCGGCCCGGAACGGGGAGAGCGTGGGATTTTTTACGGCCCTGTTTACATCCACCTCGGCCACCTGTGTCACTGGGCTGGTGCTGGTGGACACCTGGACGGCCTGGTCTTTGTTTGGCCAGGTGGTGATCCTTCTGCTGATCCAGCTGGGGGGCTTGGGGTTTATGACGGTCATCACGCTGATCTCTCTGGCCCAGCGGCGGCACATTGGCCTTTCCGAGCGGCTGCTGATGGTCTCCACCCTGAACCTCAGCGACCTGGACGGCGTAGTCCGGGTGGTGCGCCGGGCGCTGATGGGGACAGCCCTTTTTGAAGGGGTGGGCGCGCTGCTGCTGGCGGTGCGGATGGTGCCTCGGTTTGGCCTTATTCGGGGGATATGGCACGCCGTATTCCATTCGGTATCCGCCTTTTGCAATGCGGGCTTTGACCTTCAGGGAGGGGATACCGGGCCTTTTTCCAGTCTCTCCGGCTTCTCCGACGATCCCTTGACCCTGCTGGTGACGGGAGGACTGATCATCATTGGAGGTCTGGGCTTCCTGGTCTGGGACGATGTGGCCTCCCACCGAAGCTGGAAGAAGCTGACGCTCTATAGCCGCCTGGTGCTGAGCCTGACGGCGGCACTGGTGATTGGCGGAACGCTGTTTTTCTTTGCCACGGAGGGGGAGAACCCCGCTACGCTGGGCGCCATGCCTCTGCCGGAGCGGTGGCTCAATGCGCTGTTTCAGTCGGTGACCCTCCGCACAGCCGGCTTCAATGTTATCGACCAGGGGGCCATGAAGGACAGCTCCCTGGTGATGAGCTGCATCTTTATGCTGATTGGCGGCTCCTCCGGTTCCACCGCCGGCGGTATCAAGACGGTGACGGTATGGGTGCTGCTGCTCACGCTGGTCACCGGGCTCAAGGGGCGGGAGAGCATTACCTTCCGGGGACGCACCCTGCCCAACCGCCGGGCCATGAGCGCCATGAACCTGTTTTTGATGGTGCTTTTTATGATGCTGTTTGGCTCTATGGCCATCTCTCTGGCGGACAATGCGCCCTATCTTTCCGCCGCCTTTGAGACAGCCTCCGCCTTAGGGACGGTAGGGCTTTCTGCCGGTTTGACCTCCGGGCTGTCCCGGTTTTCCCAGGGGCTGCTGATCTTGATGATGTACACCGGCCGGGTGGGGGTGCTCTCCTGCTCCATCGCCTTCCTGATCCGGCCCAAGGACGCCCTTGATATCAAATATCCCAAGTTCGACATTTTGATCGGCTGAGAGGAGAGAGACAGATGAAGACGTTTGTGGTGATTGGCCTGGGGCGGTTTGGAACAGCCCTGGCCACCGAGCTTTCCGCTTTGGGCCACGAGGTGCTGGCCATGGATATGGACGAGGATCGGGTTCAGGAGGTGGCCGACACGGTGACCCACGCGGTGGCGGCGGACGCCCGGAATCCCGCGGTACTTCGCTCCCTGGGGATGCGCAACTATGACTGCGCCATTGTAGCGGTGGGCGGAGAGATCGGCACATCCACCCTCATTACCCTGAACCTGAAGGAGCTGGGGATGAGGGAGGTTATCTGCAAGGCAAAAAGCCACGTTCACCGGAAGGTGCTGGAGAAGATTGGCGCGGACCGGGTGCTGTTTCCGGAGCATGAGATGGGCGTGAAGCTGGCCCAGGGGCTCAGCTCTTCCAATGTGCTCAACTTTATCGAGGTTTCGGAGGATTTCGGTATTGTGGAGCTGGAGGCTCCCAACTCCTGGGTGGGAAAGACCATCCGGGATCTGGATGTGCGCAACGCTTACCATGTGACCATTATTGCTGTTCGGGGGGCTGACACCGGAAAGCTGGATGTGTCTCCCCGGGCGGATAAGCCGCTGGAAAAGGGGGACAAGGTGGTGGCTCTGGGGCGGAGCGAGGCCATCAACCTGCTTCATGAGGTGAAGTGATGGAGACCATCACCAGCCGTCAAAACCCTCTGTTTCAAAAGATAAGGAAGCTGAATGCCTCCAATGCGTTCCGCCGGCAGCAGGGCCTGTTTGTGTGCGAGGGGCCCAAGCTGCTGGAGGAGGCGGTGAAGTGGGGAGCTTCCATTGAGCTGGCGGTGAAAACCCCGGGATTTGAGCTGCCGCAGGGCCTTGTTTGCCGGGTGGTGGAGACGCCGGGGGACGTGCTGCCCTCTTTGGCGGACACCAAGACGCCCCAGAAGGTGGTTTTTGCCTGCGCTCTTCCTGATACGGTTCTGCCGGAGAGGTTGGAGGGCGGCCGCTATCTGGTGCTGGACGGGGTTCAGGATCCGGGGAACATGGGAACCATCTGGCGCACCGCCGACGCCTTTGGCGCCCGGGGACTGATCTTGACGGGAAACTGTGGGGAGCCCTTTGCGCCCAAAGCGGTTCGGGCTTCCATGGGAGCCTGCTTCCGGCTCCCGGTTTGGAGGGGGGAGCGGCAGGCGGTGGCCGAAGTACTGGCGGCCTCTGAAATCCCCCTCTACGCCACCGCCCTGCGGGAGGATACGGTGGAGGTGGGGACGGTGGATCTGTCCGGAGCCGCTGTGGTCATTGGGAGTGAAGGGAAGGGCATCTCGGAGGAGATGCTGACCCTTTGCGGGAAAACGCTGAAGATCCCGATGGTGGAACGGTGTGAATCCTTGAACGCCGCTGTGGCTGCCGCCGTCGTTTTGTGGGAAGGCTGGCGGAAATAGGATAGGGGAGAAATCGCCTTTCAGGGGGGAGAAATGTGGCCAATTTGAAATATTTTCTTTGGCTGACAAACTGCAAGGGGCTCCAGCCGGGGGACCCGGGCAGGCTGCTGGCCCATTTCGGCACCCCGGAGGCGGTCTATTTTGCCGAGAGAGAAGAGTATGACCTGCTGGGTTTGCCCCAGGGGAAGAAACGGGCCCTGGAGGACAAAAGTCTGGCCGGGGTGGAGCGGATACTGGCCGACTGCGACCGGCTGGGCATCCACATTATGACCATCCAGGATGCGGACTATCCCGAGCGTCTGGCCCAAATCTGCGACCCGCCCTGTGTGCTCTATTGGCGGGGCAAGCCCCTTGGGGTGGATGAGCGCTTGAGCGTGGGCGTGGTGGGGACGCGGAAATGCACGCCCTACGGGGAGGCCCTGGCGGGAAAGCTGGGGTTGGAGCTGGCCCGGGAGGGTGTGGGCGTGGTCTCCGGTATTGCGGAGGGCATCGACGCCGCAGGACTGAAAGGGGCGCTCCAGGGCGGCGGCACGGTGGTCAGCGTTTTGGGTGGAGGATTGGACGTGATCTACCCCAAAAAGCACCGCTGGCTTTATGAGGATGTGGCCGTTGCGGGCACCCTGATCAGTGAGTACCCGCCGGGGGTGGAGACGGCCAGGCAGCATTTCCCCGTGCGGAACCGGATCATCAGCGGGCTATCCATGGGTGTGGTCGTGGTGGAGGCGGGCGAGCCCAGCGGCGCGCTGATCACCGCACACACAGCTTTGGAGCAGAATCGGGAGGTGTTTGCCTTTCCCGGCCCGGTGGGGGCTCCGGCCAGCTTGGGATGCAACCGGCTGATCCAACAGGGGGAGGCAAAGCTGGTTCTTTCCGCCAAAGATGTGCTGGAGGAGTTTGCGCCCCTCTTTTCCGGGCGGAACCAAGAGCCTTTGGAGGAGGAGACGGTTTTGGAGCGGCTGGAGGCTGCTCCACCATCGGAGATTCCGAAGGAAAAAACACAAAAAAGGGTTGACACGGCGCCGTCTCGGGCATATATTTCTCTATCAGACGATCCTGAGGCCTTCACCGATGACGAGCGGGACATTCTCCTGGCCATCCAGCGCAGGAGTTTGACCCCGGACGACATTTCGGAGCAGACCCAGATTCCGGCCCGCCGGGTGCTTTCGGCCCTGACCATGCTCCAGCTTCGGGGTTTGGTGGAGGAGAAGCCCGGCAAGCGGTTTTTTGCCGCTGTTATTTTAACGCCCTGACCGATGTTTCGCGCTTTTCCGAATAATCCACGCACGGAGGTTATACTGTGGCAACAAAAACAAAAAACAACTTGGTCATTGTGGAGTCCCCCGCCAAGGCCAAGACCATTACCAAATATCTGGGCCCGGGCTATGAGGTGAAGGCCTCTATGGGTCACATCCGGGATCTGCCCAAGAGCAAGATCGGAGTGGATGTGGATCACGGCTTTGCGGTGGACTATCAGCCCATCAAAGGGAAGGAGGATGTCATCTCCGACCTGAAGAAGGCGGCCAAGAAGAGCGAAAAGGTCTATCTGGCCACCGACCCTGACCGGGAGGGAGAGGCCATCTCCTGGCACCTGAAGGAGCTGCTGGATCTGCCCGATGAGAGCACCTACCGGGTTACCTTCAACGAGATCACCAAAAAGGTGGTCAGCGAGTCCATTGCCGCCCCCCGGCAGATCGACATGGATCTGGTGGACGCCCAGCAGGCCCGGCGGGTGCTGGATCGGGTGGTGGGATATCAGATCTCCCCCTTCCTGTGGAAAAAGATCCGCCGGGGGCTCTCTGCCGGACGGGTTCAGTCGGTGGCGACGAGACTGGTCTGCGAGCGGGAGGAGGAGATCCGGGCCTTCCAGCCGGAGGAATACTGGTCTCTGGACGCCCTTTTGGAGCGGGTAAAGCCCAATGTGGGCAAGTTCACCGCCCAGTTTTATGGGAAAGAGAAGAAGATGGAGCTCCACAGCGAGGGGGAGGTCAACGCCGTGATGGAGGCGGTGAAGGCCGGCTCTTTCACCGTGACCGGAGTGAAGGAACAGGAGAAGACCCGGAATCCGGCGCCCCCCTTTACCACCTCCACCCTTCAGCAGGAGGCCAGCCGAAAGCTGAATATGCCGCCCCGCCGGGCCATGGCCATTGCCCAGCAGCTCTATGAGGGCGTGGATATCACCGGGGAGGGAACCGTGGGTCTCATTACCTATATGAGAACCGATTCCCTGCGCCTTTCTGACGAGGCCACTGCCGCCGCCCGGAGCTTCATTCTGGGCCGTTACGGGAAGGAATACTATCCGGGCAGCCCCCGGGTCTATAAGGCCAAGGCGGGGGCCCAGGACGCCCACGAAGCCATCCGGCCCTCCAACGTGGAGCTGACCCCGGAGAACATCAAGAAAGACCTAACCAATGAGCAGTACCGGCTCTATAAGCTGATCTGGAGCCGCTTTTTGGCCTGCCAGATGGCCTCTGCCACCTATGACAGCGTGACCATTGAGGCAAGTTCCAGCGATTATCGCTTCCGGGCCACCCACACGGCCCTGAAATTTTCCGGGTATACGGCGGTATATGTGGAGGGAAAGGATGAGGAGGAGGAAGCGCCCCAGTCCCCTCTGCCCGATCTGAAGGAGGGGGAGGCCCTGACGCTGAAGGGCCTGGAGCCCAAGCAGCACTTTACCCAGCCCCCCGCCCGGTATACCGAGGCCAGTCTTATCAAGGCTCTGGAGGAAAAGGGGATTGGCCGGCCCTCCACCTACGCCCCCACCATCTCCACCATTGAAGGGCGGGAGTATGTGGTGAAGGAGGGCAAGTATCTGCGCACCACCCCCCTGGGTGAGACGGTAAACACGGTGATGAAGGACAAGTTCCCGGACATTGTGGACTATGATTTCACCGCCCAGATGGAGGAGAAGCTGGATCGGGTGGAGCAGGGCGAGGAGAAGTGGAAAGATCTGCTGGGAGACTTCTACGGCGACTTTGCCAAGGAGCTGGAGAAAGCGGAGGCCGACGTAGGGGAGCGGATCAAGGTGCCGGACGAGGTCTCTGAGGAGATCTGCCCCCTGTGCGGGAAGAACCTGGTATTCAAGTCGGGACGGTTTGGCCGGTTCCTGGCCTGCCCCGGCTGGCCGGAGTGCGGCCACACCCAGCCTATCGTGGAGCAGATGCCCGGCAAGTGCCCCAAGTGCGGCGGGCGGCTGCTCAAGCGGACGGGCACCAGCAAGAAAAACAGCAAGCCCTACACGTACTATGCCTGTGAATTCGTCACACGGCGGGAGAGCGCGCCCCGCCAGTGCGACTTTATGACCTTTGACGTGCCCGTGGCAGACAACTGCCCCCAGTGCGGCCAGACCATGTTCAAGCTCTCCGGCCGGGGGGCGAAAAAGCCCTTCTGCATCAACGATAAGTGTCCCAACTTCCTGCCGGAGGACAAGCGGGGCTACTACAAGAAGAAGGATGAAACGGCTGCCGCCGGGGAGAAGAAGCCGGCGGCGAAGAAAAAAGCGGCCGCCAAAAAGCCGGCGGCCAAAAAGACTGCAGCGAAGAAGGGGGCGAAGAAATAAGCCGCCGGAGAGAAGGGAGGACAGAAGATGGAGCCGGTAAGCGTGATCGGGGCGGGACTGGCCGGGTGTGAGTGCGCCTGGCAGCTGGCCAACCGGGGAATCCCCGTGGTTTTGCGGGAGATGAAGCCTCAGAAGGCCACCCCCGCCCACCATAGCCCAAACTTTGCCGAGCTGGTCTGCTCCAACTCCCTGCGCTCGGATCAGCCGGAGAATGCGGTGGGGCTTCTCAAGGAGGAGATGCGCCGGCTCCACAGCCTGATCCTCTCCTGCGCCGACGAGCACCGGGTGGAGGCGGGAGGAGCCCTGGCGGTAGACCGGGAGGGGTTTTCCGCCGCCGTCACCGAGAAGGTGAGAAGCCATCCTCTCATCACCGTGGCGGAGGGGGAGGTAACGGAGATCCCGGAGGGGGAGGTGGTCATCGCCGCGGGGCCTTTGGCCTCCGACAGCCTGACCGCCGCCATTGCCAAGGCCTTCCCGGACAGCGGAACCCTCAATTTCTTTGACGCGGCTGCCCCCCTGGTGAGCTTTGAGTCCATCGACATGGATCAGGCCTGGTTTGCCTCCCGGTATGACAAGGGGACGGCGGATTATATCAACTGCGCCCTTTCTCAGGAGGAGTATCTGGCCTTCTGGCAGGCTCTGCGGACAGCGGAGGAGGCGGAGGTTCACGGCTTTGAGGACAAGCAGGTCTTTGAGGGCTGTATGCCGGTGGAGGTCATGGCCCGAAGAGGGGAGGACACCCTCCGGTACGGCCCCCTGAAGCCCAAAGGCCTGAAGGATCCCAAGACGGGGCGGGAGCCCTATGCGGTGGTTCAGCTGCGCAAGGACAACGCCCAGGGAAGCGTATATAACCTAGTGGGATTTCAGACCCATCTGAAATGGCCGGAGCAGAGGCGGGTGTTCTCCATGATCCCCGCCCTGGCCCACGCGGAGTTTTTGCGCTATGGGGTCATGCATCGGAATACTTACTTGAAGTCCCCCGGCTTTTTGGACCGGTATTACCGGGTGAAGCAGTGTCCCCGCATCTCCTTTGCCGGACAGATTACCGGGGTGGAGGGGTATGTGGAGTCGACCGCCAGCGGGTGCCTGGTGGGGATCGAGCTGGCGCGGAGGCTTTTGGGGCAGCCGCCGGCGGATTTCCCTGCCGAGACGGCCATCGGAGCGCTGGCCCTCTACATTTCCAACGAGAGTGTCACCGATTTTCAACCCATGAACATCAACTTCGGCATCATGCCGCCCTGGCCCGAGCGGGTGAAGGGGGGCAAGCGGGAGAAGAATACGCTGATCGCGAACCGGGCGCTGGAGGCTCTGGGGTCAAGGGATGTGTAAGCCCAGCTTGACCAGACGGCGGAACAGGCGGAGGCGTTCGTTGTTCTCGTGATCTATGGATTCCAGGAAGTAGGCGTCGAAGAGTTTGTTTTGCTCCGGGGTGAAGGTGGCGAAGAGGGCTTGGGCCGCCGGGTCGGAGTAGTGTTGGACGGGCAGGGATTCTTCGATGAGATAGTAGATTTGGTCGATCAGGTCTTGCATAGTATCACCTCAACACTTTTAGTGTTATGTACAGTATAACACTAAAAGTGCAAATGTCAATATTGAAAGGCAAGAAAAGATGAAAATTTTTGCAGAGCGGTTGCGGAAGGTTCGCACAGACGCAGGGGAAAGCAGGGAAGCGTTGAGCAACGCCCTTGGGCTTTCTGTAAGCCAAATCAGTGAAATGGAAAATGACAGGAAGGGCACGACCTTGGAAAAATTGGTGGTGCTTTGCCGGCATTACAACGTTTCTGCAGATTATTTGTTGGGGCTTTCTGATACTCCGTAGGGGTGGGGGCAAACCCGCCCGGCGGAAGCGGTTGCCCGGTTTGGTGTTCGTTTTGGTACAACGCTCTTTTTTCGGCCTCCCGGCCGGGGCCAAAACCGCTTTAGAAGCGGTTCTGGACTCCGAATCTTTAAGGGCAAAGACCAGAGGAATAAACTGCGAACTACGGTACAACCGCAGAGAGCACCTACGCTGATAGATTATCCCTCGGGCAAGAAGCTTTGGGATATCCTTCTATCGACCGGCGGCTTCCTCACAGCGACCCGCTGTCCCTTTTGCGCCGCTGCCGCTGATAAGAGCGTAGCCTTTACGCTCTTCGCTGAAATAAACGCCGCCTGGCTGGTCTGGCGGCCCCGCCGCCAACCCAACAAGGTTGCTGTCTCCAGGCGTTTCCTGGTCGGCGGCTCTCTCTGCCTCTTTGCTGATCGGTAACGGCAGTGGGGCTGGAGGAGCTATCCTAACTTTACGTATAAGCCGGAAACATAACCGTCAGAAAGCTTTTCTTGGGGAGTCTGAGGGGCCATTCTTTTCTCGAAAAGAATGGTCCTTCAGAAACCACGCAACGTTGAAATTTGATCGCACCCACCAACCAAACGGCACCACCCACCGATACCACCCCACCAAGGAGGTAACATACCATGAAAATCATCATAGACGCCATGGGCGGCGACAACGCCCCCCGCTGTAACGTAGAGGGAGCCCTGGCCGCCGTGCGGGAGCTGGGAGTGGAGGCAGTCCTGGTGGGCCGTGGAGACGAGATCCTGGCCGTTCTGCATGACATGGGGCTGGACGCCCCGCCGCCGGGATTGGAGATCGTCCATGCCTCCGAGGTGGTGGACATGGAGGACAACGCCGCCACTGCCTTTAAGGAGAAGAAGGACTCCTCTCTGACCGTGGGCTTGAACCTGGTGAAGGAGGGCAAGGGGGACGCCTTTGTCTCCGCCGGCTCCACCGGAGCCCTTTTGTCGGCCGCCACCCTGGTGACCAAGCGGATCCGGGGGATCCGCCGGGCGGCTATGGCCCCCAAGATCCCCACCGCCAACGGAGGGGCCATTCTCATCGACTGCGGCGCCACGGCCGAGTGTACCCCCGAGTATCTGCTGCAGTTTGCCTTTATGGGCTCTTACTACGCCGAGCACATCCTGGGCAGGCCGGAGCCCCGGGTGGGACTGCTGAACATCGGCGCGGAGGAGAGCAAGGGGCTGGATCTCCAGCGGGAGACCTACGCCCTTTTGAAGCAGGCGGAGAAAGAGGGGCGGATCCACTTTGTGGGCAATGTGGAGGCCCGGGAAGCGGTGCTGGGGGCGGTGGACGTGATCGTCTGCGACGGCTATTCGGGCAACATTTTCCTTAAGACCCTGGAGGGTACCGCCCTGTTTTTGGCGGCTGAGATGAAGAAAATGTTCAAGAAGAATTTGCTGACCAAGGTCTCGGCCCTCATGGTCTCCGGCGGGATCAAGGACTTTAAGAAGCTGATGGACTCCCGGGAGGTGGGGGGGACGCCCCTCATCGGCATCTCCAAGCCGGTGATCAAGGCCCACGGATCCTCCGACGGCTACGCCATCAAAAATGCCATCGGGCAGGCGGCAAAATTTGCCTCCTCGGGTATGATCGAAAATATTGCGGAAAATGTGTCTTATATGCGCCTTCCGGTGGGAAAAGCCCTGAAAGAGCAGGATGGAGAATGATTTTCGGGAAAAATTCGGGGGGACTTTTGTGAGGGGAAGAAAAAATCCCCCTTGACAGGACGGAAGATATTGCCTATTATCTTAGTGATTTAAGCGCCAAAGGATAGGAGCGATCGTGATGATTTATGAGCGTTTGGTAAAACTGATTTCTGAGCAGTTCGGCATGGAGCCGGAGGAGATCACCGAGGAGACCGGGTTTGAGGATCTGGGCGCCGATTCGGTGGATCTGGTGGAGCTGTCTATGAACCTGGAGGAGGAGTTCGGCATCGACGAGATGGGGGAAGAGGACATCGCCTCCATCCACAACGTGGGCGATCTGGCCAACTTCCTTCGGGGCAAGCTGGGCGAATGATGGAGAGCCTGGAAGCAAAGCTGGGCTATACCTTTCGGGATCGTTCCCTGCTGGAGAATGCCCTGACCCACAGCTCTTACGCCAATGAAAACCGCAGTCCCATGGGCAGCAACGAGCGGCTGGAGTTCCTGGGGGATTCCATCCTGGGAATGGTGACGGCGGATTTTCTTTACAAGGAGCACCCTGACCTGCCCGAGGGGGATCTGACCCGGAAGCGGGCCGCCCTGGTGCGGGAGGAGAGCTTGGTGGAGGTGGCTGACTGGCTGGAGCTGGGGGCCTATCTGCGCCTGGGCCGGGGAGAGGACGCCGGCGGCGGCCGGGAGAGAAATTCCATCCGGGCCGACGCGGTGGAGGCGGTGCTGGCTGCGGTCTACCTGGACGGAGGGCTGATGGAGGCCCGGAAGATCATCCGCCGCTTTATCCTGGACAAGGAGCAGGAAAAGACTGCCAGCCGGGACTTTAAGACGGCCCTTCAGGAGCTGGTGCAGCGGGAGAGCGGCCAGGTGCTGACCTACCGGCTTACCGGACAGTCCGGCCCCGACCACGCCAAGGTCTTTGCCGTGGCGGTGGAGCTCAACGGCAAGACCGTGGGGGAAGGACAGGGCCACAGCAAGAAAGAGGCCGAGCAGATGGCGGCCAAGGCGGCCATCGAAGGGCTCAAAGAGAAGGGTTAAAAAAGAAAAGGTGCCGGAGGCCCGGGGCGGCTCCGGCATTTTCCTTTTGAAAGGGGCATGGGGTATGTTTGAGCAGTGGAAAGAGCAAGAGCTGGCCCAGATCAAGGAACAATATGGAAAGGCAAGGATCATAACCCTGGCCGTGGTGGTTCTGATGGCATTGAACCTGCCGATGGAGCTGGGGATGCTTCTGGACGGCGGCGGAGGGTTTGGGGCAGTTTCTCTTGCCGTTACCCTGGGAGTCATGGTCTTGGCATGGAGGCTGGGGGATTACAAAAGCCGATTTGTCAAGCCCCTGCTGGCTGCCGTTGAGGAGAGCCTGCCCACCCAGGGAGAGCGGGAGCGCTTTGCCCAGCAGATGGGGGCGGCCACTCAGATCCCTTACTCCCCGGCCCCCCAGACAAAACCCGGCCTGATGCTGCTGGGGGAGGACTACTGCTACTTTCGGCAGCCGAGGCGGGTTCGCATCCTGAAAAACCGGGAGCTCCGCCGGGCCGAGCTGACCAGGGGAACCTATACTGTGGGCCGGGGGCATATCCGCATCTGCTATGACCTGTCCCTGTTTGGGGAGGAGGAAAAGCCCCTGTGGAGAGCCAGCTATCCGGCCGAGGAAGAGGCCTATCAAACCCTGGAGCTCCTGCGCGGTAAGCTGCCGGCCAACCTGAGGGTGGAGGACGGCATTGCCTACGGCAAGACGGAGGAGGGGCGAAAGAAGGCGCGGAGATCAGAAGGGCTCCAGATACTGCTCTGCATCGCCATTGTGGTGGTGCTGGTGATCATTGCAAAGGTACTGTAAAGGGAAAGAAAAGCCCCATGGGAGATCCCCATGGGGCTTTTTACTGCTATTTGGAGGCTTTGGGGGACGGACTTAGTTCCTTGATCTGCTCGTATACGCTCTTGGGGCGTTTGGCGCGGTGGAGAAGGGCTTCGGCGATGGCCAAAACAGCCGCTCCGCCGAAGGCAAGGCCGGCCACCAGGGCCGCGGCCCTGGCCCAGAATGCTTCGGGCAGGATCAGGATGATCTCGTCGGTGCGGTAGTCAAAGATCCAGTTGGTCTTGCCGGGGAAGAAGGCTGTATGGAAAGCGGTAAAGAGACTTGTGAAGTCCGTCAAGGCCCAGAGGCCCAAGATCAGCACCGCTGCCCCCATCCCCACCAGGGCCCAGAAGCAGGGCCCCCGGCCTCCGAAGCGGTGGAGGGTCAGCTTCTTTGCGGCCACAAGGATCAAAATGGCGGCCAGCAGTGCGGCGGTGATCTCCAGCACGTGAAAGTCCAGCCAGAAAAGCCGCTGGCAGTCCACAAAGTGCTCCCGGCCGCTCTCCGACCAGCGAAGGGCCCCGGTGCCAAAGGGTTCGTCCTTCACCAGAAAGTCCATCACCTCGTCAAAGGCGCCCCGGATGGTCTCCTGGGAGTACCCGGTCTGGGCGGAGAGCTCCAGAGCCTCGGCCTGGGAATAGTAGAAGGGCCGGTACAGGATGGGCACGGCAATGGCCCCGGTGAGCAGGAACAGGGCCAGCAGCACCGAGGTGAGGGCGGAAAAGAATTGAGACGGTTTTTTCATTGGGATCCCCCTTTTCATGCTCCTGGAACAAAACGATCAAAACCTGAGAGGACAGGAAAAACAGCCGCATGCCGGCGCGGGGACAGCGGGAAGGAAGGCCGGAATCGTATGTCCCGGCATAAATGCCGCAGCAGACGGCGGTCAGGCAGTGGGGGCGGCTGCCTTGGCATAGGCCTCCCGGCGGATAAAGAGGAAGCAGAGAACATGGACGCCGCCGGTGATGATCCAGGTGACGGGATAGGACAAATAGAGGCACTGGGGAGTGTGATAGATCTGGAACACGGTGGCCACCCAGATAAGCCGCAGCCCGCAGGCGCCCAGAATGGAAACCACCATGGGGGCCAGCGACCATCCCAACCCCCGAAGGGAGCCCACCATCACGTCCATAATGCCGCACAGGAAATAGGGAGCGGCCACATACATCAGCCGAATCATCCCCTGGTCGATAACGTCGGGGCTGGGAGAGTAGATCCCCAGCAGGGTGCGGCCGAAGAAGCAAGCAAGACCGCCCAGAAAGAGTCCGGTAAAGATGACAAAGCCCTGGCACCAAAGCAGAACCTTATCCACCCGCTCACATTTGCCCGCGCCATAGTTTTGGCTGGTGAAGGTCAGGCAGGTCTGGTGGAAGGCGTTCATGCCCATGTAGACAAAGCCCTCAATGTTGGCGCTGGCCCCGGATCCGGCCATGACAATGTCTCCAAAGGAGTTGATGGAGGACTGGATGACCACGTTGGACAGGGAGAACACGATGCCCTGGAACCCGGCGGGCAGGCCGATGCGGACGATTTCCCCCAACACGGGGCGGTCAATGCGCAGGGCCTTCAGATCCAGGCGGAGGGGCCCGGTCTCCCGGGTCAGGCAGCGCAGCACAAGGGCGGCAGAGATGTACTGGGAGATGATGGTGGCGATGGCCACTCCCGCCACGTCCAGATGGAATACGATGACCAGCAGCAGGTTTAAAAGGGCGTTGATGATGCCGGCGATGGTCAGATAGTTCAGGGGCCGCCGGGTGTCGCCCCCCGCCCGGAGCAGGGCGCTGCCGAAGTTGTAAAACAGGGAGGCGGGCATCCCCAAAAAGTAGATGCGCAGGTACAGGGTGGAAAGACCGATGACATTTTCCGGGGAGGACATCAACTCCAGCAGCTGCCGGGCGGCAAAGACGCCGAAGATCCCCAGAAAGACGCCGCTGCACAGACTGAGCAGGATGGCCGTGTGGACGGCCCGTTCCGCCCGGTCTGTGTCCCCGTGGCCAATGGACTGGGCCACCGTTACGTTGGCGCCGATGGACAGACCCATGAACAGGTTGATAAGCAGGTTGATGAGGGAACTGGTGGAGGTGACGGCGGCCAGGGAAGCGTCCCCGGCGAATTTGCCCACCACAATGATATCGGCTGCATTAAACAGAAGCTGCATAATGCTGGAAAGCATGAGGGGAAGGGCGAAGGCCAGGATCTTGGGCGCCAGAGAGCCGGTACACATATCAATTTCGTGACGTTTTGTCTGCATAAGTATAAAAACCCCTTTTCTCTGCTTTTAAGGATACCATGTCCGGGCCTTGTTTGCAAGGGTTGGGAAGGGAGTGAAAAGCAATGAAAAATAATTGCAAAGGAGGAGGATTTTTGCTATAATATATTATCTATCGCTATGTCCGAAGGATGAATGAAAAGATGGCGGCGGCAAAGGGGCCGCCGCCAGAAGAAATGAGTGAGACCATGTACCTAAAAGCGCTGGAGATCCAGGGGTTCAAAAGCTTTCCCGACAAGACGGTGCTGTCGTTCAATGAGGATATCACCGCCATTGTGGGCCCCAACGGATCGGGAAAATCGAATATCTCCGACGCCATCCGCTGGGTCATGGGGGAGCAGTCCACCCGGGCGCTCCGGGGCGGAAAGATGGAGGACGTGATCTTCGGCGGCACAGCCAAGCGCAAGCAGCTGGGCTTTGCCGAGGTGTCCCTTGTGCTGGACAACACCGAACACATCTTTCCCCACATGGAGGACAGCGAGGTCATGGTCACCCGGCGGTACTACCGCTCGGGGGAGAGTGAGTATTACATCAACCGCCGGTCAGTGCGCCTGCGGGATGTGAATGAGCTGTTTATGGACACCGGCCTTGGCCGGGAGGGGTATTCCATCATCGGCCAGGGCAAGATCGACGAAATCTTGTCGGTGAAATCCTCCGACCGCCGGGAGGTCTTTGAGGAGGCTGCCGGCATCTCCCGCTACCGCCACCGGAAGGAGGAGTCCGAGCGGAAGCTGGAGCGTACCGAGGAAAACCTGACGAGGATCAACGACAAGATCGATGAGCTGGAGCTTCAGGTGGAGCCCCTGCGGGTTTCGGCGGAGAAGGCGAAAAAGTTCCTCATCCTCCGGGATGAGCTGCGGGGACTGGAGATCTCCCTGTGGCTGGAGCAGCTGGAGCGGATCCGCACCGGGGCCATCAAGATCCAGGCCGATTATGAAAACGCGGTGCGCCAAAAGACCGAGGCCCAGGCCGAGGTGGAGAAGCTCTACGCGGCAGCCGAGGCCATCGGCGCCCAGATGCGGCAGAAAGAGATGGAAGCCGAGGGCATCCGCTTTGAGATGATGGGCCGTCAGGCCGACGCCAACGAGTGCGAGAAAGCCATCGGGGTGCTGAAGGCCAATATTCAGAACAACATGGAAAATACCGACCGCCTCCAGCGGGAGATGGAGACCCAGGAGGGGCGGGCAGGCTCCATCGAGGGGCAGATCGCCCAGCGGAAGGAGCGGCTGGCCGCGATCCAGGCGGAGACCGAGGGCCTGGAGGCCCAGATCGGTGAGAAGCAGGCCCAGGCCGACGAGCTGGGCCGGAACGCGGGAAGTCTGGCCGCCGAGATGGAGGCTCTGCGCCAGAAGGAGACGATGGAGACTGCCTCCGCCGCCGAGGCGAAGGCTTTGCTCTCCGCCCTGGCTGCCGCCGCCCAGGAGGTTATGGATCGGGACGAGTCGGTGAGAAAGGATCTGGCCGCAGGGGAGGAGCGCCTTGAAGCGGCCCAAGGGGAATACAAGGAGGCCCGGAAGGAACTGGATCAGGCCCGGGAGGATCGGGATTCCATCAAGAATATCATCAGCGGCTACGCCCTGCGCCTGTCCAGCCGGAACAAGAAGCTCCAGGAGGCGGAGGAAAAGCATGTGAAGCTCCAGATGGAGGTCAACACACTCCAGTCCCGGATCCATATGCTCGCCGAGATGGAGAAGCTCTACGAGGGCTATTCCAAGGCCGTCAAGATGGTGATGGGGGAGGCCGAGCGGGGCCAGATGAAGGGCATTCTGGGGCCGGTGGCAGGACTTCTCCGGGTCTCCGGGGAATATACTGTGGCCATTGAGACCGCTTTGGGCTCCGCTATGCAGAACATTGTGGTGGAGCGGGAGGAGGACGGCAAAAACGCCATCCAATACCTGAAGCGCAGGGACGCGGGCAGGTGTACCTTCCTGCCTCTGAACGCCATTGAGCCGGCCGAGTTTAAGGACGGCGACGTGGTGGATGAGCCGGGCTTTGTGGGCTTGGGCGATGAGCTTATCGAGTGTGAAAAGAAGTATGAGAAGGTGTTTTCCTATCTCCTGGGCCGTACCGTCATTGCCGAGGATATGGACAGCGCCATTGCCATGGCGCGGAAATATAAGCACCGGCTGAAGATCGTTACCCTGGATGGTCAGGTATTGAATCCCGGCGGTTCCATGACCGGCGGCTCGGCCTCCCGGACGGCGGGCATCCTGTCCCGCCAGGGGGAGCTGGAGCGGCTGCGGGAGCAGGAAGGAGATCTGAACGGCAAGCTCTCCGCCGCGGCCAAGGAGCTGGAGGAGGCCAAGCGGGAGGTCACCGGCGCCCAGTACGAGATGGATGCCGCCCAAGCGCAGCAGCGCTCCCACGAGGACGATATCCTGAAGCTGGAGGAGCGGGTGGGCCACTTGAAGCAGGCGGTGGCCGACGTGGAGCGCCAGCAGGAGGAATGGAAAGAGGAGCTGGAGCAGCTCTCCCAGCGTGCCCAGCGCACTGAGGCGGATACCGAGAACGCCAGGAAGCGCATCGAGGAGCTGGAGGGCTCCGCCGCCGCCCTTCGCGCGCAGGCCGAAAGCAAGATCCAGGGCCAGAACGAGGTTCGGGAGCGGAGCGAGGCCCTGGGAGCGGAGATTGCCGCCCTGGGCGCCCAGAAAGCGGCATTGGAGGCGGAGACCCTGGCTTCCCGCCAATCTCTGCGGGAGCTGGAGGAGCTGCGGCAGGACATGGTGGGAGACCGGGAGGACCGGATCCGGCGGATCGAGGAATTGAAGCTCCAAAATGAGGAACTGGCAAACCAGATCCAGGAGAAGGAGGAGCGGCTCCAGACCATCAAGACGCAGAACGCCGAAAAGCAAGCGGATATCGTTCGTCTCAATCAGGAGCGCCTTGACCTGGAAGGGGAGAGAACAAAGGCGGACAAGGCCAGCCGGGACAAGAACAACGAGCTGCTGGCCATGGAGCGGGAAGTCTCGGTGCTGGAGCAGAAAAAGACCACCGCCGAGATGGAGGAGCGCCAGATCCTGGATCGGCTGTGGGAGACCTATGAGCTCAGTCACGAGGCGGCCAAGGCCCAGCGGGTGGAGCTGGAGAGCGTGGCCAAGGCCCAGAGGCGGGTGGGTGAGCTGAAGCGTTCCATCTCCGCTTTGGGCAATATCAACCTGGACGCCATTGAGGAGTTCCAGCGGGTCAATGAGAGATATACCTACTTTACCGACCAGCGCAACGACGTACAGAAGGCCAAGAGCGAGCTTTTGAAGATCATTGCGGATGTTACCGGAGAGATGGAGCGCATCTTTGCCGAGCAGTTTAGCAAGATCAACGAGGCCTTCCAGCAGACCTTTACCGAGCTCTTCGGCGGCGGCAAAGCCACCCTGGAGCTGGAGGATCCGGAGGACATTTTGAACTGTGGCATCGAGATCAAGGTTCAGCCCCCGGGAAAGAGCCTGAAGATCATCACCCTCCTTTCCGGCGGCGAGAAGGCGTTTGTGGCCATTGCCCTGTATTTCTCCATCCTGAAGGTTCGCCCCACCCCCTTCGTAGTCATGGACGAAATTGAGGCGGCCTTGGACGATCCCAATGTGGTTCGCTTTGCCCGGTATATGCGCCAGGTGGCCGACCACACCCAATTCATCGTCATCACCCACCGCCGGGGCACCATGGAGGAGGCCGACGCCCTCTACGGTGTGACCATGCAGGAGCAGGGCGTTACAAGGGTACTTACCATTAACCTCAACGATGTGGAGAAAGAGCTGAATATCAAATAATAAAAAAGGATGTCGAGCATGAAACTGAAAACCTGTAGAACGATCCAAATTATCCTGTTTGCTGTCCTGATCGCATCCATGTTTGCGGTGGAGCTTGCCGGGGGACGGTATGTGGAGACCATGGCCTGCTTCGGTGTGGCGGTGGTCTCCGGCGGGGCGCTGCTGGTGGTGCATCGGTTTTGGAAATGCCCCCACTGCGGCGCCCGTATGGGGTGGAAGCTGGCTGCCACGGAATGTCCCAAGTGCAAGAAAAAGCTGGAGGATTGACTTGGCCTGCCCGAGGGCAACGGACTGAAATTTTGGGATAAGCTATCCAAAAGGAGACGTTTTATGGGCTTTTTTGAAAAGATACGCCAGGGCTTGACCCGTACCAAGGAGAACATTGGCCATTCCTTCGACCAACTCTTTGCCGGGGAGCTGGACGATGACTTTTACGACAGCCTGGAGGAGACCCTGATCCTCTCCGACATGGGGGTGGACACGGCCATGGAGGTCAGCGGGGAGCTGCGCCGCCGGGCAAAGGAGAACAAGATCCGCACCACCGCCGACGCCAGGGAAGCCATGAAGGACATCCTCACCGGGCTGCTGAGCGTGGGGGAGGGGAACCTGGATCTGGAGCGCCGGCCCACGGTGTGCCTCTTCATTGGGGTTAACGGAGTGGGAAAGACCACCACCATCGGTAAGCTGGCCGCCCGACTGAAGGGGGAGGGCCTGCGGGTTCTTATGGCCGCAGGAGATACGTTCCGCGCCGCCGCGGCCGATCAGCTGACCATCTGGTCCGAGCGGGCGGGGGTGGATATCGTCCGCCAGCACGAGGGGGCGGATCCTGCCGCCGTGGTGTTTGACGCCCTCAGCGCAGCCAAGGCCCGGAACACCGATGTGGTGCTGGTGGATACGGCAGGCCGGCTTCACAACAAGCAAAACCTGATGAACGAGCTGAACAAGATCTCCCGGGTCATTGACCGGGAGCTGCCCGAGGCCAGCCGGGAGACCCTGTTGGTGCTGGACGCCACCACCGGACAAAACGGCCTTATCCAGGCCCGACAGTTTAAGGAGTCCGCCGGTCTTACCGGTGTAGTCCTCACCAAGCTGGACGGCACGGCCAAGGGCGGCATTGTCATCGCCATTGCCAAGGAATTGGGGGTGCCGGTGAAGTTTATCGGCGTGGGCGAAGGGGTGGACGACCTGATGCCCTTTGAGCCGGAGAGCTTTGTGGAAGCCCTGCTTTGAGTTTTGTCTGCAGGGGCGGGCTGTGCCGGCCCCTGCATTTGATGGAAAGAATAGGAAAGGAAGCGTGCATATGTCCCGCATCGACGGAAGAAAGAACGACCAGCTGCGCCCCATTGAGATCACCCCCCATTTCAGCAAATTTGCGGAGGGCTCCTGCCTTATCCGCTGCGGCAACACCATGGTTCTCTGCTGTGCCAGCGTGGAGGATCGAACCCCGCCCCATGTCCCCGAGGGGGAGGGGTGGGTCACCGCTGAATACTCCATGCTCCCCCGGGCCAACCGGGAGCGGAGCAAGCGGGACATCGCCAAGCTGAAGCTGTCCCCCAGAAGCGCAGAGATCCAGCGGCTGGTGGGCCGTTCCCTCCGGGCCTGCGTGGATATGAAAAAGCTGGGGGAGCACACGATCAACATCGACTGCGATGTGCTTCAGGGGGACGGCGGCACCCGAACCGCCAGTGTCACCGGCGGCTATGTGGCCCTGGCCCTGGCTGTCAAAAAGCTGATGGCGGAAGGGCTTATCGCAGAAAATCCCCTGGTGGACAGCGTGGCCGCTGTGTCGGCCGGCATTGTGGGGGATGAGCTGCTGCTGGATCTGTGCTATGAGGAGGATTCCTCTGCCCAGGTGGATCTGAATTGCGTCATGACCGGTTCGGGCCGGCTGGTGGAGCTCCAGGGCACCGGGGAGGGCCGTGCCTTCACCATTCAGGAGCAGCGGGATCTGGTGGAGCTCTGTGCCAAGGGGATCGAAGAGATCCAGAATGTCCAGAAAAGTGTGCTGGGGGGCTAAAACAGATGAAAATGGTATTGGCCAGCAAGAACGCCCATAAGCTCTCTGAAATGTCCGCCATCCTCTCCCAACTGGGGATTGAGGTGGTGCTGGAGTCTGACGTCGGCATTGACGTGGAGGTGGAGGAGACAGGCACCACCTTTGAGGAGAACGCGGCGCTGAAGGCTGCGGCTGTCATGCAGGCCAGCGGCCTGCCCGCCATTGCCGACGACTCCGGTCTCTGCGTCACCGCCCTGGGGGGCGGCCCGGGGGTCTATTCTGCCCGCTACGGTGGGGAGGGGCTGGACGATGTGGGCCGCTACCGGCTGGTTCTCAGCGGCCTGAGCGGTCAACTGGATCGGAGCGCCAAGTTCGTCTCCTGCATCTGCTGCGCCTTTCCCAATGGAGATACGGTGACTGCCCGGGGGGAGTGCCCGGGGCTCATCACCTATTCCCCCAGAGGCGAGGACGGCTTTGGCTATGACCCCATCTTCCTGGTGCCCGAGAAGAAAAAGACCTTTGCCCAGATGACGGCGGAGGAGAAGAACGCCATTTCCCACCGGGGAGTGGCCCTGCAGAAATTCAAAGTGGAATTGGAGAAATATTTAAATGGCTGAACTGACAAGCAAGCAGCGCGCGCAGCTCCGGGCCATGGCCAACTCGCTGGAGCCCATTGTCCATATAGGCAAGGGGGATCTGGGGGAGAATCTGATCCGTCAGGCGGATGAGGCGCTGGAGGCCCGGGAGCTCATCAAGTGCCGGGTGCTGGAGACCTCGGAATATACCGCCCGGGAGGCGGCTGACGCGCTGGGCAAGGCCACCCGGTCTGAGGTGGTACAGGTCATTGGAACAAAATTTATTTTGTATCGTCAAAGTCATAAAAAGGACAAAAAGGATAAAATTGTTCTCATACGAAAATGATCACAAGGGAAAAAGGGGAGATCCTGTGTGAAGATCGGTGTATACGGAGGAACCTTTAATCCGCCCCACCTGGGGCACCTGATCTCGGCCCGGTTTGCGATGGACGCGCTGGGTCTGGACAAGCTGATCTTTGTCCCGGCGGCTGTTCCGCCTCACAAGGAGCTGCCTGAGGGCTCGCCCTCGGCGGAAAAACGGCTGGAAATGATGGCCATTGCCGCGGATACCCTGCTGCTGCCGGGGAAGGTAGAGGTCTCTGACATGGAGCTGCGGCGGGAGGGGAAAAGCTATACTGCGGATACCCTGCGCCAGCTCCGCGGCCAATATCCCCAAGATGAGCTGTGGCTGCTGATGGGGGCCGATATGTTCCTGAGCCTTCCAAATTGGCGGGAGCCGGAGACCATCTGCGCCCTGGCCCATTTGGCGGCGTTTGCCCGAAAGGAAGGGGATACGGAAGAGGCGCTGGAACGGCAGGGAAGCTATTTGAGCCGAACCTACGGAGCAAAAACCCGGGTGGTTCAGCTTCCCCGGATCACCCCTGTGTCCTCCACCCAGCTGCGGGAGCTGCTGAAGAGAGGAGAAGGGCAGCGGTATCTTCCCCTTGCTGTCTATGGCTATATTCTGCGCCACGGCCTTTATGGGGTGCAGGCGGATCTGACGGCTCTGAGCAACGAGGATCTGCGCGCCTGCTCCCTTTCCATGGTTTATGCCAAACGCCACGCCCACATTCTGGGGGTGGAGGAGGAGGCCGTCCGTCTGGCAAAGCGCTGGGGCGCAGACCAGGAGCTGGCCCGCCGCGGGGGGATCCTGCACGACTGCACCAAGTATCTGTCCCTGGAAGAGCATTTGGCCATCTGCGAGAAATACGGCATTGTCCCCGATGAGCTGGAGAGGGAGAGCCCCAAGCTGCTCCACTCAAAAACGGGAGCGGCCCTGGCCCGGAACCTATACGGGCAAAACGACGAGATCTATTGGGCCATCTATTGGCACACCACGGGAAAGGCGGATATGTCGCTGCTGGAGAAGATCATTTATCTGGCTGATTACATAGAGCCCAACCGGGATTTCGAGGGAGTGGAGGAGATGCGCAGGCTCTGCTACGAGGATCTGGACGCCGGGCTTTTGATGGGCCTGGAGATGAGTGTAGAGGATCTGAATGAGCGGGGCGTGCCCATCCATAAAAATACACGAGGAGCCTTGGAATGGCTGCGGGAACACCGGAAAGGATAAGCGATGAGCCAATCGAATCAGAAAAAGAAAAGGCCCACCCCCAAAAGAGCCACAGGGGGGAGTTCTGCGAAAAAGAAAGCGGAGAGCCAGTATACCACCCAGCAGAAGGTTTTGCGGGGGATTTATATTGCCTTGACGGTGATTTCCGCCATTATCGTGCTGGCTTATATCGGGATCCACCTGTTTGCGGCCCCTCCAAAACCTGGTCCCGACGGGGAGATCGAGCTGACCAGGCCTCCCCAGGCTACCACCACGATTGACCCCGTTACCGGGGAGGAGATCGAAATTGAGATTCCTGGCCTGCCCGCCGACCGGAAGACGGAATTCTACACCTTCCTGGTGGTGGGCCAGAGTCAGGACTCCGGCGGCAAGCTTTCCGACACCATGATGCTGGTGGCCTACGACGTGCCCAACCAGAAGCTCAGTGTTATGAACCTGCCCCGGGACACCTGGGTGCGGTACAATGGCCAGACCATTATGATCAACGCGGTCTATAACGCCGCCGGCGGCCGTAACGATGACGCCAAGGGTATCGCGGGCCTGAAAACCGCGGTTCGAGACCTGACGGGGATCTACCCCGACTTCCATGTGATCATCCAGTGGGAGGCTCTGGGGGAGCTGGTGGACGCTATCGGCGGAGTTTACTTTGACGTGCCCTTTGACATGTATTACAACGACCTCAGCCAGCATTTCAAAATCGATGTAAAGAAAGGCTACCAGCTTTTAGACGGCGAGGGGGCCATGGGTGTGGTTCGTTGGCGGAAGAACAGCATTGGAGATACGGGCAGGGAGGATAGGAGCTACGGCTATGCCGAGGGCGACCTGGGCCGCATCAAGACCCAGCAGGCTTTTATGAAGGCGGTTATCGCCAAGTGCATCCAGCCCGAGGTGCTGTTGGGCAATCTGAAGGAGTATATCGACATTTTCCAGAAAAATGTGCTCACCGACCTGTCGGTGGCCAATATGGCATACTTTGGCAAGGCGGCCATCGGTGGGCTGGACATGGACAACGTGAGCTTTGTCACCCTGCCCAACAAGAGCGCCGGGGACGGTGCCCACCTGCTGCCCATCGGCAGCCAGATCGTCAAGGAGATCAACGGGGGCTTCAATCCCTATGAGCACGACATTCGTCTGGGAGAGCTGCGCCTGGCGGACGTGTCGCCGCTGGTGACGCCAACCCCTGATCCGGAGGAGAGCGAGACTCCGGACGTCACCGAGGATCCGGAGGAAACCGGCGATCCGCAATCCACGGCCAGTCCCCGGCCCAGCGGCGGAGACGACATTCTTCTGCCGCCGGGAACCATCAGCCGGCCCACCGCCAGTCCCAACAGCAGCGCCACTCCCCGCCCCAGCGGGAGCGCGGCGCCCAGCGGCAACCCGTCTGCCGGCCCCGGCAATAGTCCTGCGCCCACCCCGTCGGCGGCAGCCACCGAATCCCCCCAGCCGGTCCCCAGCGCCGAGCCTCCGGCGGAGACCCCGGCAGTCCCCCCTGTAACCCCGCCTCCGGCAGAAGAGCCTATCCTGCCTCCCGGCGTGTGATAACGAAAGGAGAAAACTTATGACCTCAAGAGAGACCGCCCTCCTGCTCGCCAAAGCACTGGACAGCAAGAAAGGGCTTGATATCAAGGTGCTGGAGACCGGGGAGCTGACTACCCTGGCTGACTATTTTGTCCTCTGCTCCGCTGGTTCCTCCACCCAGATCCGAGCCCTGGCCGACGCCTGCGAGAAGGCCATGAAGGAGGAGCTGGGGGAGGATCCCCACCACGTGGAGGGGCACCGGGGAAATACCTGGGTGCTGCTGGACTTTTCCGCGGTGGTGGTTCACATCTTCAACGAGGAGGCCCGCCAGTTCTACGACCTGGAGCGCCTCTGGAGCGACGCCACTCCCGTGGATCTGAGCGGGGTTCTGACGGAGAATTGATTTGCACCGGCGCCGGTCACAACGCTGAAGGGCGGGGCAGTCACCCGGCTGTTTATGGGCCGCTGTGTCGGAACATTCTTTGAACAGGAAAAAAGAGCGGGTCTCTCAGAGAGGCCCGCTCTTTTTATATCCACTTTTCTTCCTTCAGCCGCTGAAATATCAGCTGGGCCAGCAGTGCCTGCCCTTCGCTGTTCAGGTGGCGAACGGGCTTGTCGTTGTAAAGCTGGAACTGCTCCCGGAAATGCTCGGTGGTGTCCAGGAAGAGCGCTCCGTACTGCCCGCACAGCTCCCGGATAGCCCCGTTCCACTCCGGCAGCCGCTCTTGGGCCCCGGGGAAGCCGTAGCCCTCCCCGAACCAGAGGATGGACAGCACCAGCATGGGCCGCTGCCCATTCTGCTCCAAAATCCGCTTCAGGTAGGAGAGATATGCCTCCAGTGTGGACTCAGGCATTTTGATGTTGTTGGTGCCGAAGGCCAGGATCACCCTGTCGGCGCCCTGGGTCAAGCCGTCGAACTGGGCCCGGGCAAAGGCGATCTCCTCGCCGGGATAGCCCTCGTTCACCACGGTGAGATCCGCTCCCTGGGCCCGGCACAGCCCCTCCAACCGGGCGGGCCAGGCCTCCTCAATGGGGCCGGGCCAGGAATAGGCCCCCAGCCAATACCGGGTGTTGGAATCCCCGAATGCGATCCATTTCATTCCCCGCACTCCTCACAAAAGCCGTAGATCGGCGTATTTCCGGTCTGCGCTGCCCACTGCCGCTCCCCGTAGGCGTAGTGCCACCACTCACAGGAGTAGTTTACCAGCCCCACCGATGCCATCAGGTGATAGAGGATGCGCCGGTGATCCCGGGCCTGCTCCAGCTCGGGAGGACAGGCCTGCTCCAGCCAGTCGGTATGGGCCAGGGCGGTAAAATCGTCAAAGCCGGTGCCCATGTCCAGGGGAAGGCCGTCTTTGCATAACGTCAGATCCACCGCGCCTCCCGTGGTGTGGGGGGCGGGGCGGCTGAGCCGCTTGACGGGCTTTGCCACGAACTCGTCCAGGATCAGTTCCACCTCCGCGGGACTGGCCTGGGGCCGCTGGGCCATAATAGCGGCCCGGAACTGCTCGTAGAGCGAGCGCTGAACCGCCAGGGGCCGCAGGGCGTCAAAGATCAGAATAGACCAGCCCTCCGGCAGCTTTTCCGCCGCCAGAACCAGCCGCTGAGCCACTCCCAACCGCAGCAGACAGCGGTCCATGGTTCCGGGAAGTCCCTGGGATCGGTAGGCTGCCCCAAAGGTGATCTTGGGGGAAAGCCCGGTGGGATCCACCAGGGGTTCCCCACACTCCACCGGAGCGGATACCCGCTCCCAATCCTGCTCCGCCGGGGCGGGAATGGGGGCCAAAAATTCATTGGGAAACACCTTAAACTACCTCAAACCAGTTGGAAACCACGTCTGTCTGGGCAAATCCTTCCGCCTGGTAAAGAGCCAGAGCCCCGGGGTTGGCGGTGGATACCTTCAGGCAGCAGGCGGAGGCCTTGTTCAGACAGTCCATGGCAGTTCGCAGCAGCGTCCGTCCCAGGCCTTGCCGCCAAAGCTCGGGTTCCACGGCCAGGGTTACCAGCTCCGGGATCTTATCCGTCAGATCCCACTCAAAGGCGCCCACCAGCTTGTCCCCCTGATAGGCCAGGTTGTAGCGGTGGTTCTGCAGCCGCAGATCGCCGGGACGCTGGGTGGCGGCGTTGGGCACCTGGGCAAAGGCCCGGTTTACCAGCCCGAGATAAAGGGTTTCCTCCTGCCCCTTCCGGGGAGAGCGGAGGTTCAGTTTGGCCTGGGGCTTCTCGGCGGGCAGCTTCCGCTCCATGCGCACCATGTCGTGAACATGGCTCAGCCGCCAGACCCCTACCGGGCCGGGGTGTAAAGGTTCCCCCTCCGGCAGGGAGGTGGCCCAGACCTGCTTGGCCCCGGCCCGCTTCAGCTTCTCCATTCCCTTGCCCAGCGCTTCGCCCAGCCGCTCCTCGGGACAGTCCCGAAGAATGATGTAGCCGATGCCCCGGGTGGGAACCTCTCTTTGAATGATTTCGATGACCATAAAGGCCTCCTTCGATGGAGGGAGCCGCCAGGCGGCCCGCTCAGATATGGCAAGGCGGTTCGGCACAGCCGGCCCGTCTTACAGGATGATAAGCTCCTTGGGGGAGTGGGTGATGTCGGTGCATCCGGTGGCCTCCATGCGCACCACGTCCTCAATGCGCACGCCGAACTTGCCGGGCAGATAGATCCCCGGCTCGGCGGAGACCATAGCGCCCACGGGCATGGGGGTGGTGTCCCGGGTGTTGGCGTTGGGGTTCTCGTGGATCTCGATGCCCACGCTGTGGCCGTAGCCGTGGCCGAAGTAGGGGCCGTAGCCGGCCTCCTCGATGACCTTGGCGGCGGCCCTGTGGATGTCCACCCCGGGCACCCCGGCCTTGGAAGCGGCAATGCCCGCCTTCTGGGCGGCCAGCACCGTTTCATAGACCCGTTTCTTCTCGTCGTCGATCTGCCCCAGAGCCACCGTCCGGGTCATGTCAGAACAGTACCCGCCATAGACGCAGCCGAAGTCCATGGTAATGAACTCCCCCTTCTGCACCTGGCGGGCTCCGGGGATGGCGTGGGGCTTGGAGCCGTTGGGGCCGGAGGCCACGATGGGGTCGAAGGAGGTGCGCTGGGCGCCAAAGCGCATCATATCGTAGACCAGCTTGGCGGCGATCTCCGCCTCGGTCATGCCGGGCTGGATGAACTTGATGATCTCGCTGAAGGCTTTGTCGGTGATGTCCTGGGCCTTGATCATCCGGGCAAGCTCCTCCTCGTCCTTGGCGGCGCGCAGGCCGGTGATGAGGCCGTTGGCGGGCACCAGCTGGGCGTGGAGATCCTTGGTGAGGGCATTGAACTGCCCCAGGGACATATATCCGTCCTCAATGCCCAGGGTCTTGACGCCGTGGGCGTCGATGAACTCGTTGATAAGAGCGGCGTAGTTTCTCTGCCCGTCCACCATGACCACCTCGGCGCCCTGGACGGTCTCGTTGGCGTGCTCGATGTAGCGGGAGTCGGTGATATACCGGACGGCGTTGGCCGTGACGATGGCGTAACCCTCTCCGTGGAGGCCCACGGCGTAGAACTCGCCGGGCTCGGAGGAGCAGAGCATGGCGTCGATGTGGAACTCGGGCAGTTTGGCTGCAATTTGTTTCAGGTGGTTCATGGTGTAAAGACTTCCTTCCTTATAAGTTGTTATTTTTGATGGCGATTCATTTGCCTATTGGGTTGGTATTATGTTGTACTGCGTTTTCCGGCTTCCCGGCCGGGGCCAAAACCGCTTGAAAGCGGTTCTGGACTGCGTCGTCGCAAAGTCCGCTATGCTCCGCTTCCGCCTATGGCGAAAGCTCCACCCGCTCCCTTGCTCCTCCTTCCCCCACAAAGCCATCCGGCTTTGCGGGGCCCCCGAAGGGCATAGACCAGTGAGGTATCCTTCTATCGACCGGCGGCTCCCTCAAGGCGACCCGTGGCCCCTTTTGCGCCGCTGCCGCTGAATAGAGCGTAGCCTTTAAGCTCTTCGCTGAAAGCGGCGCCGCCTGGGTGGGGTGCGGCCCCTGCCGCCAACCCAACAAGGCTGCTGTCTCCAGGCGTTTCCCGGTCAGCGGCAATTCTCTGTCTCTTTGCTGATTGGTAACGGCAGTGAGGCTGACGGAGCTATCCTAACTTTACATATAAGCCGGAAATACAACCGTCAGAAAGCTTTTCTTGGGGAGTCTGAGGGGCCATTCTTTTCTCGAAAAGAATGGTCCTTCAGAAACCACGCAACGTTGAAATTTGATCGCAACCACCAACCAAACGGTAAAACCCATCAGTCTTACGGAGCATCCGTACGCCCCAAAAGATAATCAGCGGAAACGTTAAAGTAGTCGCAGAGGAGATAGAGACGGGGCATTGTAGTGCCGGTTTTGCCTCCCTCCATATCGCTGACTTGGGTAGGAGTGACCCCCAACAGTTTTGCAATATCGGCTTGTGTTTTACCCAGTTGCTTTCTAAGAAGAAAGAGCCGTTGCCCAAATATTTTTGCATCAAACATAAGGATACCCCCCTTGACACACTTAGAAAAAAGCTATATAATAAACATAGAAAATATCTAATAAAGGTGATTCTATGGATTTCTTGGAAGAACTGTTTACCTCGCTGTGGCAGGAGCCAGACCCCAAAACGGAGGAATACCTGGCGAATAAAAAGCTCCGGGATAAACTGTATGAAAAAGTGGAGGGACTGTCCGGGGCGGATCTGATGGATAAATTTATGAATGCCCATTGGGAGTACATGGAGCTGGAGTGCCAAAGGTTTTTCCTCAATGGCATCCGCCTTGGCCTGGAATTACTGCGCCTGTAAATATAACCTCTTCATGACCAGCGCGTCCTTCTCCTGGGTGCCCGCACTCTCGCAGATAAAGGTGGGCTCCCACCCCCGGCGGGCGATCTCCGCCATAAGGGGAGCCGGGTCGGGGCCGAAGCCCCCGTTGTCGTCAAAGGTGCGGTGGCATTTCTCCCCGCCCTTGATGGTGAACTCGATTTGGGAAAAATGGCTGTGAAAGCCTTTGACCCGCGACCGCCCAAGGGCGGCTTCCATCTGATCCAGCATGGCCTTGCAGGCCTCGGGGCCTGTCAGTTCGCCCAAAGACCGGGCGTAGAGATGGCCGAAATCCACGCAGGGGATGAGCCGCTCATCCAGCTGACACAGTTCCAGCACCTCGTCCAAGTCCCCCAGCTGTCCGATCTTCCCCATGGTCTCGGGGCAGAGGGCAATGTGGGCGTAACCTTCGTCCTCCCAGGCCTTTAGAACTTCCTTCATGGAGGCGGTGGCAATGTCCAGCGCCTCCCGCCGGGTTCGCTTCATCAGGGCGCCGGTGTGAACTACCACCCGCGTAGCCCCCATCCAGTCTGCCACCTGGCAGGCGGAGAGGATATACCCTGTGGTCTTTTTCAGGCTCTCCGGATCCGGATTGGCAAGGTTAATAAAGTAAGGGGCGTGGAGGGACATGGAAATGCCGGCCTCCTTTGCCGCCAGCCCCACCTTTCGGGCGGAATCCTCCCCCACATGAACCCCCTTGCCGCACTGGTATTCATAGCAGTCCAGCCCCAGAGAGGCGATCCACCCGGGGGCGTCGGCGGAGGATTTATAGGGGAAAGCGTCGGCATTGCCGGCGGGGCCGAACTTGGCGGACATGGCTTCACTTCCTTTTCAAAATGGGTGGTCGTGGCGGGCCATGGCCGCCAGACGGAAGGGGGTTTCAATGGCATAGCGCACCCGCCGCAGGGGATTTTTTCCCCAGGCCATGGGCCGGATCAGCACGGTGGTGATCCCCGCCCGGTTGCCCCCTAAAATATCGGTAAAAATCTGGTCTCCCACCACAAGGGCCTCTTCCTTCCGGATGCCGGTCTGGGACAGAGCCTCCCGAAAGCCCTTGGTGCCGGGCTTTCCCGCGTGACGGACGTAGGGAACCCCCAGCGCCTCGCAGAAATCGGGACAGCGGCGGCTTTTCCGGCTGTTGGAGACCACGAAAAGAGAGACGCCGCCGGCGGCCAGCGCCTCCTTCCAAGCCGTAAGCTGGGGGGAGGGAAGGGCCTGCTCATAGGGGGTCAGGGTATTGTCCAGATCAGCCAGCACCAGCTTTACCCCGGCCTTTTGCAGGCGCTGAGGGGTCAACCAGTAAATGCTCTCCGCCAGATGGCAGGGGATGAGAGAGAACGCCAAGGGATCACCTCTTTTGGTCGGGGACTTCTGTTTTGCCTGTTACGCTCATAAGATTATAACACTTTTATGGGTATTTGGACAAGGGGGAAATAGAAGATGGAGCAGATCAAACAGCTTATCATAGCGGTGGCGCCGGGACAGCTTACAGCTGCCGGCGGATGGGGCCGGCCCATAGCGCACATGGCCTACCGGGTGGGGGCGGGGCCCCATCTCTTTCGGGCCAGCGGCCCGGTGAGTCCCCAAGGGGGCCTTATGGTCATCGACGACGCCGGTTTTTCCGGCGGCGGAGAGGCGGAGGGCTTTTGCAACGAGGTGCTGCGGGAGTGTGCGGCCCGGAAGTTCACCGGGGTGGTCTGCCGCTTCCTGGGCCGTCCGGCCCCCGTGCTGTCGGAATCGACTGCCCGGCTGAGCGAGCTGTGCCGGAGGCGGGGGATGGAATGCTATGTCACCGAGCCCTACGGGATCTCCGGCGCCCGGGTCATCATCTCTACCGCCCTTTCCGGCGGTTCCCTTCAGGGCCGGCTGGAGGCGGCAGGGGAACAGTTCGGCATGGAGCGCATCGCCCTGTGGGTGGAGCGTTCGGCGGAGGATTTCCTCCTGCCCTCTCCCGGCGGCACAGGGGCGCCCTTGACGGCGGAGGAACTGCTCCGCCGCCGGGAAGAATACGGAGCCGACATCTTTTTCTCCCGGGAGCTGTGCGCCCATTACTTTACCTATATGTCCGGTGAGAAGGGCCATTTTGTCCTCTTCGACGATGCCGGCAGCATCCGCAAAAAGATCCTTCTGGCCTCGGAGCTGGGCATCCAGACAGCCTTCCTTCCATATGAGACCACCGAGGATCTGTTGGGGGAGCTGTTGGCGTAGCGCGCGCTTGCCGCCGGGGTTTCAAGCCTGCGCTGCTCCCAATGCGGTGAAATTGCCCCATGGGACAAAGAAAAAAGCCCTGTGTCGCATGACACAGGGCTTTTAGCGCTTCTTAGTAGAACTTTTTACGGTTCTTCCGGGCGGCCTCAGACTTCTTGCGGCGCTTGACGCTGGGGCTCTCGTAATGCTCACGCTTACGAACCTCAGCCAGCACGCCAGACTTGGCGCAGCTGCGCTTGAAGCGCTTGAGTGCGTTTTCCAGGGACTCGCCCTCTTTTACATGGATTTCCGACATTGTATTTCCCCTCCCTCCGAAGCGGCAGAAACTCGTCCACCGCGAAAGGGCCACATAGCTATGGCTTTAACAGCAATTATTATATGTGATTTGCGGGGGAATGTCAAGGCACATTTTCTTTGACTTTACCCTCTTTTGCCCGAAAAGAGCCGATGCAACCGCTGGTTGCTAAAATTCCAAGGGCCCTTGGTGGACTTTTGGGGGATAAAATGGTATTTTTATTTCCAGCGAAGGAGGAACTGCCATGAGGCTTGGAGAAAACATCAACCGCCTGCGAAGCAGGCAAGGCATGAGCCAGGGAGATCTGGCGGAGGCCCTGGAGGTGTCCCGCCAGTCGGTCTCTAAGTGGGAGACCGACGCCTCGGTGCCGGAATTGGAAAAACTGATAAAGCTCTCGGAGCTGTTTGGGGTGACGCTGGATCAGTTGGTAACAGGGAAGGAGCCGGAGCAGACGGACAGCCCCAAATCGGAGCAGCTCCCGCCCCAAATTATTGTGGAGAGACCGGCTCTGTCGGGCCGAAAGGTGGCCGGCGTCATCCTGTTGTCCATGGCCTTTATTACAGTCCTGCTGTGTACCCTGATGGGGGATCTGCTGGTGGGGCTGGTGCTGTGTGTGCCCTTTCTGCTCTGCGGCCTGATCTGCTTTTGGGCAAAAAAGCGCCCCGGCCTCTGGTGCGCCTGGGCTCTGATTCTGATGGCGGACGGGTATTTGCGCTGGGGGACGGGGCTGAGCTGGGCCACCATACGGCTGACCCTTTTGTGGGAACCTTCTTGGAACTACACCCGGCTGGCCATCGCCTGGGTTCAATTCCTCTGCGGGATTCTCTTGCTGGTGGTGACGGCGGTGAAACTGGGGAAAGAGCCCATGGAGTGGACAAAGCGAAACAAAAGCCTTTGCCTGGGCGGGGCGGCGGTATTCCTTCTGCTGTGCCTGCCCCTGAGCGCCTGGATCTTCCAGGTAGGCGGACGTTCTGTCAGCGGCCTGGTCACCTTTGTGAGCTGGCTCCAGGACAGCCTGCGGCTCATCTTGCTGACGGCTCTTTTGACCGCGGTGATCCGGGGAAAAAGAAAGGCTTGAAAAAGCGCCCTCTTCCCGAAGGAAGGGGGCGCTTTTGTATCTTTTTAGGCCTTGGGTTTGCCGATGAAGTTCACCAGCTTGCCGGGGACGTGGATGACCTTGACGATCTCCAGGGGCTCCAGGAATTTGGCCACGGTGGGAACTTCCTTGGCGGCGGCTTCGATGACGGCGTTGTCGCTGCCGGCGGGAACCTCCACGGTGCCGCGGAGCTTGCCGGCAACCTGGATGGCGATGGTTACGGTCTGGGCCACCGTCTTGCTCTCGTCGTAGGCGGGCCAGGGCTGCTCGCAGGCCATGCCGCCCGACTCCTTGGCATAGCCCATGCTCTCCCACAGCTCCTCGGCCATGTGGGGGGCAAAGGGGGAGAGCATCAGCAGCAGAGCGCCGTAATCCCCCTTGGTGCAGCCGTTGGCATAGAAGTCGTTGACCAGGGCCATGAGGGTGGCGATGGCGGTGTTGAACTTCATGGCGTCGATGTCCTCGCCTACCTTCTTGATGGCCTTGTGGAGGGCGGCGGCGTTCACATTGCTCTGGCCCGCCTCGCCGCTGACCTTCTCGGAGAGGTTCCACACCCGGTCCAGGAACCGCTTACAGCCCTTGACGCCGTTGTCACTCCAGGAGGCGGCCTTCTCGAAGTCGCCGATGAACATGATATAGGTGCGCATGGTGTCCGCGCCATAGGCTGCGATGACGTCGTTGGGGTTGATGACGTTGCCCCGGGATTTGCTCATCTTCTCCCCGCCCTCGCCCAGGATCATGCCGTGGCTGGTGCGCTTGGCGTAGGGCTCTTTGGTGGGCACTACCCCCAGGTCGTAAAGGAACTTGTGCCAGAACCGGGAGTAGAGAAGGTGGAGGGTGGTATGCTCCATGCCGCCGTTATACCAGTCCACGGGAGACCAGTACTTGAGGGCTTCCTTGGAGGCCAGGGCCTCAGTGTTGTGGGGATCCATATACCGCAGGAAATACCAACTGGAGCCCGCCCACTGGGGCATGGTGTCGGTCTCCCGGCGGGCGGGAGCGCCGCAGCAGGGGCAGGTGGTGTTGACCCAGTCGGTCATCTTGGAGATGGGACTTTCCCCGTCGTCGGTGGGCTCATAGTTTTCTACCTCGGGGAGGGTCAGGGGCAGCTGCTCCTCGGGCAGGGGCACCCAGCCGCACTTGTCGCACCAGACCATGGGGATGGGCTCGCCCCAGTACCG
>JAAWEH010000011.1 GCA_022794215.1 Oscillospiraceae bacterium
CTTTTAGGTCGAGGTACGCTCTTCTGGCGGTGCCGGGAAGGCTGGGAGCTGTTCTTTTCAAGATTCAGAGCCACTTGGCGGCTTTGCCGCTTAGTGGCTCTTATGCTTTAGTAAAAGAATAGTCCTTCGCACCCACGCAACATAGAAATTTGATCGCAACCACCAAACGGTACCACCCGCCTATTCCCCATAATACCGCAAAAGATCCTCCATCAACAAGCTGCCAATAGTGGCACTGGCGAAGGCATATAAGGCGGCTTGGCGGAACAGGGCGGCGTACTCCAGGAATGTGGGGGCCTGAGGGCCGCCCTGGGCGGCCCGGAGCAGCAGGAGAAGCGTTACCGACAGCAGCAGGGCGCACAAGGCCAGGCCCCGGGTCAGCACAAAGCGGGATAGGTTCCGGTATGTAGTCATGGGGTTCCCTCCTTTGCCTTCATCATACCAGCCCTCCCCTTTCAGGACAATGACAAAATCTTTCCAACATTTTTCGAGCTCTTCCTCCCTTTTTCGACTTTTCGGTTTACCAATAAAAGGAAATTGTCTACATAACTGGGAGGGTTTGTCAAATTGGGGCGAAACTTTCCCATATACAAGAAGGGGGAAACACAATATAATGTGGTCATAAACAAAAATTCAGGAGGGCAACCACAAAATGAGGGAATTGAAATTGGATCTTTACTCGCTGTACCCGGAGCTGAAAAGCGAGGGCGTTTATGACTACGCTATTTTGGTGGACGAGCTGAATGTGGGGGCCTTTGCCTGCGAGAGCTATGGGGCCCAGGTCACCAGCCGGGCCACGGGGGACTACAGCAGGGTGAGGAATATTACGGTCAGCGCCTCCCGGATTGACCAGCTGATGGAGCTGCTGGTGCGCAACCAAGTTGGGCCGGTGCATCTGAAGGATGTGGTGGAGGACTGGCTATAAATACATCAAAAGCCGCCCCGGAGGGCGGCTTTTTCATTGAATCATTGCCAATACTGGGCGGTGGCTTCCCAGGCGGCCCGGTTTTCCTCGGTCTGGGGACGAGGGGTAAGGCCCCGGGAGAGAAAGTATTGGCCGGTGTAGGCGGAGAAAATTTTGGCGCCGGTCTGGTTAAGATGGCCGCCGTCGTAAAGGTGAACGGCGGGATCCAGACCGGCCTCGGCAAAGGAGTTGGACCAGTTGAGGAAGTCCGCGGCGCCGGCGGAAAGTACGTCCTTTTCCAGGCGGCTGTACACCTCCGGGGTGTATTGGCTGTACGTGGGGTTGATGGTGACGACCAGGTCGATGCCCTTGTCGGCGCAGAGCTGGACGATGCGGGCAAAATCCTGAAGGTTCTGTTGGTAGACCTCCTCGGTTTGACGCATATCGGAGAGGAAGGGGCCGTCGGCGGTCTGCTCGAAGATCTGATCCACGGCGGTGTGGCCCTTGAGCCGGTCGGCACGGGCAGGGATCAGGGCTTTTTTCACGTCGGAGGCTGTCAGCTCCTTCCAGCGGTCATGGTAGAAATAGAGATCCCAGAAGAGGCCCAGCTTCTTTTCCGGTTCGGCGCACTCCAGGGTGGCTTGGATCCGGTTCAGGCCCCAGGGCATGTAGCCCAGGTTGATCTGGGTATAGTTTTGGTAGCGGTCGAAAAAGAGGGATGTGGCCTCCATCACCACCAGGGAGGGGGTTTGGGTTTTCAGGGCCTCCTTCAGATACCAGTAGGTAATGGCGGGGGTCTGCTCGCTGCCGCCCATGACGTAGCCGGTGAGCCCGCTGGCGGCGTACATGGCGCCCGGGTTCCAGTCGCAGTAGGCGTAGGAGGAGCCCAGGAAGAGGACGTCGATGGAGTTTTCCGGCTCGCAGAGGTAGGCGTCCCAGGTGGAGCCGTAGTCGGTGTGGGCGGGGCGGAGAACATCGGCGGTGAAGTTCAGGGCCAGGGCTGCCGTCAGCAGGAAGGCCAGGGCCCAGAGGGGTTCTTTCCATTTTTTCATGTCGTCGTCCCCCCTTAGAATTGCCCGTAAATGAAGGACTGGGCGTTATAGCCGGTGCCGTAGCTACCGAAAACCACCGTCAGGAGCAGCAGGGCCAGGCTGACGCACCAGCGCAGATAGCGGGGAGACCGGGCCAGACGGCGGGCGGGATCGGTTTTCAGGCTGCAGGCGTCCACCGCCGTCAGCAGAAGGAAGGCAAGGCCGGCCACCAGGAACTCTTTGCGGCCCATGCCCATGGCGGGGAGACCGCCCACGTCCCAGAGCACCGGCTTTACCATATTTTTGAGCACTGCCAGGGCCGCGGGGATGGAGCCAGCCTCGAAAAATACCCAGGCCACGGTGGCCAGGAGGAAAACGCAAAGCATCTGCCAAAGGGCAAGAAGTTTTCCGTCCTCCCGCAGGGGGAGGACGCTCCGGATCTTGATCCGGAGCCGCTGGGTGAGGCCGCCGGCCACCTGGTAAAGGCCGTTCAGCAGCCCCCAGACCACGAAGGACAGGGCGGCGCCGTGCCACAGGCCGCTGACGGCAAAGACAATCAGAACATTCCAGTATTTCCGGGCCGTTCCCTTTCTCCCGCCGCCCAGGGGGATATACAGGTAATCCCGGAACCAGGAGCTGAGGGAGATGTGCCAGCGGCGCCAGAACTCAGCGATGGAGCGGGAGAAATAGGGGGTGCGGAAATTTTCCGTCAGGGCAAAGCCCATGGCTCTGGCGGAGCCCACCGCCATGTCGGAGTAGGCGGAGAAGTCGCAGTAGATCTGGACGGAGAAGGCACAGGCGGCGGCCAGCACCTGGATGGCGCCAAAGTTTTGGGGGGCGGCGAAAACGGTATCCACCACCACCGCAAGGCGGTCGGCCAGCACCAGCTTTTTAAAGGCGCCCCAGAGGAAGCGGAGGAAGCCCTCTCTTATATTGGCATCATCCATATTATGTAAACCATCAAATTGGGGAAGCAGATGTTCCGCCCTGCCGATGGGCCCGGAGAGGAGATAGGGGAAGAAAGACAGGAACAGAGCGCAGTTTACAAAGCGTTTTTCCGCCGGCTGTTTGCCCCGGTATACGTCTATGAGATAGCCCATGGCGGTAAAAAAGTAGAAGGAGATGCCGGCGGGCAGCAGCAGTTTGGGGACAGCGGGAGTCCAGTTCAGCCCCGCCGCAGACAGGATACGGGAGAGGAGGGAGACGCCGAACTCCAGGTACTTAAAGAGGAAAAGGGCGCCGATAAAAAGGCAAAGGGCAGCGAAAAGCACTCCCTTTTTTCGGTTTTTCTCCAGGGAGAGGGCCACAAAGTAAGTTACCAGAACAGTGGCCAGGAGGAAGAAAAAGTATTCCGGGCCGGCGCACAGGTAGAAAAACCAACTGCAAAGAAGCAGCCAGCCGTTTCGCAGCTGCCGGGGCAGGGCGAAATAGACCAGGGCCGTCAGGGGAAAGAATAGAAAATACGATGGGGACAAAAAGCCCACGGCCTGTCCCTCCCTTCTTTTTACAGGAAAATAGGATCTTCCCTATTTTACCCAATTCCCCTTCTGCTGTCAAACGCTCCTTCGTTGCGTTTAGAGCCAAAATGTGGTATGATTCCCAAAAACTTGGAAAGGAGGAGCGGGCTGTGTGCAATCTTCCCCAGACCATGCTTGACCGCTTTTTAGAACTGCTTGTCCAGCATCCCCAGTGGGGCGGCTGGTTCACCACCTTGATTCGGTTTTTGTTCCCTCTTCTGGCCCTGGCCATTCTGGCGGAGGCTATCCGCTCCCTGCTGACGGTGCCCCACCTGCCTGAGGTATGGGCCTACCTGTCCCTGCCCAACGGGGCCAACACCCCCCTTACCCACTGGGAAAACATTCTGGGCCGCTCCCCCACCGCCGACGTGGTGCTGGAGTACCCCACCATCTCCCGGCAGCACGCCGCCCTGATCCGGGATCGGGAGGATCGGTGGAGGGTTTTTGATCTCTCCTCCAAAGGCGGGGTACTGGTCAACGGGAAGGCCGTGGAGTTCTCCGCTTCCCTTTCCTATGGGGATGTGCTCTCTCTGGGCGGGGTGGAGACGGTTTTGCTCCCCCTGTCCCCCCAGGAGAAGTCCCAGCGGCGCAGCGAGCGAAAGAAGGCCCGGCCTGTGGCTCCCTGGCGGGGGCTTTTGCTGCTGACGGTGTTTCAGCTTCTCACCGGTCTCCAGCTCACCGTCTCCGAGGGGCAGCAGGCCACGGTGACGCTGCCCCTGGCTTTTCTGTCCCTGTCGCTTCTCATGTGGGCCTATTTCCTGGCTCTGCGGGCTCTGCGGAGGGTCGGGTTTGAGATGGAGACCATCGCCTTTTTCCTCTCCACCCTCTCTCTGGCGGTGGTGGCCTCCTCCAACACCCCTGCCCTGCCGAAGCAGTTTTTCTGCATCGTGCTGGGGCTGCTGGTCTTTCTTGCTCTGGGCAGCTTTCTCCGGGATCTGGAGCGGGTCAAAAGGCTGCGCTGGCCTATGGCGGGAGCGGCCCTGGCTCTGCTGGGGCTCACACTGCTGCTGGGAAGCCGCCGGTACGGGGCCACCAACTGGATCACGGTGGGCGGCATGTCCCTTCAGCCCTCGGAGATCGCCAAGATCTGCTATATCTTCGCCGGCTCCGCCACCCTGGACCGGTTGTTCCGCAAGCGAAACCTGACCCTGTTCATCCTTCTCACCGGCGGGTGCCTGGGATGTCTGGCCCTCATGAGCGACTTTGGCACTGCTGCGGTCTTTTTTGTCACCTTCCTGGTCATCGCCTACCTCCGCTCGGGAGACTGGGCCACCCTGGGGCTGATCACCGGAGGGGCCGGGGCTGGGGCGCTGGTGATCCTCAGTGCAAAGCCCTATATTTTAAGCCGGTTTGCCTCCTGGGGACATGCCTGGGAGAACACCAGCGCCGGAGCGGGCTATCAACAGAGCCGGGCTATGTCGGCGGCAGCCTCCGGGGGTCTCATCGGGGTGGGGCCGGGGGAGGGCTGGCTCCACCGGGTGGGCGCGGGAGACACCGACCTGGTCTTTGGGATGCTCTGCGAGGAGTGGGGAGTGCTCATTGCCCTGCTGGCCGTCTTTGCCGTCATCACTTTGGCGGTCTTTGCCGTCCGTTCCTGCGGCACGGGGCGTTCCAGCTTCTACACCATCTCCGCCTGCGCCGCCACCTCCCTGCTGGTGTTCCAGACCTGCCTGAATGTGTTCGGCTGTATGGATCTGCTGCCTATGACGGGAGTCACCTTCCCCTTTGTGTCCAACGGGGGAAGCGCCATGATCGCCTCCTGGGGGCTGCTGGCCTTTTTGAAGGCCACCGACACCCGGCAGAACGCCAGCTTTGCCATTCGTCTGCCCACCAAGCACGAGGATCGCACCGGGGCGGAGCTGGCTCCCCGGTGGGAGCGGGAGACGCCCGGGGAAGAGGAGGTGGACGGGGATGCGTAAGATCGAGCAGCGTTCGGCGGTGTGCCTTTTGCTCTGCACCGCCCTTCTGTTGGGCTCCATTCTCTTTTTCCTTCGTTTCGTCGTGGAAGGGCCCCGGTGGGCCTCCTTCTCCGCCAACCGGCACCTATATGGCCCCGGCGGCACCTTGGCGGTGGGGCGGGTGCTGGATCGGGACGGAGATGTTTTGAGTTATGTAAACTCAGACGGGCGTCGGGCCTACTATGAAAATTCCGACGTTCGCCGCGCAACCCTCCACGCCGTAGGGGATCTGGAGGGCAATGTGGGCACCGGCGCGCTGAGCGCCTTTGCCGATCAGCTATCCGGCTATGACCTGCTTACCGGCGCATACTCCCCCATGGGGGCGGGCAACGACCTCTATTTGACCATAGACGCCCACCTGAACTATGTGGCTCACCGGGCCATGGCGGGACGGAAGGGGGCGGCGGCGGTCTATAACTATCAGACCGGCGAGATATTGTGCATGTACTCCTCCCCCAACTTTGACCCCGCCGATCCTCCGGTCATCGACCCGGAGGATCCGGCCTATGACGGAATTTATGTAAACCGATTCCTCCAGTCCACCTATCCCCCCGGATCGGTATTCAAGCTGGTAACCCTGGCCGCCGCCATTGAGAACCTGAACGACTGGGACAGCCGAAGCTTCACCTGCACCGGCTCCACCCTGGTGGGAGGCGAGAGCGTCACCTGTCCTGCCGCCCATGGGGAGCTGACGGTTCAGGATGCTTTGGCGGTTTCCTGCAACGGGTTTTTTGCTTCTCTGGCCGCAGAGCTGGGAGGCCCTGTCCTCTCCCGCTATGCCCGACAGGGCGGACTTACCTCCAGCTACTCGGTCAGCGGCCTTTCCTCCGCCAAGGGTTCCCTGACCCTGGAGAGCGCCAGCGACGGAGAGGTGGGCTGGGCCGGAGTTGGACAGCACCGGGATCTGGTCAACCCCTGCGCCGTTATGGTCTATATGGGGGCCATCGCCCGGGGCGGGGAGGCGGCTGTCCCCCAGTTGGTGCTGGAGACCCGCTCCTCCCTGAACTTCCCGCTGAGCTTCTATCTGAAGAAAAAGACCGGAACCATGCTGGAACCGGGTACCGCCGGGATTCTGGCGGAGCTTATGGCGGAAAATGTACAGCGCAGCTATGGGCCCGAACGATTCCCCAACATGGATATCTGCGCCAAGTCGGGCACGGCGGAGGTGGGCGGCGACCAGACGCCCCACGCCTGGTTTACCGGGTTCCTGCGGGACAGCGGCGCCCCCTATGCCTTTGTGGTGGTCATCGAGAACGGGGGCTCCGGCTCCGCCGCCGCGGGCGCTGTGGCGGCGGATATTTTGAATGCTTTGGTCAACGGAGACTGAGGGCGGTTCCCATTGTATGGAAGCAAAAAATATGCTACAATAGAGACCATGGAAGCCATATTTTTTGAGAAAGGGGTGCTTGTATGCCCAAGATCCCTATTTTGCTGGACGGCGATCCCGGCCACGACGACGCCATCGCCTGGATGTTGGCGGCGGCCTCCCCAGAGCTGGAGATCCTTTGCGTTACCTCGGTGGGGGGCAACCAATCCATTGACAAAACCACCTACAACGCCCTGCGGATTATGGCCCTGCTGGGCATTCAGGCCCCCATGGGCCGGGGAGGCCCGCGGCCCCTTCTCTCCCCGGCGATGACCGCTCCCTCGGTTCACGGGGAGAGCGGTCTGGACGGCCCGGCCCTGCCCGAGCCTTTGCAGGAACCGGAGGCCCTGTCCGCCCCGGCGCTGATGGCCCGGGTCATTGCCCAGGCCCGGGAGCCGGTGACCCTGGTTCCCACTGGGCCCCTGACCAACGTGGCCGCCCTGCTGCTGGCCCACCCGGAGCTGAAGGGACGTATCAAGGGCATCTCCCTCATGGGGGGCGGCATTGCCCACGGCAACTGGACGCCGGCGGCTGAGTTCAACATTCTGGCCGACCCTGAGGCCGCTGACATCGTGTTCCGCTCCGGCATCCCCATTACCATGGCGGGGCTGGACGTGACGGAGCAGGCTCTGCTCTTCCCCGCCGATTTTGAGCGCATCCGGGCCGTAGGCGGGCCGGTGGCCCAGGTGGTGGCCGACTGGCTGGAGTTCTTCTACCAGTTCCACCGCTCCATGGGATACCCCGGCGCGCCCATCCACGACGCGGTGGCGGTGGCTTGGCTGACCCACCCGGAGCTGTTTTCCGGGCGGGATATGTACGTATCGGTGGAGACGGCCGGACGATACTGCCGGGGCTCCACCATCGGCGACCCCAGGGGCCGGCTGGGAATGCCCGCCAACGCCCATGTCCTTCTGGGGGTAGACCGGGAGGGATTTGCCCGGTTGCTGACCCAGGCCGTGGGCTGCTGGAAGGAGGGATAAGGATGGACAAGAAGCTGCTTTTCATCGACTGTGATCCCGGAGTGGATGACGCTGCCGCCCTGCTGATGGCCGCCGCCGCGCCGGGGGTGCAGATCTTGGGGCTTTCCGCTGTGGCGGGGAATGTGCCCTTGGAGCGCACCCTGCCCAATACCTTGGCCCTGGCCGCTTTCATGGGAACGGAAGAGGTTCCTGTCTACGCCGGGGCTTCCGGGCCCATCTCCGGGCCCGCCATCACCGCCGTGCATGTTCACGGGGAGGACGGGCTTCGGGGCCACGAGCTGCCTCCCCACAATCTGAAGGCCCGGGAAGAAACGGCCTGGGACGCCCTTTATCGGGAGGCTTTGGCCCATCCGGGAGAGGTGACTTTGCTGGCTTTGGGGCCCCTGACCAACGTGGCCATCGCCTTTGCCAAGCATCCCCGGCTCCCGGAGCTGCTGAAGGAGGTCGTCCTCATGGGCGGGGCCGCCGCGGTGCCCGGAAATGTGTCTCCCGCCGCCGAGTTCAACATTCTGGCCGATCCCGCCGCCGCTGAGGCGGTGTTTCGGGCGGGGGCCCGGGTGGTGGTCTGCCCCCTGGACGTCACAGAAAAATCCTATCTCACCCCCGAAGAACTGGAGGAGCTGGCCGGACAGGGCTCGGCCCAGGCCCGCTATTTCGCCACGGTCATGGGGGAGACCGTCCCCTGGTGCCAGGAGGGATACGGAGTCAACGGCGCCATCCTTCACGATCCCGCGGCGCTGATGTATGTGCTGCAGCCCGGGCTGTTCACCGGCAAGAAGTGCTGGATCGGGGTGGAGACTCAGGGGCAGGTCAGCCGGGGGAAAACGGTCTGCGACGCCTTCTCCGACGCCAAAAAGGAACCCAACTGCACCCTGGTCTACGATGTGGACCGCCCCGCCTTCGGACGGGCGGTGCTGGATATCATGGCCCGAAGCTGAGGCCGCCCTATGCTAAGGCGGAAACATGGAAAGGAGGCACGCTATGACGCTGATCCTGCTGGTTCTGGGCTTTCTACCCTTGGGGGTGGGGCTGCTTTTCGAGAGGTTCATCCTCTCCTATCCTCCGGATCAGGTGCCCCCCTATTTTATCCTGGGGCTCCTGTTCCTCCTGCTGTGGGGAGCTGTGGCCTTTTTCGCCGCCGGGTGGGAGAGGCAAAGGCTCCGGGTGGTGGGGCTTTTGAACGCCCCGGCCCTCCTTTTCCTGCTCCTCAACGGGGTGCAGACCTTGCTTCTGAAAACATTCTGGCCCAATGTGCTGGGCCTTTGGAGCCAGGATTTCTTCCTGCCGGTGCTGCCCGTGGCCGGCCGGATCGCCCGGTTCCTGCCCACCGCCTTTTCCCCCTTCGCCGCCGCCTTTCTGCTGATGGCGGGGGCCTCCCTGGCGGGAGCTGAGGCACGGAGCCGATTTTTCTGAAAGGAGGCAAACCTCCATGTCCCTTCCTAAGCTCATCGTCATTTTGGGGCCCACCGCCTGCGGGAAAAGCGGGCTGGGGGTAACCCTGGCAAAAAAATACGGCGGGGAGATCGTCTCCGCGGACTCCCGGCAGGTGTACCGGGGGCTGGATCTGGGCACCGGGAAAATCACGGCGGAGGAGATGGAAGGAATCCCCCATCATCTGCTGGATGTGGTCGACCCCGGGGAGCAATTTTCTGTGGCCCGGTTTCAGCCCATGGCATATGAGGCCATCGACGGCATTTTGGGCCGGGGACGGGTTCCCTTCCTGGTGGGAGGAACCGGACTCTATGTTCGGGCGGTGGCGGAGGGATATGTATTTCATGCCGCCCCGCCGGATCCGGCCCTTCGTTCAGAGCTGGAATCGCTGCCCATAGAAGCATTGCGGGAGCGGCTCACCAGCGCGGGGGTGGAGCTGGACGAAGACTGCTACCACAACCGGCCCCGGCTGGTGCGGCTGCTGGAAAAGCACCTCAGCGGTGAGGATCCCCATGCAGAGGCAGAGCGGCAGCCCCGGTACGAGGTACTGACCCTGGGGGTGGGCTACCCCCGGGAGACGGTGTGCCGGCGCATTGACGACAGGCTCATTGCTCGGCTGGAAGCGGGCATGATAGAGGAGGTGGCCTCCCTCCGGAAAAATGGGGTCTCCGACGCCTTTTTGGAGGGGCTGGGGCTGGAATACCGGTATATTTTACGGTATCTCACCGGGACTCTCCCCGATGAGGCCGCTTTGGTGGACGAGCTGGGCCGGGCCATCAAACGGTTTGCCAAGCGGCAGGTATCCTGGTTTAAAAAGGATCAGGAAGTACACTGGCTGGACATGGAGGGCGATCCTGTTGAAGAGGCATCCCGGCTGATTAACGGCTTCCTTTGTAGATGATATGAAAAAAGGGTGGGCCAAGAGGCCCACCCTTTTCTTATTTTTTCATCTGCCAGGGTACCATCTCCATACGGACAAAGAAGCCCTGCTGGTGCTTGCACACCGGGCACATCTCCGGGGGACGGGTGGCGGTGACCACATAGCCGCAGTTGAGGCACATCCACTGGCACTCCACATCGCTGATAAAGAGCTTTTCCTGCTCAATCAGGTCGGCAAACGCTCCAAAGCGTTCCCCGTGGATCTTTTCGATCCGGGCAATCTGGGAGAAAAGGTGGGAGATCTCCGGGAAGCCCTCCTCCTTGGCGATGTGGGCAAAGGAGGTATAGTCGTGCTCATACTCCTGGAACTCGTTGTGCTGGGCGGCCCGGAGGTGCTCCAGCACGGTGGTATAGAGGTCAATGGGATAGGTTCCGTCAATGGCAATGTTCTCCCCGGAGCACTTTTCCAGGTAGTCATAGAAAACCCGGGCGTGGGCCAGCTCCTGGTTTGCGGTGAAGAGAAACACCATCTCGACACAGGGAAGGCCCTGCTTTCGGGCAAAGCCAGCGGAGAAGGTATAGCGGTTTCGGGCCTGGCTCTCCCCGGCGAAGGCTCGGAGAAGGTTAATTTTTGTCTGGCTCTCGGCAAAGGAAACGGACATGGTGATACCTCCTTTTTCATGGTATCATCATGTCCGCTTTTTTCCTTTTTATACCGTTGAGCCGGATTTCCGTCAGGCTGCCCGGCGCCAGGCCCGGGGGCTGAGCATGACCAGCAGGGGGAAGATCTCCAGCCGGCCCAGAAGCATGTCTAAAATAAGAACGATTTTGGACACATCGGAAAAGTGGGCATAGTTGCTGGTGGGGCCCACCAGATCCAGGCCGGGGCCGATGTTGTTGAGACAGGCCAGCACCGCGGTCAGGTTGGTCTCCATGGACAGGTCATTGGCTGACAGAATGAGGAAGGAGATCACACCGATGGCGCAGTAGGCGGCCATATAGGTATTGACCCCCTGGATGGTTTCGTCGCTGATGGTGGCGCCGTCCACCCGGATCAGGTTGACGCTGCGGGGATGGAGCATTTGGTGAATGCGGGCTTTGAGAGATTTTCCCAGCAGAAGCAGACGGGCACATTTGATGCCGCCGCCCGTACTTCCGGCGCAGGCCCCCACCACCATGAGGATCACCAGGATACTGCGGGAAAGCTGAGGCCACTGGTTAAAATCCGCAGTGGAGAAGCCAGTGGTGGTCATAATGCTGGAGACGGTAAAGGCCGCATCGTGAAGGGCGGCACGGATGCTGCCGTAAAGGTGGAATATGTCGGCGGTAATGATGGCGATGGAGCTCAGCATGATCCCCACATAAAGCCCCAGCTCCTCGTTGACCAGGGCCTGTCCCACCCGGCCCAGCAGGAGGAGAAAATAGATGCTGAAGTTCACCCCAAACAGGGCCATAAACACGGTACAGACCGTCTGCAAATAGGGGGAATAGCCCGCCATGGAATCGACCTTGATCCCAAAGCCGCCGGTGCCGGCGGTGCCGAAGGCGGTACAAAGGCTGTCAAAGAGAGGCATTCCTCCCATCAGCAGAAAACCCGCACACAAAATGGTGAGCGCGATGTAGATAAGATACAGGATGGCGGCTGTCTGGCGCATTTTGGGCACCAGCTTGTTTACGCTGGGGCCGGGGCTCTCCGCCCGGAGGAGGTAGACGCTGTACCCGCCCTTTCCCAAGGGCACCACCGCCAGCAAAAACACCAGGATGCCCATGCCCCCCAGCCAGTGGGTGAAGGAACGCCAGAAGAGAAGGCCCCGGCTCATCTCCTCCACATTGGGGAGAATGGATGCGCCGGTGGTGGTAAAGCCGGAGATCACTTCAAAAAGGGCGTCCACATAGCGGGGGATCTCCCCGGACAGCCAGAAGGGAAGGGCCCCCACCACAGAGAGAACGATCCAGCCCAGGGCCACGATGAGGAAGCCCTCCCGAGCATAGAAACTCTTTTCCGCGTTCCGGCACACCAGCTCCAAAAGCATCCCCGCCACGGCGGAAAGCGCCATGGTGGCAAAGATAGCGCCCAGAGCCGCCCGCTCGCCGTCCAAGGCGGAGATCAGCGCCGGAGGAAAGAGAAAGATCGACTCCAGGATCAAAAGGAAGCCCAACAGCTTCCCAATCATTTTTCGGTTCATCTACACACATCCCTCACAGGAAGGAAACAACAAAAACCGGCACAGCCGCAGGGTCAGCACGGTTCAGTCCGCAAAAATATCATCCAGATCGCTGATGGCCCGCCCGCCGGCGGTAACCACAATGACCGTGTCCCCGCTGGCAAAGGAGCTGTCGCCCCTGGGGATGATGGTCTGGCCCTCATGGGTGATACAGGAGATGAGGATGCCCTCCTTCAAAGGAATGTCCTTCAGGGCCTCTCCCCGGTGACGGGTTCCCTCCCCGGCTTGGAACTCCAGGGCCTCCACCTGGCCGTCCACAATGGTGTGGAGGGTCAGCATACTCTCAATATCGCTGGCGGTGGACATGGCCCGGACATACCGGACAATGTTGGCGCAGCACAGGCCCTTGGGACTGATCATCGAGCCGATCCCCACCCGGCGGAACATTTCACTGTACTCCAGACGGTTGATTTTGGTGATGACCTTACTCACCCCCAGGTGGCGGGCCAGCATGGACAGCACCAGGTTCTCCTCGTCCATTCCCGTCAGGGTGATGGCGGCGTCGTAGGACTTGAGTCCCTCGGCGTTCAGGATGTCCTCCCGGGAGCCGTCGGCCTCGATGACGGTGGCCTTGGGGATGGCCTCGGCCAGCTCCAGGCAGCGCTTGTGATTCTGCTCCACGATCTTTACGCTGATACCGCTGTCAATACAGCGTTTGGCCAGGTAGAAGGCAATGCGGGAGCCGCCGATGATAAAGAGGCTCCGGATCCGCTTTTCCACCAGCCCCAGATTCTTCACCAACTGGGCCAGGTCACGGATGCCGGCGGTGACGAAAATAGTGTCCCCTTCCCGGAGGGTAAAGCTGCCCGAGGGGATATGTACAGCATTGTCCCGCTCCACGGCGCACACCAGCACGTTGACCCCGGCGATCTCGTAGAGCTTAAACAGGGGGATCCCCACCAGCTTGGAGTCTTTGCCCACAGGGATGGAGACGATCTCCACCCGGCCCTTGGCAAAGGATTCCCGCTTCAGGAAGGAGGGAAACTGAAGCATACGGTAAGCTTCCTGGGCGGCGGCCTGTTCCGGGTTTACCGTCATGGAGAGGCCCAGCTCGTCCTGCATGGCCACCAGCTGATCGGTGTATTCCGGGTTGCGGATCCGGGCGATGGTTCGCTTGGCCCCCAGCTTTTTGGCGGTCAGGCAGGTCAGCAGGTTCAGCTCATCCCGGCTGGTGGCCGCGATCAGCAGGTCGGCCCGCTCCACCCCGGCGGTCTTTAGAGTGGCCATGGACGCGCCGTTGCCGATGACCGTCATGATATCCATCTGATCGGCACTGTTGCTCAGGGCTTGGGGGTTGGAGTCGATGATGGTAACGTCGTGCCCTTCCGCAGAGAGCTGGGTCGCGATGGCCGCGCCCATCTTTCCGTCTCCCACGATGATGATATTCATGGATATCCCATCCTTCTATCTTTGATTCAAAAATATCCGGTCTTTTCCGGGCAGTGACCTTTGGTATAAAACGATATCAGTATAGCCCATCTTTTACCCTTGCCGCAAGAGAAATCCGAACTTTTCCAAAAAAGCAGGATCCCAAGGGCAAAGACCCGGGATCCTGCATTCGGCTGTATCAAAGCCGCTTTTCCAGTTCCTTTCGGATGGCCTTCAAAAACTCCTGGCTGGTCACCGCCTTGGCCGGGGTCTTTCGCTCCCAAAGCCCAGCCAAGTCCCGGGTCATGGTACCGCCCTCAATTACGGCGATGGAGGCCGCCTCCAGTTTATCGGCAAACCGGCCCAGGGCAGGGATGCCGTCCAGCTCCCCCCGCTTCCGGAGGGCTCCGGTCCAGGCGAAGATGGTGGCCATAGGGTTGGTGGAGGTCTCCTCCCCTTTCAGATACTTATAATAATGCCGGGTTACGGTTCCGTGGGCGGCTTCGTACTCATAGTTGCCCTCGGGAGACACCAGCACGCTGGTCATCATAGCTAGGGAGCCGAAGGCGGTGGACACCATGTCGCTCATCACGTCCCCATCGTAGTTCTTGCAGGCCCAGATGAAGCCGCCCTCGCTGCGGATGACCCGGGCCACCGCGTCGTCAATCAGGGTGTAAAAATACTCGATGCCCGCCTTTTCAAACCGCTCTTTGTACTCCGCGTCAAAGATCTCCTGGAAAATGTCCTTGAACCGGTGGTCGTATTGCTTGGAGATGGTATCCTTGGTGGCAAACCACAGATCCTGATGGGTGTCCAGGGCATACTGGAAGCAGGAGTGGGCGAAGGAGGAGATGGAGCGGTCTGTATTATACTGGCCCTGGAGAACGCCGGGGCCGTCGAAGTCAAAAATGGTCTGCCGCTTCTCCTCCCCGTCGGCGGAGGTAAACACCAGCTCCGCCTTGCCGGGGCCCTTGGGCTGGTATTCGCTGTTCTTATATACATCTCCGTATGCATGGCGGGCGATGGTGATGGGCTTTTTCCAGTTCTTCACCACCGGGGAGATCCCCTTCACCATGATAGGGGCGCGGAACACGGTGCCGTCCAGAATGGCCCGGATCGTTCCATTGGGGCTTTTCCACATCTGGGAGAGCTTGTATTCCTCCAAGCGCTGGGCATTGGGGGTGATGGTGGCGCACTTCACCGCCACGCCATACTTCTTGGTGGCGTTGGCAGAGTCGATGGTCACTTGGTCGCGGGTCTTTTCCCGCTCGGGAAGGCCCAGGTCGTAATATTCGCTTTTCAGCTCGATAAAGGGCTCCAAAAGCTCCTTTTTAATGTCCGCCCAGAGGATCCGGGTCATTTCGTCCCCGTCCATCTCCACCAGAGGGGTGGTCATTTTGATTTTTTCCATGGGTCAGCCCCCTTTTCTTTTGCCCCAGTTTACCACGAACCCCCGGGCAAGTCAACCAAGGCCCGTTCCCCCTCCGGGCCTTGGCGCATAGGATGGGAAAACCCTTGTGTTGAGGTGGATCTCTATGGTTAAAAAGCTTCTCTCCCTTTTCTTCTCTGTTCTCTTTTTTCTCACTCCCGCCTTTGCCCTGGAGGGGATGGACGTCAGTGTTTTTCAGGGGCAGGTGGACTTTTCCGCCGCCCGCTCCGACGGAATCGAGGCAGTTTATATCCGCTCCAGTTACGGCTCTCAGGGTGTGGACGCCCGCTTTTCCGCCAACTATGCTGCCGCCAGAGCCGCCGGACTGTCTTTCGGATTCTACCACTATCTGGAATCCACCGATCCCGACGGGGCCCGGCGGGAGGCCGAGCATTTTGCCGCCCTGCTCCGGCCACTGGACTACGACTGCCGGCCGGTGCTGGATTTTGAGCGTTACCAAAGCCTGGACGCCGAACAGGCCAGCGCTGTGGCCCTGGCCTTTTTGGAGCGCTTGAACGCTCTGACGGGCCAGACTCCCATGATCTACGCCGACAGCTATGCCGCGGCCTTCCGGCTGGGGGAGGCGGTGGCGGAGTATCCCTTGTGGCTGGCCCAGTGGGACGTCCAGGCCCCCGAGCTTTCCAACACTCCTTGGCGGCAGTGGGCCGGCTGGCAGTATACCGACACCGGGCTGGTTTCCGGGGTCACAGGCTATGTGGATCGGGATGTATTTACCGACGCCATCTTTCTCCGGGAAGAGGAGCACCCCTTTTTTTATTACACCGTGCAGAAGGGCGATACTCTTTGGGCCTTGGCCCAGCGCTTTGGAACTACGGTGGAAGCTTTGGCGGAGGACAACCAGATCCGGGATCCGAATTTGATTTATGTAAACCAAGTCCTCCGAATCCCCGGCGTTTCTCCTGAGAGAACCTATACCGTTCAGTCCGGCGACACCCTTTGGGAGATCGCCCAACTCTATGGAACCACTGTGACCCAGCTGGTTCGGCTAAACTCCATTCAAAACCCCAACCTGATCTACCCAGGTCAGATCCTTCTTTTGCCCTGACCGTCCACCCTCTCAAAAATATTTGAATATTTTTTCATTTCCTCTTGACAAAGATGAATAATTATGCAATAATCCGGAATACAATCCCCCGCAGAAAGGTTGAGGAACATGAAAAAACAATTCAGTAAACTCGCAATCTCCACCCTGGTGGCTTCTTTGGCCCTGGGCAATGTCAGCGCTCTGGCCTGCACCGGCGCCTATGTGGGCAAAGCCGTCAGCGCTGACGGCACCGCCATTATCGCTCGAAGCGAGGACATCAGCCCCTCGGATTATGATAAGCTCCACACCGTAGTCCCCGCCTCCCACGAGGCCGGACGCACTCTGGACGATATTAACGGCTTCTCCTACCCCCTTCCCGAGCACACCTATAAATATACACAGATGGAGGACTACGCCTCCGCCGGCGACGGGCTCTACGCCGCCGTCTGTGTCAACGAGATGGGAGTGGCCATCACCGGCACCGTGTCCGCCTCGGGCTGTGATGAGTGGAAGGCCGCCGATCCCACCGTCAAGACCGGACTGAGGGAGGCCGTCCTCCCCGCCCTGGCCGCCGCCACTTCCGCCACCGCCAAGGAGGCGGTGGATACCCTGGCCGCCGTGGTGGACCAGTACGGCTCCGCCGAGGGCAACATCATCCTGGTGGCCGACCAGAGTGAGGCCTGGATCATGGAGTTCTACGGCGGCTATCAGTATGCCGCCATGAAGCTTCCCGAGGACAAGGTGGCCGTCTTTGGCAACCACTTCATGCTGGGCGCCGCCGATCCGGCCGACACTGAGAATTTTGTCCTCTCCGCCGGACTCCTGGACACCATCGAGGCCGCCGGTCTTACCGTGAAGGACGCCGAGGGCAAGGTTCTGCTGGCCCAGTCGGTCTGCGGGGGCAAGCGCTCCGAGGGCAACAACCTGCGGAACTGGGGCGGTATGCACATCCTGGCCCCCTCCCTGGCCGGGGACACCTTTGAGGCCGACACCTTCTATCCCCTGCTCTACACCCCCGACGAGAAGGTGGACGTGCAGGACGTGATGGCCGTGTTCCGCACCCGGTATGAGGGCACCGCCTACGACCTGAACCTGGAGGGGCAGGAGGGCAACCGGGCCATCGCCGTCTCCACCACCCCCGACACCCACATTGTCCAGCTCTTTGACGATATGCCCGCAGACTGCGCGGCCCTGACCTGGCTGGCTCTGGGCGGCGGCGAGCACAGCGTGTTCATCCCCGAGTTCTCCGCCGTCACCCAGCTTCCCGAGGCCTTCTACAAGGACTCCCCCACTTACAGCGAGGGCAGCGCCTACTGGGCCTTCAAGAAGATCTGCGCCCTGGCCGACCAGGACCGGGCCCTCTATAACCCCGGCGTCCAGGCTTACTGGGAGCTGCAGGAGAACTCCCTGGTGGCCCAGATGGCCCAGGAGAAGGAGGCCATCAAGGCCCTGGCAGAGACCGATCCCCAGGCCGTGGCCGACCACGCCAACCAGCTCTCTGCCAGCATCCTGGCCGACCTGATGGACAAGTCCGATGTGCTCTTTGAAGAGCTCATCACCTCCGCCACCCACAACGCCGCCCCCGGCCGGCGGGGCCCCAAGGCCTTTGTGCCCAGCAACTTTGTCTCCCTCCGCTCCGCTGCCGAGGCCAAGGGCTACACCGTCACCTGGGACGCCGAGGCCGGCGCCGTGGCCCTGGCGAAAGACGGCCAGACCCAAACCGTTTCCTTTGACGATTCCACCGTCTTTGTCATCGACGGGGCGACCTATGTCCCCACCGACTTTGTGGAAGGGCTGTAAAAACACATTCAAAACGTCCGCATGCCATAAGGCGTGCGGACGTTTTTTCTCTTTTGAAACCCAAATTGTCTTTTCTGTCGTATGAGGACAAGCCCTTGAAGAATACCGCCCATGCCCCAACGCTGAACTCCATCCCTAAGCTCCGCCGGGGACACGGCCGGGGGGGGTTAACCCATCCGTCAACCCGAAACAGGTGATCTTCCATGCTCACCAGCTTCTCTCGTTCCCCCTCCGCTCTTCGCACCGCTCCATCAGGGTCTGGGCCAGCTCCCCCCGGCTCAGGCCCTGATCCGGAGCTGTAAAGGCGGTTCCCCGGAAGGCCTCTACCTCCTCTCCGCCCCAATACCGGTCCAGGATCTGCTCCAACTGCCCCCCGGTGATAGGCTCCTGGGGCCGGAAGGCGCCGTCCCCAAAGCCCAGCAAAAGACCGGTCTCCTGCCCCCAGGCCACCGCATCGGTATAGTACCAGCCGGAAGGCACGTCGATAAAATTGCTCTGTCCCAAGGGGGCGGGCTCTCCTGCCAGCCGCCAGACCATGGTGGCCGCCATGGCCCGGGTGGCGGGAAGTTCTCCGCCAAATTGTCTTTCGGTCAGCCCCTGGATCAGTCCCCGGCGATAGCCGTACCGGGCCCCGTCGTACCACCGCTGGCCAAAGGATACGTCCTCAAAGGGCTCCTCGGCAGGAAGGGCCTGGGGTACGGGCGCTACCTCGGGCATCACTGCAAGGCTTTGATGGCTTTTCCCCACTGCGAAACACAGCATAACGGCCAGCACTGGCCGCCAGATCCCAGTCTTCATTTTCTTCGCCCCCTTTGCCTCCTATTTTTCCCATCTCAGGGAAAATCTACACCCAGCCCTTGCTATTTCTTCCCGAGAGCCTTATAATGGGGAGCATCCAAAGCAAAAGGAGCCGATGACCATGTTGAAAACTGTTATTCCCCAGGGGTATGCCCCCTCTTTGAACCTGTACGACACCCAAAAGGCCATCGGTCTTCTCAAGCGGGTCTTTGAGGACACTCTGGCCGGCAACCTGAACCTGCGCCGGGTCTCCGCCCCCCTCTTTGTCCAGGCGGCCACCGGCCTGAACGATGACCTCAACGGCGTGGAGCGGCCCGTCTCCTTTGACGTACCCTGTGCCAAGGCCGACGCCCAGGTGGTTCACTCCCTGGCCAAGTGGAAGCGCATGGCCCTCTACCGCTACCACTTCTCGGTGGGGGAGGGCCTCTACACCGACATGAACGCCATCCGCCGGGATGAGGAGCTGGACAACCTCCACTCGGTCTATGTGGATCAGTGGGACTGGGAGAAGGTCATCGCCCCCCGGGATCGGAACGAGGACTACCTCCGCCGCACCGTGGAAGCCATTGCCGAGGCCATCCGGGAGACCCAGGCGACCCTCCAGTCCGCCTTCCCGATCCTTCACAAGCTGCCCAAGGTGGCCGACGAGGTCAGCTTCGTCACCGCTCTGGAGCTGGAGGAGAAGTGGCCCGACAAGACCCCCAAGGAGCGGGAGAACCTGTGGGTGAAGGAACACCCCCTCACCTTCCTCATGGGCATCGGCGGGGCGCTGAAATCGGGCAAACCCCACGACGGCCGGGCCCCCGACTACGACGACTGGAGCCTGAACGGAGATATCCTGGTGTGGAACAGCGTATTGGAAAGCGCCTTTGAGCTGAGCTCCATGGGCATCCGGGTGGATCCCGCGGCCATGGATCGGCAGCTGACCATCTCCGGCCACGACGAGCGGCGGAACCTGGAGTTCCACAAGCTGCTGCTGGAGGGCAAGCTGCCCCTCACCATCGGCGGCGGCATCGGTCAGTCCCGGCTGTGCATGTACCTGCTGGGCCGGGCCCACATCGGCGAAGTCCAGGCGGGTATCTGGGATCCTGATACCATCGAGACCTGTGAGGGAGCAGGAGTCATTTTGCTCTAACAGGGCAGATTTCCTCCCTGTATTTTTAAAGAGACCGCCCTTTGCTTTTTCCTTCTTTTTCCATTCTTCTTAAACTTATTTTTAGGTTTTCGTATAACGCTAAATATATTGAAGTCTTACAAGGAAAGCCTCCCATGGCGTGGGAGGCTTTCCTTGTCGTCTGAGCGCCCCCGCCCTCTTGTCTTCCCTTTAAGGCTTTGATATACTGGATATGTTTCCCGTCGGCGGGGGCTTGCCCCAACGTCTGCTCCTTTCCCTTCCGACGCGGGGTTCGGCATTCGGGATCCATCATTACAAAAGGAGGACGTTATTTATGAAAGGCATGAAGAAACATACGGCCCGGCTTTTGGCCCTGCTGACCGGCCTTTCCCTGCTGGCCAGCTGCGCAGGGAAGCCCCAGGGTGAAAATCCCCAGCCCAGCCAGTCCGCTCCCGAGGTCTTTACCGGCGTAGGCACCGGCATGGGCGGCGACGTGCCCGTCACCGTCACGGTGGAGGGCGGCAAGATCACCAAGATCGAGGTGGGCGAGCACAAGGAGACCCCCGGCATCTCCGACCCCGCCATTGAGAAGATCCCCCAGGCCATTATCGACGCTCAGAGCACCCAGGTGGATGTGGTCGCCGGCGCCACCATCACTTCCAAGGCCATTATGGAGGCCGTGGACAAGGCCCTTAATGGCGACAGCGGCGACAGCGCCGCCGCCCAGCTTCCCTTTGATAAGCCCGACGTTATCGTGGTAGGCGCCGGTATTGCCGGCCTTTCCGCCAGCGTGAAGGCTGCCGAGCTGGGCGCCAACGTGCTGGTTCTGGAGCAGGCGGCCCGGGTGGGCGGTTCCGGCAACCTGGCCGGCGGCTCCATTGTGGGCACCAACACCAAGATCGAAGCGGAAAACGGTCTGGAGGACAGCCCCGAACTGCTGTACGCCGACTTTGAGCGGCTGGGCGGCGAGGGCAACTTTAACCCGGAAACCGCCAGAACCTTCGCTGAAAACTGCGGCCGGGCCATCGACTGGCTGGACGAGGTCATCGGCGTAGACTTCGGCCTGCGAACTCCCACCTACGGCTCCTACGAGCCCCTGAACGTGCCCCGGGTACACTATGCAGTGCCTGAGAGCGGCGTGGTGGAGGATTCCAGCGGCAAGGGCGCTTCCGGCTTTGTCAAGGCCCTTATGGGCAAGCTGGATGAGTACATCACCGCCGGCAGCGCCTGCCTGCTGCTGAAGACCGAGGCCACCGACATCGTGCTGGACAACAATGTGATCACCGGCGTGGTGGCCAAAAGCGAGGATGGAACCGAGGTCACCTACACCGCCCCTTCCATTATCATCGCCACCGGCGGCTACGGCCACAATGAGGATTGGCTCAAGGAGTACAACTTTACCAACGTGGCCACCTCCGCCCCCGCCACCGCCAACGGCTCCGGCTATGACTTTGCGCGGAAGGCCGGCGCCGCTTTCGACGGCATGGATTTCTGCACCGCTTACGGCGGCTGCATTCCTGTCACCGGTTTTGACAAGAGCCTGACCATCAACACCTATACCTTCAAGGACGCCATCTGGGTGGATCTCAACGGCGAGCGCTTTGCCGACGAGACCACTGCCGACTCCAAGGTGAAGTCCGACTCCTGGACGCAGGTAAAGGACAATGTGGTCTTCTCCGTCTTCCCCGCCAGCGCCAAAACCGAGGACAACTCCCCCCTGCTGGGCGGCGACTGGGCCAAGCTGGAAGAGCTGGCCACCGAGGGCAAGTATGTTTTCAAGGCCGATACCGTTGAGGAGCTGGCTGCCCTGGCCGGCATCGACGCCGCCGGCCTCACCGCCACGGTAGAGCAGTACAATAAGGACTGCGCCGCCGGCAAGGACAGCGCCTTTGGACGCACCGCCGCCCTCACCACTCTGGACGGCCCCCTCTACGCTGTGTACACCATCCCCTACGTGCTCATCACCTCCGGCGGCCCCCGCATCAACGCCAACGCCCAGATGGTTCGGGAGGACGGCAGCGTCATCGAGGGCGCTTATCTGGCCGGCGAGATCATCGGCATGGGCAACGTCTGCGGTCACACCACCATCGGCGGCATCGGCCACGGCAACTGCGCCACCTGGGGCATCATTGCCGCGGAGAACGCCGTCGCCAGAGCCAAGGGCTGATTTTCGGGTGTTTCCTGAAAAATATAAAAACGAAGGCCTATACCACAAAAAGGGAACCGCTTCGGCGGTTCCCTTTTTTATTTTCTATTTTTTCTGGCCTCTCTTTCCAGCTTGCAGATTCGGTTTATCAGTTCTCCGGCCGTCACAAAATCCGGATCTTCCCGCACCTGCTCCCACTCACTTTTTCTGCTCCAGCTGTCCTTCATTTTCCAATGCTGGAAAAGGTATAATATCCGCCGAAGCATGACAATTTCTCCCACGGATATCTCCAGTGAGACGATTTTCTGATTTTGCTCCTCCCGCATCATACGGGCCCGCTCCAAACGCCGGCTTCGCTGCGCTCTATGATAGATATTTGCGGCTTGGCCAGCAGAGATCTGATACCGCTCCCCAATGGCCCGAAATGTCATCTGCTCCCTCTCCCGAAGATCCACAATTTCCTGTTCTCTTTGCGTCAGTTGTTCACTCATTGTTAAAATACCCCTCTCATTCGCACCTTATAAGGAACTTCTTTCTTAAAAGATAGCACCTCATAAGGCGCATGTCAAGAAGAATCTTATAAGATGCGTATATAATACATTTATTCTTAGGAGAAGGGCTGAGAGCAATGGAATACTATGAGAAATTAAAAGCAACCCGAGAGGATCAAAACAAAACCCAACAAGAGGTAGCCGATGCCCTTAAAACAACCCGGCAACAAATTGGAAAATATGAAACCGGAAGCCAAATCATGACGATTGGACGCTTGAAAGAATTGTGCCAGTTTTACAATGTTTCCGCTGATTATATTCTGGGACTACCCAAGGGGTTAGACTGGCCGAGAGAATAAAACTGTTTTCAAAAAGCAGGACGCATTTGCGTCCTGCTTTTTTCACCCTCTCCCCCTCCCCGGCATAGGATAGCCCAGCAATCAAACTGGAGGGAACGCCTATGCGGGAACGTTTGAATTTCTGGGTCATCGGCGGAGACCCGCGGCAGTCCACACTGGCCAGGGCGCTCAGTGAAGACGGACACACCGTACATACCTACGCCCTGGAGCGGGGAGTGGACGCCGCGCTCTGGGCCGACAGTCTGGCCGGGGCTTCCGTGGCCGACTGTGTGATCCTGCCCCTGCCCGCCGCCGACGGGGAGTATATCAACGCCCCCCTCTCTTCCCAGCGGCCCAAAATTACCCAGGTGTTGGAGGCCCTGCGCCCCGGCCAGCTCCTCTGTGGCGGCATGATCTCCCCGGAGCTGCGGGCCCAGGGGGAGGAGCGGGGGCTCACCCTGGTAGATTATTTTTCCCGGGAGGAGCTGGCCATCGCCAACGCGGTGCCCACCTCTGAGGGGGCCATTCAGATCGCCATGGAGGAGCTGCCCATCACCCTCCACGGCTCCCGGGTGCTGGTCATCGGCAGCGGGCGGCTGGGAAAGGTTCTGGTTCAGCAGCTCAAGGGTCTGGGCGCCAATGTAAGCCTGGCCGCGCGGAAGTTTTCCGACCTGGCCTGGGCCCAAGTGTGGGGCTGCGGAGTAGAGCACTCCGACCAGCTTGACCACTGGCTGTGCGGTTACGACCTGGTGATCAACACCGTCCCCGCCCCCATCTTGGGCCGGGAGGAGCTGAGCGACCTGAAACCGGGCGCCCTGGTCATTGACCTGGCCTCCAAACCGGGGGGCGTGGACTTCTCCGCCGCCGCCGATCTTGGGGTCAAGGTCATCTGGGCCCTGTCTCTGCCCGGCAAGACCGCCCCCGTCACCGCGGGGCTGGCCGTCAAGTCCACCATCTACAACATATTGACCGAGTTAGGAGTATGATTATGAGTGAAACTCCCTGCCGCGTAGGGTTTGCCTTCTGCGGCTCCTTTTGTACATTCGCCTCCGCCATGACCACGCTGGAGGCTGTCAAGGCACGCTTTGGGACTGTTACCCCCATCGTCTCGGAAAACTCCGCCGCCCTGGATACCCGCTTCGGCGACGCCCACAACTGGCTGCGGGAAATGGAGCGCATCTGCGACCAGCGGGTCATCGACACCCTTCCCAAAGCCGAGCCCATTGGCCCCAAAAAGCTCTTAGACGCTCTGGTGATCTGCCCCTGCACGGGCAACACCCTGGGCAAACTGGCAAACGGCATCACCGATACTACCGTGACCCTGGCGGCCAAGGCCCACCTGCGAAACGGCCGGCCCCTGATCCTGGCGGTCTCCACCAACGACGCTTTGGCGGGGGCGGCCCGGAACATTGGAACCTTGCTGGATAAAAAGCATGTCTACTTTGTCCCCTTCCGCCAGGACGATCCCCAGGGAAAACCCACCTCCCTGGTGGCCGACTTCTCTCTGGTTCCCGACACCATTGCCGCCGCCTTGAACGGACAGCAGCTCCAGCCCCTGGTGCTGGGGCCCAAAATGGAAAAGGCATAAAAAGACCGGCACAGGCTTCCGCCTGTGCCGGTTCTTTTCTCTCAGCCTTTTTCCGGCTCCCGCAGCCAGCAGAACCAAAAGGCCACTCCCACCAACATGCCGCCAGCCATATTGCCCAGCGTCACCGGCAGAAGGTTCCCCAACAGGAAGCCCCCAACCGTCAGCCCCGCCGCCGGAGCCGCGTAAGCCGGAACCGTTTGGGCAAAAAGGCCCGCGCCGATATAATACATATTGGCGATGCTGTGCTCAAACCCGCACAGAACGAAGAACAGCACGGGAAAATAGAGGGCTGCCAGCTTGCCTCCCGCACTCTTGGCGCCCATAGCCAGCCACACGGCCATACACACCAGGAAGTTACAGGCCACCCCCCGGAAAAAGGCGTCCCCAAAGGAGAGGGTGCACTTGGCCGCCGCAGTGGAGATGGTGGCCGCCGCCAGCTTCCCCGAAAACAGATCCAGCTGGTGCCCCCACACGCACACCGCCGCCACCAGCAGGGCCCCCGCGAAGTTTCCCAGGTAGACCGTCACCCAGCTGCGCAGCACCTCCCTCAGCCGAAGCTCCCCCCGAAGCAGGGGAACCACCAGCAGGCAGTTGCCCGTGAACAGCTCCGTCCCCGCCAAAATCACCAGGGCAAGTCCTCCGGGGAAAAGGCAGGCCGAGACCACCTTGGCCAGCGAGGAATTTTCCACCGTGCAGGACGCCGTGGTGGAGACCGCCCCCGCCAGAGCGATAAAGGCCCCCGCCAGCATGGACAGCACCAGCAGCCGGCCCAGCGGTGCCTGAGCCTTTTTTCGGCCCAGCACCAGATAGTTTTCCGCAATCTCTTTGGATGTGAGCATGGTTTTTCCTCCTTCATCTTTCGTATTTGGATTGGTAAAGTATAGCATACCCACCTTTCCCTTTTCAACCAAATAAAATTTTCCTTCCCCACTCCCAGATCCCCATATTGTGTGCTATACTGTTTCCCATAACACCTTCAGAGGAGGGCTCCCCATGTATGAACTGATCCAAGCCGGCCCCCGATCCTGGTATATCGAGTGTCCCGCCAAGATTGGCCTTATCACCGCCGGGGACAACGGCGTTTACCTCATCGACGCCGGCGGCGACAAGGACGCCGGCCGCCGGATACGCAAGCTACTGGACGAAAAGGGCTGGATCTGCAGGGGAATTTTGACCACCCACTCCAACGCCGACCACATCGGCGGCTGTAAATACCTCCAGCAGCAGTATTCCTGCCCCGTCTTTGCCCCCGGCATAGAGTCCGCTTTTACCAAATGGCCCGTGCTGGAGCCCTCCTTCCTCTACGGCGGCTATCCCTTTGCCGAGCTGCGCCACAAGTTCCTCATGGCCCAGCCCAGCGACGCATCAGAGCTCACCGACCCCCACTTTCCCCGGGAAGTGGAGCCCATCCCCCTCCCGGGCCACTTTCTGGATATGGTGGGCTACCGCGCCCCCGACGGGGTTGTGTTTTTGGCCGACTGCCTGTCCAGCGAGGCCACCCTGGACAAATACCAAGTCTCCTTTATATATGATGTGGCCGCCTATCTGGAAACACTATATATGGTGTCCCGGCTGGAGGCTCCCCTCTTTGTCCCCGCCCACGCCGCCGCCACAGCGGACATCACTCCCCTGGCGGAGGTCAACCGCCAAAAAGTCCTAGAGATCGCGGCCCTGGTGGAGGAGCTCTGCCGGAAAGCCCTTTCCTTCGAGCATATCCTGCAAAAGCTCTTCACCCGCCTGGAGCTCACCATGGACTTTCAGCAGTATGTTTTGGTGGGCAGCACCTTGCGCTCCTATCTGTCCTGGCTGAAGGATTCGGGCCGTCTTTCCGCCCGGTTTGAGGACGGTTTGCTTCTTTGGCAAAGCCTCGGCTAACCGGCTCTTTCAGTTGCGTAAACCCCTTCTGCCATGCGGTTTTCCAAATTCCGGTTACAGTTTTAACACAATATTTAGGACTAATTCAAAAAATTTCACACAATATCTTGTGAAAAACCCTTGCATTCTCCCAACAGATATTATATACTAAGTGTGCTCGCAAAAAATGGTATTATGTAAATTATACCTGTTGCAGATATATTTAGAGAGGGGACGCCGTACCAATGAAGATCATTAAGCGCAGCGGTCAGGAAGTGACCTTTGATTCCCAAAAAATCTATGCCGCTGTGGACAAGGCCAACGCCGCCACCAACGGCGCCCGGGAGCTGATCCCCGGCCAGATCCGCAGCATTGCTGACCGCATCGAAACTGTGGCCGCCCAGATGGGCCGCACCCTGTCGGTGGAAGAGATCCAGGAGCTGGTGGAGACCGAGATCATGAAGGAGGGGGCCTACGAGACCGCCAAGCGGTACATCCGTTACCGCTATACCCGCTCCCTGGCCCGGGCCGCCAACACCACCGACGAGCAGATCCTCACCCTCATCGAGTCCAACAACGAGGAGGTCATGCAGGAGAACTCCAACAAGGATCCCAAGGTCAACGCCGTCCAGCGGGACTACATGGCCGGTGAGGTCTCCAAGGATCTGACCCGGCGGGTACTGCTGCCGCCCGATATCGTAGAGGCCCACGAGCAGGGCATCATCCACTTTCACGACATGGATTACTTTGCCCAGCACATGCACAACTGCGACCTGGTGAACCTGGAGGACATGCTGCAAAACGGCACCGTCATCTCGGGCACCATGATCGAGAAGCCCCACAGCTTCTCCACCGCCTGCAACATCGCCACCCAGATCATCGCCCAGGTGGCCTCCAACCAGTACGGCGGCCAGTCCATTTCCCTGACCCACCTGGCTCCCTTCGTGGACATCTCCCGGCAGAAGATTCGCCGGGACGTGATCGACGAGTGCCGCATCCTGGGCCACAACGTGGACGACGAGGCCATCTCCCAGGTGGTGGAAAGCCGTCTGCGGGAGGAAATCTGCCGGGGCGTTCAGACCATCCAATACCAGGTGGTCACCCTGATGACCACCAATGGCCAGGCCCCCTTCATCACGGTTTTCATGTATTTGAACGAGGCCAAGAACGAGCAGGAGAAAAAGGACCTGGCCATGATCATCGAGGAGACCCTGCTCCAGCGCTACAAGGGCGTGAAGAACGAAGTGGGCGTGTGGATCACCCCCGCCTTCCCCAAGCTCATCTACGTGCTGGAGGAGGACAACGTGAAGGAGGGCACCCCCTACTGGTACCTGACCCAGCTGGCCGCCAAGTGCACCGCCCGCCGGCTGGTGCCCGACTATATCTCCGAGAAGATTATGCTCCGGGACAAGGGCGATACCTATGTGTGCATGGGCTGCCGCTCCTTCCTGACCCCTGACCGGTTCACCGACGCCGGGGTGGGCAACGTTGCAAACGCCAAGAATTACGAGCCGGGCAAGCACAAGTATTACGGCCGCTTCAACCAGGGCGTGTGTACCATCAACCTGGTGGATGTGGCCCTCTCCTCCCAAAAGGATATGGATCAGTTCTGGAAAATCTTTGATGAGCGACTGGAACTGTGCCACCGGGCTCTGCTCTGCCGCCATAACCGGCTGAAAGGCACCCTGTCCGACGCCGCTCCCATCCTCTGGCAGGACGGGGCTCTGGCCCGGCTGGAGAAGGGCGAGCCCATCGACAAGCTGCTCTTCAACGGCTACTCCACCATCTCCCTGGGCTACGCCGGACTTTATGAGTGCGTTAAGTACATGACCGGCGTTTCCCACACTGAGCCCGAGGCAGGCACCCCCTTCGCCCTGAAGGTCATGCAGCACATGAACGACGCCTGCAAGGGCTGGAAGGCGGAGAGCAACATTGACTTCTCCCTCTACGGCACCCCCCTGGAGTCCACCACCTACCGCTTCGCCAAGTGCCTGCAAAAACGCTTCGGCATCGTGGAGGGAGTCACCGACAAGAGCTATATCACCAACTCCTACCACATCCACGTCACCGAGGATATCGACGCTTTCTCCAAGCTGGCCTTCGAGTCTAAGTTCCAGACCCTCTCCCCCGGCGGCGCCATCAGCTACGTGGAAGTTCCCAACATGCAGAACAACCTGCCGGCGGTTCTCAGCCTGATGCAGTTCATCTACGACAACATTATGTACGCCGAGCTGAACACCAAGTCCGACTTCTGCCAGGTCTGCGGCTTCGACGGCGAGATCCAGATCGTGGAGGAGGACGGCAAGCTCATCTGGGAGTGCCCCCACTGCAAGAACCGGGATCAGAACAAGATGAATGTGGCCCGCCGCACCTGCGGCTACATCGGCACCCAGTTCTGGAACCAGGGAAGAACGCAGGAAATCAAGGAGAGAGTGCTCCACCTGTAAGAAAAAACCAAAAGGGACGGGCCCCCGGCCCGTCCCTTTCTCTTTCCCCTCGTCATTGCGAGGACCCGACGGCAATCCGTCATCCCTCCGGGGTCAACTCCAATATTCCACTGACCTGCCCGGTTTCACAGTTGTACCAGAAATACCCCTCCTGATCCTCCGTGGAGTAATAAAACAGCATGGAATCCCCGTCCTTCCCCCATTGGGGGAACTGGTACTGTGCCCCCTCTCCCCCCATGTTCAAAATGGGGTTCAGGTTCCATTCGTTGTGGGTATCCAGCCAGTTGAGCACCACCCGGTTCTCCCCGTTCTGCCGGAAGCTCATCACATACTTCCGCCCGTCGGGAGCCCACCACAGCCCCTCATATTCACTGTTTCCGTAGGAGATGTAGGTCTTCTGATCCCCGTCCTCCCGAATGATCTGAACCGCATCCTCCAAGGTGAATCGGAGGGGCCAGAAATCCCAGTTTTTGCTGTAGACCCGAACCACGCTCCGGCCGTCCGGCGACGACTTCTGATCCAGCAGAAACAATAGCCCGCTGCGCCAGAGAAGGACTCCGCCCACCAGCAATACCAGGGCCAGACAGCCTGCCAGCAGGCCAAGGTACTTTTTCCGGATCCCTCCCACCTTGCGCCTGACCTCCTCCTTAGAGTAATCCAGCAGGGTTTTGGTCTCCTCCACCTCAGGCTCCTCCTCCCGGGCCCGCTCCCCCCGGATCAGCTCGCCCACCGATACCGCCAGCAGCTCCGACAGAGGCTCCAGCAAAGCGATGTCCGGGGCGCTGAGCCCCCGCTCCCATTTGGAGACGGCCCGGTCGGTGATATGAAGGGCTTCGGCCACCTCCTTCTGGGTCAGTCCCTTTTCTTTGCGCAGCTCCCGGATAAAGTCTCCGATCCTCTGATTGTCCACACCTTCACGTCCTTTCCGCCCCATCTTACCATTTCCCGCCGGGAAAGTCACCCAACCAGTGGTTGATTTTCCCCCTTTCCGCCTATTTTACCCCTTAAGAAGCCTGATAGCCGTGCCCGTCTCCATGATCCCCGCCTTTCTGGTCTACGGTTACGTAGAGCCCTTTACCCCCGGCCCGGCCAACCTGTTCACCCAGGCCGCCGCCCTGCGCCACGGAAAAAGCCGCCCGCCGGCAGCGCCTATGAGCCCTGCTTTCGCCGGGGCGTCCTTCATCCAGCTGGCCAACGTGAAAGGTCATGGTCTTTTGCCTTACCGCCCTGGCCTCCTATGTGCTGCCCTACAGCCAGGGCTTCCGGGATCTGCTGGCCTTGTCTGCCCTCAGCCTGATCCGCCCCTACTGAGCCGCCCCCACTTCAACACTGACAGGAGTTGTTTTTATGAACTACGGCAACATCAAACCCCGGGACATCGCCGACGGCATCGGGGTTCGGGTGACCCTCTTCGTCTCGGGCTGCACCCACCACTGTAAAGGCTGCTTCCAGCCCGAGACCTGGGCCTTTGACTACGGTGAGCCTTTCACCCGCGAGGTGGAGGATCAGCTTTTGGAGCTGCTCTCCCCCGCCTTCATTGACGGTCTCACCCTTCTGGGGGGCGAGCCCATGGAGCCGGACAACCAGCGCGCCCTGCTCCCCTTCCTCCACCGGGTGCGGCAGGAGCAGCCCGGCAAGACCATCTGGTGCTACTCCGGCTTTACCTGGGAGCAGCTCACCGGAAACCAGCCCTCCCACTGCCGGTGCGAGGTCACCGACGAGCTGCTTTCCCTTTTGGATGTCCTTGTGGACGGAGAGTTCGTGGAAGCGCAAAAGGACATTACCCTCCTCTTTCGGGGCTCCCGCAACCAGCGGCTCATTGACGTGCCCAAGACCCGAAAGAGCGGAAATATGACCCTTTGGAGCAATTAACCCTCCCTGAGGCACAAAAAAGGCCCCTCTCCCAATGAGAGGGGCCTTTCTGCTTCCTCTTTTATGCCAGCCGGCGGATGTTCTCCTCCACCAGATCCCAAAAGCCTTCCAGATCCAGCCCCGTTCCCACCAGGGCATTTTGAGGCTTTCCGGTTCTTCCGGTCATATCGCAGACCGTCCGGCCATAGCACAGTCCCTTGTCCAGACACACCTCCACGTTGGCCGGCCGGGTCTGGAACAGGTCGGGCCGAACCAGGTAGGCCACGGCGGTCACATCGTGAACCGGGCCGGCGGACAGCCCGTTGCGCTTCTGAGACTCGAAGGTAAAGCGCATCATGTCCCCAAACAGCTTTCCCGCCTTGTTTCCAATGGCCTCCATCCGCTCAATAACGGACATATCCGCCAGAGCCTGGTTGGTCAGATCCAGGCCCATCATCACAATGGGCGCCCCCGAGGAAAACACCACGTGGGCCGACTCCGGATCCGCCAGAATATTGAACTCCGCCGCCGGACTCCGGTTCCCCAGGCCGAAGGCTCCGCCCATCAGGACGATCCGCTGGATCTTGTCCACGATCCTGGGCTCCAGGCGCAGGGCCATGCCGATGTTAGTCAAGGGGCCCACCGGCACCAGAGTGATCTTCTCCTCCGCCTCCATCAGAGCCCGGATGATGTAGTTCACCCCGTGCTCTTTCTGGGCCTCAGTGTGCAGGGGGCCAAAGACCGGGCCATCCAAGCCGGACTCGCCATGGATATCGGGCGCCAGGATCTGATCCCGCACCATGGGCCGATCCATTCCCCCGTATACAGGGATGTCCAATCCCAGGTGCTGCACCACGTTCAGCGTGTTGCGCAGGGTCTTTTCCACCACCTGGTTCCCTGCCACGGCGCAGATGCCCAGCAGGTCGATCTGAGGGTGGGCTGCGGCCAGCATCAGGGCGATGGCGTCATCGTGGCCCACATCGCAGTCCAAAATCATCTTGATCTTTTCGCTCATCGTATTGAACCTCCCTTATTTATGCAGTATAATATGTATGTTCAGTCCTATTTTGCGGTGTTTCGGCAGAAATAGTATACTCTATAAAGGGAGGAGGAAGATAGGAGAAATCTCCTATTTTATAGCCATGCGGATCATCAAAAACCCTTCCCTGCTCCACCAATATCTCACCACTCCGCCCTATACGGACTATTTCCGGGGCGATTTGCGCTCCCACACCCAGATCGTGGAGTATAATGCCGGGGAATATGTACTGCAACAGGCCGTTCCGCCCCAATTCCTCTACCTTATGCTCACCGGGCGGTGCTATACCCGGGTTTCCCTGGCCAACGGAAAGTCCATGATTCTCCAGACCCTGAAGGCCCCCTGTCTCATCGGAGAAATGGAGCTGCTCCAGGACATCTCCCCCATGACCGTTCAGGCCCTGGAAAAAAGCCGGATGCTGGCCATCCCCATGGAGCGGTGCCGGCCCATCCTCCTTCAGGATCCCTACTTTTTGCGCCAGGTCTGCTCCCAGCTGGTGGTAAAGGAGCGGGCCAACTCCCTCTCCCTGATCCACACCTTCTGCTACCCCTTGGAAAACCGGCTGGCCAAATTTATTCTGGACAACCGGCAGGAAAACCGTTTCCTTATCAAAAAGACCCATATTGCCGAAAGTCTGGGGGCTTCCTACCGCCATGTACAGACGGTGATGGGCGCTTTTGTGGAAAAGGGCTATCTATCCAAAGAAAAGCTGGTCTACACCATCACCGATGAGCCCACTCTCTCCGCTCTGGCCCAAGAGCTGGAGGCCTTTGGCGCAGCGGAGCTCTCCCTGTCTTTGTAACCGCCGCCACTTTTCTTTGACTTTTTCTCCATAAACGGGTACAATAGGACTATATTACCAATGGAAGGAGCCATTCCCCCATGCTGTTTTCCGACAATTCCCGCTATTCCTATGTCAATTCCCCTCTTATTGAGGTCATTTGCCAGCTTCGCTTCCCCACCATCCTCTCCATCGGCTCCACCGATCCCGCCCAATTTCAGGAGGCGGTCCGGGAGGAGTTCCCCCGGTATGCGGCCCGGCAGGAGCAGCAGCCCCCCAAGCTGGTCAACCCCAACACCCCCCAGGCCAAGCTGGAGCCTCAGCCCCCCATCACCAACTACAATTTTATTTCCACCGATGGATTGTGGAAGGTAAATCTGACCAAGGATTTCGTGGCCCTGTCCACCCTGCGCTACACCACCTGGGAGGATTTTGCCCAGAAACTGGACAAGGTTCTGGCCCTGTTTATCCAGATTTATCAGCCCGCCTTCTTTGAGCGCTTGGGTCTGCGCTACGTCAACGCCTTCTCCCGGAACCGGCTGGGTCTTCAGGAGGAGCTGTGGGACGACCTGATCAACGCCCCCTTCATCGGCGTGCTCTCCGAGCCTGACGTGGACGAAAAGCTCACCGGCAAGTGCGCTCTGGATGTGGAGATGAGCTTGGGGGAGAACCGCCGGATGAAGCTCCACGCCGGCCCCGGCTTGCTGGGCGGCGGCAAGCAGGATCCTGAGCCCAAGTTTATTCTGGACGGAGATTTCTCCGTGGCAGGCAAGCAGCTCCCTGCCCAGAGCATTGCCGGGGATCTGGACGCCCTCCACGACTATGCGGTGCGGCTGTTCAACGCCGCCGTCACCCGGGAACTTCACGACGCCATGGGCCCCACCCCCATCGGTTAACGAAACAGCAGACCGCCCCTCCCAATGGGAGGGGCGGTTTTTTACCGGCTGGCTTATGCGTAGTGATAGACCCTTCTCTTGCGCCAAAAATACCAAAAGGTCACCATCATGGCGCCGCCCTCGGCGGCTACCGTGGCCCACCAAACCCCGTTCAGGTCAAATAGAATGGGCAGCAGCACAATGGCGCCGCACTGGAACAGCAAAGTGCGCAGGAAGGAGAGGATGGCCGAGGTTTTCCCGTCCCCCAGGGCGGTAAAAAAGCCCGAGCCAAAGATATTCCAGCCGTTGCACAAAAAGCTGAGGGCAAAAATTCGGAATCCCGCCTCGGTCATAGCCCGGAGCTGAGGGTCGTAGCCCACGAAGAGCCCCGCCAGGGGAGCGTTGAGAAGCTGGGCGGCCACAGTCATCCCTATGGCCAGGGTTCCTACGACCTTCATGCATTTTGAAAAAAGGCTCTTCAGCTCCGCCTTATTGCCGGCGCCGTACTGGTAGCTGAACACCGGGGCCACCCCCATGGTAAAGCCGATAAGAGCAGCGGCAAAGGTGAAGTTGACGTACATTACCACCGACAGCGCCGCCACCCCCATCTCCCCCGTGATGGCCATAAGCCGGCGGTTATAGAGGGCGGAGACCAAGGAGGAGGACACGTTGGTCATCAGCTCGGAGGCTCCGTTGGTGCAGCTGTGCAGCAGCATCCGGGGATAGAGTTTGGTCTTTACTATCCGCAGGGGGCTTTTGTTGGGCAGAATGAAGTAGACAAGAGGGATCACTCCGCCCACAATATAGCTGCACACCGTCCCTGCCGCCGCCCCCGCCACCCCCCAGTTCATGGGGCCGATGAAGAGATAGTCAAAACCAATATTGGCCACTCCGGAGCACACCGACAGCGCAAGGCCCATCTTAGGCCGCTCAGCCACCACCAGGAAGCTCTGGAGGCTGGTTTGAAGCAGAAACATCGGCGTTCCTGCCAGCATGATGTAACCGTAGGAAAGGCAGTCGCTCATCAGTACTTCGTTGGCGCCAAAAAGCCGTACCAGCGGCTCCAGGAAGATCAGGCACCCCGCCGACAGCACGATGCCGCCGGCGATCACCGTCCATACCAGGGTGGAAAAGTACTGTCGGGCCTTGTCCGGCTCCCCCATCCCCATGACCCGGGCCACCTCTGCACTGCCGCCGTTGCCCAGCATGAAGCCGAAGGCGCCCACGATCATGGTCAGGGGATACACAATGTTCACCGCGGCCAGGGCCCCATCGCCCACCAGGTTGGATACAAACAGACCGTCCACCACCGAATAGATGGAAGTAACGATCATCATCACCACCGAGGGCATGGTAAAGCGAAACAGCCGGGAATAATTAAAATGATCGGACAACTGGATTTTCATATTACTCTTTTGCGGAAAACTCCATTCCCGCTATTTCCTCCTTAAATTGGTTCAAAATTTGGGTGAGCAAAGTCACCAGCATCTCCTGCTCCGAAGATTGCAGCGCGGAAAAGGCGGCCTCCTCCGCGGCCAAAAGGGGCCCTATACTCTTTTTGACAAACCGGCGCCCCTCTTCTGTCAGCTTCACCCGTTTCCTCCTCCGGTCCCTCGGTGAGGGGAGCAGCTCTATGATTCCCCGCTCCTTCAGCCACATAAGGGCATAGTGCCCTGTCTGCTTGCTCAGGGACCACTCGGCATACAGTTCTGTGGGAGTGCGCTCCTCTCCATCCTCATACAGTGTGTACAGCAACACCATCACACTGTCCGGCAGCCCCAGGGCCAGCGCCATTTCGTGGTAGACCCGATCTATGGCTTTGGTCAACTGGATATATTCATGATATTTCGATTGCGGCAATGGCATCTCCCCCTAAAGTCCGGTTTGGGACTATTTACGAAACCTTATTATAGTCCCATATCAGACCAATTTCAAGTCAAACCTCCACAGGCGGAGCGCTGAATCCACCGAAGAAATTTTTCCTTCTTTTGGTAGAAATCACACTTCCCATCCCCAGCAGGAAAGGTTATAATATTATTACAGGATTGATATGATACTTTTTTCACAGAGGTACAGCCCATGAAAAAACTACTCCTTGTGGTGGACTATCAAACAGATTTTGTAGCCGGCGCCCTGGGCTTTCCCGGTGCGGAGAGGCTGGACGGCCCCATTGCCGCCAAAATCTCCGCCTACCGCTCCGCCGGGGATACCGTTGCATTCACCCTGGACACCCATGGGGAAAACTACCTCCAAACTCTGGAGGGCCGGAACCTGCCCGTGCCCCACTGCCTGCGGGGGACTCCCGGCTGGATGCTTTACGGCGAGACCGGCAAAGCCCGCCGCCCGGAGGATCCCGTCATTGAAAAGCCCGCCTTCCCCTCCCTGGAGCTGGGAAATTGGCTGCGGGAACAGGGCTATGACCAGGTGGAGCTGGTAGGCTTGGTATCCTATATCTGTGTCCTGTCCAACGCCCTTATCGCCAAAGCCGCTCTGCCCGAGGCGGAAATCATCGTGGACGCCGCCTGTACCACCGGGTCGGATCCCGCACTTCACCAAAAGGCTTTGGATCTGATGGAGGCTTTGCAAATCACTGTCACAGGCCGCTAAAAAGGGGGATGGCTATGAAACAACACCTGAACCACACCATGCTCTGCGATTTCTATGAGCTGACCATGGCCAACGGCTATTTTCAGTCCGGCATGGCCGACCAGATCTGTTACTTTGACCTTTTCTACCGCACCGTGCCCGACGGCGGCGGCTTTGCCATCGCCGTTGGGCTGGAGCAGGTCATCGACTATATCCAGGCCCTCTCCTTTGATGACGAGGACATCGACTTCCTGCGCGGCAAGGGCTGCTTCAGCGAGGATTTCCTCCGCTATCTGCACAGCTTCCGCTTTACCGGGGACATTTGGGCCGTGCCTGAGGGTACCCCTGTCTTCCCCCGGGAGCCCATCCTCACCGTCCGGGCCAGGGCCATCGAGGCCCAGTTTATTGAGACCTTCCTCCTGCTGACCCTGAACCACCAATCCCTCATCGCTACCAAGGCCAACCGCATTGTCCGCGCAGCCAAGGGCCGGCCGGTGATGGAGTTCGGCTCCCGCCGGGCCCAGGGCGCCGACGCCGCCCTCCTGGGCGCCCGGGCCGCCTATATCGCCGGCTGCGCCGGCACCGCCTGCACCCAGGCCGACGAGCTCTACGGCGCCCCCGCCATGGGCACTATGGCCCACTCCTGGGTTCAGATGTTCCCCGACGAACTCACCGCCTTCCGCACCTACTGTAAGCTCTACCCCCACAATGCCACCCTGCTGGTGGATACCTACAATGTGCTCAAGTCCGGCGTACCCAACGCCATCCAAGCCTTCAAGGAGCTGGGCATCACCGACTGCGCCATCCGCCTGGATTCGGGGGACTTGGCCTACCTGAGCCGCAAGGCCCGGAAAATGCTGGACGATGCGGGACTTCCCGGTTGTAAAATCACTGTCTCCAACTCCCTGGATGAATACATCATCCGGGATCTGCTGCTCCAGGGGGCTCACTTGGACTCCTTCGGCGTAGGCGAACGGCTCATCACCTCCCAGAGCGCCCCGGTTTTCGGCGGCGTCTACAAGCTGGTGGCGGTGGAGGATGCCGCCGGCAATGTCACCCCTAAAATCAAGATCAGCGAAAACCCCGCCAAGATCACCACCCCCCATTTCAAAAAGGTCTACCGCCTTTTTGACCGGGACAGCGGCAAGGCCCTGGCCGACCTGCTCACCGTCCATGACGAGACGGTGGACGATCTTCACCCCCTGGAGATCTTCGACCCCGAGGACACCTGGAAGAGAAAGACCCTCACCCACTTCACCGCCCAGGAGCTTTTGAAACCCATCTTCCTGGGGGGAAAGCTGGTCTATGAAAAGCCCTCCGTCCAGGACATCCGTGCCTACTGCGCCCACCAGATCGACCTGCAGTGGGACGAGGTAAAGCGGTTTGAAAACCCCCATAAGTATTACGTGGATCTCTCCCAGAAGCTCTGGGACATCAAGCATCATTTTTTGAAGGAGCAGCACTGATCTGCCTGGCAGGGCCTTCCCGGGGCCCTGCCATTTTCTTTGGAAAGGAGTGGATTTCCCATGGGCGTTTTTTTACATACCGTCCTTTTCCCCGGCGGCGATGAGCTGCGGTGCCGAACCGCCGTACAGCGGGCAGCCCAGCTTCCGGATCTGGGCCTCTCCCTGGATCAGTGCCGATGGCGCCTCTACCCCAAGGGCCCCGCTGTCCTTCTGAACGACGGCTGCTGCGGCTACGAAGCTCTGGCGGAAAAGCTGTCTGTCAACCTCTCCTGCCCGGTGATGGTTCTCTACATCTACGACGATGACTATTGGGGCTACTTCCTCTGGGAAAACGGAGCGGAGCTTGACCACTTTGCCTCCTCGCCCGACTATTTTGAGCCGGCCTCCCCGCCCAGCAAACCGGGAAACGCCCCCCTTGCCTCCCAACGCTTTGGAGTGGAGCCGGGAACCATCGAACGCTATCTGCTCCCCTGGGATGAGGAGGAGATGGGAAGCTATGCCTACGAGGGGGACTGTGCCGTTATCGGTGACTGCTGGCAGATGGCCGACTTTATGGGGGCCCTGGGGTTTGACTACGACCTGCTGTGTCCCCCGGCCCCAAAGCCGGAACACCCCCCGGAACCCCGCCAAGCCGCCCCCATGACCCAGGCGGAACTGCGCCAGGAGGTCACCAAGGGCCGCGGCCTGCCTGTGGACACCCCTGAATTGCCCAACGCCCTCACCCACCGCCCCTACGCTCTGGAGCGGGCAGAGGAGCTGTTGGATGTGGCCGGAGAAGGGGTAGAGCTTGTCCGGCAAATGCAATATCAAAAAGCCCTGCCCCTCCTTACCGCCGCCATTCAAACCCACCCGGCCCTTCCCGCCCTCTATATCCTCCGGGCCTTTTGCTGGAACCAGCTGGAGGGGCTGACCTCGGGCCTGAGCCGAAAACCCGATATGGATCGGGATCTGGGAAAGGTTCTGGAGCTGGAGCCGGACAACGTCATGGCTCTTCGGGCCCGCTGCCCCACCGCCGGCACCACCACCCGCTATCAGCGCCACATCCAGGAACTGACACGGCTCATCGCCCTGGACGAAGAAAACCGGGACTATTACCTGGTGGACCGGGCCTACCGCTATCATTGGGTAGGGGATGACGCCTCAGCCAAAGCCGACTTGTCCGAAGTCCTCCGGCGGGGAAAGATCTGGACGGTGGATCTGACCTACCTCTGCCGGGAGCTGATGCTGCCGGGATTCTAAACCACACACAAAAAGAGACGCTGTGTTTTTCCCAGCGTCTTTTTTTATTCCTCCTCTTCCAGCAGCTTCCATTTGTCAGAAAAGCTTCACTTTTTCTTTAGTTCCTCGAAAAGATTCCTTGAGTATTCTTTGATATACTGGCCCCACCAAGCAAAAGGAGGCCAGATCATGGAACCGATCTTAAATGTACACGGTCTGCAAAAAACCTACGGCGGCAAGGGAAGCCGCACCAAAGCCCTCCAGGGCCTGGATCTGAAGGTATTCCCCGGGGAATTTGTGGGCATTATGGGACCCTCAGGCAGCGGCAAGACCACCTTTTTGAACTGCATCTCCACCATCGACACCCCCACCGCCGGCTCCATCGTGGTAGACGGGGCCGAGCTCACCGCCCTGCGGGGCAAGGAGCTCTCCCGGTTTCGCCGGGAGCGGCTGGGCTTCATCTTTCAGGACTGCAATCTGCTGGACACCCTGACGGGTCTGGAAAACATTGCCCTGGCCCTCACCATCGGCGGCGCGGAGCCCCGCTCGGTGGAGAAGCGGGCAAAGGAGGCCGCCCGGCTGCTGGGTGTGGAGGATGTGCTGGACAAGTTCCCCTATCAGATGTCCGGCGGCCAGCAGCAGCGGGTGGCCGCGGCCCGGGCCATGGTGACCCGCCCCGCCCTCATCCTGGCCGACGAGCCCACCGGCGCCCTGGACTCCAAGTCCACCCAGATGCTGCTGAGCCAGCTGGAGCAACTGAACCGGGAGGAGGGAGCCACCATCCTGCTGGTGACCCACGACGCCTTCACCGCCTCCTGGTGCCGGCGGATCCTCTTCCTCCGGGACGGCATGCTCTACCGGGAGCTTCACCGGGAGGGCCGGGATCGGAAGGCCTTCTTCCGGGAGATCCTCTCCGTTATGAGCGACCTGGGAGGTGACGACAGCGATGTCCTTTAAGCTGGCCTTTCGCAACGTGCGGCGGAGTTTCCGGGACTACGCCGTCTACTTCCTTACCCTCACCTTTGGCGTGTGCCTTTTCTATGTGTTCAGCGCCCTGGACAGCCAAAGCGTCATGCAGCTTTTGGCCAAAAACGAGAACAGCATGGTGGAGGCCATCTTCATGCTGGTGGGCGTTTTCTCCGCCTTTGTGTCCGTGGTACTGGCAGGGCTTATCCTATATGCCAACCAGTTTTTAATGAAACGGCGCAAGCGGGAGCTGGGCACCTACGCCCTGCTGGGCATGCCCACCGGTCAGGTCTCCCGGCTGCTGGTGGGGGAAACCCTTCTCATCGGCCTGTGCGCCCTGATCTCCGGCGTGATCCTGGGCATCCTGGGCTCCTGGGCTTTGGATCAGCTGACGGTGGCCATGTTCCTGGCCGCCCCCGAAGATCTGTTCACCTTCTCCATCTCCTGGGCGGCGGCGGGTAAGACCGTTCTCTATTTCGGCATCATCTTCCTGGTGGTCATGGTCTTCACCAGCCTCTCCGTCTCCCGTGCCAAGCTCATTGACCTCATTCGGAGCGCCCGGATCAACGAGGAGGTTGCCCGACGGCCCCTGGCCCTGTCGGTGGCCCTATTCCTCCTGGGCTGCGTCTCCCTGGGCACGGCCTACGCCATCCTGCTCATCCGGGGACTGCTCCGCATCGACCTTCTCTGGTTCATCATGCTTGGCCTGGGAACCTTGGGCACCTTTCTCATTTTCCGCTCCCTGTCCGGCTTCCTGCTGCGCCTTACCAAGGGCCATCCCGGGTATTATAAGGGCCTCAACATGTTTGTCCTGCGCCAGTGGAGCGGCAAGGTTCACACCAACTGCGCCTCCAACACGGTCATCTCCATCCTCCTCCTGCTGGCCATCGGAGTCACCGCCTGCTCAGTGGGCCTCAACGATACCATCACCTCCACTGTTGGAGGGCAGACCCCCTATGACCTAACGGTACTCAACTACGGCCGGGAGGGAAGCTACGAGGAGGCGGACGTGGGCTCGCTGTTCCGGAACATCGGGGTGGAGCCGGAGACCTGCTTTGCCAGCATGGAGAGCGTGACGGTCTACTATAACGAGGAGGCCATCACCGGCTTTCCGGAGGCGGGGTTCTACGCCGCCATC
>JAAWEH010000012.1 GCA_022794215.1 Oscillospiraceae bacterium
GGGCGTCCCGGGTGATGTCCAGGGCTTCCTTGATGATCTCATGGGTCAGGCCGTCTTTCTTCAGGTCCATCTGGATGGCGGTGATGACCGACTTGGTGCCGGCCACCTTAAAGTCCATCTCGCCGTGGAAATCCTCCACGCCCTGGATGTCAATGAAGGTGGTAAAGCCGCCGTCATCGTCCTGAATAAGACCGCAGGAGATGCCGGCCACGGGCGCCTTGATGGGCACGCCGGCGTCCATCAGGGCCAGAGTGGAGCCGCAGATGGAACCCTGGGAGGTGGAGCCGTTGGAGGACAGCACCTCGCTGACCACCCGGATGGCATAGGGGAACTCCTCCACGCTGGGGATCACGGGCTCCAGAGCCCGCTCGGCCAGGGCGCCGTGGCCCTTCTCCCGGCGGTTGGTAGACCGGGCGGCCCGGGCCTCTCCCACCGAGTAGGAGGGGAAGTTATAGTGGTGCATGTACCGCTTCTCCTCTTCCTCCCAGATGGTATCCAGCTTCTGGCAGGCGGAAAGGGTGTTCAGCGTACAAATGCTCAGCACCTGGGTCTGGCCACGGGTAAAGAGGCCGGAACCGTGAACCCGGGGCAGCACACCCACCTGGGCGGCCAGGGGCCGGATCTCGTTCTTCTGCCGGCCGTCCACACGGTGGCCCTCCAACAGCCAGGCCTTGACGATCTTCTTTTGGAACTTGTAGGTGATCTCCTCCAGGAACTGATCCATGTCGGGGTGCTCTTCCAAATACTTCTCGTGCCACTTCTCGATCATGGCGTTCCAGCGATCCTCGCGGATGTTCTTGTCATCGGTGTCCATGGCGGCCTTGGCCTCGTCCATAAAGTCGCTCACGATCTTGTCGAAGAGCTCCTGATCAAAGGCGGCGTGGTCGTAGGTCATCTTCTCCTTACCGATCTCAGCCACCATGGTGTTGATCAGAGCCACCTGCTTCTGGATCTCCTCGTGGGCCTTCAGAATAGCGTCGTACATGATATCGTCGGGCAGCTCCTTGGCGCCGGCTTCGATCATAATGACCTTCTGGGCGGTGGCGGCCACGGTCAGATCCAGCATGGAGTTGTGCTTCTGCTCCTGGGTGGGGTTGTAGACGAGCTGGCCGTCCACATAGCCCATCTCCAGGCAACCGATGGGCCCGGCCCAGGGAATGTTGGAGACGGCAAGGCAGGCAGACACGCCGATCATGGCGGTGACCTCGGGCGAGCAGTCCCGATCCACGCTCATGACGGTGCAGGTGCACACCACGTCGTTTCGGAAGTCGTAGGGGAACAGGGGCCGAATGGACCGGTCAATGACCCGGCTGGCCAGCACCGCAGGCAAAGAGGGCTGACCCTCCCGGCGCATGAAGGAACCGGGAATCCGGCCCACGGCGTACAGCTTCTCCTCAAAGTCCACGCTCAGAGGGAAGAAGTCGATGCCGTCCCGGGGACGGGGGGAGCAGGTGACGGCCACCAGCACGGTGGTCTCGCCGTAGGTGACCAGAGCGGAAGCGGTGGCAAGCTCGGCCACCTTGCCCACGTTAATCTTCAGGGGGCGTCCGCACAGATCCATGGAGTAGGTCTTTTCGTTGGGAAACTGCTTATGGGTGATGACGGTTGACATAATTTTTCCTCCTTCGTTCTCCCCCGCTCTTCCCGTTTTAGCACTTGGATCCAAGTCCTTCCGCGCAAATGGACATTCCCGCGAAACGGTTTGCACATCCGAAACGCCGCAGGGCACAGATCCAACTGCTAAATCAGGGTTGCGGGGAGTATTTGTTTGAATAAAAACAGAAACCAGGGCAGCGGGGGATCTCCGTGCTGCCCTGGTCTATTTTCTTACTTCCGGATGCCCAGCTTGGCAATGATGGCACGGTAACGCTCGATGTCCTTGCGCATCAGGTAATCCAGCAGCTTGCGGCGCTTACCGATCATCTTGTACAGACCCCGGCGGCTGTGGTTGTCGTGAATGTGCACCCGCAGATGCTCGGTGAGCTCATTGATGCGCTTGGTGAGAATCGCGATCTGCACCTCGGGGGAACCGGTATCGGTACCATGGGTGCGGTTGGCCTCAATAACGGCCGTCTTTTCGTCCTTACGGATCATGTTGTGTTTCCACCTTTCTGTTATTCTATCCTGGCAGCTGGGGGATAGGCCGGTGAACGCCTCTGACGCAGAGGCTGTCTCCCATCTCTAAGCCGCCGGATGGTCGTGCTTAGATACTATATCACAATTTTTCCTCATTGTAAAGTAAAAAACACGTTTTTCTGTTTTTTCAGCCCTTTCCGGGGGGCCTGCCCAAGGCAACGGCTCTCCTTTACATCGGATCAACGGTCTCCGCCTGGACTTGAACCGCTTCCTCCGGCTCCTGGGGGCCTCCGGGCCAGCGGTACCCCTCCTCAAACAGCTCCCGGGCCGTTCTCAGCCGGCTGTCTCCCTGGGTCGGATCCAGATAGCGCTGCTCTTCGCCGAAAAATTGAACCCGGTTCCAGAACCAGGGTTCTCCTTCCCGTTCCCCCTCCACCACTTCACAGTCCACGGTGGTGCGGCCGCAGAGCATCACATAGGCCAGGGCCATTCCCTGGCTGTCAGCCTCTCCCGCAGTAAAGGCGTCGTAGGCCGTGGAGCCTCCCTGGGCGCTGTAACTCACCCGTCGGGCCAGCTCCCGGGCCGCTCTCTGGGCCAGGGTCTCCCCCTCCAGATCCCAATAGGCGGCGGTGATGGCGTCCACCTGGTCGGAAAGCTCCCGGCTCTTGGCCCGCAGCTCCTCCTCCCCCTCCGGATAGGTCAGCTGGATCTCCACCACCCGCTGGCTTCCTTCGTCCGGGTACAGGCTGATCTGGGCCTGGGGCATTCCCAGAGCCGCGGCCGGAGTGTCATAATAGGCCTGCCGGATCAGCTGAGCAATGGACTGCTCATCCTCGGCAAAGTAAGCCACCCGCAGAACAACTTCAGGATCAAACCGGGCCAAAGCCTCCTGCAGCTCCGTTCGGATGGCCCCAGTGCCGGTCACGTTCACCATGGAACGCACCTGCTCCAGCGTCCGGCGGTAATGGATGTTCAGGGTCGCCTGGTAATAAGAGACCACCCGGGTGTACTCATGCTTGATGTAATCCACCGCATAGGCGCCCAACGGATCCTCATTGGCCACCTCCAGGCAGGCTGCCGGCAGATCGGTCTCCACCTCTCCGGTATAGTCATGGAGCTGGATCACGCCCTCCTCTGCCCCCTGGGACACCAAATACAGCACCGCCGACACCAGCTCCCGGTAGTTCTCCACCCGCAAAACCGAGGAGTCCTCCGCCACCGCAAGCCGGTCAATGTGCTGGGCCGATGCGTGGTAGGAACGCTCCAGCATAGCGGCGCACCCGGAAAGCGTCATGCACAGCGACGCCGTCAGCGCCCCCGCCAAGATCCGTTTTTTCATGCAAGGAGCCTCCTTTCCAGGCTGTTTTCAGGGGTTCTCAGTAACCCAGGGGCTCTTCCACCAGCACCACTTCCGCCGCGGGAATGCCCATGGGCTTCCGCCACAGGGTCACCAGGCCCCGGCAGATCCGTTCAGGGCTGTTGCAGTCGTAGCACTTGTCCCCCTTGACTGCGCAGGGGGTTTTCCTCTGCAACCGCTGGGCATTTTTCGGGGAGGCGATGTTTCTGGCCCGCCACAGCGCGGCCTCGGCATCGGGGGCGATCTTGTTGACTCCCACGATGAACACCACCTCCTCATGGCCATAGAGGGTGGAGGCCACCCGGTTGCAGGTGCCGTCAATGTTGATGATCTCCCCCGTCTCGGCAAGACCGTTGACCGAGGTCAGATAAACCTGTGCCCCGTCAGCCATCTTCATGGTTTCGGGGCTGCGCATCTTTCCCCAGTTCCAGTAGACCGTGTTGTGGCTTTGGAGCATGTCGTAAAGCCCCATCTCATCCACGCTGACCGAGCCTCCGATGCCGATGGTCTTTCCATCCAGCTTTCCGTTGATGTACTCCGCCGCTTCTTGAGCGGTGGCAAAGCGCTTGACCGCAAAACCGTGGTCAGTCAAACTTTTTGTCAGCTTTTCCCAGTTTACCATTGTCTTTTCTCCTCCCCTGCCCCTTTGTTATTTACAGATGATTTCCATGATAGCTTCCAAAGCCCTCTCCCAGCACCTCGTGGGAGGTGGTCACGATCATAAATGCGTTGGGATCCACCTGGCGGACCGTCTCCTTGATATCCACGATCTGCCGCTGCTTAAAGGCACAGAGGATCACCTTCTTGGGCTGGCCCAGGTATCCCCCCTCCCCCTGGAGGTAGGTTACCGTCCGATCCAGGTCGTCCATGATGACCCGGGCGATCTGCTCGGGTCTGTCGGAAATGATATAGGCAACCTTGGCGTTGTCCATACCGTAAAGTACCCAATCCATTATCAAGGTGGAAATATAAAGGGCCACTACACCATAGAGGGCAGTGTCTATCCGGCGAAACACCAGTGCCACCGCCGCCACCACTACCAGATCCGCCCCCAGGAGCAGCTTGCCCACGGGCAGCCAAGCCAATTTCAGCTTTAGCAGCATAGCCACGATCTCCGTGCCGCCGGTGGTAGCGCCCTGGAGAAATACGATCCCCAAGCCCACGCCCAGTACCGCCCCGCCGAAAATGCAGGCCAGCAGGGTATCCTCCATGGGCGGAAACTCCACCCAAGCGGCGAACAGGTCAATCAGCGCCGAGGACACCGCCATCGCTGCCAGGGATGACACCAGCATATGCCCGCCCAGCAGCTTCCACCCCAAAAGAAACAGCGGCACATTAAACAGGATCACCAGCACGCCGATGGGGGCCCAGGGCAGAAAGAAATTGACAATCTGGGCAAGGCCGGTAATCCCGCCGAAGGCAATGTCGTTGGGCACAAAGCACCAATCAAAGGCCAGGGCATAGACCGCCGCACCCACCAGAAGCATCAAATAGTTTTTCACCAACTGCTTGGGTGTTCGCTTCATCGTTTATTCCTCCAAAAGGGACATCTGCTTCTCTCCCCGATCCTCGGGTTTCAAAAGAGTTCCCATAACAGGCAGGGACCGGGCCCGGTACCGGGTGGGATCCTGAATCGCCGTCTCGCTAAGGGGTCGAACGCTTTCCAGCCGGCGCTTGGGCTTCAGGGTCATCACTCCCACCCCCTGGGTGGAGCGGGTGGTTTTGGGGGCCAGCACCGCAGTGTGGAACACCACGCAGCGGCCCTCGCTGGAGGCAAGGGCCAATTCCATATCCTCTTTCAAAAGGAAGGCCGCCACCAACGGCGACTTATCCGAGTAAGCCCCCGTCAGCTTTTTCCTCCGGGTCTGGGTCTGGTAGGCCGCCAGTTCCACCCGGGCAGCCTTGCCGTTTTCAAAGAAGAAGAGCAGGTGGCCGGAATAATCATTGGTCAGGCAGGCCCAAACCACCGTCTCTCCCGGATCCATGGCCAGCTTGGTGGGCAGATAGTCGCCCAGCACACTGGCCTTGCTGTCGTCAAAGTCGGACAAACGGGTTTTATAGCACTGCTGCTTGTCGGTAAACACCAGCAGTTCGTCCCGGTTGGAGGCCTCCCACCGCTGGGAGGGGCCATCCCCCTCCTTATATTTTTGCTCACTGGCCATTCGCAGGGATTGGGGAGTGATTTTTTTCAAGTATCCCTCTTTCGAGAGGAATACATGCACCGCATAATCCGATATGACCTCCTCCACCTCGTCCTCCACCGCTGTTTGATACTCATAGACGATCTCAGTACGGCGGGGAGCGGGGTATTTTTTCATCACGTCCTTCAGCTCGCCGGCAATGATGCCCTTCACCCGGTTGGGGTGATCCAGAATGTCCTGGAGATCCTCGATCTCTTTCTCCAGGTCGGCGGTCTCCGCCACCCGTTTGAGAATATATTCCTTGTTGATGTTCCGCAGACGGATATCCGCCACATATTCCGCCTGGATCTGGTCGATGCCGAAGCCGATCATCAGGTTGGGGATAACCTCGGCGTCCAGCTCGGTGTCCCGGATGATCTTGATGGCCTTGTCGATATCCAGCAGGATCTTTTTCAAACCTTTGAGCAGATGGAGCTTATCCTTTTTCTTCTTCTGGACAAAGTAGGTTCGCCGACGGACTCCCTCCACGCGCCAAGCCACCCACTCCTCCAAAATCTGCCGCACGCCCAGCACTTTTGGCATACCGGCGATGAGGATATTAAAGTTACAGGGGAAGGAATCCTGGAGGGAGGTGGACTTGAAAAGCTTCTGCATCAGCTTCTCCGGGTCGGTGCCCCGCTTCAGGTCGATGGTGAGCTTCAAGCCGGAAAGGTCGGTCTCGTCCCGCATATCGGAAATCTCTTTCAGCTTGCCCGCCTTCACCAGCTCCGTCACCTTATCCATGATGGCCTCGGCGGTGGTGGTATATGGGATCTCGTAGATCTCGATGACGTTCTCTTCCTTTACGTGCCGCCACTTGGCCCGAACCTGGAAGGAGCCCCGGCCGGTGCGGTAGATCTCCGTCATTTGGGCCCCGTCATAAAGGAGCTGTCCGCCGGTGGGGAAATCGGGGGCCTTCAGGATGGAGAGAAGATCGCAGTTTTCGTCCTTCATGTAAGCGATGGTGGCCTCGCAGACCTCCTGGAGGTTGAACCCGCACAGGTTGGAGGCCATGCCCACGGCGATACCCTGGTTGGCGCTGACCAGCACGTTGGGGAAGGTGGTGGGCAGCAGGGTGGGCTCCATAAGGGAGCCGTCGTAGTTGGGCACAAAGTCCACCGTATCCTGGTCGATGTCCCGGAAAAGCTCGGAGCAGATGCCGTCCAGCCGGGCCTCGGTATACCGGCTGGCGGCCCAGGCCATATCCCGGGAGTAGACCTTACCAAAGTTGCCCTTAGAGTCCACAAAGGGGTGCAAAAGGGCCCCATACCCCCGGGAAAGCCGCACCATGGTGTCGTAAATGGCGGCGTCGCCGTGGGGGTTGAGCTTCATGGTCTGGCCCACGATGTTGGCCGACTTGGTTCGGGCCTTGGTAAGCAGCCCCATGTCGTACATGGTATACAGCAGCTTCCGGTGGCTGGGCTTAAAGCCGTCGATCTCCGGAATGGCCCGGGAGATGATGACGCTCATAGCGTAGGGCATATAGTTGATCTCCAGGGTCTGGGTAATGGGCTGCTCCAGCACCTCAGCCCGCAGGCCCATCACATTGGGGTCTGCGGGGTGGTGTTTGATCTCTTCGGGGCTCTTTTTCTTGGCCATTGGTATCAATCCTTTTCGGTAGTAATGCGCATGATTTTCTGCTCCGGATCCCAGCTGACGCTGCAGCCCAGCGCCTCCGCGGCGGCGGGCAGCGGGGCAAAGCCGTACTCATCTCCCTCCACCGTCACTCCCAGCGCGTTGGACAGGGCCCAGGCGTTCACATAGACCTCATTTTCGATGCAGATGGCCGTATATCCATAGGGGATATAGACCGGCTGTCCGTCCACGCTGAGCGCTACTTCATCGCACCAGCCGGGGTGCTCCTCCCGAAAGGCCCAGTAATGCTCCATGGCCTTCAGGCGGCTGGCCGACCAGTTGTCATAGTATATGCCCCAGTAGGCCTCCTCCAGGGTCTTTTCCGGATTGGCCTCCCGGTACTCCTGCACCGTCCGGTACCGCGCCCTGTTAACCAGGATTTCCCGTTCCGGGTGCTCCATGTCGGTGAGAAACGCTTCCGCCCAATGGGGCTCCTTTTTCAAAAACCGCTCCCAGCTCTGCCGGTCAGCCTCCGCCGGATCCGGCTGGGTAAGAGACTTATCCAGGGAGGCATACCAGCTCTCCAGGTTCGGATCCGGTACATATTGGTCTCGGATCCAGCGCTCCTTCATGGACACTTGGAAATCCTCTTCCGTGTAGTCCCACGTGGCCAGATATTCCTCCTTGCCCCCGTCGTAGCAGTCTTTGCAGGGGTAGTCGGTCACAAAATAGACGTCCGGGTCAAATTGGGCGATCTCCCGGGCGTGCTCCTCCTGAAAGGCCGCCAGCCAAGCGGCGTAGTCGTCCCGGCAGGACTGGTAGTACTCCTCAAGGGCCATGTTTTGCGCCACATATTCATAATATTCCCGCTCATTTTTTAGGCCGTAGGCGTCTATAAACGCCTCCAAAGAACCCTCTGGCCCCGTTATTTCCCGCCAAAGGGGAGTGTCATAGTCCGTCCGGTCATAGGGGGTGGTCAGCACAGCCGTGGAAAAGTCCTGCTTCCAGCTCACCTCGCAGCCCAGGGCTTCCCCCAGGGCCCGAAGGGGCAGGTAGGTCACGCCCTTTTCCGCCCACGGCGCCACATCTAAGGCGCCGCCGCTGTACGCCGTGCTGCCCAGGGTAAAGGTGACGGTCTGTTGTTCGTTGGAGCAGACCACTTCCCCCGTCTCTTCCCTCCACTCCACCGTCAAGCCCATGGCTTCCGCCGCCGCCCGGAGGGGGATCAGGATCCGGCCGTTTTTCGCCTTTGGCGCGGCGGCGTCCCCGTTTTCGTCCTGAAAATATTGGAACTGGATGGGCACACCGTCTATCATGACGCAATACCCGTTATAAAAGCCCTCCTCCCGGCCCGCCCACTGGCGGAACAGGGACCGGCGGAACTGCTCATAGGTCTTTTGCCCCTTCGCGGCCATATACTGGGCCACCGTCAAGCCCTCTCCGACGCCCGAAAGCCACGCCTCGGCATCAAAGGCGGTGTATTCCTCCGGGTATTTCTCCGCCAGGGCTTGGGCAAAGCCGGTCTCCCGCAAAACGTAGTATTCGTCGGTCAAATACAGATCCAGCATTTCCGCCTGGAACCATTCCTCATCATAACCGCCGGCGGCATCCCGCCAGTCGTCGTTCCAGGCCAGCCAGTTTCCCTTGGTGACTCCCGGCCCACCCCCCTCTATATTTTCCTGAAAATAGAGGTCTGCGTCAAAGGTCTCGGCCAGGCCCTCCGCCAGCCGCTGGTCGATGTGCTCCACCAGCGCCCTGGTGTCGGCGTCCTCCTGGGAGCGGTAGAAGTCCAGATATTGCCGAAAGGTTCTATACTTTACAGGCGGCGTTTCCCAACCAAAGGCCGGGGTGGTCAAGCTCCCCGCCAGAATCAAAGACAATATCAGGGCCCGGGCATTCTGTTTCATTCAAACATCCCCTTATTCTGCGGCAGGCAAGCCGATGACGCCCGCCTCAAAAAGCCCGTCCTCAAAAAGTCCGGTGCGGTTGGACATGCCCATGTAGTAAACGGCCATGGGGTGGGCCATCCAGGGCTCATAGCCCTCCAAGCTCCCCCGCTCCGCCAGCAGTTTTTCCTCAAACTCCGCCCGGAGGGTATACACATCGGCCCGGGCCCACCAGCTGTAGCCGTCCAGATAGTTCAGGTAAAATTCATCCCAGTCGGCAAAGGTCTCCTGGGCCAGCTGAGCGGCGGGTTCCACCAGCTCCAGGGCCTCCCGGTAGGTGATATACCCCGCCGTATACGCCCACTGAACCATGGCCCCCATCCGGCAGAGATCCCAGGCCAAAATGCCCTTGTCCCCCCACTGCTGGCTGACCTCTTTGGTGTAGGGCCACATATATTGGTCGGTTTCAGAGGACTGGGCGATCAGCGCTGCCATCTCCGCCTCGCTTAAGGCGTTGGCGATGGCTGCCGCCTCCTGGAAATCGTCGTTGTGGCCGTGGTAGGTCATCCGGGGAACCAGCGCCAGCACATCCTCCCGGCCTTCCACGCCCCAGCTCGCCGCAAGGCTGGCTCGGATGCTTTTGACCTCCTCGGCGGTACGGTCATACATACCAAAGAACATGGGGTGTCCTGCCGGGTCAGGCAGGCCATAGTTGACTCCGTAGTACCGGAAGCCGTAGACCATGCCCAGCTTGATGGCCCAACGCTCCAGGTTGGATCCCTCGGCCATGGACTTATCTTCGGTGATAAGCACCTGCCGCCTGGCCCCGTCCCAGTCCACCTTTTGGCCGAAAAACTCGGCCACATACCGGGCGGGAATGAGAGTCCGGCCGTCAGTGGCATAGGGAGCTACGTCCATCTCCATGGGCGCTCCATCCACGGTGGCGGTGGTGGAATTCAGGGTCATGGTCACCGCCGCCCCAGCCCGCTTCAGGCCGATCTGTTGGGTATCTTGGTCCCAGCTCACATCGGCCCCCAGGGCCTCGGCCACCGCCCGAATGGGCACCATGGTGCGCTCGTTTTTCACCTCGGGAGCAACATCCATCTCCAGCTCCCGGCCATCCAGCCAAATGGTGATATGATTCATGTGCTCCTCTAAGCTCTGCCCCAGCTGACTGTTCCACGCCGCTTTCTCCTCCTCGGTGAAGATGACGGTGTCGGTCAGCGTTTCCAGGCTGAACTGGGGAAACTCCATCAGGTAGGGGAGATAC
>JAAWEH010000013.1 GCA_022794215.1 Oscillospiraceae bacterium
CAACAGCCGCCCGTTCCTTTTACTATAGTCTAATTTTGATTTGGCAGCACATAAACGCACCAAACTCTCTTCTTATCATTTTGCTGCCTTAACAAAAGCAACCGCAAAATAAGCTCCTGATTTCTTGTGAAATCAGGAGCTTTCTGGTGGAGACTACTGGACTCGAACCAGTGACCTCATGCGTGTGAAGCATGCGCTCTAACCAGCTGAGCTAAGCCTCCATATGGTGACGCGTATGGGAATCGAACCCATGTTACCGCCGTGAAAGGGCGGTGTCTTAACCTCTTGACCAACGCGCCATAGGTTGGTTCGGCGCATCCACGTCGCCTTGGAACTCCCCACAGAGCGCCCACCGGACGCCCTTGGGGACTGGTAGCGGCACCTGGATTCGAACCGGGGACACTACGGGTATGAACCGTATGCTCTAGCCAACTGAGCTATGCCGCCATGTAACCCCTCAAACAGGGCATGAATTAGTATACCCGATTCCCTTTGAATTGTCAATCAAATTTTTCCCTTTTCATCACATTTTTCAAAAATTATTATTCCACCTTATACCCCACGCCCCAAACCGTTTTGATAAACCTGGGGTGACCGCTGGGATCCCCCAGCTTTTCCCGCAGCCGCCGTATGTGCACCATAACAGTGTTGTTCCGATCCAGGTATTTTTCTCCCCAAACCGTCTCAAACAGCTCCTCGGCCGAGATAACCTTCCCCCGGTTGGCGCACAGTAGCCACAGAATGTCAAACTCAATGGGCGTCAAGCTCATCAACTCGTCATAAAGCCAGCACTGGTGGGTCGTCTTATTAATGGTAAGCCCATTAATGCTCAGCTCATCCTCCGGCTCTTTATCCCCGCTGTTATAGCTGGTATACCGCCGCAGCTGCGCCTTTACCCGGGCCACCAGCTCCAGGGGGCTAAAAGGTTTTGTCATGTAATCATCCGCCCCCACCGTAAGGCCGGTGATCTTATCTGTGTCCTCCGTTTTCGCCGTCAGCATCAGAATCGGGAACTGATGCTCCTGCCGGATCTCCGCACAAAGGGTCATACCCGAAATATCGGGCAACATCACATCCAGCACCGCCAGATCGATCTTTTCCTGTTTCACGACCTCCAGCGCCTGCGTTCCCGTACCACAGGGAAACACCCGGAATCCTTCCCCTCTCAAATATACGCTTACCAGATCCGCAATTTCGGGTTCATCATCCACCACCAAAATATTCGCTTCCATCCCAGGTTCCTCCCATCCAGCCGATTTCTGCTCTGATTATATCCAAAAGCCCCCTTCGCCGTCAAGGAGAAGGGGGCTCTTGTCATAAAAACTTTAGAATTGCCGAATCCTCCAATTTTGGATCCCGGCAAATACATCCCTCTGGGTGGGCTCCGCCCCGGCCACTTGCCCCCATTGGGTCAGCAGGGAACCATTCTTAAAGCACAGCGGCACAATGGGCGCCATCTCCGCTACCCTGGCGCAAAGCTCTTTTGTCTCTCTCTCCCGCTCTTCCCCCTGGGCCGCTCGGCGTTTTTCCATCTGTTCCTGGGTCTGCCCATCCACAAATCCGCCATAATTCAGCCCTCCGCCAACGCCCAGCAAGGTCTCCAGGCCAAAATCGGCCGCAAGCACCGTTTCTCCCAAATAAAGATCGAACTGCCCCCGCTCCAGCGTGGAAACAAACTCATCCCAGGGCAGCTTATCCAACGTAACCGCACACCCCAGCTCTCTCAGGGAGCTTGCCAGCGCCTCCGCTACGGTCACTTTGTAGGTGTTCTCCTGATTCACGACCAGTCGCAGACTCAACTCTGTCCGGCCTCTCTGAAACCTCCCCTCTTCATTCCGGCTCCATCCCGCCTGGATCAGCATCTCTTCCGCCGCTGCCTGGTCAAAGCTCCATTGCTCCGCCAGCGCCCAGTCATACCCCTGGGCTTCAGGGTGAATCGGCAGTTCCGCGACCACAGCGTGTCCCGCCAGCAGCCGGTTTACTATATCCTCCCGGTTAAAGCTTCGGCCCACAGCCTGCCGCACTCTCTGATCCCGGCAAGCTCCGTCCTTCATATTACATCCTACATACAGCATGGAGGTCGTGGGATAATCCGTTGTCTCCAGCCTCCCCGAATATCCCAACACATTGGTTCCGATCAAATCAGCATCCACCAGGGAAATCTCCTTGGCATCAAAGGCATAGACCAGATCGTCTCCAGCCCCCACCGTCCGCAGCGGGATCGTCTCCAGCGGCATTTGCGTCCCCTCCCGGGCCGTCAGCTGCAGTCCGCTCTCCTTCTCTTCCAAAAAATAGGGTCCCGTTCCCAGGGGCCGCAGAGGATCCTCTCCCTTTTTGATCACCGGAATATCCAGCAGGGCCGGAAGGGCCCCATTGGGCCGGGACAGAGTGATTCGCACCCACTCTCCATCCTCTGTTACCCGAGTGATATCCGCCAACCGGGTGCTATACCGTGCACTCCGGCGGGCCTCATTCAAGGATTCCACCACCTCCCGGGCTGTCAGCGGCGTTCCATCGGAAAAGCTGGCTTCTGCAAGCTGAAAACTCCAATCCAGCCCATCCTCACTGACCAAATAGTTTTTGCAAAGATCCTCTTCCGCCTCAAAGCGGCCGTTCAAAGCAAACAGGCCCCGGTACAGCAAAGGCGCTATGGTCAAATTCAGCCGGTTGACCCCTGTAATGGGATGAAACCCCGCAGCAGGGTAGCAGGGCAGCACAAAATCCAGTGTTTCTTTTTCCTCCGCAGGCGCCGACGTTGCCTTGGGCTGGGGCGTATCCACCCCCTCCGGCTCCGGCCCGGCGCACCCGCCCAAAAGCAGGGCCCCCGCCAAAGTAAGGGTCAATAGTCGCTTCATGCTTTTCATTTCGCACCTCACAGCAGAGATATTAGGGCTGCCTGACTGCCCCGCTCTCCCTTGGTATACCGATGGGACCAATATTTATCCGGTTTACATAATGTGCAATCCCCAGATATGTCTATGTTTGTAGACAAAATGCCGGATCGATTCAGCCGCAGTGTGTTGATCCCTTTTAAGTCCACCTTGAATTTTCCTTCTGCACCCGCGGAAATATAGGGCAGCGCCGCCGCTCCCAGGGCCGCCGTCATAGCATTGGGCACATCCTCTCCCGTCTCAAAACAGCACCGAGAAATTCCGGGCCCAATGGCCGCCACCATATCCGCCGGCCGGCAGCCATAGAGAGCGACCATTTTTTCTACCGCCCTCTCCACGATCCCCATTGCCGTCCCGCGCCACCCGGCATGAACGGCTCCGATCACCCGCCGCACCGGGTCACACAGGAGGATGGTCAGACAGTCCGCTCCAAACACCGTCAATGTGATCCCCGGCACATCGGTGATCAGCCCGTCCGCATCATAATCCACCCGGCGGTCTAACCCTTTTCCCATATCCGCAGTGGTAACGCATCTTATTTGATCCCCATGAACCTGACTGGAAAAAACCATTTTCCCCATGTCCACTCCAAGGGCCGAACAGACCCGCCCATAATTTTCCCGCACCCGCTCCGGCCGATCTCCCCGGTTGGCGCCCAAATTAAGGCTGGCATAGATCCCCTCTGACACCCCTCCTGCCCGGGTGGTAAAACCATGGGCCACCCCCGCCTCGGTCAGCCGGGGAGAAACCTGAAGCAGGATCCCCCCCACCGTTTTATCCATCAACTCCATTTTGACTCCTTTCCCTGTGCCCCGAATCTCCGTGTGTCTACAATTTGCAACACAGTCAATCCATTGCAGTGCAACAGACTACATCTTTCATCAGTCTCCCGCTTTTCCTCCTTGCCGCCCGCTGACGGCAACCTTCGTCTTTCAAAAATGCAGCCCTCACCGCCCTGGCTGGCCGGTGAGGGCTGCACATTGTCCCATTCAAAACTTACATATCCTCTTCGGTGTGATATTCTTTACAGTCACACTTTTTCCATTTCTTCCCGCTTCCGCAGGGGCAGGGATCGTTGCGGCCGATCTTGATCCCCTTGCGAACCACCGGCCGCTTTTGAACCGTGCCGTCTCCACCGCCGGATTCACCGGTGACCTTGGCCACCCGCTCCCGCTTTACTTCTCCCTGGGGCTGGATCCGGGCCAGGAAGAGCCGGCGCACCGTCTCCTCCTGGATGGCGGCCACCATCTCTTCAAACATATCATAGCCTTCCCGTTTATATTCGATCACCGGGTTATTTTGTCCGTATGCCCGCAGGCCAATTCCCTGGCGCAGCTCGGTCATGGCGTCAATGTGATCCATCCAGTATTCGTCTACCACCCGGAGCATGATCACCCGCTCCAGTTCCCGCATCAGCACTCCGCCCAAAGCCTGCTCCTTGGCGGCATAGAGGGTCGTGGCCCGCTCCACCAGCTGATCGGTCAGCTCTCCGGCGGTGAAGCCCTTCAGCTCCTCATCGGTATACTTCAGCTCATCAGGCCCCAGGAACAACCCTCTAAAATGCTCCGTGGCCGCCCGCCAACCCTCGCTGTCCAGATGGTCATGCTCTCCCATGTGACCCTGAACCGCATTTTCAATGCTGCTGACCAGCATTTTCTGGATGCTCTCCTTCAGATCCTCCCCATCCAGCACCTGCCGGCGCTGCTTGTAGATGACCTCCCGCTGGGTGTTCATCACATCGTCGTATTCCAAAACCGTCTTTCGGGTCTGGAAATTCCGGGACTCCACCTGCTTCTGGGCGTTTTCAATGGCGTTGGTCAGCATCTTCTGCTCAATGGGGGTATCCTCGTCCACCCCCAGCTTATCCATCATGGCCATAACCCGCTCGGAGCCAAACAGCCGCATAATGTCATCCTCCAGCGAGAGGAAAAACCGGGTCTCACCGGGGTCTCCCTGCCGTCCGGCACGGCCCCGGAGCTGGTTGTCGATCCGTCGGGACTCGTGGCGCTCTGTGCCCACAATAAACAGTCCGCCGGCCTCTCTCACCTTCTCCGCCTCGGGTCTGATCTCTTCCTTATACTTGGCCTCCGCCTCCCGGAATGCCTTCCGCGCATCCAGGATCTCCTGGTCGTCCGTCTCGGCAAAGCCGGTGGCCTCCGCGATAAGCTCGTCGGACATGCCCATTTTCCGCAGATCGGCCTTGGCCAGGAACTCGGCGTTGCCGCCCAGCATAATATCGGTACCACGTCCGGCCATGTTGGTGGCCACAGTGACCGCTCCAAACTTGCCCGCCTGGGCTACGATCTCCGCTTCCTTCTCATGGTTCTTGGCGTTGAGCACGTTGTGCTTGATCCCCTGGCGCTTGAGCATATCGGATAAGATCTCCGACTTTTCAATGGAGATGGTACCCACCAGTACAGGCTGCCCCTTCTGGTGGCACTCCTGGATCTGGCGGATCACCGCCCGGAACTTGCCCGCCTCAGTCTTATAGACCACGTCATCGTGATCCTCCCGGGCAATGGGCCGGTTGGTGGGGATCTCCACCACGTCCAGGGCGTAGGTGCCGTTGAACTCCTCTTCCTCGGTGATGCCGGTGCCCGTCATACCCGAAAGCTTTCCATAAAGCCGGAAATAATTCTGGAAGGTGATGGTGGCCAGGGTTTTGCTCTCCCGCTGAACGTCCACGCCCTCCTTCGCCTCAATCGCCTGGTGGAGGCCTTCCGAATACCGCCGGCCAAACATAAGCCGTCCGGTAAACTCATCCACAATGATGATCTGGCCATCCTTCACCACATAGTCGATATCCCGCTTCATCAGTCCCCGGGCGCGAATGGCCTGGTTGATGTGATGGCTCAGGGTGGAGTTCTCCGGATCAGACAGGTTCTCCACATTAAACGCCTTCTCTGCCTTGGCCACGCCCCGGGCAGTAAGGGTCACCGTCTTCGCCTTCTCATCCACGATATAGTCGGCGTCCAGATCGGGGTCTTCCTCTTCCTTGGCGTCAGTCTTGGCATACCGCTGGCAGCGCAGTCCGGCAGCAAAGTGATCCGCAATCTGATAGAGCTGGGTAGACTGATCCCCCTGGCCGGAAATGATCAGCGGGGTTCTGGCCTCGTCGATCAAAATGGAGTCCACCTCGTCCACAATGGCAAAGGCATGTCCCCGCTGGACCAGCTCCTGGGCATAGATGGCCATGTTGTCCCGCAGATAGTCAAAGCCAAATTCATTGTTGGTGCCGTAGGTAATGTCGGCGGCATAGGAAGCCTTCCGATCCCTGGGTTCTATATCATGGATCACCAGGCCCACCGTCAGTCCCAAGAAGCGGTAGAGCTTGCCCATCCACTCCGAGTCACGCTTGGCCAGGTAATCGTTGACCGTAACGATGTGCACCCCTTCCCCCGCAAGGGCGTTGAGGTAAGCCGGCAGAGTGGCCACCAAGGTCTTGCCTTCACCGGTGCGCATCTCGGCGATCCGCCCCTGGTGGAGAATGATGCCGCCGATAAGCTGCACCCGGTAAGGCCGCAGCCCCAGCACCCGGTCAGAGGCCTCCCGGCAGACCGCAAAGGCTTCCGGCAGAATATCGTCCAGCGTCTCGCCGTTGCGCAGCCGCTCTTTGAACTCCGGGGTCTTGGCCTGAAGCTCTGCATCCGTAAGGGCCTTATAGGGCTCCTCAAGGGCTTCGATCTTCCGCACCAAAGGTTCCAGCGCCTTAACCTCTTTTTCAGAAGTCGTCCCAAATAACTTTCGTAAAATACCCATTATTCTTGACACCTTTCGTTTTTCGGTGATTTTCTCTTTGGAGTTAAACTCATACGAATATAATATACCACATTTTTCCCCAATAAAAAAGAGGAATTTATGAACAATGGGCAATGAATCAAAAAAAGGGGGGGCGCTCCACCCGGAAGCGCCCCCTTTTTATCCGTTAAACACGTACTGATCCAGCCGTTCAAAAGCCTCCTGCACCCTGCTCAGGGGGAGAGCCAGATTCATGCGAATGTGACAGGGGCCATGGAATGGCCGCCCGTCCTGCCATAAAACCCCTACCTCCCAGCCTGCCTTCTGCACCTGGTCAATGCTCTTTCCATGCTCCCGGCACCAGCCGGAGCAATCCAAAAACAGCATATAAGTTCCCTGGGGCCTGGAAACCTCCACCCCCTTAAAGTGCTCCTTAATATATGTACAGGCGTAGTCCACATTGCCCTCCAGCACCTGCCGCAGCTGTTCCAGCCACTGCTCTCCCTCCGGCCCATAGGCCCCCAGCAAAGCATACATGGACAGCAGGTTCATCTCATTGTAATGTGAAAGCGACGCCTCCCGCTCTACCCGCTCCCGGAGCCATTTATTATATATAATGTGGTAAGACCCCACCAGCCCCGCCAGGTTAAAGGTCTTGGAGGGCGCATATAAAGCCACCGTACGCTCCCGGGCATCCTCGCTCACCGATTGGGTCGGTGTATGGGTGTACCCAGGCAGGATCAAATCGGACCAGATCTCATCGGAAATCACATACACATTATACTTTCTGCAAAGCTCCATAAACCCCTGGATCTCTTCCCTCTCCCACACCCGTCCGCACGGGTTGTGGGGAGAACAAAAAATCGCGGCGTGAATATGGTTTTCCTTCAGCCGCTGTTCCATGTCGGAGAGGTTCATGCGCCAGATGCCTTGGGGGTCTTTTTTGAGGGGGGAGTGGACAATGCGGTAGCCGTTTGCACTTAGGGCCTCAGTAAATCCAATGTAGGTTGGGGAGTGGATCAGCACACTGTCGCCGGCGGAGCAAAGGACTTTTAAGGTGCTGATAACACCCCCTAAAACCCCGTTTTGGTACCCAATATGCCCCTTTTCCAGCCCGGTCACATTGTTGCGCTTTTTCTGCCAGCGGAGGATGGCTTCATAATATTCCTCCCGAGGCTCAAAGTAGCCGTAGCAGGGATGTTTTGTCCGCTCTATGATGGTCTCCGGAATGGTGGGGCAGGCGGGAAAGTTCATGTCTGCCACCCACATGGGAATCTGGTCAAACCCCTCCCGGATCTTGCCGAAGAGCTCCTCCGCCCCGTCCAGGGCAATGGCATCCCTGCCCTTCCGCTCTATAATACTGGTAAAATCATAGATCATGGTGATCCTGTCCTCCCCTTTTTGATCTTTTCCCCCATTATACACACTTTTCTTCCGGAACACCACACCGAATTCTCTTTACCTCCCGCCCGGGCCGTGCTAAACTATGGTTAAAGATTTTTCCATTTGCTGAAAGGAGTCCGCCATGAGAGCTTCTCCCCTTCCTCCCCCTATTCCTCTGACCATCCACGGGTATGCCAGCGACGGCGCCGGGGTATCCCGGCTGCCGGATGGCATGACCTGTTTTGTCTCCGGTGCTCTCCGGGGGGAAAAGTGCCTTGTTCAGCTGGACAAGGTAGGTAAAACCTGTGCTTGGGGGCATGTGGCGCAAATCCTGTCTCCCTCCCCCGCTCGGCTGCCCTCCGATTGCCAATATTATGTAAACTGCGGAGGGTGTGGGCTCCGGCACATGACCTATGAAGAGGAGCTGGAATTCAAGCGGCAGAAGGTTCAGGATTGCCTTACTCGAATCGGCGGCTGTGATGCCCTCGTTTCTGTTATATATGGAGCAGAAAATACAGAGCGTTATCGAAATAAGGTTCAATTCCCCCTTTCCGGCACGTCCATTGGCTTCTATGCCGCCCGAACCCATACCGTTACCGATGTGGAGGACTGCCTTCTTCAACCGGAAGCCTGCGCCCGACTTCGCGCTACCCTCAAATCTTTTATGTCAACCTACTGCATCCCCGCCTATGATGAGCGCACCGGCACCGGGCTTCTGCGGCACCTTTACGTCCGCACCAACCGGGCCGGGGAGAGCTTGTGCTGTATTTTGGTCAACGGCAAGGCCCTGCCCCATGAAGAGGAGCTGGTGGAGCTCCTGCGCAGCGCGGAGCCCGGGCTTTGCGGCATTGTTCTGGGGGTCAACGAGAAGAAAAACAACGTGATCTTGGGGGATTCCTACCGCACCCTGTGGGGAGAGCCTTACCTGATGGACGAAATGTGCGGTCTTTCCTTCAAGCTCTCCGTTCCCTCCTTTTATCAGGTAAACACCCCCCAGGCCGAGCGGCTTTATGACCTGGCCCTGGAATACGCCGGATTGACCGGAGAGGAAACGGCAGTGGATCTCTACTGCGGCATCGGCACCATCACCCTTTGCCTTGCCCGGCGATCCAAGCATGTAATTGGTGCGGAAATCGTCCCCCAGGCCATTGAGGACGCCAAGGAAAATGCCGCCCGAAACGGTTTACATAATGTTGAGTTTTTCTGTGGGGACGCCTCCCATGTAGCGGCCCGGCTTTCCGCCCAGGGGGTGCGGCCCCACGTGATCACGGTAGATCCGCCCAGGAAAGGGTTGGCCCAGGATGTGGTGGATTCCATTGCGGAGATGTCCCCCCTTCGGCTGGTCTATGTCTCCTGCGACCCGGCCACCTTGGGCCGTGACGCAAAGCGCTTTGCCGAGCAGGGCTACCATGTTCAAAAGGCCGCTGCCGTGGATCTTTTCCCCCGCACGCCCCATGTGGAGACCGTTGCCCTGCTCTCCCGAGCGTAAGCGGTCGGCACACACGCCGTGCCAAGGTAAAACAGAAACAGCTAACTATTAAAACAGAGTTTTATTAAACAAACAAAAATTTTTCTTGACCTTGGAGCAGCTCCATGGTTTATTCTTACCCCGAAGGGAGGGTCCGCCATGAACATCAAACAGGCCCAGCAGCTTTCCGGGGTATCCGCTGATAACATTCGTTTTTATGAAAAGCAAGGACTTCTCCGCCCCCGGCGGAACCCGGCCAACGGCTACCGGGAGTATTGTGAAGAGGACATCCATACCCTGAAGCTCATCCGCGCTCTGCGGATGCTGGATATGCCCCTGGAGGAGATCCGCGCCGTCCTTTCGGGATGTCTTCCTCTCTCAACGGCCGCCAACCAGCAAAAAAGGCGGCTGGAGGAACGCTCCTGTCAGCTTTCAGCGGCCATCCGTCTTTGTAGTGAGTTTACTTCCCTTCCTGACCCGGAGGGGCTGGACATCGACGGTCTCCTCGCCCGGATGGAGGCCCCCGAAGTCCGGGACGGCTTCTTCCAGGACTGGCTTCGGGACTACCACAGAGTGGCCTTAGCCGAGCACGAAAAACGCTTTACCTTCCTCCCCGACGAGGCGGTGACCACCCCCAAGGAATTCTCCGCCGCTCTCTTCCAATACGCCAGAGAAAATGATTTGGATCTAATCGTTACCAAGGAGAGCATGTACCCCGAATTTACCATCAACGGGATCGAATACACCGCCAGCCGAAACTATACCGCCGTCCGGGGCTGCCCCGTGGCCTCCATTCACTGTCAGGTTTTGCACCCTGAGGACTTTGAGCCCCAAGACATCTCTCCTTTTCGCCGCCGTATCCAAAAGCTCTTCCATTTCTTCTGGCTCCCCGCTCTGCTGTGTCTGTTTATCCTGCTGCCCAGGGCGGATCTGTTTGCCTCCTGGGAGGGGTGGGTCTTGGCGGCCTTCGTCCTGGTTCTGGTAGGGACGGGCTCTTTGCGCAGCTGGCTCCTCTTTTACAACGAAAACGGAAAGACGGGGAAAAAATAACCCCCCTTTCCTCGCAATTTTGTTCAAAGGGGCCGGCTCGGCCCCGGTTCTTCCCCCCTGCGCTGAAATAAGCCCGGTTTTCCCTGCTCCTTCCTCTGGACAGCCCCCTTTCTTCGTGATACGATAGAACCGATCACTTTGAAAGGGGGCTTTTTTATGCCCAAGCCTGCCGTTTTGTTCTATTCCCCCTCTTCCCCACCCTATGCCTCCCAGCTTCTCCAGCTCTGCGCCGTCTCTGGGCTGAAGCTGCGGATACTGGAAACGGCCGATCTTGACCGCACAGTCTCTGCCTTGGCGCAGGGGCTCCGCCCTGCTGAGCCGCTGCCTGCCGGGGATCCTCTTCCTGAGCCTGTCATGATCCTTTGCCAGCTGGGTCAGGGGCAGCTGGATCGGCTGCTCTCCGGCCTGCGCCGGCAGCACATCACCTGTTTGAAGGCGGTTTTGACTCCCACCAACGCCTCCTGGAGTTTACGGGCCCTCTATGACGAGCTGTGCCAGGAGCGGCTGCGGCTGTCTTAAAATCCAGAAAAGTTTTGCGTTTCCGCCTTGCTGTCCAGGAGAAAATAGGGTAAACTATATGGGCGAAACTGTTTACGGGAGAGGGGGAGAGCCATGGACTATGACGCGCTTCTCAACGTGTCTGCCACCCTGGGCTACGGCCTTTTGGAAAGCGGCGCCGAGATCTATCGGGTAGAGGAATCTATCCAGCGGCTTCTCCACGCCTACGGCATTCAGCAGGCCAACCCCTTTGTCATCCCCAACTGCATCATTGTCAGCTTTGTGACCCCTGCCGGAACCTCCATGACCCAGGTGCGGCGGATGCCCTCCCACGGCACCGATGTGGATCTTTTGGAGCGGTACAACGACCTGTGCCGCCGCCTGTGCCGGGAGACCCCGGCTTTGGAGGAGGCGGAGCGCCGGCTGCGGGAGATCCGGGAAAACCAGCGCAGGTACTCCTTCCCCGCCCTGCTCCTGGCCTATTTCATAGGCTCTGCCGCCTTCTGTCTCTTTTTTGGCGGCTCTTTTCAGGACGCCCTGTGCTCCGGGCTTTGCGGGCTTTCCATCGGCCTGGCCCTGGCCGCCATGACCCGATTGCACGCCAATCTCTTTTTCAAATCCATGCTGGGCGCCGCCCTCTCCGCTTTTTTGGCGCTGGGGCTTACCTGCCTCGGCATCGGCCAGCACAGCCAGCTTATCATCATCGGTGCGCTGATGGCCCTGGTGCCCGGTATTATCTTTACCAACGCCATCCGGGACGTGATCGCCGGGGACATGGTGGCCGGACTGAGCAAGATCGCCGACGCCCTTCTCACCGGCGTGTCCGTGGCCCTGGGTACCGGCTTTGCCCTGGGGCTGGCCCGGCTTTTGTGGGGGGTGTAGGGAGATGGAGCTTGCAACAAAATATCTTCTTCCCGTTCTTTACGCCTTTGTCAGCTGCGGCGGCTTTGCCATCATCTACAATATCCACGGCCCGGGTATTCTCATCTGCTCCTTTGGCGGGGCCCTGGGGTGGCTTACCTATCTTCTTTCCGCCCCCCTGCTTCACAGCGACATCGCCCAGATCTTTGTGGCCGCTCTGGTGATCTCCGCCTACGCTGAGATCATGGCCCGGATTCGCAAGTGTCCGGTGACCGGCTACCTGCTGGTGGCCATCTTCCCCTTGGTTCCCGGCGGAGGCATTTACTACACCATGGAGTACGCCCTGAACGGAGAGATCGACCAATTTCTCGCCTCCTTCCTCCACACCCTGGGGCTGGCCGGAGCCATCGCCGTGGGAGTGCTGCTGGTGTCCTCTGCGGTGCGGATGTGGGGAGCTTTTCGCCGACATTTCTCCCCCTTGAAGGAGGTTCGCCCATGAATGCATACCGTTGGCTGCTGCTGGACGCCGACAACACCCTCTTTGATTTTGACGCCGCGGAGGAGTTTGCCCTCACCCGCACCCTGATCCGGCACCAGTTGCCCCCTTCGCCGGAGGTCAAGGCCTGCTATCGGGCCATCAACTCCGCCCTTTGGGGGGCCTGCGACCGGGGGGAAATCAGTCAGGACGCGCTGGTTCTCAAGCGGTTCAACCTCTTTTTCCAGGAGATGGGGATCACCGGGGAGGCCGCTGAGTGGAACGATTTTTACTTAAACGCCCTGGCGGACTGCCCCACTCTCCTTCCCGGAGCCGAGGCCCTGTGCCGCAAGCTGGCTGACCGGTATATTCTGGCTCTTATCACCAACGGCGTCACCTTTGTTCAGCGCCGCCGGCTGAAAAACTCTCCCCTGGGGCCTTATTTTAAAGATCGGATCTTTATTTCCGGGGAAATGGGCTGCCGCAAGCCGGACAAGCGCTTCTTTGACAAGGTTCTGACCTCCCTGGGCGCCACCAGTCAAAAGGGCAAGGTGCTGGTCATTGGCGACTCCCTCTCCAGCGACATTCGGGGGGCTTTTAACGCCCGGTTGGACAGCGTATGGCTGCGCTGGCCCAGCTCCAAACCCGGCCCCATCCGCGCCACCTATGAGGTGGAGAACCTGGCGCAACTGGCACAGCTGCTGGAGGTGGATCGGTACCTTCCCATTACCATATAATGAATATCTCATAGAAATATAGGAGATGATTTTCCTTGCGTTCCTCCCGTTCTGCACCTCCTCATTGGCTTATGGCTGTGCTGATGCTGTGTCTTTCCGCTTTGCTGGTGGGGTATTTTACCCGGTTTGATCCCGGACTCCAGCCTGCTCAGGCGGCGGCCCCCACGCCTACCGCGGAGTCCACACCCGCGCCTACCCCTGTCCCCACACCCACACCGGAACCTACCCCGGAACCCACGCCGGAGCCCGACTGGTCCCAGCCGGTACCTGAGGGGAAGGCGGTGGATCCGGAGGAGTGGTTCGCCGACGCGGTGTTCATTGGGGACTCCCGCACGGATGGGCTTAAGCTCTATAGCGGTATTACGTCTCAGGCCGCTTTCTTGGACTACACCGGAATTACGGTTTATGACGTTCTCAACGGCAAGACGGTGATTCGCTCCGGCGATAAAAAGATCTCTATCTTAGACGCTTTGGCCCAGCATACATATGGGAAGGTCTATATCTCCCTGGGCGTCAATGAGCTGGGGTATTACGACGCCGAGGGGTTCGCCGAAACCTATGCTCAGATCATAGACGCCATTCGGGACTGCCAGCCGGAGGCCCTTGTTTATGTGCAATCCATCATTCCGGTAAACACCGCCAAATGCAAGGCCAATCAAGCCCCCTACTATGTGACCAACGAGGGGATCGCCAGCTATAACGAGGCTTTGGCGGCCATGTGTGCCGAGAAGGAGGTTCGCCTGATTGCCGTGGATCAAGCCTTGGTGGATGAAGAGGGGCAGGTTCCCTCTCACCTCTCTGCCGACGGGGTTCACTTCAAAAAAGAGGGCTATACCATTTGGCTGGACTACCTGAGTACCCACACCGGCACATAGTCGAAGATACAAAGAGGTGTTTTTGATGAAAAAATTACTCTCCGTCATGATTCTGTCCCTTTTTTGTCTTTCCTTGGCCGCCTGCGGACAGGGAAAAAAGGAGTTCTCCCCCGCCAAGGACGCCGCCGCACTGCGGGACACGGAGGGGGTCTTTGCCACCGCTCTGACCCAGATCGAGCAGGGCACTGCCTGCGCTCCTTATGGCATTGAGGAAAGCACGGTCACCGGAAGCGCCGTTTTCGGCTCCACCTCCTCTGCCGAGGAGCTGGCCATCTTCACCTTTTCCTCCCAAGAGGAAGCTGAGACCGCCCAGACCCAGCTCCAGTACCGGGTGGAGGATCGGATGGAGGAACTGAGGAACTATCAGCCCCAGGAGCTGACCAAGCTGGAAAAGGCGGTGATTCAGGTGCGGGGGGCCTCTGTCCTGCTGGTGGTGGCCGCCGACTACGGCCCGGTGGACACCTTTTTGGAGGGCTGAAGAAAAGCAAAAAGCACGGCGGGAGCATTGCTCCCGCCGTGCTTTTTCTTATTTCCGATATTCAAACTCCAGGTTGTAGAGGCAGATGGCGTCTCCGTCCTGAATGCCCATCTCCTCCAGGCGGGCATAGAGCCCTGACTCCCGGAGCTTTCGCTCAAACCAGTTCCGGGATTCGTAATCCCCGAAGTTCACGTTGGCCATAAGCTGGCGCAGCCAGGGGCCGTCCACCACCCAGGTGCCGTCCACCACTTCGATGTCCAGACTCTCCTGGGTGTCGATCTCAGGAGGACGCTCCACATAGGTGGGCTCGTAGACCGTGATGGGTGGCAGCTCCCGGAGCTTTTGGGCGGCCGCCCACATCAGCTCTCGGGTACCCTGGTGGGCGGCGGCAGACATCTCAAAGAAGGGCAGGCCCAGGGCCTCCACATGGGCTTTCAGGACTTCCAGGGCTTTCCGGTCAGGGGCAATGTCCACCTTGTTGCCCGCCACAATCATGGGGCGCTGGGCCAGCTCGGGGCTATACTGCTCCAGCTCGACGTTGATGGCCTTAAAATCCTCTACCGGATCCCGGCCCTCACTGCCGGAAACGTCCACCACATGGATGAGCAGCCGGCAGCGGTCGATATGCCGGAGAAAATCATGACCCAGGCCGGCGCCCTCGGCGGCGCCCTCAATAATACCGGGGATATCGGCCAGCACGAAGGAGGTGCCCTCCTCCAAAGCCACCACCCCCAGGTTGGGGGACAGGGTTGTAAAGTGATAGTTGGCGATCTTGGGCTGGGCCCGGGTCACCACGCTGAGGAGGGTGGACTTCCCCACGTTGGGAAACCCCACCAGGCCCACATCAGCCAACAGCTTCAGCTCCAGGGTCACGTCCCGCTCCTGGCCGGGAAGCCCTGCCTTGGCAAAATGGGGCACCTGCCGGGTAGGAGTGGCAAAGTGTTGGTTGCCCCAACCGCCCCGGCCTCCCTTGCAGAGGAGAAAGCTGTCCTGGCCGGCCATGTCGCAGATGATCTCGCCGGTCTCGGTATCCCGAACCACGGTGCCCCGAGGCACCCGGATGGTGAGATCCTCCCCGTCCTTGCCCGAGCAGCGCTTGCCCTGACCAGGGGCTCCGTCGGGGGCCACATACTTGCGCTTATAGCGAAAGTCCATCAGGGTGGACATATGCTCGTCCACCCGCAGAAGGATGTTGCCTCCCCGTCCACCGTCTCCTCCGTCGGGGCCGCCGGCGGCCACATACTTTTCCCGGTGAAACGCCACGGCGCCGCCGCCGCCGGCTCCTGCCCGCACGGTAATGCGGGCCTTATCTATAAATCCGTTGTTGGCCATTGGGCCACCTCCTTGGTAAAACGATCCCTTCAGATCGTTTTGCAACCCCTATTGGGCCTCACGTTTCGCAAGAGACCCCTTCCGTTTCTTTTGCGATGTATTTTTACCCTTCTTGGAAAAAAACGCCCCGGACATGGAAATATGTCCGGGGCGTCGCTTTTCTAAACTGCAGATTACTCGGAAACGATCATAACCTGCTTGCGATCCTTGCCCAGCCGGGCAAACTTCACCTTGCCGTCGCGCAGAGCGAACAGGGTGTCGTCGCTGCCCTTACCCACGCCCTCGCCGGCGTGGAAGTGGGTGCCCCGCTGCCGGACCAGGATATTGCCGGCCAGCACGAACTGGCCGTCGCCCCGCTTTACGCCCAGACGCTTGGCGTTGGAGTCACGGCCGTTCTTGGTGGAGCCGCCGCCCTTCTTGTGGGCGAAAAACTGAAGACCAATATTCAGCATTGGATTACACCTCCATGACGATGATATTTTCAGGATACTCCTCGTGAAGCTGGGTGAGATAGACCATGAGGGCCGCCATCAAAGTCTGGCAGGTGCTCTCGTTGGTCTGCCCCAGTCCTCCCGGGAGTTTGAGGGAAATGAGGGCCTTTTCAGGCTTCACCTTCACGCTGGCTTCCAGTCCCAGCACATCGTTGACGGCGCACTCGGTAAGCCGGACGGCGCTGGTGACGGCGGCGCAGAGGATGTCCTCCCCCTCAGAGGCCAGTCCGCTGTGTCCCTCCACTTGAAAGGAGACGATGCGGCTTTCCTCCATATGAAACGTTGCGGTGATCATTACACAGTGATCTTGCCGATGGTCACTTTGGTGTAGGGCTGACGATGGCCCTGCTTCCGGCGGTAGTTCTTCTTGGGCTTATACTTGAAGACGATGATCTTCTTGCCCTTGCCGTTCTTGACGACCTCAGCGTCCACCTTGGCGCCTTCCACCACGGGAGCGCCAAAGGTAGCCTTGTCCCCGTCCAGAATAGCCAGAACCTTGTCGAAGGTCACCTTGTCGCCGGCCTCGTTGGGCAGCTTCTCGATGAAGAGGGTATCGCCCTCGGCCACCTTGTACTGCTTGCCGCCAGTCTCGATGATTGCGTGCATACTTTTCAACTCCTTCATTACGGGCTCGCTGTCGTAGGAGAAGCGCGGAGAATCGGTCAGCCGAGGCTCTAACGCCGAAGCGGAGCAAACGGGCCGTAGGCACGAAGTGCTGAAGGCCGGTTTGCGCAGTCGGAGAAGTTAGACGCCGAGGCGCCCTGACCGGTTCGCAGCGTGACAGGCTCGGAAACCTGTCTGCGCTTACTTTGAACCCCATTCAAAGCGGCTTTGATAGTATATCAGTGAAATAGCGGAAAGTCAAGGGTTTTCTTCTTTTTTACAGCAATGTATAGCCATGCGATATCCATTCCCATTCCCAGCGGCATTTTTATCCCCCCTTTTCCCGATTACAGTTTAGTAAAGTTTAACAAAGTTCACCAAATGTTGCGTGCAACAATGCTATATAATGTAATTCAAAGAAGGGGTGAGGGCTTTGGACAAGACAGATACACAAATCGGATTTCGCACCACCAGCGAGTTCAAAGCCCGACTGGAAGCGCAGGCACAGCGGGAACGCCGCCCCGTCTCTAATCTCATTCTCAAGGTCTTAGAGGAATACTTAGATCAGGCAGAGGCACAAAACAAAAAATGACCGAACCCCCTTGTGGGTTCGGTCATTTTTTGCCTGAGTTGTAAAAATTATGTCAACCTTCCAAGATACCACCCGGTGGCTCCGTCCCGCTTGCAGAGGGCCCCACGGCTGGTTCGGCGGACTACGCTGAGCCGTTCTCCCGCCCTGACCGGCAGGTGGTAGTCGGTGGAATCCTCGCACCACACGCCCTTTTCGTCCCGGCGGAGGTATTCGGTAAGCACATCCAGCTCTCTGCCGCTTTCCAGGTGGCGGCAGCGGCAGAACTCCCGTCCCTCCTCCAGCACCTCCAAGCGGCTGTGGCCGTAACGGACATTTACCGAATGGGCGGAGGGCTGCTGGTCGTCCAGGGCGGTCATCACCGGAAAGCCGTCGTAGGCCACATAGGAGAATTCGCCCCCGGGCTCCCGGGGCAGGATCAGGGCGTTGAGCTGGCCGTCGGCTTTCAGCACGCAACCGCCGTCGATGCTGGCAATGTGCCGCTCATGGAGCAGCAGGGGCTTGGCCGAAGGGATCTGGGGCCGGTACAGGGTCACCGGCCAGTGGCCCACCACCACCCAGCGGCGAAAGGCATGTCCCTGGCCCAAAAAGTCATCGTTTTTCATACAGCCAAAGGCGTCCAGCCCCTCCAGCCGATCTTCCCGGGGTACTCCGCCGTGGACAAAGAGATAGTCTCGGTTTACATAAATATGGGGAAGGGAGCGAAGGAAATCCAGCTCCTCCCGAAACTGTTGGGCAATGACGGCTCGGGCTTTTGCGTAGTCTGCCCCACTGTCCAGGCCGACTCCCGCCAGGTGCGCCATCTTTACCAGCAGACACTTCTCCCCCAGCCGGGAAAACCACCCGTGAAAGAAAGCTTCTGGAATATCTCCCCGGTGATCTATAAAGGAAGGGGTAATATTGTCGCAGTTGCCCAAAATCGTATGTATTGTATGGGTTTTGGACAGCTCCATCACATATCGAAGGGCGTCCAGACTTCCCTCGTTCCGCTCCAGGATATCGCCCAGCACAATAAGGATATCGTCCTTGCAAAATCCGGCTTTGGCCAGCACGCCCCTCAGAAAAGGCAGGTTGCCGTGGATGTCGCTGACCACCAGCACCCGCCGTCCGGGAGGCAGGTCAATAGGCCTTACCACTGCATTCATGCCCTCACCTCAGCCGGGCGGCCATGGCGCACCAACCGTCCCGCTCGAGCCGCTCTACAAGGGTAAGACCATTTTTCTTCAGGGCTCTCTCCACCTCGTCTGCCCGGGTGTCGATGATGCCAGAGCAGATGAAGATCCCGTCCGGGCTCAAAAACCGTTCCGCCTGGGCCGACAGAGGGATGATCACATCAGCCACAATGTTGGCAAGAACCACCCGATAGGGCCCGGCGGCCGCCAGCTCCTCCACCAGAGTCTTGTCAGACAGCACATCCCCCGCTCGAACGGTGTAGGTGGGCCCGGCAATGCCGTTGAGGGCGGCGTTTTCGTAGGCCACGTCCACTGATTTGGGATCAATGTCCACCCCCAGAGCCCGGCCCGCCCCCAGGTTCATGGCGGCGATGGACAGAATGCCGCTGCCGCAGCCCAAATCCAGCACCCCGTCCCGGGGCTGAAGATGCTTTTCCAAAAGGGTCAGGCACAGTTGGGTGGAGGCATGGGAGCCGGTGCCAAAGGTGAGGCCGGGATTCAGGTAAACCGCTGTCCGTCCGTCGGGCACCGGCTTACCCCGCTCCCATTCGGGGACAATGTAAACCTTCTCCCCCACGGGCATAGGCTGGTAGTATTTCTGCCAGCCGTAGGCCCAGTCCTCCTCCTTCACCGGGGCGGTGGAGACGGGGTTTTTGACGCCCGCCAGAGCTTGGGTCATCTGGGCTTTGCCCACCTCGTCATCGGTGACGTAGAACTTGATCCGGGCCACACCCTTCATTCGCTCCAGAAGGGCGTCGTCCACATAGTCCCAATACTGGCGGTTCTGCTCCAGGAAGGTTTGGAAATCCCTTTCGCTCTCCAAAACCAGGCCCTCGGCTCCGTTTATGGTGAGCTGGGCGGCAAGGGCATCCATTTCAGCGTCGGTGGTTTCTATTGTCACTTCCAGCCAGTCGTTCATGTTGGGGCCTCCCCTCAAGGGTCAATAGTCTAACAAGATAGGCGCCTGATTTTCCTCGGCGAATTTCACCGCCTGCCAAAACAGGGTCAATTATCTGGGCTCTCCGAAGAAGAACACCACCGCGCAGCCCGGACCGGTGTGGGAGCCGATAACAGGGCCGATGTCGCAGATCTTCGTGTCCTTCACGCCGCACTTTTCCTTGAGCTGGGACGCTATATATTCCACATCCTCCAGGCAATCGCTGTGACTCAAAAACATGGTCTGCTCGGCCGGGTCAATGGCGGTGTCCACCACCTTCTGAACCAGGTAGTCCAAAGCCGCTTTCCGGCCCCTGGCCTTGCCCACCGTGTCCAGCTTACCCTCGTTATCTACGTGGATAATGGGCTTGATCTGCAGCATGGTGCCCACCATGGCGGTGGTACCGGAGATGCGCCCGCCCCGCTTCAAATGCATCAGGTCGTTCACCGTCACCCAGTGGCAGACCTTCAGTTTGTTCTCTTCGCACCAATCGCGGACGGCCTCCAGGCTTTCCCCCGCCTGCTGCTTCTTGGCCGCGTACCACACCAGCATGCCCTGGCCCGCCGAAGCACAGAGGGTATCCACCACCTCGATCTTCCGTGCGGGGAATTTGGCCCGCAGCTCTGCCGCCGCCATCATGGAGGACTGGCAGGTGGCAGACAGGCCCGAGGAGAAGGAGAGGATCAGGACATCCTTTCCGCTTTCCAGGATAGGAGTCAGCAACTCCTCATACTGGTTCACATTTACTGCATTGGTGGTGGCCATCTCCCCATCCCGCAGCAGCTGATAAAACTCCCGGGGACTCATGTCCCGTTTGTCCGGGTAATCCTGAAGGGTGGTGCCCCGAATCAGAAAGCCCAGGGGCAAAACGTTTACGCCCAGCTCCTCCACCATCTGCTGGTTCAGGTCGGCGGAGGAATCGGTGATGATCACATATTGGCTCATATTATTTCGCTTCCTTTCGTTCCTTTTTTGATTTTTTCTCCGACTCACCCTGCTCTGCCCGGATCAGCTCAATGATCCGCTGGCAGGCCAGTTTGTCGGCATAGCTGCGCAATGCCAATGTCAGCGCCAGTTGGGACAGTTCTTCCCGGGGGCAGGTTTCCTCCAGCTGTTCTGCCGTATCCTGCAGCGCCCGATTCAGCTCCCGGCAAAAGCGCTCATAGCCTTCCCGGGGCTCCCCATCGCTGCTCTTGGCGGCCAACAGCCCCGCATCCCGCACCGGCAGCACCTGCTTCAGCGCACAGATCGCAGTGAGGCTGGCCAGATGGCTCTTTCCGTATCGCTTCCCCTCAGCCCGGGGCAGCAGGCCGTCCTTAATATAATTGTTCACCATGGCGGAGGTAAGCCGTTCTCCCTCCCCGTACTGAATGAGCTGACGGGGCATATAGCCGATCACCTGATCCATATAAAGATTCAGGTCGGGCAGGGCCTCCCACTCCGCAGGCCGCTGGCTCTCCATGCGAGTCTTCAGTTCCCTTAGCTCTTCCATCAAAGGCCCTCCCGTAATTTTCAAAATGACGATATCGGGGGTATTATACCACATATGCAGACGATTCGTAAAGGGCGGAAAAGGCATATTTTTCTGGCTTTTGCCACATAACACTTATCCCCTCTATCCAAAGATTCCATTCCCGGCTAAACCGCTTCCTCTAAAGTCGGCGTTTCCTTACGCTCTCTTTTTTCCATTCTCAGCGTTTCGGCAAAAAAAGCACCCTGGAGAAGTTCTCCAGGGTGCATTTATGCGTGAAAACCTTCGTTTACCGGGGGTTCTTAATGGCAGCCTGGGCCGCAGCCAACCGAGCGATAGGCACCCGGAAGGGGGAGCAGGACACATAGGTCAGACCCACCTTGTGGCAGAACTCCACGCTGGTGGGATCGCCGCCGTGCTCGCCGCAGATGCCCATGTGGATGGTGGGCCGGGTCTCCTTGCCCATTTTGGCGGCCATGGCCACCAGCTTGCCCACGCCGTTCTGATCCAGGTGAGCGAAGGGGTCATTCTCATAGATCTTCTGATCGTAGTAGTAGCTGAGGAACTTGCCCGCGTCGTCACGGGAGAAGCCGAAGGTCAGCTGGGTCAGATCGTTGGTGCCGAAGGAGAAGAACTCGGCCTCCTTGGCGATCTCATCGGCCAGCAGGGCGGCACGGGGGATCTCGATCATGGTGCCCACCTCGTACTTCATGGCGATGCCGGAGTTGGCAATGATGGCGTCGGCGGTGGCCACCACGATGTCCTTGACAAACTTCAGCTCCTTGACTTCGCCCACCAGGGGGATCATGATCTCGGGAACCATCTTCCAGTCAGGATGCTTCTTCTGCACGTTCACAGCCGCGTTGATGACGGCGGTGGTCTGCATCCGGGCGATCTCGGGATAGCTGACGGCCAGACGGCAGCCACGGTGACCCATCATGGGATTGAACTCGTGAAGGGAGGCAATGACCTCCTTCAGCCGATCCACAGTGATCTTCAGCTCGCCGGCGATCTCCTTGATGTCCTCCTCCTTGGTGGGCAGGAACTCATGGAGAGGGGGATCCAGATACCGGATGACCACCGGGCGGCCCTCCATGGCCTCGTAGATGCCCTCGAAGTCGCCCTGCTGATAGGGCAGCAGCTTCTCCAGGGCCTTCTCCCGCTCCTCGGTGGTCTCGGCGACGATCATCTCCCGGATGGCCTTGATCCGCTCGCCCTCGAAGAACATATGCTCGGTACGCACGAGACCAATGCCCTCGGCGCCAAAGTCCACCGCCTGCTTTGCGTCTCTGGGGGTGTCGGCATTGGTGTAGACCTGGAGCTGACGATACTTATCGGCCCAAGCCATGAACCGGCCGAAGGGCCCGGAGGAGGGATCGGCGGGCACGGTGGCCACGGACTCACCATAAATGTTGCCGGTGGAGCCGTCGATGCTGATCCAATCGCCTTCCTTATAGGTCTTGCCGGCCAGAGTGAACTGCTTGTTCTCATAATCCACCACAATGTCGCCGCAGCCGGACACGCAGCAGGTGCCCATGCCGCGGGCTACCACGGCGGCGTGGGAGGTCATGCCGCCGCGGACGGTGAGGATGCCCTGGGAGACCTGCATACCCTCGATATCCTCAGGGGAGGTCTCCAGACGAACCAGGATGACCTTCTCGCCCCGCTGGTGCCACTCCTTGGCTTCCTCGGCGGTAAAGACCACCTTGCCGGAGGCGGCGCCGGGGGAGGCGGCCAGACCCTTACCGATGACCTCGGCCTTCTTCAGCGCCTCGGCGTCAAAGGTGGGGTGCAGCAGGGAGTCCAGCTGCTTGGGCTCCACGCGAAGGACGGCCTCCTTCTCGTCGATCATACCCTCGTCCACCAGATCCACGGCCACCTTCAGAGCGGCGGCGGCAGTCCGCTTGCCGTTCCGGGTCTGGAGCATGTAAAGCTTACCATCCTCGATGGTGAACTCCATGTCCTGCATATCCTTGTAGTGCTGCTCCAGCTTGTTGGCGATGTCCACGAACTCCTCATAGACGTGGGGCATCTCCTCGTGGAGCTTGGAAATGGGGGAGGGCGTCCGCACGCCGGCCACCACGTCCTCGCCCTGGGCATTGATCAGGTACTCGCCAAACAGAGCCTTCTCGCCGGTGGCGGGGTTCCGGGTAAAGGCCACGCCGGTGCCGGAGTTGTCGCCGGAGTTGCCGAAAACCATGCTCTGCACGTTGACGGCGGTGCCCCAGTCGTAGGGGATCTCGTTCATGCGGCGGTAGACGTTGGCCCGGGGGTTATCCCAGGAGCGGAACACGGCCTTCACCGCCTCCATCAGCTGAACCTTGGGATCCTGGGGGAAGTCTACGCCCTTTTCCTTTTTGTAAAACTCCTTGAAGAGAACCACCAGCTGCTTCATGTCGTCGGCATCCAGCTCCACGTCCAGCTTGACGCCCTTCTTGGCCTTCACGTCGTCGATGATCTCCTCGAAGCGCTTCTTGCTCAGCTCCATGACCACGTCGGAGAACATCTGGATGAAGCGGCGGTAGGAATCGTAGGCAAACCGGGGGTTGTTGGTCCGCCGGGCCAAGCCTTCCACGGCCACGTCGTTAAGGCCCAGGTTCAAAATGGTGTCCATCATGCCGGGCATAGAGGCCCGGGCGCCGGAGCGGACGGAGACCAGCAGAGGATTCTCAGGATCACCGAACTTCTTACCCATGAGGGCTTCCAGGTCGGCCAGGTTGGTCATGATCTCAGCCTCGATCTCGGGAGCGATCTTCTTGCCGTCGGTATAATACCGGGTACAGGCCTCGGTGGTAACGGTGAAGCCCTGGGGCACGGGCATACCGGCGTTGGTCATCTCGGCCAGGTTCGCACCCTTGCCGCCCAGCAGCTCCCGCATATCGCGGTTGCCTTCGGAAAACTTGTAGACATACTTTGTTGACATGAGTCGTCCTCCTTGTTTTACTCTGATAGTAATTTAACGGACTTCGCACGGTCTATTATAGCATTTCCCCGCCGAAAAGCAAGGGAACTTTTTCTTTTCTTTCCAAAGAATGCAGATTATTCCTCCTTCTTTTTTGTACTCTTTCCCCCATAAAAGGTTTCCAGCCACTTCTCCGCCGACCGGGTCATCTCCAGGGAGAAATCCGAGTGGTATTTCCGCTGGCAAAACGCCCGGATCCAATCCTCAAAGCTCTTCTGCCCTGTCCTTCCCCGGAACATTTCCCGCAGCTGCGCTCCCGGCAGGCGGCGGTATCGGTTTTCAAACACCACATACTGCCCCTCAAACCGCTCCGGTTTGGGCCGATCCTTCTGCTGCTGGGTGGGCCAGCCGATGACCAAAAGAGCAGCGGGGACTACAAACTCCGGCAGGTCAAGCAGCTTTTTTACCCGCTCCTGGTTTTCCAAAATGTCGCCAATATAGCAGCTACCCAGTCCCAGGGCCTGGGCGCCGGCCACCACATTCTGGGCGGCAATGAGCGTGTCCGCCATGGCCAGCAGGATATCCCCCGCCCCCGGTCTCCGGGGCTCCAGCCCCGCTTCCCGGTATGCGTCCCACCACTTCTGGCAGTCGGCGCAAAACACCAGCACCAGCGGAGCCGTGGCGATAAAGCCCTGGTGATCACAGAGCTCTGCCAGCTCCTCCTTCTCCGCCTGGTCGGTGATGTCCAAAATGGTGTAGAGCTGCTGGCATCCGGCAGAGGGGGCTTGAAAGGCGCACTCCAGCAACAGTTTCTTCGTCTCGTCCCCTACAGGCTCATCGGTAAAAACCCGGACAGATTTCCGCTCAAACAGGCTTTGGATGATCTCGTTCATATACTTCACCTCCTTCCTATCCTACCTGAATCAGAGGGATTTGTCCATCCCGTTCTTTCCGCCAAAAGAGGAAGCGGCCCCTTTTCCCAAAGGGGCCGCTTCTATCATCCTGTATAAAGCCGGAACATCAAAGCTCCCACTTTTCTTGATCCGTATGGAGCAGCTCGTGGGCCTTGTGGGACAGGGGAGCCTTCATATAACTCTTGTAGAGCTCCTGCACGGCCGGATTCTCGTGGGAGAAGCGCAAAGCGTAGGATTTATCCAAATGATACAGCCGCTCTCCCCGCTCCCCGGCCAGCTCCTGACCGTCGCAGATAGGTTGGCCGCCGCCGCCGGCACATCCGCCGGGGCAGGCCATGATCTCTACAAAGTCGTAGGATACCTCCCCTCTGCGCAGGGCCTCCACCAGCCGCCGGGCATTGCCCAGGCCGCTGGCCACGGCGATCCGCAGCTTCAGCTCCCCGATCTGGAAGGTTGCCTCTTTCCAGCCGTCCAGCCCCCGGACTTCAGAGAACGCGTCAGCGTCGGGATTCTTTCCGGTCAGCAGGAAGTATGCGCTGCGCAGCGCCGCCTCCATCACGCCGCCGGTGGCGCCGAAGATAACGCCCGCGCCGGTGGCAGTGCCCAAAGGCTGGTCAAATTCCTCTTCCGGGAGGGCGGCCACATCCACATGCCGCAGCAGCCGGCCCAGCTCCCGGGTGGTGAGCACCACATCCACGTCCTTTTGGGCCGCGTCGTTCACCGCCGCCACATCGCACTCGTATTTCTTGGCGCTGCAGGGCATGATGGACACGCAGAAGATCTTCTCCGGCTCCACCCCCAACAGCTGGGCATAGTAGCTCTTGACCACCGCGCCGAACATCTGCTGGGGAGACTTGGCCGTGGAGAGCTTCTCCACCATGTCGGGATATTCCAGCTTCAGGAACCGCACCCAGCCGGGACAGCAGGAGGTGAACATGGGGCCCTTCTTCCCCTCCTTAATATGTTCGATGAGCTCGCTGCCCTCCTCCATAATGGTCAGGTCGGCGGAAAAGTCAGTATCGAAAACATAGTCCACGCCCAGAGACCGGATGGCGGCCACCATTCGCTTCTCGCTGGCAATGTCTGCGGAGACGCCCACTGCGTCCCCCCAGGCAGCCCGCACAGCGGGAGCCACCTGGATCACCACGATCTTATCCGGATCGGCGATGGCCTCCCGAACCCGCTGGGTATCGTCCCGAACCGTAAGCGCCCCCACCGGGCAGTGGGTAATGCACTGACCGCACAGCGCGCAGTTCACGTCCCGGATGCTCTTTCCTCCCGTGACTTCTACCCGGGCGCGTTTCCCTGTACCCGTCAGCGACCAGACCCCCAGGGACTGAACCTTTTCGCACACGTTGACACACCGCAGGCACTGGATACACCGGGAGCCATCCCGGATCAGGGGGAATGTCTTATCCCATTTGCTGGAAAACGGCTTCTTCTCAAAGGGCTCCTCCTGAAGGTTCAGATCCAGAGCCACCTTCTGCAGCTTACAGTTGCCGTTTCTCATACAGGTGGTACAGGACACATTATGCTGGCTTAAAATAAGCTGCACGTTGATCCTTCTTGCATCCAGCACCCGGGGGGTGGCGGTGTGGACAACCATCCCCTCCTCCGCCATAGTAGCGCAGGCCGCGCTGAGCCGCTCCTGGCCCTCGACCTCCACCACGCACACCCGGCAAGCGCCGATTTCATTGAGATCCTTTAAGTAACACAGGGTGGGAATATCAATGCCCGCCTTGCGCGCGGCATCCAAAATGGTAGTGCCCTGCTCCACCGCTACCGCTTGGCCGTCAATGGTCAGATTTACCATTTCTTATCCCTCCCTCCCCGGAACGAACCCATTCCGTGGTGATCGCAGCGCAGGCAGCGGGAGCACTCCTGGTACGCCTCCTGCTCGGTCATGCAAATTTCCATCAGGGCAAAGTCACCCTTTCTCTCCCCGGCGGGACGCTCGGACATATTGATCCGTCCGCAGGGGCCCACCGAAGTCCGGGGGGCGTCGGGGATGGCCACCGGACGCTCCAGCACATGGTGGAAGCCCAGATAGGCGTCAATGTTGGCGGCTGCGGTTTTCCCCGCCTCCACCGCCCGGATGACGGTGGAGGGGCCGCTGACGGCGTCGCCGCCGGCAAAAACCGCCTCTGTCCCGAACACCACACAGCCTGCGTCACTCTTCAGGTTGCTGCGTCTCAAAGGCACACCTTTCTCAGCAAAGGACGCGCTGTCCACCACCTGACCGATGGCCGCCACGATCACATCGCACTCCAAGCGAACCTCTTCCAGGTCCGCTTTCACCGGGCGGGGCCGCCCCCGGTCATAGGCGCCGGGCATCTGGGGCTGGACAATAAGGGCGGCCACATTACCCTTCTCATCCTTCTCCACCCGGACAGGGGCCATCATGGTCACCATCTCACAGCTCTCGGCGATAGCGCCCTCCACCTCCTCTGCAAGAGCGGTCATATCCTGCTGCCGGCGGCGGTAGACGCATTTGACCTCCTTGGCTCCCAGCCGCATAGCCGTACGGGTACAGTCCATGGCTACATTGCCTCCGCCTACGACCACCACCCGTTTTCCGGTGAAGTCCAGCTTTTCCTCATCCCCCATGGCCCGGAGGAGCTCCACCGCAGACAGCACGTTTTCTGCGTCCTCCCCAGGAACCCCCAGACTGTTGGCGGCATGGGCTCCGATCGCCAGATAGACCGCGTCGAACTCGGTCCGCAACTGCTCATACATCTCTCCGGTGATGGGGGTATCCACCTTGGCCTCCACTCCGGTACTCAGGATGGCGTCAATGTCGGCGCTGAGATAGGATTCAGGCAAGCGGTAGCGGGGGATGCCATAACGCATCATGCCGCCCAGTTTTTTCCGCTGCTCAAACACGGTGACCTGGTGACCCATGAGCTGTAAAAAGTAGGCTGTGGTCAGTCCGGAGGGGCCGCCACCCACCACAGCCACCTTCTTGCCCGTGGCGGGCAGCGGCGTGGGCGTGGGTACCGTTCCGGCGTTGTCAATGGCCATACGCTTGATGCCCCGGATGTTCACTGCGTCGTCCACCATGTTCCGCCGGCAGACATTCTCGCAGGGATGCTCACACACCAAGGCGCAGGCCGCCGGAAAGGGGTTGTCGTACCGGATAACCCGCACCGCATCGGCATACCGCTTCTCCTTCACCAGGGCGATGTATTCCGGGATATCCACATGGGCAGGGCACCCCAGTTTACAGGGCACGGGCACAAAGGTGGCGGTACAGTGATCGGACTGGATGTGAGCCATAAAGTCCTCACGGAAAGACTGCAGGCTCTCCAAAAGGCTTCCCGCCGCCTCATAGCCAATGGGACAGTCTGCGCTGTCTCGAATGGCCTGGGCCAAGCGCTTCAAGGTGTCCAGATCCTCCAGCTCGCCCTCACCCTCCAGGATGCGATTGAGGATAAGAGACATCTGATTTAACCCCACCCGGCATGGGACACATTTGCCGCAGCTCTGGGATGCGCACAGCGCCAAAAACGCTGCGCTCTGCTCCACCGGACAGTTTCCCGCCGGAGCCACTGCTCCCCGCCGGGCCAGGTCAGCGTACAGACTGCTGACCTTTTGCTCCGCTCCGCTGGGATGGATGATCTCGATCCTGTTCATTCCCTCCGCCTCCTTTTCTTTTCGCTGGTTTCATTATATCATAGCAGGGTGTCTTTTTATAGCGTTTGCTTTCTCACAATACGCTCACAAGTCCTTCCACTATCAGCACCACCAGGCAGCAGACCACCGACACCGGGAAAAGTCCCGCCCCCAAAAAAGCCAACACGATTCCCACCGCCAACGCCAGCGCTCCCGCCAGAGGAACCTGAGTGGCCTCCACAATGGCGGGGAAGGTCATCACCGCCAGCGTCACATAGGGAACATAGTAGAGGAAGGAGCGGACAAACCGATTTTCAATCTGCCCCCGAATCAGGGTCAGGGGCAGCACCCGCACTGCCAGGCTCACCAGGGACATAACGGCGATATAAATATAGACATTACCCCTCATGTCTCTCGCCCCCTTCCTCCTTAATGGGGAACAGCGCCGCCGCTCCCCCCGCCAGCAGCAGGGTCAGCAAAATCACCTGGGTGCCGCCGGTAAGCCAGTCCAGAGAGAACGCTGCCGCCCCTTTCCCCAGCAGCAGACTGCACAGAAAGCTGAGTCCCACCAAAACCGCCACCACCCGATCCTTTCGAGCCGGCGGGATGATAATGGCCAGGAACATTCCATAAAGAGCCACGCTCAAAGCGCTGACCACCCGCAGGGGCAGAGTGTTTCCCGCAATAATGCCCAACGCGGTGCCCGCGGCCCAGCTGGGGATGGCAATGAGCATCGCTCCATATGTATAGGTCGGCTCCAAAAAGCCCGGCCGGGCCATGGAGATGCCGAAAATCTCGTCCGTAATGCCAAAACCCACCCCCAGCCGATTCCAAAGGGAGGTCTCCGGCGCCAGCTTTTGGCTCAGGGCGCAGCTCATCAACAGATACCGGGCGTTGGTGATGAGGATGGTCACCGCCAGTTCCCAATATGGAGCCAGGGCAGCAATGGCGGTGATTCCCGCATACTCCCCGGCGGAGGCATGGTTCAAAATGCTGATGACAAAGCCCTGCAGGGGCGTCAGTCCCGCATTCCTCCCGGCGATCCCCAGGGAAAACGCCACGGCGAAATACCCCATGGCAATGGGTACGCCATCCCGAACGCCGGCGCGCAGCGCGCTTCTTTTTTCGATGGTCATGGGCATAATGCCCCTTTCTCTTGGGTTTGCTGTTGCTGCAAGCCGGTTCCAAAACCGACCTTTCCTCTTACTCTTTTTCCCCTTTGATCTCCCGGACGGTCAGCGTTTCCCCAGCCACGCTGAACCTGACCTCCAGTCCGGCAAATTCCATTCCATACACCCGCTCCGGATCATCCTGGTAGTGGGGCCGGGGATCCCAGGAAAGCACCCCTTTCAGGGCCTCCACCCGCTCGGGGGGCACCTTAGCCGCCATTTCCGGGGAAATGACCACCCGCAGGCTTCTTTCCGGCGCGGGGGCAAAGCCCTCCGCCGCCTCCGGATGGCAGTCGGCGTACGGTACATAGGGCTTGATATCGTATATGGGGGTGCCATCCATCAGATCGGCCCCGGAAACATGAAGCACCGGCCCCTGGGCTGTGCGAAGCTCCACCCCCTCCAGCTTCACGCAGGAAAGGCCCACCGGGTTGGGCCGGAAGGGAGAGCGGGTAGCAAAGACCCCCAGGCGTTCATTTCCTCCCAAGCGGGGTGGCCGCACGGTGGGGGACCAGGTCTCCCTAGCCGCCTTGTGGAAGCCCCATATCAGCCACAGGTGGGAAAACCCCTCGATTCCCCGCAGGGCATCAGGGTTTCGGTATTCCTCCTCAAAAACAATGCTCCCCCGCAGCTGGGCCACCAGCCCACTCTGCCGGGGCACGCCGAATTTGGTGGGAAACTCGCTGCGCATCCTGGCAATTGCCTTCCATTCGGACTGTGCTTCCACAAAACCCCTCCTCTCCCGTCTGTCCAAAGACTTTTCGAGCATCATACCACAACCCGGCGCCAAAGACAAGATGATAGGCCCTTGCAAAAAAGCTGTGGCGCCTTACGTTCGCTCCACAGCTTTTTATTTGCGTTTTTACCCGTCAGTTCTCCAAATACCGCCGGATCATACCCTCCATGCTACCGCTGAACAGGCGGTTGATGCGCTTGCGCATATAATCCCCCTCCGGCTTCATGCCGTTGTTGATCCAGTATAAAAACAGCGACACCACTCCATAGGAATACAGCTCCAGGATAAACTGCCGATCCTCCTCCGGGATCTGATCCTGCCCGGGCTGGGAGTCAAACACATCCTGCAGCACAGGGCGGATCAGCTGCGACATGTGCGCGTCCAGGATCCCCCGGTTTTTGGAGCGGTGGATGTTCAAAATAACGCTCCGGTTTTCCTCCAGATATGCAAAGACCCGCTCCAGCCCCTGCTGCCAAGTGTCTGCGGTGACCTTCTCCCCCAACAGGCGCCGGCCCTGATCCACCAGGGCCCATTCCAAAAGGTCATATATATCCTCAAAGTGATAGTAAAAGGTTTTTCGGCTTACCTCGGCGGTGTCCACCAGGTTTTGGATGGTGATCTTGTCCAGTGGGTTCTGGGCCAGCAGCTCCTTTAACGCCGTGGCCAAGGCCCGCTTTGTAATGTTGGACATAGGCTCCCTCCTTCTCCCCGCTTATTCTCAGTTTACACACAATAGCCCCCCTCGTCAATATCCCTTTTCTCCCGCTCCAGGGTGACATTTCAATGAAAATATCACCCTTTGACACACCCCCGCCCCTTTTGGCCATTGAGGGCGGCCTTTTTTTATTGTATGGTTGGTTCACCCGAAAAAAGAAGGGCGAACCGAGAAAAGGAGGATCCCAATGAACCTTATTCGATGGATTAAGGCGGCCTTTGGCGTCGCATCGGCAGCAATGATCGCGGGAGGCGTCTGTCTTATGCTCCGGCCTGATGTCTCCGCCTCCGCCATCTGCATGGCTCTGGGCATCCTGTCGGTGGTCTACGGCATCATTCGTCTGGCCGGATATTTCTGCAATGACCTTTACCGTCTGGCCTTTCAGTTCGATATGGCGGTAGGAATCCTGAGCATTTTGATCGGCGGCGTGCTTTTGTTCCGCTCTGACCGGGTGCTGACGTACCTGCCCATTGTCACCGGCATTTTCCTGCTGGTGGACAGCGTGCTCCGGCTCCAGACCGCCATAGACGCCAAGCACTTTGGCATGGGCAAATGGTGGCTCATCCTGGTTCTGGCCATCGGCGGGGCCGCTCTGGGCACCGCCCTCCTGCTTCGGCCTTACGACAGCGGCCGGGTGCTGGTTCGCCTGGTGGGACTGACCCTGCTCATCGACGGGTGCGAAAACCTGCTGGCCTGCCTTTATACCGTAAAGGTTCCCCGGCGCTCCTGCGCCAAAATCATCGAAGGCCAGTGCGTTATAGAAGAAAATGATCTTTAAGCCCCAATCAAAGCCAAAACTTCCGTGAGGTGATCCCGTTGTTGGAAAAAATTGCCCATAAATTGACCCGGAACCCCAAGCTGGTGGCCATTATCGCCGTCCTTCTCCTGATCCCCAGCATTTTGGGGGCCGCCGCCACCCACATCAACTACGACATCCTGTCCTACCTGCCGGAGGAACTGGATTCCGTCAAGGGGGAAGCCCTGCTGGAGGAGCCCTTCCACATGGCGGCCACCACCATGCTTATTGTGGAGGATATGCCCCCCGAGTACACCAACCAACTGGTGGCGCAGGTGGAGGCCGTCCCCGGGGTCAGCAGTGCCATTTGGCTTTCCAACCTGGTGGGCATCCAGTTCCCCACCGAAATGCTCCCCAACGATCTGCGGGACATTTTCTTTTCCGGAAAAGCCACCATGATGATCGTGCAGTACGACAACCCCGGCGCATCAGAAGCCACCATGAAGGCCATTGACGCCGTTCGGGGCATCTGCAACAAAAATTGCTTTCTGGCCGGCTTCTCCGTGTTTATCCGGGATACCAAAGACCTTATTTCCAAGGAAATGCCCCTCTACGTCCTATGCGCCGCGGTGCTGAGCATCATCGCCATGTGCGTGACCATGGAATCCTCCCTGCTGCCGGTGGCCCTGATGCTCAGCATCGGTCTGGCCATCCTCTATAACTTCGGCAGCAACATTCTCCTGGGAGAGATCTCCTTCATCACCCAAGCCATCGCCGCCGTGCTGCAGCTGGGCGTCACCATGGACTATTCCATCTTCCTCTATGACCGCTACCGGGAGGAAGCGCCCCATTACGAGGACAAACGGGACGCCATGGCCGTCTCCATCGTGTCCGCCTTCAAATCCCTGTCGGGAAGCTCCATGACCACTATCGCCGGCTTCCTGGCCCTGTGCTTCATGCGCCTGACCCTGGGCCGGGACATCGGCCTTGTGATGGCCAAAGGCGTGGTGCTGGGGATCGCCACCGTGATCCTGGTTCTGCCCGCCATCCTCCTTTTGATGGACGACGCCATTCAAAAGCGCCATCACCGCTGCCTGCGGCTGAATACAGACGGTCTCAACGCCTTTGTCGTCCGGCACCGGAAGTTTTTTGTGGGCTTGTTCCTGCTCCTCTTTATCCCCGCCGTTTATGCCAATAATCACACCCAGATGTACTATAAGCTGGACGAGGCCGTCCCCCAGGATATGCCCTCCATTGTCTCCAATAACAAGCTTAAGGACGACTTCAACATGGCCTCCACCCACTTTGTGGTCATGAGCGACGCGGTGGATCACGGCTCCATGAAGGAGCTGGAGCAGGCCATTGACGACTTGCCCGGTATCACCAGCGTGGTGGCCTACGACAAACTGCTTCCCGACGGGATTCCTGATTTCTTCATTCCGGAGGATCTGAAAAAAATCTGCAAGCAGGACGGCTATCAAATGATGATGATCAACTCCAGCTATGTCACCGCCTCCGATCAGGTTTCCCAACAGCTGGATGCGCTCAACGCCCTGCTCAAGCAATACGACCCCAACGCCTACATCACCGGCGAGGCCGCTATGACCAACGACCTGATCCAGGTGGCCAACGAGGACTTCCGGGTCACCAGCTACCTATCTATTCTGGCCATCTTTGTTCTGGTGGCCATCGCCTTCAAGTCCATCTCCATCCCCATCCTGCTGGTGGCCACCATCGAGCTGGCCATCTTCATCAACCAAGGCATCCCCTACTTTACCGGCAGCGAGGTGGCCTTTATCACCCCCACCGTCATCAGCTGTATCCAGCTGGGCGCCACAGTGGATTACGCCATTTTGATGACCACCCGGTTCCAGGAGGAGATCCAAAAAGGCCTGGATCGGAAAGAAGCCATTCAGCGGGCCGCCGGCGCCGCCGATGTGTCCATCCTCACCAGCGCTCTGGTGTTCTTCTGCTCCACCCTGGGGGTGGCCCTCATCTCCACCATGGATCTTATCAGCGGCATCTGCCTGATGCTCTCCCGGGGCGCTGTGATTTCCGCCCTGGTGTGTATGTTCATCCTCCCCTCTGTCCTGGTGGTCTTTGAACCCCTCATTGCCAAAACCACCCTCCACTGGAGAACCCCAAAATCGCCCAAGTCCGGCGGCTCCGCCCCGGCTGCCCCATCCCAGGAAGCTGCCCTGCCCCAAGGAAAGGAGACTGTCAGTCATGAAGTTTGATCACAAGCGCCCTGTCGCCCTGGCCCTCACTCTCACCATGCTGGCGGGAGCCATGGCTCCCGCCGCCGGCGCCCTATCCCTCTCCACCAGTTACAACGAGACCTATTACGCCACCCTGGACTATTACGGCGCCCTCAGCGAAGCCAGCGTAGTGAAAAGCTACCGCACCAACGGCAACGCCACTGTCACCGACTATGGCGTCTATGACGAGATCACCAATCTCACCGACCACCGCCAGCCCCAGGTCTCCGACGGGGCGGTCGCCTTTGATCTCTCCGGCGATGTGCCTGAGCGCTTTTACTTTGAGGGCAAAACCTCCCAGCCCTTTGAGGAACTGCCCTGGACCATTTCGGTCTCTTACAAGCACAACGGCGCTGCGGCTCTGGCCGAGGAGCTGGGGGGCAAGTCGGGCCTCTTTGAAATCGACCTGGACGTGCTGCCCAACCCCGGGGCCTCCGAATACAGCCGGAACAACCTGGTTCTCACCGCCGCCACCGCCTTCAACGATGACGACCTCATCTCTCTGGAGGCTCCCGGCGCCCAGGTTCAGATGGTGGGCAACCTGCGGGCCATCCTTTTTGCCGTTCTCCCTGGGGAGGAACAGCACTTTGCCATTCGGGTCGGTACCGACGACTTTTCCTTCTCCGGTCTTATCTTCCTGGCTGTCCCCGCCACCCTCCAGCAGTTGGAGCAGGTCAACGATCTGCGGCAGGCCAAGGACAAAGCGGAGGACTCTTATCACTCCATCGATGACAGTCTGGATTCCATCTTAGACTCCCTGGACGGCATAGGCAGCAGCCTGCGCTCCGCCGCCAGCGGTCTGGATCAACTCAACAACGCCCGGAGCACCGTGTCCGCCGGCAAGGATGAGGTCTACCAAAAAACCAACCTGGCCCTCAGCGATCTCCATGTTTTGGCCGACACTTTGGGTCAGCTGGACAAATACAGCGACACCGCCTCTCAAGCCATCACCGAGGCCAACGGTATTCTCAATGACATGAACAGCGCCGCCCAAAGCCTGAATCCCGAGCTGGCCAACACCAGAAAGATCATCCACGACATTCAGGTAAATACCGAGTCCCTCAGCAAGCTTCTCACCGACATTGAGGGCTATAACAAGCGCTCCACCGACATTGCCTCCAGCTTGGCCGAAGAGCTGGACGACCTAAACGGGGAGATGGACGGCCTGGAGCTGTCCCTTCGTTCCCTCCGCAACGCTCTCAACCGCACCAAGGGCATTTCCAAAATCGACAAACTCACCATCGGAGGTATGACCAGCGCCCAGGAGATTCAGGAAAAGATCACCCAGGTCAACGGCCTCTATGCCCAGTATCAAGACGCTCTGGCCAACAATGAGCTCCCCGCCGGCACCTCCTTCCAGGAGGGCATCCTCCTGGGCTCCTTTAAGCAGGCCTATACAGCCCAGGTGGAGGAAATGATTACGGCCCAGGTCACCCAGGCCTATCAGCAGTACTGCCAGGAGGAGGCCGCCGCCGGCCGCCACCCCATTTCCCCTGAAGAGTTCAAGCAGCTTCCCAACGTGCAGACCATGATCCAGCAGGCCCAGGAGCAGGCCATGGCTCCGGAGGCCTTCCAGGCCCAATATAGTCAATTTTTGGCCTCTGACCAGGGGAAGGAGGCCGCCGCCACCGCCGCTGCCGCCGAGCAGCTTTACAACACCGTCAACAATATGAGCGCAGAGGAGCTGGCCCAGCAGCTCAAACTGATGGAGACGGTCAACACCTCTGTCATTCCGGAGGTCAATGCCAAGATCCGCGAGATCAACGATCTCATCACCGACCTGACCCGCCCCACTGCCTCCGTGGTCGACGAGCTGGCCGACCTGTGTGAAACCTTGGGCGACACCGGCATCAGCGACGATATGGCCAGCCTTGCCAAGCTGATCCGGGATCTTTTGAAGACCATGAAGGAGCATGAGGGAGAAGGGGCCTCCCTGCTGGAGCACGTGGACGATCTGGGCAACCTGGCCAGCCGGATCACCAGCACCGCCGAAACCCTGCTGGGCCAGATCGACGCCCTTACCGAGCTGCTCAATACCTACGAGCCCGACGTGCTCTCCGCCCTAAACGATGTCCAGACTCTCTCCGGCTCTGCCCAGTCCACCCTGCACGACACCTCCTCCGCCCTGTCCGCGGCAGAAGGGCTGCTTCGTTCCAGCGGCCCCGCCCTGAGCTCCGGCGCCGGCGCCTCCTTGAATGGACTGTCTGATGTGCTGCGCAAGGTGGCCGTAAGCATGGATCAAACCGATTCCCTCCGCAGCGCCAAAACCTCTCTCTCCGACCTGATCGAGGACGAGTGGAACTCCCACACCGGCGAGGACAATAACCTCCTCCTCATGGACGCCGGGGCCGATCCCATCTCCATGACCTCCACAAAAAACGACGCCCCGGAGAGCATCCAATACGTGATGCGCACCCAGGAGATCAAAGCGCCCGACGAAACTGACGAGACCACTTCCGCCGCTCAGGAGAAGGAAAACAGCTCCTTCTGGTCCCGCATTGCCGCCATGTTCCGGGATTTTTGGCATGCCATCACCGGCCTGTTTGGAAAACATGACTGAGCCCCGGTCTGTTCAAAAGCCCCGCAGCTGTATGCTGCGGGGCTTTTCTCTGTCAAAAAGGGGAGTCCCCCTTGTTCGGAGCTGTCATCGCTCTTTTCCTTTTTTCCGACAGAAGACGCAAGAAAGCCGGGAGCTTTCGCCCCCGGCTTTCCAACCCTTTATTGTTCTGCTCCTTCCCCATGGGCCTGGGCAAAGCGAACCAGAACCGCCGCCGTTTCGGATCGGGTAGCTGTACCCAAAGCATTCAGACCGCTTCCGGTGCCCTTCAGCAAGCCCTCGCTCACAGCCCACTGCACCGCTTCCAGCGCCCAGGCGCTGACGTTCTCCGCATCCGCAAAGGCGCTCAGGTCATCCCGGCCCGTCACGTCGTAGCCCTTCAGCTGGGCATAGCGGAACAGGAAGGCGGCCAGCTGCTCCCGGGTAATGCTGTCCATGGGGCCGAAGTTGCCGTTGTCATAGCCCTTCACGATGCCGCTGGGGCCGCCCCAGGCCACCGCCGCAGTGTACCACTCGCCGGGAACCACATCGGGGAAGTCAGCCAAATCCGTTTCAGGCTCTTTCTCCAGTCGATAAAGCATGGTGACGATCATGCCCCGGCTGGTCACTGCCATGGGGCTGAAATGGGTCTCAGAGACGCCGTTCATCATATCGTAGGCACAAGCATACTTGACCGACTCATAGAACCAATCGGTCTCCGCCACATCCTCAAAAACGAAAGGCTTTTCACTCAGGGGCGTCTCCTGCTCCACCACTTCCACCACTTCGGGCTGGGTGGGCGCGATAACTTCGCCGCCCGCAGCTCCACCGCCGGAGCCTCCGCCGACGAACCCGCCACCGCCGCTTCCACCACCGCTGCCGGAAGGCAGCCGGTCAATAACGGTCTCCTTGGTGTCGGTGTAAGTCACGTTTTCATAAACCGCCGTTGCGGTGTAAACCGTCTTTCCCTCGGCCTGGGTGGTGGCGGGGGTGGTCTCGCTTGTCACCTCAGCCGCCGCATTGCCGGCGTGGGTGCTGTCGTTCTTGCAAACAAGGCTCAGGGTCGCGCCGCTGTGATCCTCAAGCCAGAACCAGGTCAGCTCGTAATTGTGCCCCAGGGCCTCCACAGTCTCCCGCTCCACCAGGATCTCATCGCAAACCGCACAGCCCTTGCCCTCTGTCAGGCCGGTCTCCGTACAGGTGGGCGCCACAGCCTGGAGCGTCACCTCCGTGTGCCCCTTTGCCGGGATCTCAACCAGCTTGGCGTTCGTATGCTCCTCTTCTTCAAAGGTCACCGCCGCGGTAAGCTGCCGGCTGCCGGCCTCTGTGCAGGTGGCCGCCGCAAGATCCTCAACGCTCACCTCGGCGTTGATCTCCTTTTGGTCGCCGCAGCTCACGCAGGTGAACACCGCTTTGGCGCTCCAGCCACCCTGGTCATTCTGACGCCAATCAAAGCTGGGTTCCCCATAGGTGTGGCCCTCAGCGGGGATCACTTCCTTGCCAAATTCCTTTTCACAAATCTCACAGAGCTGATGATCCGAGTAGCCCTCCTTGGTACAGGTGGCCCTCTTGCCCTCCACAGCGATCAGGCTGTGACCGGTAGGCTCAATGGGCTCCGTGTAGGTGTGCTCATGGTCATTCAAACAGCGATAGGTCTTTATGCCAGCCGTTTCACAGCCGGGCTCAAGGGTAACCATGCCCTCATCCCAATCGTGGCCGATGGCGGGGAGCACCTCCTGCTCTTCCAGGATCTCGCCACACACCGTGCAGCAAACGCCCTCTGTCTTTCCATCCTTTTCACAGGTGGCAGCCTCCGCATCCATCACGGCCTCTTTGTGTCCGGCGGCCCCCAGAACAATGGCAATGGGCTCGGACGTATAGCCATGACCGTTAAAGCTCACCGTTCCGGTGATAATGATCCTGCCGTCCTCCGTGTGCTGCGCGGGGGTGGTTTCGCTGGTCACTTCCGCGGGCTCCGTCTTAACGTGATCCTGGGTCTCCTCCGTACAGCCTTCTGCCATACAGGTATAGGCAGCAACAGCGGAGTACCCGCCCTCCATCTCGGCCCAGGCAAACTCCGGTTTGCCATAGCTGTGGGCGATCATGGGCGTCGCCTTTTGGGAAACCAGGATCTCTCCGCAATCGGCACACTTTTCGCCCTTTTCCAGTCCGGTCGCGTAGCAGGTCGCTGCCACGGCGGCAAGCTCCACCTTGTTCGCGTGGTTGCCGGGATCGATCTCACTCTCTTCAATCTCAGTCTCTCCGCAGGTTTCGCAGCGGCGGATCCGCTCCCCCTTCGTCACGCAGGTAGCTTTGGTCTCGCTCCAATCGCTCCACTGGTGGGGCAGTTTTTCACCGGCCTTCGTCTCCCGGCTCAGTTCCTTCCCGCAGGCAGAGCAGCAGACCACCTCGTCGTAGCTGCCGGGGGTCGTGCAGGTGGCTCCTTGCACATTCTCCTGCCTCGATTCGCCGGGAGTATGGGCAGTGTGCTCATCCCCCTCGCCGCACACCTCGCATTCGCGCCAGTGGTTCGTATCATCCATGTTCCACTCAGAAGACCAGGTGTGCTCCACCATGGGCACTTCTTCCTGCTCCGCCAGAACCTTGCCACAGGTGGCGCAGTGGCTTCCCTGGGTGAGACCGGGCTCGGTACAGGTGGCCTCCACCGCCTCATCAACTACGACTGTATGAGGCCAATGCTCCACGCTTTCATCCGCCGCAGTTTTATGCCATACACCTTCCCTGTAAGCAAACACATCATTGACCACAGCACCTGTCGTTTGCGCATAGCTGCCGTCAGCATTCTGAAGCTGGGCGGGAGTAATGGGAACCTCTGTGGCAGTAACCGTGTTGCTGCTCTGGGTCACCTGGTACGTGCTTGTTGTGGTGCCGGCGTTCGTTCCGAGAACGATTTTGCCCGTTCCCGCACCGGTAATAATATTCGCACCGCTTTCCGTGGTGTACGGCGCTCCAAAATGGCATAGATGTGAAAACCGTCTCCTCCATGCTGGGACACTACGACGCCGGGTTCACCCTCCGCACCTACACCCACGCCACACGGCAAAAGCAAGACGGGGCCGCACAGACAATGGGCAGCTTCATGGCACAGGTCATGTAACAAGCGATGCAGAAGCCAAAGACCACCGGGCGGGATATTCCGCCCGGTGGCCTTTGTTTCTCTTTGCCCCTTTCAACGTGTGGGTCACGGTGTGGGTCAAAAATTTTCATCTCAACTTTTTGCAAAGGAAAACGCCCGATTCCTTTCGGAATCAGGCGTTTTTGGAGCTGCTACCCAGATTTGAACTGGGGACCTCATCCTTACCAAGGATGCGCTCTACCGACTGAGCTATAGCAGCATGTTAGGCGCTGTTGCACCCAACAGATGGCGACGCGGATGGGACTTGAACCCACGACCTCCGGCGTGACAGGCCGGCGTTCTAACCAACTGAACTACCGCGCCATCTTAAAATATATGGTATGCGGAAAACCCGCTTGTACCCGTGGCAGGGGCAGAAGGACTCGAACCCTCGGCACGCGGTTTTGGAGACCGCTGCTCTACCAACTGAGCTATACCCCTATATGGTGGGCCTTCGGGGACTCGAACCCAGGACCGACCGGTTATGAGCCGG
>JAAWEH010000014.1 GCA_022794215.1 Oscillospiraceae bacterium
AAGGCGATGCCATAGATGCGCTGGAGGGTCTCCCGATTGGAGTCCCCCCGCCAATAGGCGGCGTTGCAGGCGGTGAGCTTCAGGGCGTTGCCCTTGATGCGCCCGGTGGAGTCCAGGTGGGGGCCGGCGCACAGGTCGGTGAACTCCCCCTGCTTATAAAAGGAGATGGCGGCGCCCTCAGGGAGGTCGTTGATGAGCTCCACCTTGTACTTCTCGTCCTTGTCGGCCATGAACTTCAGTGCCTCGTCCCGGGGCAGCTCAAAGCGCTCCAGCTTCAGCTTCTCCTTGCAAATTTTCCGCATCTCCGCCTCGATCTCGGTCAGATGCTCCGGGGTGAAGGCGAAGGGAGCGTCCATATCGTAGTACCAGCCCTCGTCAATGGAGGGGCCGATGGCCAGCTTCACCTCGGGCCACAGCCGCTTGACGGCCTGGGCCATCACGTGGGAGCAGGTGTGCCAGTATGTTTTGCGGTAGGTCTCGTTTTCAAAGGTATACAGATTTTCTTCGGACATTTTCTCGTTCCTCCTTGCGTAGTCGCAGCGGCGCGCATGATGCGCCCCTGTTCCGGGATACGCGGCACGGTGGGCGGGCGCACCATGTGCGCTCCTACACACGCGCCGCCTGATCTGGGGGCAAAGACAAAAACGCCTCACCCCTGCTATTTCCAGGGGTGAGGCGTAACATACGTCCCACGGTTCCACCCTGCTTGCGGCCATAAAGGCCGCCGCTTGTGTCCCTCGATAACGGGAAGGCCCCGGCCCGGTTTTCCCGGGCGGCTCAGGAGTGGTACATGCCGCCGCCCTCCGCAGGGCCCTTTCACCAGGCGGGCCCCTCTCTAAGCGGTGCTTGCGGTTTCTTCTCCGTCAACGCCGATTTAACAAAGGCAGTGTATCACTACTCGGGCAAAATGTCAAGGCTTACCCGCCCTGTCAATACCGATCCACCCACCCGGCAATCAGGGGGACGGGCACCAGCCACATGAGGAGAAACACCATGAGGCTGGAGGGAGTCAGGGAGGCGTAGGCCGCCACAAAGGTCAGGTAGAAGCTCAAAAGGGCGCCTGCCACAGAACCCAGGCAGGCCAAAACTGCGGACAGCCGAACCGCGGCCCGGAGGCGTTTGCCGCCTACTACCGCCTCAGCATAAGGGCCTACCCCCTCCCGGCAGAGAATAGCGGCCAGGATCGGGGAATGCTCCTGCTCCGGGTCGCTTAACTCCCGGCGGCGCTCTATGGGGGGGAATTCCATCTTGTCTGCCGGCAGCTTGAACCGCTGGCGAAGCATGGAGGGGATCAGGTTAAAGTCCCGGGTGGCCAACACCGGGGTGATCCGGTTGTGGATCAGACAGTCGATGGCCGGGGAGACCGTGCCGGGCAGGTGGTAATTGAGGGCGAAAATGCCCGCCAATTCCCCGTCAATGGCACAGAATACCGCGTTTTTCACCTTCAGTCCCGGAGGGAGGGCCACATCCATCAGTACCATAAAGGAGGCTGAGCCCACCAGGATCTGTTCATTGCGGATGATCTCGGACAGGCCTCCGCCTTCAAAGGCGGTGAGCTTTTCTCCCCGGCGGTAAACAGCCCCCTGGCTGCGGAGGAGATCATGGAACACCTTCTCCAACCCGCAGCCCGAGTCCCGGATGACGGTGGCGGTGACAGCCACCACCTTTTCGATGGGAAAATCCCCGAAAATCTTTACTCCGTTCAGGCTCACAGAGCCCACGGGGAATAGGTCGATATCGGTGAGAAGCAGGTTGGAGCCCCGCCGGGTACCTACCACTCCCTGCCAGCCCGCCAGGGCCGCTCCCGACTTGGAAAGCCGCTGGGACAGCCGCCGCCAGGGAAGGCCAAAGCAGAGGGTGGCCGACAGGGGTGCGGCGGCGGTGAGGATGGTTCCCAGACACCACAGAAAGTCCCGGGGGCGCTCATGACCCACCGAGGAGATAAGGGCAAAGAGCACACAGCTGAGCAGCACCAGAGGGGCCATGACCCGGTAGATCCGCTGGGCGCCGTTCTCCCCCTGCACTTGGCTGCCGAAGCCCGCCACGGGCCCTGACCACTTTATGTAGGTATCCCGGTTGTTCCACTTTCCCTCGTCCCGGGTGACCAGGTAGGGCTCCGAGGCCGCTGCCGCCGTGCGGCAGCACAACCGCTGACCCCGGCGCTCCTGCAGGTTGCCCAGCAGTATGCACCAAAGGCTCAGCACCGCCGGGGCGCAGAAAGGCCCCCGCACCGCCAAGGCTCCCTCCAGAACGGGGAGCGTCAACGCATCGATCAAGACCACCAGGTTTCCAAGGGCGGTCAGGGTATCCATTCCCATCTGTCCCCGGAATGGCCGGGCCAAGGCCAGCAAAAGTCCGTCCGCACCCAAGAGCATGGCCAAGCCCTGAAGAGCGCCCATGATATAGCAGTGCAGAGCGGGATCGTCCAATACCCCCCCTGCCTGAACCGGCAGGGGCAGGGAATCCACCACCGTAAGGGCTGTCAGGGCCGCCAGGATCAAAAATACCAGCACCACCCGGATCCGGGCGGCCTTCAGGCCCTTGGAATAGCGCTTGGCAAGCTCTGCCGGCGGGGTATCCGGGGCGGCGGGGCGAACTTTTCTGGGCTTCCGCTCCCGAACCGGAGCGGGCTTTTCTTCCACGTCCACGCCGGGGATAAGCCGCTCTGCCCGGCGAACTGCCTTGGCGGAGGCGGCTCCCTCCCCCTCATACATATGGTCGGCAAACTCGTCCGCCTTTCTGCGCAGCTGATCCAGTCCCGCCGCCACACGGTTTTCCGGTTCCGGGTGGGGAAACTCCAGAAGGGGGGCGGCGGGAGGCTCATCGTTGTCCACCGTCTCCCGGATCAGCTCATCCAGGGACTCCCCATCTTCATCGTCCTCCAGCGGAGGAGGGGCAGGGCGCTTCGGGCCGGGGAAAGCGGTCACCACCCCACGGGGCTTTGCTTCCCCCGGCTTTGGGAGAACCTCTTCCTCCTCCCGGTGAGGACGAACAGGAAAGGGGATGGCCTCCTCCTGCCGGTTACGACTTTGAGGCCGGGGGATCTCCTCTTTTTCAGGGGGAGGCGGGGCCGGCTGCTCCGGGGCAGATCCTCTCGGGGCATCAAAAGGGGCGGTCGGAGCTTTCTCCGGCCGCTGTTCCGTGTTCCCGCTGCCGAACTCCGCCAAAATGGACTCCAACGAGAACTCTTCCTGATTCAGTTGACCGTCGTCCCGATCCTTGGGCATACGATCACCTTTCTAAACACATGCAGGATAATAAACAATCAGCTCAATCGCTGGCGCACCGCCTCGTAAAGCAGGATAGCGGCGGCGGCCGAGGCGTTAAGGGAGTTGAGCTTTCCCTTCATGGGGATGGAGAGAAGCACATCGCAGGTCTCCCGAACCAGGCGGCCCATCCCCTCCCCTTCGCTGCCGATAACGATGGCGGCAGGGCCTTTCAGGTCGGCCTGGTAGATGGTCTGTCGGGCGTCGGCGGCGGTGCCAAAGACCCACACCCCCGCCTCCTTCAGCTCCTTCAGGCAGGCGGTGAGGTTCGCCACCCGGGCCACGGGCACATGGCTCACCGCACCGGCAGAGGTCTTGGCCACCACAGCGGTGAGGCCGGCGCTTCTCCGCTTGGGGATGATAACGCCGTGGGCGCCGGCGCACTCGGCGGTGCGGATCACCGCCCCCAGGTTGTGGGGGTCGGAAAGTTCGTCGCAGACCACAATGAGGGGGGGCTCCCCCTTCTCCCGGGCGGCAGACAGGATATCAGAAACATCGGCGTACTCCCGGACGGCCGCGATGGCGATGACCCCCTGGTGGGAGTGGGTGACGCTCATGGCGTCCAGCTTCCGGCGGTCACAGTCCACCACGGCGGCCCCGGCAGCCCTGGCCTTGGACGCAATGTGGCCCAGGGCCGCATCGGTCTCCCCTTTGGCGATGTATACTTTGTCGATGGGAGTGCCCGCTCGGAGGGCTTCAATAACGGCGTTGCGGCCTTCGATAACCCCGTCGGCGTCCTGCTGCCGCGTTTTCCAGTCCTTCTGCTTGTCCATGGTGGCCCTGCCTCTCTTCATATGGATATAGATAAAAGTATTATATCACAGATCCCGCCAGAGAAAAAGAAAAAATTTCCCCGCCCTGCCGCTGCAGAATCAGGCCAACTGGTTCGGGGCCTCCCGCTTTGGAGCCAACGACTACTCCTACCCCCGTCCCAAAACGGGTTGGGCCGGAGGCTACTATACCATTGACAACAAAGACGGCACCGTCTCCGGGCCGGCGGTAATGGATGGGTGTACCTGCTGGATCCAGACCGCTGTTCAGCCTCAGTATCAGAACAAGGCCATGCTGTATCAGTTGAAGGCGGCATAAGAACACAGAGCAAAAAAGAGGGGATGTTCCATCCGGAACGTCCCCTCTTCAATTCATAGAAAGTTTACGGGCCCTTTTCTTGTATTTTGAGGACTGATATGGTAATATAACTGCTATACTGTATAAACAAAGGGGGCTTTTTTATGCCCGATCCCAATAAAAACCAAAATGACCCCAGCCAGAAGGGTGGCCCCAACAAGAAAAATGCAGCGGTTCTCCTCTCGGCCGTTCTATGGGCCTTGATCATCACCCTGCTCATCAACTACGCCACCTCCATGCGCCAGCAGGCCAATACCACCGAGGTCGAATACGGGGTATTCCGCCAGATGGTGATGGACGGCAAGGTCTCCCGGGTGGTCATGGCCTCGGACAAATATGTCATCTACCCCAAGGTCAGCGAAAACGGAGAGCCCGCCTCCCCCACCGAAGAGGCCCAGGGAGAGCTGCTGGATCTGGAGGAGATGCTGGAGGACGCCAAAGCCCAGGTCACCGCCATTCAGGACGCCCGACCTGCCTTGGAGGACGGGGACGCGCTTCAGGCATACAAGGAAGAGCTCTCCGCCGCCCAAAGCCGGGTTCAGGATCTGGAAGCCCTGCAGGCCAATGTTCCCACCTATTTCTGCGTGCCCATCACCGACCTGGGCTATGTGGACTGGATGGAGGAGAACGAGTTTACCCGGTATGGGGTGAAGTATGAGGAGCCCCTGTCCCCCATTCTCTCCTTCCTGGGCTACTATATCCTGCCTACCGTTGTGATGGTTGGGCTTTTCTACCTGCTGATGCGCTCCATGTCCTCCAAGATGGGGGGAATGGGCGGCATTGGAGGCGTGGGCAAGGCCAACGCCAAGGTCTATGTGGAAAAGACCACGGGGGTCACCTTCCGGGATGTGGCCGGACAGGATGAGGCAAAGGAATCTTTGCAGGAGATCATAGACATTCTCCACAACCCGCAAAAATACACCGACATTGGCGCCAAGCTGCCCAAGGGTGTGCTGCTGGTGGGGCCTCCGGGCACCGGCAAGACCCTTTTGGCCAAGGCGGTGGCGGGAGAAGCGGGGGTGCCCTTCTTCTCCATCTCGGGCTCCGACTTTGTGGAGATGTTTGTGGGCGTGGGCGCCTCCCGGGTGCGGGATCTCTTTAAGGAGGCCAGCAAGCTGGCTCCCTGCATCATTTTTATCGACGAGATCGACACCATCGGCAAATCCCGTGATAACCGCATGGGAGGCAACGATGAGCGGGAGCAGACCCTGAACCAGCTGCTGGCCGAGCTGGACGGCTTTGACCCCACCAAGGGCGTCATCGTGCTGGCGGCCACCAACCGGCCCGAGGTGCTGGACAAAGCTCTCCTCCGGCCCGGGCGGTTTGACCGGCGCATCACCATTGACCGGCCCAACCTGGCCGGACGGCTGGCCACTCTTCAGGTTCACACCCGAAACATCAAGCTCTCTGAGGACGTGGATCTCAACAAGATCGCCCTGGCTACCGCGGGCTGCGTGGGCTCCGATCTTGCCAACCTGGTGAACGAGGCGGCTCTCCGGGCGGTTCGAAAGGGCCGGAAGCTGGTGACCCAGGAGGATCTACTGGCCTCCTTTGAGTTTGTCATCGCCGGCAGCGAGAAGAAGAACAGCGTTCTCACCGAGTTTGAGAAAAAGCTGGTGGCCTATCACGAGGTGGGCCACGCCATGGTGGCCTATAAGCAGAAGAATGCCGAGCCGGTGCAGAAGATCACCATCGTCCCCCACACCGAGGGAAGCTTGGGCTACACCCTTCTCATGCCTGAGGAG
>JAAWEH010000015.1 GCA_022794215.1 Oscillospiraceae bacterium
CCCCACCTTTGACGACAATGGCTCCATCTCCCCCTGGGCCAGCGAGGCCGTGGGAGAGATGCAGGCCGCCGGCATTATGGGCGGTTTGGGCAATAACCAGTTCGGCCCCCAGGGGCCCTATAGCTGGGAGCAGTCCATCGCCACCCTCGTGCGGATTTACGATATGACGCTCTAAGCTCCGCCGGAACATTTTAGCCATATCCTGATGGAATCAAAGAAAGGATGGGCGTCCCATCTCCCGCCTTTCCCACTTTCCGTACTACCGCTGCAGGTAAAATGATGGAAAGATACGCTGAGATATACGATGAGGTCATCTACCGAACAAATAGCGGCAACACCTGTATTTTCAGGTGTTGCCGCTATTTGTAAAGATATGTAACGTTAAATTGAAAAGGGGCCATTCTTTGATGCCAAAGAATGGCCCCTCAGACTCCCTACCCCTCCGGGGCATAGCGGGCTTTGCGGCGACGCAGTCCAGAACCGCTTTCAAGCGGGTTTACTCGCCAGGAGTACGCCCCATCCGTAGGGCGGCGAAGCACCCACAGGGTGCGAGCTGTCTCTAAGCAGCATAGCTGCCAAGAGACAGCCTGCCGCCAACGGCTGGGCTGTGGCCCCGGCCAGGAGGCCGGGAAAAGAGTGCAGCCCCCAACCAAACAGCCGGGAAACGGTTCTGTTCCCCACCGGGAAACACCGGGGAACCCTGGAGTCTCCGCTTGTGTTTCCTCCCATATTGTGGTATAATTCTTATTCAAGCATAAACTGGTACCATCTAACTTTCAGGAGGGATCACCCTTGAAACTTGTGGTTTTGGCCGGGGGCCTTTCCCCGGAGCGAAACGTGTCTCTGTCCTCGGGGAGCAAGATCGCTCAGGCCTTGCGGGAACTGGGGCATACGGTTGCTCTGGTGGATATGTTCTTCGGTCTGGAGGATTACCCCGACCTGGAGGGAGAGGGACTGTACGCTGCCCCTCTGCCCGAGCGCTGGGAGAAGGTGGACCGGACTGCGCCTGATCTGGAGGCGGTGAAGGCCGCCCGGAAGTGGGACGGCAAAGGGGACTTCGGCCCCGGAGTGCTGGAACTGTGCCAAGGAGCGGATATTGTGTTTTTGGCCCTTCACGGCCAGTGCGGGGAGGACGGAAGGGTTCAGGCGGCCTTCGACCTGCTGGACATTCCCTATACCGGTTCAGGCTATCTGGCCTCCGCCATCGCCATGGACAAAGATCTGACCAAGCGGTTGGTGGGGGAGAGGGTGAAAACCCCCGACTGGACCATGGCCGACTATACCGAAAAGGACGTGGATTCCCTCACCAGCAAGACCCCGGTGCCCTGCGTGGTGAAACCGGTGGACTCGGGCTCCTCCATCGGGGTGTCTATCGCCGGGGACAAAAAGGAGCTTCACACCGCTCTTCTGGAGGGGCTGAAATATGGCGGCCGCTGTGTGTTGGAGCGGTATGTCCGGGGCCGGGAGATCCAGGTGGGCGTGTTGGACGGAAAAGCCCTGCCCGCCATTGAGATCATCCCCCGGGAGGGCTTCTACGATTACGAGAACAAGTATCAGCCCGGCGCGGCGGAGGAGGTCTGTCCGGCCCCCATTACGCCAGAGCAGGCCGCCGACGTGGCAAAGCGGGCGGAGGAAGTTTACCGGATCCTGGACTTGAAGGTATACGCCCGGGCCGATTTTATTCTGGACGAGGACGGCCAGTTCTGGTTTCTGGAGATCAATACCCTCCCCGGCATGACCCCCACCAGCCTCATGCCTCAGGAGGCGGCGGCGGTGGGCGTTGACTATCCTCAGCTGTGCCAGCGGATCATCGACAGTTCCTTGCGCCAGCGGCGCAAATTCTGAAAGGAGGCCTCCCCATGGAAGCCTTGACCATACGAGAGATATTGGAGGCGGTGAAGGGCCGGTTATTGGGCGATTTCAACGACCTGGACGCCGTAGTGACCAAGGTGGAGACCGACAGCCGCACCATCTCATCCGGGGCCCTGTTTCTTCCCCTGGCCGGGGAGCGGTTTGACGGCCACGCCTACATCAACGCCGCCCTGGAGGACGGCGCCGCCGGCTGTATCACCCAGCGGGAGCGGGAGAGCTACCTGCCGGGAAAGTTTTACATCAAAGTGGACTCTACCCACAAAGCCCTTCGGGATCTGGCAGTGTGGTACAAAAACCGCTTTGACATCCCGGTGGTGGCCATCACCGGCAGCGTGGGAAAAACCACCACCAAGGATATGGTGGCCGCCGTTTTGAGCGAGAAGTTCAACGTACTCAAGACCGAGGGCAACAAAAACAACGACATTGGCCTTCCCTTGACCCTGCTGCGGCTGAAGCGAGAGCACCAGATCGCCGTGCTGGAGCTGGGCATCAACCATCCGGGGGAGATGGACTACCTTTCCGGTATCGCCCAGCCCGATGTGGTGGTGATGACCAACATTGGCGACTCCCACATCGAGGCCTTCGGCTGCCGGGAGAACACCCTGAAGGCCAAGGCGGAGGTTTTCAACCACGCCAAGCCGGGGGTCTGCGCCGTTCTCAACGGGGACGATCCCCTGCTTCTGGGCCTGAAGGGGGAAACCCCCGGGCCGGCAGTGTTCTGCGGCAAGGGAGAGGCCCTGGAATACCGGGCCGGTGAGCTGGAAAGCGACTGGCGCAGCCAGGTCTCCTGCGATGTGACCACCCCGAAGGGAAGCTGCCATATGGACATTCCCGCCCTGGGGGAGCACATGATCTATCCCACCCTCATGGCCACCGCGGTAGGACAGCACTTTGGAATGACCCTGGAGGAGATCGCCGCCGGAGTCCACAACTTTGCGCCCACCAAGATGCGGATGAACATTCTTCCCCGGAGGGAGAATATCACCATCCTGGACGACAGCTACAACGCCAACCCCCAATCCATGCGGGCGGCCATCGAGGTGCTGGACGGCTATACCGGAGATTATAAGATCGCCGTTCTGGGCGATATGTTTGAGCTGGGCCCCCTGGCGGGGGTGCTTCACGCCGGAGTGGGCGAGTTCTTGGGCCGCAGCCACGTGGACTGCCTGGTGGCCGTCGGTGAGCTGGCGAAAAGCATCTATGATGCGGCCATCACCTCCCAGGTGCCGGAGTGCTACCACTTTGAGACCAAGGAGCGGGCGGTGCTGACCCTCCACGACCTTCTCCGCCCGGGCGCTACCATTCTGGTAAAGGCCTCCCGGGGGATGGAGTTTGAAACCATAACCGATTATCTGAAGAGCATCACAGAGGAAGAGTAGGGCCACATCCCTTGCGGGCAGAAATTTGTTCCCCTATGTTTGTAATTTTTCCCGGCCTGCCCAGCTGGGGCCAAAACCGCTTGAAAGCGGTTTTGGATTCCGAACTTTTAAGAGCATAAGACCAATGGAGGGGATTGGGAGCTACGGTACAACCGTAGAGAGCACCAATTCTGTCATGTTATCCCTCGAATGAAAACCCTTTGGTTACGCCCATGATCGACCGGCGGCTCTCTCAGGTTGACCCGCGGTTCCTCTTGCGCCGCTGCCGCTGAAAAGATAGTAACCTTTGGATCATCCGCTGGAATTCACGCCGCCTGGCTGCGTGCTCTTTGTAGGGCGGGGGCTTGCCCCCGCCGTTCCTTTTTACTCAAAAAGATCCAATAGATTTTTGAAGAAAAGGGATGGATTCTTCTCCCATTGATCTATTAAACAGTCTAATAGCAGATAATCAGTGACGTGGGTCATGACAGGACTATCTCTATGAACCATTAGTAGGACGAAAATAATTTCATAGAAGCCTTCTTGATATAGTCGTGCAATTAAAAGTCTCATCATTTGTAGATTTATGTGTTCATCATTTGGGGTACAGATCAAGTACCACCAGCCACTATATTGACGAATCCATTTTAAGAAATGAACTGTTTGCTTTGACCTTTTATTTAACATTTTTGAATCCCTCCATATTATCACTAGATAGTGATAATTGTAGCACATCTTTATGCTACAATCAAGTCATAATTACTACTTAGTAATATTGGAGGTAATTAATATGGCGAAAATCTTACAGGACATAAGCATCGGCGGGAATCTTCAGGCACTCCGTAAAAAAAGAGGGTTGACCCAAAATGATGTTTGCGCTCAGATGACGCAGATGGGAAGGCCTATGTTGCAGTCTACCTATGCCCAGATAGAGTCAGGAAGCAGAAACATTTTTGTAAGCGACCTGATTGCTTTGAAGCGGGTGTTTCATGCTGAATATAGCGAACTTTTTCAAGGATTGGAACCTGTTAACAAGTATGGGGAAGGGACTGAATGACCCTTTTTGAAAATGTGAAAGGCAAAAATAGTTTATGATAGACATTCAAGTTACCAACCTGTCCATTGAGTTTGAGGTCGGCAGAAAAATTTTAGACGGCCTTTCCTTCCAGGTGGATCAGGGGGAACGGGTGGGACTGCTGGGCCGGAACGGGGCCGGTAAGACCACCCTGTTCAAAATATTGACCGGTGAGCTTCTCCCCGACGAAGGGGAGGCCCGCACCGCCCCGGGCAAGGGGGTGGGACTCATCTCCCAGATTCCCGTCTATCCGCCGGAGTACACCGTGGAGGACGTGCTGAATACCGCCTTTGACCACCTGCGGGCCATGGAGCGGGAGATGGCGGAGCTGGCCGAGAAAATGGGGGAGGGGGACAAGGCGGCCCTCAGCCGCTATGATACCCTCACCGCCCTCTACGAGCGGCAGGGAGGCTATCAGACCGAGATCGACCTCAATAAGGTCTGCAACGGCCTGGATATCCCCCTCGCCATGCGTTCCCAGCTTTTTACCGAGCTCTCCGGCGGGGAAAAGACCCGGGTGAACCTGGCCCGGCTCATCCTGCGGGAGACGGAAATTTTGCTTTTGGACGAGCCCACCAACCACCTGGATCTCCACGCCACCGAGTGGCTGGAGGAGTACCTCTCCCACTATAAGGGCACCGTGCTGGCCATCTCCCATGACCGCTGGTTTTTGGACAAGGTGGTTCAGCGCTGCGTAGAGATCCATGACGGCAAGGCGGAGCTCTATTCGGGCAACTACAGCTTCTATGTGGAGGAAAAAGAGCGCCGCTACCTGGAAAAACTGAAGCAGTACGAGAAGGAGCAGGCCAAGATCGAGCAGCTCCAGGCCGCCGCCGAGCAGATGCGGCTGTGGGCCTTCAAGGGCAACGACAAGCAGTACCGCCGGGCCATCAACATGGAGCGGCGGATCGAGCGTATGCGCACCACCGACCGGCCCACCAAGGAAAAGAAGCTGACCATGGGCTTCGGCGAGCGGGAGTTCCGGGGGGACGAGGTGCTCACTGTCAAGGGCCTTTCTATGGGCTTTGAGGGGCGCACCCTCTTTGAAAACGTGGATTTAGAGGTGGCCGGGGGAGAGCGCATTGCCCTTCTGGGCGACAACGGAACCGGCAAATCCACTTTTGTGAAGATTCTACTGGGAGAGGTGGAGCCCACAGGCGGCAAGCTGCGCTTTGGCCCCACGGTAAAGATCGGATATCTGCCCCAGCTGGTTACCTTCGACCACCCGGAGCGCAACCTGGTGGACACCCTCCTTTGGGACTTGAACTGCACCCCCCAGGAGGCCCGGGATCGCCTGGCCGCCTTCAATTTCCGGGGGGAGGACGTGTTCAAGGAGGTTCGTGACCTCTCCGGCGGGGAGCGAAGCCGCCTCAAGCTGTGTGAATTGATGGCCCAAAAGATCAACCTGCTCATCCTGGACGAGCCCACCAACCACCTGGACGTGGACAGCCGGGACTGGATCGAGGCGGCGGTGGACGAATATGAGGGCAACCTCCTTTTTGTCTCCCATGACCGCTATTTTATCAACCAGTTTGCCGGCCGGGTGTGGATGCTGGAAAACCGGGAAATAACCGACTTTAAGGGCACTTACCAGGAGTTTTTGGACTTCCGGGAGCGGCAGAAGGTCTACGCCAAAAGCGGAACCCCGCTCCCGGCAAAGGAGGAACCCAAAAAGGACAAGCCCAAGCGTCCCGGCGGCACCAAGGAGCTGGAGAAGCAAGTCCTTGCCGCTGAGCGGGCTGTGGCAAAGGCGGAAGAGAAGCAATATGAACTGTCCCAGCGGGCGCAGGAGGTAGCGGACAACTACCTGGAGCTGCAAAAGGTCTTTGAAGAGCAGCACGCCCTAGAGGAGGAGATCGCCCACCTCTACACCGTCTGGGAGACCTTAGCCGCCGAATTGGAGGAGATGAGGGCATGAGCTATCAGACGATCTGGAATGGCCGCAGCGGATACGGCGGCCGGAAGCACACCCTGCGGAATATCCTGCTGATCCTTTTGGCCCTGGGGGTGCTGTGCTTTGCGGCCCTGGAGGTCTATATCGGCCTTCACAGCCGGACCACCGGGGAGAGGACCGGCCCCGGCCCCCAGGTCATGGTGATCTTTGGTTGCAAAGTAGAGCCCTGGGGCCCTTCCGTTTTGCTCCAGGATCGTCTGGACACGGCCCTGGACTATCTCAAGGATCACCCGGACATGACGGTGGTGGTCACCGGGGGCAAGGGGGACGACGAGCACATATCCGAGGCCCAGTGTATGTATGACTATCTCACTGAACACGGGGTGGACGGGGGGAACATCTATCTGGAGGATCGATCCCGGAATACCTGGCAGAATGTGAACTACACCCTGGAGCTTTTGGGGACGGAGGTGGAGGCGGGTCGCCTTGCGAAGCCCCAGGGTTATGTGCTGGTGTCCAGCGGCTTCCACCTCTCCCGCATTCAAATGCTGTGGGCCCGGGCAGGTGGGACGGGAGAGCCCTCCACCCTAGCCGCTCCGGTGAGCCACACCCCCTCCGCCATCCAAATGTTCTTCCGGGAGCCCCTGGCCCTGGTAAAATCCTTTGTTTTTGACCGCTAAATGACCCGGGCGGCCCCCTGTGACCGCCCGATCCCAAGAAAGGGGGCGACCCCATGCTGGACAAGCTAAAACTCATTGAACAGCGCTACCAGGAGGTGGAGGCCCGCCTTTCCGACCCGGCCACCTACAATGATCCCACCCTGGCGGCCAAGCTGAACCAGGAGCAGAAGGAGCTGGCCCCTCTGATGGAGGCCTACCGCACCTACCTCCAGACGCAAAAGACCCTCTCGGAGAGCCAGGAGCTCTTCTCCGATCCCGACCTGGGGGAGCTGGCCCGCGAGGAATTCAGCGCCGCCAAGGCCGCCCTCCCCGAACTGGAAAACCAGCTGAAGCTCCTGCTTTTGCCCAAGGATCCGAACGATGACAAAAACGTCATCGTGGAGATCCGGGCCGGCGTTGGCGGGGAGGAGGCTGCCCTCTTCGCCGCCGACCTCTACCGGATGTATTCCATGTACGCCGAGGGGAGACACTGGAGCGTGGAGGTGGATTCGGTCAGTGAGACCGAGCTGGGCGGGATGAAAGAGATCTGCTTCACCATCCAGGGGGAGGGAGCTTACAGCCGCCTGAAATTTGAAAGCGGCGTCCACCGGGTTCAGCGAGTCCCCGAAACCGAATCCGGGGGGAGAATCCACACCTCCACCGTCACCGTGGCAGTCCTTCCCGAGATGGAGGAGGTCAGTGTCCAAATTGACCCCGGCGACATTGAGATGCAGGTCTTTCGCTCCTCAGGAGCCGGCGGCCAGCACATTAACAAGACCTCCTCCGCCGTCCGCCTGATCCACAAGCCCACGGGCATGGTGGTGGAGTGCCAGCAGGAGAGAAGCCAGTTCCAAAACCGGGAGAAGGCCATGCGCATCCTGGCCTCCCGCCTCTACGACCGGGAGCGGGAGAAGGTGGAGGGGGCCTATGCCGCAGACCGGAAAAGTCAGGTGGGTTCCGGCATGAGGAATGAACGCATCCGCACCTACAACTTCCCCCAGGGCCGCCTCACCGACCACCGGGTGAACCTCACCCTCTACAAGCTGGACGCGGTGATGAACGGCGCCATTGACGAGATCATCGACGTCCTGGTCGCCAGCCACCAAGCGGCCAAACTGCAGGAGGAACTGTAAAAATACCGGGCGCAGCCGCCCAAGGATATATTTGTCAGCCCGCCCATTACATCATTACGATGGAAAGAAGGAACCCTGATATGGAGCTTCGAATTGATTTCCCCCGCCTGCCCGAAAGCAAGACCCTGGATGACATGAAGGCGGAGCTGGACGCCGTCCTGGCCGACGACGGCTGGCTGCTGGCTTCCGGCCGGGAGGGAGAGCGGGGCTTTGTGGAGCTGGAGCTGGAGGACGAGCGGATGAATCCCAAATATGGGATCATGGCGGTCAAGGCCTATCTTCAGCGGGCGGGCTTTGACCCCTATACCACCATGGAGCTGGCGGGGGTCAAAACCAAGATATTTGAGTAAGGCGGGGAAGAGGAGGAAGAACTATGCGCATTGCTGCCTGCATCCTGTCCTGGGTGGCTGTGATCGGGCTGAGTGTGGGAACGGTGTGGCTTCGTCGGGCCGGGGCGGGCTATCTGGTTCCGGTGATGGGCATTCCCATTTTGATCTTCCTCACCGTAGCTTTGCTTTATACCTATGAGCTGATGGAATTGAGAAAGAAAGCGCGGAAGGAGAAGGGCCCCAAAAAGAAGTAAGGGCCCGCAGGCATATGGACGTTGGGTAGGAAAGGAAACAGGAGCGGAAGACGGCCATCCGGCGTATCCCTGGCATCCTGCTGGGGGTTTTCCTCTGGCTGGCAGCGGCGGCGGCCGGCGTGGTGGAGGCCGCGCTTGTCTGGGCCTGGATCCATGGTCTGCGGTATCTGGAACGGTTTGACGCGGAAGAAAATCTTTACGCGGCGGAGGATACATGGGTGCTGGGCGTTTGCGCGGTATTTCAGCTGCTTCCGCTTGCGCTGCTGGTTGGCTGCGCCGCCGTTTATACCCGCCGGTTGAAAAAGAAGGTAGATCCATGAACACCAAACAACTGACAACCAAAGATATAGAGCTGGCCGCCGGGATCATTGCCGGCGGCGGCCTTTTGGGGATCCCTACCGAGACGGTCTACGGCCTGGGGGCCAACGGCCTGGATCCCCGGGCGGTGCAGAGCATTTTTGCCGCCAAGGGCCGCCCCCAGGACAATCCCCTGATTCTCCACATACCCGGGGCAGACTGGCTGGAGCAGTATTGCCAAGAGATCCCCGCCGCGGCCCGTCAGCTGGCCGGGAAATTCTGGCCCGGGCCCCTGACCATGATCCTGAAGCGAAAGGACAATGTGCCCGATGCGGTGACCGCCGGCCTTGACACCGTGGGGATGCGCTGCCCTGATTGCGCCGTGACCAGGCAGGTCATCGCCGCCGCCGGCGTGCCCATCGCCGCCCCCTCGGGCAACGCCTCGGGCCGGCCCAGCCCCACCACGGCGGCGGCCATGCTGGAGGACATGGAGGGGAAGATCGACGCCATTTTGGACGGCGGCCCCTGCCAGGTGGGGGTAGAGTCCACCATCATCGACCTGACCGTGACCCCGCCCCGGCTCCTCCGCCCCGGGGGAGTGACCCTGGAGGAGCTGGAGGAGGTGCTGGGGCAGGTGGAGGTGGACGAGGCCGTCCGCCGCCTCATGGCCCCCGGAGAGCAGCCCAAGGCCCCGGGCATGAAGTACCGCCACTATGCCCCCAAAGCTCCCGTCACCGTGGTAAAGGGGCCGCCGGAGAAGACGGCGGAATACATCCTTTGCCATATGGGGGAGAAAAGCGGCGTGATCTGCTTTGACGAGTTCCGGGAGGGTTTTTCAGGTTATCCGGTGGAGACGCTGGGGCCCGTGGTCGACCAGAGGGCCCAGGCAAGACATATCTTTGAGGCGCTGCGGGCCTTTGACCGTCTGGAGGTAACCGATATCTGGGCCCAGTCTCCGGCGGATACAGGCATTGGCCTGGCCGTGACAAACCGGCTCAACAAGGCCGCCGGCTTCCGCATCATCGAACTGTAAGGAGGAACCGTATGCGAGAAGTAGACCCCCAAACAACAAGCCGGGCCATGAGCTATGAGCTGTACATAAACGCTCCCATGCCCATGGTGACCATCTTTAAGACAATAGACGTTACCCCCTTGGTTCGTCTGAGCAAAAAGGGACACAAGCTGAATATGCTGCTGTGCTGGTGCGCCGCGGCCGCGGCAGAGCGTGTGCCGGAGTTCCGGCTCCTGCCTGTGGGGCGGGCAATGGTGGAGTATGACTCAATAGCAGTCAATGTCATCGTAGAGGACGCAAAGGGCAGTCTGGTCTCCTGTGACCTGCCCTTCTCCCCGGATCTGGCCGCCTTTGAGAAGGACTACCTGTCCCTGACCGCCCGGGCCAGGGAGACCGGGGAGAATTACGAGCTGCCCGAATCCATGATCCTGGGCACCTCCGCCCTGGCAAAATACGAGATCGAGGGGGCTGCCAATTTTTACAGCGGTATCTTCAACAATCCCTTCCTGATTTGGGGCAAATACACCCGAAAGGGCCTGAAAAAACAACTGAAGCTGTCCTTCCAGTTCCACCACGTTCAGATGGACGGCCAGCAGGCCTGCCAATTCTTAGAGTACATCCAGGAGGAGATCGCCCGTCTCCCCAAGCACATATGATAAAGAAAGGAAGAACAAATATGAGCACACTCTCTGCCGGCCTCAGCCGGGAAAAAGCCCTGGAAGTTCTGAAAACTTACAATTCCGAGCCGTTCCACATCCGCCATGCCCTCACCGTGGGGGCCGTCATGGGCCGGATGGCCGAGACCCTGGGCCACGGAGAGGAGAAGGAGTTCTGGTCCCTGGTGGGCCTGATGCACGACGTAGACTTTGAAAAGTGGCCCGAGGAGCACTGCGTCAAGGCCCCCGAGCTGCTGGAGAAGGCGGGTTTTACCCCGGAGTTCATCCGCGCCGTGGTCAGTCACGGCTGGGGCATGACCGGGGCCGCCGTCCGGCCTGAGCTGGAGATGGAGAAGGTGCTGTTTGCCTGCGACGAGCTTACCGGACTCATCGGCGCCGCGGCCCTTATGCGCCCCAGCAAGTCCACCAAGGACATGGAGCTCAAGAGCCTGAAGAAGAAATACAAGGACAAAAAGTTTGCCGCCGGCTGCTCCCGGGAGGTCATTGCCCAGGGCGCCGAGCAGCTGGGCTGGGAGCTGGACGAACTGCTGAGCAAGACCCTCCAGGCCATGGCGGAGACCGAGGACGCCCTGGAAGCGGAAGTGGCCGCCAACACCTGAGAAGGAAACATTCGCGGAAGCGGAGATGATTTTGTGGCAGTTTTTGTGGCTATCATTCTGGCGGCGGCCCTATTGGGCCTGGACAGGGCCCATAAGCTGGACTTGACCCATCCGGCAGGGGTGTTGGCAGCGGCCCTTTTTTTCCTGCTGGCCCTGGTCTACGCCACAGGCTGGCTGATGGCCGCCGTGATGGAAGCCCTGACGGAAAAAGCCTGGGTTCTGACCCTGCTGGGAGCCGGGTGTTTGGCCGTGCTGGGCTTCGGGCTGGGACTTTACGTGCTGCTCAAGGCAAACCTTCGCCCCCGGGGAACCACTCCGGAGGAGCGGCTGCGCCGTTTGCTGTGTGACGGCTTGGCCCTGGGAGCGCCCCTGCAGCTGCTGCTGGCGGGGGGCTATATGGGGGCCGCCCTTGCCATGGGAACTGCCATGAAAGGCCCCTGGTGGATGACGCCCTTCTACCCCCTGCTGCTGGCCGCCCTTTGGCCCATGATGCACCTGGTGTTTCACACCGCGCTGGTGGCCTGGATGCTGGATCCCCTCATCCTCTGGTGCGCCGGGGTGATCGGCCTTCTCTGGGGGGCGCAGTGGCTGTTTTTGGCCAACGGCAGCCTTCGCTTTTCTTTCCTCCGGAAGGAATCCGCCGGCAAAACGGTTTTAAGGTTCCTGCTTGCCTGCATACCTGTCGCAAACCTGATTTCTGCCGTTATCACCCTGAGAAAACTGAGAGAAAACCGGGAGGAGGCCCTGCTATGAAGACCATTGGGATCACCGGCCCTACCGGATCCGGGAAAACCACCGCGCTGCATCACCTCCGCTGCCTGGGAGCGGAGGTGATAGATGCGGACCGGGTTTATCACGAGCTGCTTTCCCATAGCGAAGAACTGAAAAACATCCTTACCGGGGCCTTCGGGGAGGATATTTTGGATGAAGGGGGCAAAATAGACCGGAGGCGTCTGGCCGAGGCAGTCTATCCCGACCGTCTGGAGGAGCTGAACCACCTGACCCACCCTCTCATTGTGGCGGAGATCCGGCAGCGGACGCAGGCAGCAAAACAGCGGGGCTGTCCGGCGGTGGCAATAGACGCCATCGCCCTGATAGAGAGCGGCCTGGGGGAGACCTGCGACCTGGTGGTGGCGATTATGGCCCCCGTGGAGCTGCGGGTGCGGCGCATCATGGCCCGGGACGGGATCGACGAAAGCTATGCCCGCCGTCGGATCCTGGCCCAGAAGCCGGACGACTTTTTTAGGAACCACAGTGATTATGTACTGGAAAATTTGGAAAGCGATACGCCGGAAACCTTCGGCCGGAGGGCTTTTGCCCTGTTCCAAAAGCTGTTGGCCGAACCGGGGCCCTCTGAAAGAAAAGGCTTTTGACAAAAATTTTCCATATCCATAGAAAAATTTATTATTTCGTGGTATCCTTGGTATCACGAACACAAGGAGGTATGTTCCATGGAAGAAAAAGAAAAGACCCCCGCCCAGATCCGGCGGGAGCAGCTGATGAGCAGCCCCAAGAACGGCTATGACCGCCTCAGCGTAGAAGACGAGGCGGCCATGAAGGGCTACTGCGAGGACTATAAGAAATTTCTGGACGCCGCCAAGACCGAGCGGGAAGCGGTGGACGAGGTAGTGCGCCTGGCCCAGGCCCGTGGCTTCGCCCCCTTCACCCGGGGCATGACGGTGAAGCCCGGGGATAAGCTCTACCGGGTGAACCGGGGCAAGTCGGTGATGCTGGCGGTGATCGGGGAGAAGTCCCTGGCTGACGGCGTCTCCATCGGCGCGGCCCATATCGACTCCCCCCGCCTGGATCTGAAGCCCAGCCCTCTCTACGAGGACAGCGAGCTTGCCTTCCTCAAGACCCACTATTATGGCGGCATCCGCAAGTACCAGTGGGTCACCATCCCCCTGGAACTCCACGGTGTGGTAGTTCGTGCCGACGGCTCCAGCATCAAGGTGGCCATCGGCTCCGGGGCGGGGGATCCCCTGTTCACAGTGAACGACCTGTTACCCCACCTGGGAGCCGAGCAGTCCAAGAAGCCCCTGAGCGAGGGCATCACCGGTGAGCAGCTGAACCTGCTGGTGGGCTCCCGTCCCTTCAAGGACGACGAGGGCGCTGACCGTGTGAAGCTGGCCATCCTGGACATTCTGAACCAGAAGTACGGCATCACCGAGGCGGACTTCATCTCCGCCGAGCTGGAGGCGGTGCCCGCCTTCGGCGCCTGCGACATCGGCTTTGACCGCTCCCTCATCGGCGCTTACGGCCAGGACGACCGGGTGTGCGCCTACGCCGCCTTTGCCGCCCTGCTGGATACCGAGTCCCCCTCCCACACCGCCATCTGTATGCTGGCGGATAAGGAGGAGATCGGCTCCACCGGCGTGTCCGGTATGAAGTCTGCGGCCTTCGACACCTTCATGAGCGATCTGTGCGACGCCCAGCGGGTGTCCCTCAAGACCTGCTATGAGCATTCCTTCTGCCTCTCCGCCGATGTGACGGCGGCCTTCGACCCCAACTTCTCCGAGGTCTATGAAAAGCGCAACAGCGCCCGGGTCAACTACGGCATGGGCTTCTGCAAGTATACCGGCTCCCGGGGAAAGTCCGGCGCCTCCGACGCCTCTGCCGAGGTGGTGGGCTTTGTCCGCCGAACCATGGACGCGGCCGGGGTCATCTGGCAGATGGCCGAGCTTGGCAAGGTGGATGCCGGCGGCGGCGGCACCGTGGCCTGCTATATGGCCGAGCGGGACATCGACACTCTGGACGCGGGGGTCCCCGTGCTGGCCATGCACGCCCCCTTCGAGGTCACCGGCAAGCTGGACTGCTACATGACCTACAAGGGCATGAAGGCGGTCTATCAGGCGGGCTAAAAGAAAAAAGGAGATCCGGCAGCCAAATTTGGCTGCCGGATCTTTTTGCCGTCTTTTATTCGCAAGATTCCATCGTTCCCAAAAACAGGGGCGTTCCCATCTCTATGTCCACAATGCCGTAGACAAAGGGCCGGTCAAAGCGGAGATAAATGAGATCCTGGGGCGGCATGGCGGAGGTGGCTTCCATCATCACCGCCGTCACCGCCGCGGCCTCGGTGCCCTTTTCGTTGAGCTCGAAGGCGGTCTTGTGGATCACGTCCCCGATATAGAGGGATCGGTCTTCTACGCTGCCCATAGCGGAAAAATCGGCCAGATCCGGGTCAAAGGCTCTCTTCAATCCCATCGCCTGAAGGGAGTTTACCAGAGAGTCGGCCCATTCCGTCTTGAACTTGGGACAGGTCAGGCTCACCAGGGTATCCGAGCGTGAAGAGAGCAGCTCCGGGACGGTGTTTGCCTCCCATCCCGCCAGATAGTCAGTGAGGGAGCTGCCTTCGTTGGGCAGCATCAGCAGCAGTCCCAGCCGCCCGTCGTCATAGGGCAGCAGCACCCCCTGACCCATGTCGGTGGAAATATATTCCTCGCTCCGGGTGCCGTTGTGCATTCCCTTGGGATGGGTCACCGTGCCGTCGGCGGTAGTGAAATCCATCTCCCAGTCAGAGGCAGGGGTCTCAAAAGGACGCTGGAACTTATTTTTCAGGTAGATGGCGTTAATAAGGGCCAGGGCCGCATCGTCACTGAATTTGTCCACCACCGAGGGAACAAGCCCTCTTGTGGCCTCGCTGACCCAACTGTTCACCGCTTTTACCGTGGCCGGATCCTGAAGATCCTGTTGAAAAAGCTGGGCCCCGTATGTGTCCTGACACCGGAGCACAAAGCCGTTGGCCAAACGGATGTCCAGGTCGGCCCACAGGCTGTTGACCAAAGCGGCTTCGGTGGAGCCGCCCAGGGAGGCGTAGTCCTCCATGAACCGGGCGCACAGGCTGTTGAGGGCATCCCGGTTTAGGCCGAACAGAGTCTCAAATTCCTGCAGGGTATCCTCAGCGGCTCCGTTGGAAGTCATGCCCAGAGCCAGGGCAACGGACAGGGGGGAGACCAGCACATTTTCCCCCTCCCGGTGGTTCTGCTTCAGCAGCTCCGGGGCAAAAGCCTGGTATCCCTCCAAAGCGCCCTCGGCGGTGCAGACCAGCGCCTCCACCGGGGGCAGAGAGCCCTGGGGGGTGGGCAGGGGCTTCAAGGTTCCCTGGGATTGTAACATTGTTCCGGCACAGCCGGCCAGAAGGGACAGGGAGAGCAGCAGGGGAACCGCGGGGCGGATTTTCATAAGGAACAGCTCCTTTCGGATCTTATGGCCTTTAGACGCAGGAGGATGGAAAAAAGTTCCCCTGAACCCCGCAAAAGAAAACCGCTCCACCGGGGAAAGGAGAGATAAATTTTCCCCGGTTGTCACAGAAGAAAAAATGTGATATGATGACAAAGAACGACAAAAAGAATGGGGAGGAACCCTCCATGAGTGAAAATGAGTTTCAGTTCCGCACGTCAGCCTTCGGCGGCTTCCATAAGCAGGATGTGATGAACTATTTGGAGCGCAGCGCCAGAGAGCACGCCGAGGCGGTGGCCGCCCTCCAGAAAGAGCTGGCGGAGGAGAAGGTTGCCAGAGCGGAGGAGGAAGAGAAGCGCTCCGACCTGGAAAAGCGCCTGACCGCGCTGGAGGAGGAGAAGAGCGGCTTGAGCGCCCAGCTGACCCAGCGGCAGGAGACGCTCAACCGGGTCACAGCGGAACGGGATGAGCTGCAGACCATGGCCGCAGGGCTCCAGGATCGGGTGGACAAGCTGACCCCTGCCGCTGAAGCCTATGAAGCGGTGAAGGATCGTACCGCCAGCATCGAGCTGGAGGCTCACAGCCGTGCCCAGGCCATCGAGCAGGAGGGACGGCAGAAGGCAAAGAAGTGCCAGGAGCAGGTCAAGGAATGGTTTGCCAAAACAAGGGAGGTCTATGCCCGCCTTCAGACCGATGTGGAGGCCACCCTGGGCCATACGGTTCGGGAGCTGGAGCGGGCAGGGCAGAGCATGACGGCCCTGAAGAGCAGCCTAAGCGGCCAGGAGGACGCTCTGGACGCAATCCAGGCTCAGATCGAGGCCCTGGACGGCCCCCAGCCCCCCCAGCCCCTGCCGCTGGAGGAGCAATAAGAATATCAAAGAGCCCGAACCTTTACCGGTTCGGGCTCTTCTTTATCTGCTGAATATCAGGGCGTTTTCACCGGCCCCTCCAAAGCCACCAGGGGGTCATAATACTTGGCTTTGCTGGCGGCAAACATGGCCTCAAACTCCAGGTTGTGACCGTGGTGGAGCTCATGAGTGTAGGCGTGGGGGTCGGTGCGCACCAGACTGCCTTCCGGGGCGGTCTGGTGAAGGATCACCAGAGCAATGTTGGAGGCGTGGTCGGAGATCCGCTCCAGATTGATAATCAGCTCCAAAAACTGGATGCCCTGCTCAATGGAGCAGGAGCCGGACTTAAACCGTTCGATGTGGCGGGCCCGCAGGTCGTCCCGCATCAGGTCTACCACTTCCTCCAGGGGCTCTACCTGAAGGGACAGGTCGTAGGAACGGCTCCGGTAGCAGTCCAATGCTTTTTCAATGGTTTCGTCCACCGCGCCGGTGAGGGCGGCCAGCTCCCGCTTGGCGTCATCGGAGAAGGTGATGCCCTTGGTGTGAAGGTTGACGGCACATTCAGCCACATTCACCGAATAATCCCCGATCCGCTCAAAATCGGACAGGGTGTGCAATAGTTCGGAGACCCGGGCGCTGTCCCGGGGGCTGAGGAGCTGGTCGGTGAGCTTGACCAGGTAGTTGTCCAGGGCGTTTTCCATCTTGTCCAAAGCGGCCTCGGTCTCCCCCAGCCGTTCCATCTTTTTCCCGTCATACTGGTTTAGGAGCTGGACAGCCAGACGGTAGTTGCTCAAAGCGTAAGCACCCATCTGAATGACCGCCTCGTGGGAGCGCTCCAAAGCCAGGGCGGGGGAGGTGGTGAGGAACCGCTCATCCAGAATAGAGACGTCCTGGAGCTGGGCCTCGCCGGGAACCAGCTTCTCCACCAGAGCCACCAGCTTTTTGTTGAAGGGCAGCAACAGAGCGGTACAGCCCAGGTTGAATACCAAGTGGAAATTTGCAATGGTGCCCATGTCCATCACCTCCGTCCAGAAGGGGAAGGAGAACATGGCGTTGCCCGCATAGAGCAGGATCAGGAAAATCACCGAGCCGATCAGGTTAAAGAACAGATGGATCAGGGCGGTGCGCTTGGCGTTTTTGTTGGCCCCCGCGCTGGAGAGAAGGGCGGTGAGGGTGGTGCCGATGTTCTGGCCCATGATAAGGGGGATGGCGGAATTGAACCGAACCATGCCTGTGGTACTCAAAGCCTGGAGAATGCCGGTAAAGGCGGTGGAGCTCTGGAGAATGGCGGTGAGCACCGCGCCCACGATCATGCCCAGAATGGGGTTGGAAAAAGCGGTAAACAGCTGGGCAAGCCAGGGCTCGTTTTGCAGGGGTTCCACCGCGGAGGTCATGGAGTTCATGCCGATAAACAAAAGACCCATGCCGATCAAGACCTGACCGATATTTTTGTTGTTGCCCTTGTTGATGAACATGTAAAGGATGATGCCGATCACCGCCAGCACCGGCCCCAAAATCGAGGGCTGCAGCAGAGTCAGCAGGGGATTGCTGTTTTCCGAGATACTGGCCAGACGCAGGATCTGGGCGGTGACGGTGGTGCCGATGTTGGCGCCCATGATAATGCCCACCGTCTGCTCCAGCTTCATGATGCCGGCGTTGACAAAGCCGACACACATAACGGTGGTGGTGGCGGAGGAGTGGATGATGGCGGTGACCAAAGCGCCCAGAATAACGCCCTTAAAAACGTTATCGGTGAGCTTTTCCAAAATGCTCTCCAAACGGCCGCTGGAGAGCTGGGCCAAGCCGTCGGTCATGGTGGACATACCGAACAGGAACAGCGCGATGGATCCCAGCATAGAGATCACATTGGAAGCGTCCAAAGGCTTGCCCTCCTATTTCATAAGAATAGTGGATCTTATTTGTCAAAAATCGGCGAACACCATTATTATATATGACGCGAAAGAGTTCGTAAAGGGAGATGGAGGAGAAAAAATGAAAATCTCCATTTTTGACAAAAAGAAAACAAAGGAAGCCCCTGGCTTATGCAGAGACTTCCTCAAATGGGCATCTCCAGCAGATCCACCGGCCCCTCAGCGCCGGGAACCTGCCCGTTTTTCACAAACCCACAGCGGCGGTAAAACCGCTGAGCCGCCTCGTTTTCCGGAGCGCATTGAAGCTGAAGGCACTTGCGCCCCATGGCCTGATAGGTGCTGACGGCCTGCCCGATAAGCTGCACGCCGATCCCCCGGTGGCGGAAGGGCGCGCTCACGTAGAGAAAGGGTACATGCCCCACCCCCTGTTGAACGCCCTGCAGGGTGGCCAGCTGAAGGATCCCCACAGCCCGATCCTCCCACATGACCCGCTGCAGAGAGCGCCGGTCCCACTGCCAGGCAGCCCGGGCCTCGTCCAGGAAACCCTCGGCGTCAAAGCCCCGAAGTCCGCCGTGCACCCCGGCCCAGGCGTCCTGTCGGGCGTCCTTATAATCCTGGGCTTCTCCCTCCAGCTCCATATCCCGGAACCAGACCATGGGGGAGGGGCCGTACAGCGCCTCCGCCTTCTTCCGAAGGGCCAGGGTAGCCGCCTGGGGAGGCAGGTGGGAGTCGTCATTTTCAAACAAAATACGGAACTTATCCCCCTGCACCTCATAGCAGGACACGGCGGTATTTTCTCCCAAGGGAAGGTCGGTGACCTGCGAAGGGTGCTTCCCCCGCAGCGCAGATTGGAGGCAGCAGATGGCCATGGCGTGAGAAAAAACAGCCACCGTCTGTCCCGGGTGCTCCCGGGCCACCCGGAAGAAGGCGGGGGTGATCCGATCCGCCACCTGCTGGAAGCTCTCTCCCTCCCTGGGGGCCCACCGGGGGGAGTAGGAAAAGAAATCCGCATACAGCTGGGGATGGTGGTAGCGCAGCTCTCCGTAGGGTACATTGGTAAAAACGCCCACATTGATTTCCCGGAAGGCGGCATCAGGACGAATGGGAAGGCCTCTTGATCCGGCCGCCGCCTGAGCGGTCTGCCGGGCGCGGAGAAGATCGCTGGAGTAGACCGCATCCACCGTCAAGCCCTGAAACCGCTTTTCCAGAGCGGCGATCTGTTCCCAACCCAGCCGGGTAACGCCCCCGTCATACCAGCCCAGGACCCGGCGGTATAGATTGCCCACCGACTGGGCGTGACGGATCAGATAGATTCGGGTCATAGGATCACAGCTTTCTGCCCGCCGGCGTTTTTTTTCAGGAAATAAATCATAAAACGGTGACATATTGCTTGTATGCCTCCCGAAGCTCCCGGGCCGCCTCCCGGGCGGCCTCGGGATAGTCCCGCCCGTCCCGCCCGCTCCGCTGCCAGGCGGAGAGAAGGGGTCGGGCGACGGAAACCAAAACCCCCCGGCCATACTTGTCAAAAGCGAAGCGGGCCTCCTGGGGAGGAAGGGCGTCAGAGAGCAGGAAAAAGGTCTGTTCCAGCCGCCGGCGCAGGGCGCGCAGATCGGAGGGATAGGTGGTCTCCACCACCGCCCCGGCCCGGCTGTAGCCAAACTTTCCCGGCTGTCCCCCCAGCCGCTGGGCCAGATCCCCCATCACCTGGTGAACCACCCGGTCTCCGGCCACCATGTCCTGAAGCTCCCCGCCGCTGGGGTTGGCGGTCTTTACCAGTACCAGCAGGCACTTATCCAGCTCCCGGCACAGCTCCAAAAGGGGAGCGATGGCGTCGGAGCCCAGATAAGCGTTGACAGTGAGGCAGTCCGCCCCATAAACCTCACATTGTGCCTCTCCCACCCGGGTTCGGCCCAGCCAGCTCTCTCCCAGGGCGCGGGCGGCAGAGCCCGACTGGCCCTGCTTGCTGTCCGCAATAACAAAAAGCCCCTTCTCATGGGCGGCGGCAATGACCTGCTCCAGGGCTCTCATGCCCTGCCAGCCCAGCCGCTCAAAGTAGGCGCTCTGGATCCGAAGGGCGGGAATGGTGTCGGCAAGGCCCTCGATCAGCCCAAGGCTGTAGCGCAGGGCGGCGTCGGCGGCGCCCTCCCGGGTCTGTCCGTACTGCTCAAAGCTGCCTTTCAGCAGAAAGGGGGGGATATATTCGCCCCTGGGCTCCAAAGTCAGGGCCAAGGGACACTTTTTGGCTTTGATCAAAGCCTGCAAATGGTCAAAGGACATAGCGGCCATCCTTTCCTCGTGGGGTGATTGCTCTTATTCAAAAAATTGGGTGAGCCCTGCCAGACACACCAGGGTAAACACCAAAAAGTAGGATACGGCGGCGGGGAAAAGAAAGCTGACGGCCACCATAGCGCAGTAGCCCACAAAAATAAGGGCAAAAATAAGCCGGTAGCCCCTGGAATACTTTTGCCCGGAAAGCCCCAGCAGAAGGGCTGCCCCGTTCCAAAAGCAAAAGGGAGCCAGCAGAATAAGCAGCCCCTGGAAAAGGGGCCCGCCGGGAAGTCCCAGCCGCCAAAAAAGAAGTCCCAGCAGAAGGGAAAGGCCGGCTCCGGCCCAATAAACAGCGCGGCGGTTCACAGCGTCCCCTCCTTTTCGCCTTCCTGATATACGATCTCTCCGCCCACAAGGGTATATTTGACCTTCCCCCGCAGGCGCTTCCCCCGAAAAGGCGTGTTGCGCCCCAGGGAGTAAAACCGCTCCGGATCGACGACCCACTCCTGATCGGGGTCGAAAATAACCAGATCGGCGTCGCAGCCCACCGCCAGCCGCCCGCTCCCCGGCAGGCGAAGGATGCAGGCCGGATTGATGGTGAGCGTGCGCAGAATGTCGGAAAGGCTCATCTTCTTGGTGTGGTATAGGGCGGTAAGACTGGCCGCCAGCGTGGTCTCCAGCCCCACCATGCCGGGCAGGGCCTGGGTTAGGGGCTGATCCTTCTCCCAATCCCCGCAGGGGGTGTGGTCGCTGGCAATGGCGTCGATGGTGCCGTCCTTCAGCCCCTCAATAATGCCCTCCACATCCGCGGGGGTGCGCAGAGGGGGCTCCAGCCGGGCGGCGGCGCCCTGCTGAAGCACTTCATCCTCGGTAAAGGTAAAGTACTGCGGACAGGTCTCACAGGTGACCGCCACCCCCTTGCGCTTATAGCGGCGGATGATGGCCACCGAGCGGGCGGTAGACACCCGGCAAATATGGACAGCGCAGCCGGTCTCCTCGGCCAGCATCACGTCCCGCATGACCTGGAGCTCCTCAGCGATGGCCGGCCTGCCGGGGATCCGCAGCTGGCGGGAGACCCGGCCCTCGTTCACGGCAAAATTTTGGCTCAGCTCCGCCTCCTCACAGTAGGAGAGAACGGTAAGCCCCTGCCGGCAGGCCAAAATCATGGCGTCCCGGAGCAGGTTGGCGTTGGCGATGGGCTTGGCGTCAGATACAGCCGCGGCCCCGGCGCTTTTCAGCGCCCCATAGTCACAGACCTCCTGGCCCAGCCGCTCCCTGGACAAAGCGGCAATGGGGATCACCCGGGAACCGGGGGTCTTGACGGAAAGCTCCTTGAGGTAAGCCACCCCGCCCGGCACGTCAATGGGGGGCTGGGTATCGGGCATACAGGCCACTGAAGTATAGCCCCCGGCAGCCCCGGAGCGAACGCCGGAAGCAACCGTTTCCCTGTACTCAAAGCCGGGTTCCATCAGGTGGGCGTGGAGATCTACCAGCCCTGCGCATACGACATATCCCTTGGCGTTGATGACTTGGGCGCCGGGAGAGAATAGATTGCTGCCGATCACGGCCACCCTTCCGTCGTCCAGAAGGATGTCCATTACGCCGCCGATGCCGCTGACCGGATCCACAAGCCGTCCTTGGCGAATAAGATATTTCACAGCGGACTCCTTCCTTGGGAAAAAAGGGGCCGGGGTTTCTGCCCCGCCCCGCTGGTTTTCTGTTTTTTATTATAAAATATCAGTCAGATTTTCGCAATGGTTTTTTGCCCTTTTGGGGCAATAATAAAAACGGGAGCGAAGGCTCCGGAAACAGGAAGGAAAGAGGTGGAAAAAGATGAAAGAGCATGATTTTGCAAAAGGGATGACCATGGGCATTGTAGCCGGGGTAGCCATGGGTGTGGCTATGGCTCCCAAAAAGCGCAGCAGCATCCAAAAGGCCGCCGACAAAGCCATGAAGACCATGGGCCAGGTGATGGAGGAGCTGTCCGACGAGATGGGCCTTCATTAAAAGGAGAAGGGAGAGCGGGCCTCCGCTCTCCCTTTTCTATAAAAGTGGAAATCCGGCAAACGGTATGATAGAATAAAGAAAAAGGGGGGGAGAGAATGAAAAAGGGCTATGCCCTGTTTTTGCGCCGGGGGATCGACCTGAAAAGCCTGGGAATAGACCAGGACAGGGAGAATTCTGCCTATTTCTGCACCCCCAAGGGAGCCTCCATCATCGGCTGGGCCGGGGTGGACGGCGTCCACTACTGTTTTGTCCGCGGTTTTGGAGAGATGGTTTTTGCCGTAAGCCCCATGAGCATCCCCGGCCACTATGTCCATCCCCTGGCCAAGAATTTCCCCGACTTTCTGCGCCTGCTCCTCTCCTGCGGAAGCGCCGATGCCTTGGAACAGCTCTGGGCCTGGGACGAGGAGCAGTTCCGCTCCTATCTCCGGGATAACCCCGCCACCCAGGAGGGACAGGAGACGCTGAAGCAGATAGAGGAAATGGGTCTTCAGGTTATGGAGGATCCTTTCTCTTACGTAAAAAAGCTGCAGCAGGAGTTTGACTACAAAAAGATCCCCTTTTCCAGGGAGTATGAGGAGACCATACCCGGCCCGCCCCAGACTCCCCCTTGGAAGGTCTATTTTGACGGCGGCTTCTGGACCAGAAAAAGCCGGGAGCGGCCAGGGCAGGAGCTCCTCCTGAACAAGTCCTTTGACTGGGAGGGACAGCGGGGAATGATTCCCTCCCTCTATCTCTGCGGCAAGGGCCTGGTGATAGACTTCTGCCTGCGGGTTCCACTGGAAGAGATCCGAACCCACCGGGAAAAGTGGGACGGGGGAGAACTGGATCGGGACAGGGCGCTGAGCCGGGCGGCGGAGGATCCCCTGAACGTGCAGCTGCGCATTGGTTCTCTGCTGCTGAATGGCCGCCCGCTGCGCTGGACCCATGGAAGCGGGGTGGTATGGGATCCCTGTCGGCTGGAAGGGGAATACGGGGATCTGGAGGCTCGCTCTGCCCTGGAGCATTATGCTCTGGATCCGGCCTGGGGCTGGTCCATTCGGCGGGTATGTTTCCCCTGGGCCACCAAAAGAAAACCCCGGCTAAAAACCCTCTCTCTGGTTCTGGAGCAGGAGCCCATAGAGTTCCCCGGCCCCTATTTCCGGCCCTCCGCCCGGGGAGAACAGCTGCGCTTTCGCCATCCTCTCACCGGGGAAGAGCATATCCTGACCGTAGAAGACTACCAGAGCCGGGAGCTGGCGGAACTGGAAGAGGGGTTGGCAGCCACCCCCTTGGCCGGCTATGAGCTGCCCCGCCACTGCGTGACGATGACCTGCTCCTTAACCCCCGAACTGCCCGAAAATACCTTCTTCATCCGGGACAGCAGTCCCGGCGACCAGCCCCGGATAAAAGGGGAGCTTCCGACCCGGAAAAATATCCATGCGGGTGCCATCGGCGTTATCGGCGGCGCTGACGGCCCAACGGCCATTTTCATCAGCAGAAAAAGCCGGCCCTTCCCCGGTTATACCGTCACCTCCTCCGCCTACTTTCAGCCCCCAAAGGAAGTGGAGTGGAGGCTGATATTCCGGGAAAAAACAAGGGGGAGCCTGTCTTTGGAATTGATAAGAGAGGAAAAAGCAAATAGATGAAAAAGGGCGGGCCAAAGGCCCGCCTTTTTTATCCGACCTCATCCTCCAGAGCCCCTCTCAGCTTCTCCAGGGCCCGCTTCTCAATGCGGGAGACATAGCTGCGGCTGATGTTGCACTGCTGGGCGATCTCGCGCTGGGTGAGAGGCGCCTTTCCGGAAAGCCCGTAGCGCAACGTGATAACCAGCTTTTCCCGCTCCTCCAGCTGCCTGTCCACGCACTCCCGTACCGCCTTCCCCGCGTCCTTGGCAGAGAGCTCCTCCAGCATATTGTCGTCCACCCGGATCACGTCCATCAAGGACAGGGAACCGCCCTCGCCCTCGGCCTCCAGGGTGTCGGAGAGGGAAACCTCCCCCTGGAGCTTCCGCTGAGAGCGGAAGTGCATCAGGATCTCGTTTTCAATGCACCGGGAAGCGTAAGTAGCCAAGCGCACGTTTCGGTCAGGCTTAAAGGTGGAGATTCCCTTGATAAGCCCAATGGTGCCAATAGAGATCAGATCGTCCTGGTCGCAGGCTTGGGTGTAGTATTTCTTGACGATGTGAGCCACCAGCCGCAGGTTATGTACGATCAGCGCGTCCTTGGCCTCCTGATCCCCGGCGGCGTAGCGCTCCAGATACTCCCGCTCCTCCTCAGGCTTGAGGGCCCGGGGAAAGGAACCGGTAGAGCTGGATAGGCGAAGGGGAAAGAACAGAGTGTGGAGCATCAGCACGAGCCAAGCGGAGAGCATGAGCGGAACCTCCCTTATCATAGTTCTCCTCCATTCTATTCACGGAGGATTTGTCCCGATACAGAAGATGCGGCCGGAGAATTTCCGGCCGCATCTTCCTCAGCGCATATAGTCTCTGAGCTGATCGTCTGCGTTGCGAACCGTCCGGCCCGCATCGTCCAGGATGTCCTCCACCTTGTCCTCCACGTCCTGAGTCGCCCGCTGGACGCCCCGGGTCACCGTGTTGGGGGATGCCTCCGGGGTGGGTGCCACCGCAGGGGCAGAGGGGCTGGGCTCCATCGACGAGGTGGAGCAGCCGGCGAGAACGGTCGCAGCAGTCAGAGTCAGGGCCAGCAAGCCAATTTTTCGCTTCATTTTCCCTTTCCTCCTGAAAACGTGATCTTCGGAATCTCCATCCGAGGGATAGTGTGCGCAAAAAATCAAAAAAGAACTTGCCTTTTTTCGGAAGATATGTTATTCTAATAAATAAGAATAGTTCCTATTAAAAGGAGGTAGTTATGCCGGGGAAACGATATTCCAAGCAGCGGGAGCTGATTTATAATGCCGTTCACTCCAGCAAGGAGCACCCCACGGCAGAAATGGTCTACCAGTGGCTCAGGCCCAAGAATCCCAACCTGAGCCTGGGAACGGTATACCGCAACCTGAACCTTCTTTCGGAGGAGGGCGTCCTGATCCGGATGCCCTTTTCAGTGGAGCGCTACGACGCAGACACCCATCCCCACAGCCATTTCCGCTGCAAAAGCTGCAGTCGGGTGATGGATCTGGAGCTGCCCTATGATCCGGAGCTGGACGCCTCGGCCTTAGCCCGGGCCCCAGAACTGCGCATCGAGGGCCACGATCTGCTGTTTACCGGGGTGTGTCCCGATTGCCAAAAGAGCGAGGAAGCGGAAGCAGACCGCGATCAAATTCAACAATAAAGGAAGAAAGGGGACAACAGTCATGGAACTGAAAGGAAGCAAGACCGAGGCAAACCTGTGGAAAGCCTTCGCAGGGGAGAGCATGGCCCGCAACAAGTATACCTATTTCGCCAGCAAAGCCAAGAAGGAGGGCTATGAGCAGATTGCGGCCCTTTTCCTGGAGACCGCCGACAACGAGAAAGAGCACGCCAAGCTGTGGTTTAAGGCCCTCAGCGGCATCGGTGACACTCCCGCCAACCTGAAGGCCGCCGCCGAAGGGGAGAACGAGGAATGGACCGCCATGTATAAGGAGATGGCCCAAACCGCCCGGGAGGAAGGCTTCACCGAGCTAGCCGCCCTGTTTGAGGGCGTGGGCCGGATCGAAAAGGAGCACGAGGAGCGCTACCTGGCCCTGCTGAAAAATCTGGACGAAGGCATGGTGTTCCAGAAAGGCGACGTCTACATCTGGAAGTGCCGCAACTGCGGCCATATCCACATGGGCAAGGAAGCCCCCAAGGTCTGCCCCGTCTGCGCCCATCCCCAGGCCTATTTTGAACTCCAGGCCAAAAATTATTGATAAGAGAAAACTGCCCCGAGGCATATGCCTCGGGGTAGTTTTCTGTATCATCCGAACCAAATAGATGCCATCCTTTTATAATGTCAGTAAATTTCCAGAATTTACTATTTAGCAAGCGGGGGGGAGTCTTATACCCTGTCCCTTCATCTCAACGTTCGTTATCATCGGCGTATCCTTTAGCAATCATTTTTTCCTGTGAACCGATAAATAAGATAAAAGTATTGGAAGAATCAATAATAGAAGGGCTGCAAAACCATTAAGCATAATTTTCCCATTTTCCTCGGGGAGGAAAAAAGAAAACAAGACAACCAAAAGATATGTGCTTAGCAGCCATATGGAAAAACATGTGACAATTTTCAAAAAGACCTTTCCTGCTTTTGAACTAGTTACATTCTTTTCCCTGTATTCTTTTTGAAGTTTCATTTCATTTTTGAACCAACGTTTCAGCTTTGATTCATTTTCTTCTACATTAGATTTGGCGTCTATATC
>JAAWEH010000016.1 GCA_022794215.1 Oscillospiraceae bacterium
ACAGGAAGGGCAGAACGGTGAGCGCCTCGGCGAAGCGGAACTGGATGGGCCCGAAGGTCAGGCCGAAGATGTTGCCAAAATAGCCCATCACAGCATAGAGAGCGGCCACCATTGCGGCCAGGGTCAGGTCTTTGGTACTGAGTTTACGCATAACAAACAAACCTCCAGTTTTTGATTCAGAGCCTTTGGGCTCCACAGTACGCGCGCCGCGCACAGGGCCGGAGGTCCCTTTCCCCGGGGGTAAGGCGCTTTGCCCCCGGACGGCATTCTCTCCGGCCGTTAGACTGGGTGGGGAACCAGTCGAGGGTATTATAGCACAGGGGGAAAAAAAAGAAAAGAGTGGAGGCGCTTTCCAAAGAAGTTTTGGAAAAAGGGAGGGGAAAGGGGATTTTTGCTTGACATTCTTCCAAATTCCGTTATAATAATATAGCCTGTCAAAAGACAGAGCTCCTTGCTCCCGATGGGATCGGGGGCCATAAGACCATAAGGAGGTGCAAGAGAAATGGCAAAACTCAGCGCAAACTACGAGGCAGTGTATATCATTGATCCCCGCAAGAACGAGGAGGACACTGCCGCCCTGGTGGAGAAGTTCAAGGCTTTGGCCGAGACCCACGCCACCCAGGTGGAGGTGGATGAGTGGGGCAAGCGCCGGCTGGCCTACCCCATTCAGGATCAGACCGATGGCCACTATGTGCGGATGACCTTCGTTTCCGCCCCTGTTTTCCCGGCCGAGCTGGATCGTATCTTCCGTATTACCGACGGCGTGATGCGTTCCATTATCGTCTGCCTGGACGAGTAAGGGGGAGAGGAAATGCTCAATCGCGTGATCCTCATGGGCCGGCTGGTAGCCGACCCGGAGCTTCGCACCACTCCCGGCGGCGTGGCTGTGGCCACAGTCCGGCTGGCTGTGGATCGGGACTTTCGGAACAAGCAGACCGGCGAGCGGGAGACTGATTTTATCAATGTGGTCGCCTGGCGTCAGACTGCTGAGTTCGTTAGCCGCTACTTCACCAAGGGCCGCATGGCTGTGGTGGAGGGCCGTCTCCAGATCCGTCCCTATACGGATCGGGATGGCAACAAGCGCACCGCTGCCGAGGTGGTGGCGGAGAATATCTATTTCGGCGATTCCCGCCGGGACGGAGAGGGCGGCGGCAGCTACGGCGGCCAAAGCTATGCTCCCCCCGCACCCCAGCAGCCTGCTGGCGGGTATGCCGCCCCCGTGATGGGGGGCGATCAGTTCGCCGAGCTGGTCGGAGATGAGTCCGACCTGCCGTTCTGATAAAACGGCCACATTTTGAATCGAAGGAGGTCATCCCTCATGCCTATGGATAATGCCAACCGGGAGCAGCGCCCCCGCGGCCGGAAGCGCCGTAAGGTGTGCACGTTCTGCGTGGACAAGGTGGAGCACATCGACTACAAGGACGCTGCCAAGCTCAAGCGGTTCCTGTCTGAGCGCAGCAAGATCCTGCCCCGCCGGACCACCGGCACCTGCGCCATGCATCAGCGTCAGCTGACCGTGGCCGTCAAGCGGGCCCGGCAGATCGCCCTGCTGCCCTACGTGACCGACTAAAATCGGACGAAACACCGCAGACTAAGTCTGCGGTGTTTTTTTGCCCTCTTTTCCCTCTTGCGGCAGGGGGAGAATTGACTTATAATAGGGGCAGATCCAATTTTATGAGATGAACAGGAGGAAGCTCCATGAAAATTGCCATTGGAAATGACCATGCTGCGGTAGAGATGAAAAATGAGATCAAGGCCCACCTGGAGGCCAAGGGGATCGAAGTGGTAAATGTAGGCGTGGACACCACGGAGAGTTGCAACTATCCTGTGATGGGCTACAAGGTGGCACGGCTGGTGGCCGATGGCCAGGTAGACGGCGGGGTGCTTATCTGCGGCACCGGAGTGGGGATCTCTCTGGCGGCCAACAAGGTGAAGGGGATTCGGGCCTGTGTGTGCAGCGATCCCTACACCGCAAAGCTGTCCAAGCAGCACAACAACACCAACATTGTGGCCTTCGGCGCCCGGGTCATCGGGATCGAGACGGCCAAGATGATCGTGGACGAGTGGCTGGGGGCCCGGTTCGAGGGCGGACGGCACCAGGGACGGCTTGATATGATCGCCGAGATCGAGGACAGCCAGCACCTGAAGGCGGCTGATTGAGAAAGACACTGTGAAAATATAGAAAGACCGGCCGGGAGCTCCCGGCCGGTCTTTTTAAGAGTTAGGCACCCAATTTTTCGTGGTAGCGCTGAACCAGGTCGGCCAGGGTGATGTGGTCTACCACCGAGGATACCGCCGCCTGGATCTGGGCCCAGACCTCCACCGTGACGCACTGCTCGGCCCGTTTGCAGCAGTGGGGTTCCTCGGCGCAGGACACGGGGGCCAGACTGCCCTCCAGAACCCGGAGGATCTCCCCCACGGTGTACTCCTCCGGCGAACGGGTGAGGAGGTAACCGCCGCCGGCGCCCCGGATGCTGCGGACAAGACCGGCCCGGCTCAAAGGGGTGACGATCTGCTCTAAATATTTGTCGGAGATTTCCTGCCGCTGGGCTACGTCCCGGAGGGAGACGGGCTGCTGCCCGGATTCAAGGGCAATGTCCAGCATCAGCCGCAGGGCGTAGCGTCCTTTGGTGGAAATCTTCATGGTAAGCGCCTCCTACAAAATCCCGGTATTATTATCGGTTTTCTATATGATACCACATTTCTGGGAAAATTCAAGAAGTTCCCTCTTGACTTTCGCACCAAAAAGTGCTAAAGTATCCATCAGAAAGCAGGTGCCGTTATGACAAAGCAAAGCCGACATGGGTATTACTCCTATTGCCGCTATTACGATAGCGGCCTTTTGTGATGCCCGGATCGGACTTGCCGGAGGAAACCACATGCGGCAGCCCGTAGGGGCTGCCGCTTTTTTATGGAATAAGGAAAAGGAGAGGTCGATATGGTCGTAATTATGAAGCCGGGCCACAGCAAGCAGGAGCTGGAGCATGCCATTCAGGAGATGGAGCGGGGCGGGGTCAATGTAATGATCTCCAAGGGCGCCGAGACCACCATTTTGGGCGCCGAGGGCAACGCCCAGGGCATTGACATTGAAAAGATGGAGTCTCTGCCCGGAGTGGAGCGGGTGATGCGGGTCAGCGAGCCCTATAAGAAGGCCAACCGGAAGTACCACCCGGATGATTCGGTGGTGGAGATCGCGCCCGGGGCCACGGTGGGCGGAAAAAAGCTGCTGGTGGTGGCGGGGCCCTGCTCGGTGGAGAGTGAGGAACAGATTACGGCCATTGCCAAAGAAGTGCAGCAGACCGGGGCCCAAGCCTTGCGGGGCGGGGCCTTCAAGCCCCGAACCAGTCCCTATTCGTTCCAGGGGATGGGGTATACGGGCCTGGATCTGCTGGAGAAGGCCCGGGCTGCCACGGGGCTGCCGGTGGTCACCGAGTTGATGAGCACCGACGATATCGGCTACTTTGCTGAGCACGTGGATGTGATCCAGGTGGGGGCCCGGAATATGCAGAACTTTGATCTTCTCAAGCGGCTGGGGAAGGTGAACAAGCCCATCTTGCTCAAGCGGGGGCTCAGCGCCACCATTGAGGAGTGGCTTATGTCGGCGGAGTATATCCTGGCGGGGGGCAACCCCAACGTGATTCTCTGTGAGCGGGGGATCCGAACCTTTGAGACCTTTACCCGGAACACCCTGGATCTCTCGGCGGTGCTGGCGGTGAAGCGGCAGAGCCATTTGCCGGTGGTGGTGGATCCTTCCCACGCCAGCGGACAGGCATGGATGGTGGAGCGGATGAGTCTGGCGGCCATTGCCGCGGGCGCCGACGGACTGATCATCGAGGTTCACAACGATCCTGTTCACGCCCTTTGCGACGGGCAGCAGTCCATTACCCCGGCACAGTTCAGGGAGCTGATGGCCAAGGTGGGCGCCGTGGCCCAGTGCGTGGGGCGAGAGCTTTAAGAGGCAACGGCTATTTTTGAGATCGAGGGGATTTCTATGAAGAAATTTGTCATTGTGGGCCTGGGCCTAATCGGGGGCTCCATGGCTTTGGCCCTTAAGGGCTTTGAGGGGTTCCAGATTGTGGGCGTGGATGTGTCCCAGCCCACGCTGCGCTTTGCCCGGGAGCACGGGGTGGGCGATGTGGTCACAGAGGACGCCGGCCAAGCGGTGGAGGGGGCTGACGTGGTGATGCTGTGCCTCCACCCCCAGGGGATTTTGGATTTTCTGGAGGGCTACAAGGATCGGTTTAAGCCGGGGTGCCTGGTTACCGATGTGTGCGGCATCAAGTCCGCTGTGATGGAGAAGGCCGGGTGTTTGCCCCAGGGGGTGGATTTCATCGGCTGCCACCCCATGGCGGGTACGGAGTTTTCCGGCGTGGAGCACGCCTTTGCGGAGATGTTCCGGGATTCCCACCTGATCCTGACCCCCCGGGAGAGCAGTACGGCGGAGCACATGGCCCTGATGGAGCGGCTGGCGGACTACATCGGGTGCCGGGACGTGGTGAAAACCACCGCCGCCCAGCACGACGCGATTTTGGCCTACACCAGCCAGATGATGCACGTGATCGCCGTCAGCGTCTGTGACGATGAGAACCTCTTTACCTGCAAGGGCTATGAGGGCAGCTCCTTCCGGGGCTGCACCCGGGTGGCGGCGCTGGATGTGGGGCTGTGGACACAGCTGTTTTCCCTCAATGCCCCTGCCCTTACGGTGTGTTTGGATGCGCTGATCGACCATCTGCAGGAGTACCGGGCGGCCATTGCCGCCGGGGACCGGGAGAAGCTGGCGGCAAAGCTGGCGGTCTCCGCAGACCGGAAGCGGAAAATGGATCTGCCCGGGCCGGATCTGCTGGGGTAAAGTGAGATGGAAAGAAAAAGTCCCCGCCCTATGGGCGGGGACTTTTATTTGTGATAAAATGGAAAAAAGGGGGTGAGGGCTGTGTTGGGAGTCTGTCTTCTTCTCATAGACGGGGAGGAGGAAAAGGAATTATTCCGGGAGTTTTATTGGCGATATGAGAAAAAGCTATATGCCGTGGCGCTGAATATTTTACATAGCCCGGCCCTGGCGGAGGAGGCGGAGAGTGAAGCGTTCCTCCGGGTGGCGCAGCATTTTGAAAAATTTTTGAACATTTATCGAAAAAGCCGTCAGGAAATCGGGCCCTGGGCCGTTACCATAGTGAAAAACATTTCTCTGGATATGCTGGAGAAGGAAAAACGGTATGGAGCCCTTCCGGAGGAGTGAGACATGCCCAGCGGAGAGAAGGCGGAGAGCCAAAGCGGTTATCTGCGGCTGGTGGAGCTGATCCGGGCCATGCCGGAGCAGTACCGGCGGATATTGGAGCTGAAGTTCGTGGAGGAGCAGACCAGCCGGGAGATCGCCAGACGGCTGGGGCTGAGCGTGGCCGCGGTGGAAAAACGGGTGAGCCGGGGCCGGGGACTGCTGATGGAAAAATTGAAGGAGGAGGGGTACGGCGATGGAGGGTAACACCGGGTTTGACGCAGTCCTGCGTTCCGCCCTGCTGGATGCGGCAAGGGCCGACTACAGGGATATCCTGGCCGCCGGGGAAGCCCTCCCGACCCCTGAATTTTCCGAAGGATACCTGCAGTTCCGCAGCCGGCTGCTCTCCCAGCCCTTCGGGAAAAAGGGGATGCCCTTCTGGAGAAGGGCCCTTCGGATGGCGGCCTGCATTCTGCTGGCCCTTGGCCTGGCGGGGATCCTTGTGTGGAGCAATCCCACCACCCGGGCGTGGGTGGAGCGGTATTTGTTCCTGCGGTTTGAGGATAGGGATGAGTATTGGTTCCGTGGAAATGGGACAATGCAGGATCCGGGAGAGATCAGACCTGCCTATGTGCCGGAAGGCTTTGTGCTGATGAGTGAGGAGATGCTTGGGAAAAATCAATTTTTTATCTATGAAAATGACGAGGGGAAAGAAATTTGGTTTTATATTCTCGCTGGCAGAAATAGTGGTTTGGGATTTGATAATGAACATTCCGTTCGCTCGGAAATTTTGATCGATGGGATGAGCGGATATCTATATACGACCTCTTCGGACGAATATTTTAATCACTTAATTCTGTTTGAAGAGGAGAGCGGATGCGCTTACTATTTTGCTTCTTGCGTTGGGGTAAAGGAATTGATAAAAATGGCGGAAAGCCTTGAATATAAAGGCTGATTGCTATTTGAAAAAAATTTCAAAAAAATTTGGAAAATTTGTCCGGAAATTGCCTCCTGAATCGTTGTAGTAATGGAGGGCTGAGTCAAGGCCCTACTACTACAAGAGAAAGGAGGCAATTTTTATGAAGAAACGGGTATTCCCACTGGCTTTGGTTTTGGCACTGTGTCTGTCGCTGTGTGCGCAGGCGGTCACTCCACGGATTAACAACGATTTTACCTATACTCCTGATTTGGATGTGTCTGGTAATACCGCTACTTGTATGGTGACTGTAATGGGAAAAGAATCTACCGCCAAAATTACAGCCAATATCAGCCTGCAGGTAAAGAGCGGTTCCGGTTCGTACACCACTCTCTGCGGCTGGTCTACTTCCGGTACCAAGAGCCTGTCCTTCAACAAGTCGGACACGGATGCCAGCATTTCCGCGGGCAACTGCCGGATGCAGTACACCATCACCGTCACCGGATCCAAGGGAACGGATACGGTCAGCGGGTATGTGTACGGGTAAGCGATGTATACGCCAGAATGATGATGAAAAAAGTTTTACATCGAAGAAGAAAAGAGGTATATTATGTATAAGAGAATGGTAAGTTTGGCATTGGCCTTATCTATGTGTATGGGATTAATGGTTCCGGCATTTGCGGCGGAAGAAGTTGACCATGGTCATCCGAACAACACGTCAAGTCTGGAAAATTTCAGTGTATACTATGAAATGGATGGAGAGAATGTTGTAGAGCGGGCCTCTTTTGACAACATTGATATTGTTCGGACAATTCGCCCGGATGACACCATGCTTGTTGAAACCACAGAAAATGGTGTTGTAGAAACTGTGGTAATTGACAGCAACTATGCACTGTTCCGGGATTTGTATTTGGCTCAACAGACGCCAATGGCATATGGCAAGGATCTGACAGGTTCGCAATATATCCATCAATATTTGGGATCTCCCGGTGAAATGGTTTCTTACGGGAGGGATATCCGGGTTTGTGCAACAGTGGCGGAGCTTGCCAAGCTCTTTGCAAAGAAAATGGGTTGGCACACTGTGGAGGTGGTGGCAGAAATAGCGGGATTTGTTTTTGCCGCATTTAGCATTGATAACGAATATTATAAAGTTGTTGTATCAACTCGGACATACCAAGTTCTGTTTGCGGTAGATCACAGCTACTATATCCATTGCTATCATGATACGATAAAGTATTATAACGAGGGGGAAACAAAGGCGGATAAGACGGAAACAGACTATCATCAGGCCATCGGCGGATAAGGAGGAGAAGGTATGGGGGAGCGGACGATTTATACCCTGTCTCATAGCTGGACAGCGGGGCTTGCGGGTGAACTGTTGATCCTGCACCTGATCACGAAGGACGCGGGGGCTTTGCCCTGGTATACGATGGCGCTGGTGTGGGCGATCTCCTTCGAGCTCTTTTCTGCCGACACGCTCCCCCACCTGCTCCTTTACGGCCTTTTGACGGATCGGAAGAAGATATGGGATCGGTTTTTTGTTCCCGGAAAGCGGGAGAGCTTCGACCTGCTGCGGAAGGCGGGGCTGGACATTTTGGAGAAGGAGCAGGTGGAGGCCGACAAGCTGAAGCGGTGGCTGGAGATCAGCATGGCCCTTCAGGTGGGGGTCTATGGGGTCTATCTCTTCTTCTTTTTCTTTTGACACAGAAGACCTTCAGGAGGGAGATGGGATGAAAACAGGCGGACTGACCCGGGATCGGGCCGGCAGGTTCCTCTTTTTAGGGGCGATCCTGGCCCTGGCGGGGCTTTGCGCCTATGGCGGCTATGTGAGCCGGGCGGCAAGGCCCCTGGGAGAGATCCTGGGGATGGAGGGGCAGCGGGTGGTGAGGCTCCTGATCACCCGTCTGCCTGAGAGGATGAACGGCCCTTCCTGGAACGGAGTTGTGGAGGAGGGGGAGGAGCTGGAAGGATTTTTGGCCCTGCTGGAGGAGCTGGAGTTCACCGGGGTGCTCGTCGGGGACGAGACCCGGTTCCATCCCGGCGGGGAGAGGCTCTATGAGCTGGGCCTGGTGGGGGAGGAGGGGGAAAGAACGGAGCTCTCCCTCATCACCACGGGGAAGTGCTTTTACCAGAACAGGGAGTACCGGCTGAAGGAGGGGCAGGAGGGATGGGAGACCATCCTTGCGGCGCTGGAAAGCTGGGAAAAGAAAACAAACGGCTGACGGAACCTTCCGTCAGCCGCTTTTGGTTCAGTCCCCGGGGATCATGCGCACCATGTCCTCGGTGACGGGGGTGGTATAGGGGTTCAGGCACTGGTTGATGAGCTCTATGCAGGCGGGCTTGTCCAGCTCGTAAATGGAGATGCCCTGGTAGCTGGCGGCACCGTTGCCCGGGAGGGTGGCGGTGGTCAGGTTGGCAAAATCGAACTTCAGGGCCTGGGGCGCGAACCACAATAGGTTGTTCACCGTCAGGTCGGTTTTGACATAGTGGGAAAACAGGCTCACATATTCGTTGATCTTCTGGGGGTTGGCAAGCACCTTTTTCACGATGGCCTTTACCATTTCCTGCTGGGTGCGGGTGCGGCCGATGTCGGCGTCGGGGTAGGCGTCGTAGAGGTTGTTGGGGTATTCCCCGGGGCCGTCGGAGTTTTTCCGGCAGCGCACCACCTCCAGGGCTTGCTGGCCGCTGAGGTGTTGGAGACCGGGGTTATAATGAATATGGAGATCCTGGTCGGGGGCGTCGTAATTCATATAGACGGGGACGTTGAAGTCTACGCCTCCCACCGCATCCACGATCTCCACGAAAATAGTGGTGTCGATGAGGACATAGTGGTCGATGGGGATGCCCAGAACCTCGCTGACGGCGGTCATGAGTTCCTTGATGCCACCGTCGGGAGGGAAGTAGGCGTTGCCGTTGGAGTAGGCGGCGTTGATCTTGTGGTATTTCCAGCCCTCCCGATCCACCAGGGTGTCCCGGGGGACGGAGACAAGGCCGATGGTTTGATTGACGGTATCGTAGGTGCAGACCATGATGGTGTCGGTGCTGCCGCTGACCTGATCCTCCGCGGCCAGGAGGAAGGTCCAGGTACTATCCTTGCGTGCAAGAGCGGGCTGCTGCTGGCTTTCGTCAATGTCCAGAGTATTGGGGTCGTCGGTGATGACGGCTGACGGATTGGAGGGGAGGGGCGGAGCTTCGGCAGTGGAAGGAGCTTGGGAGGCGAACTTGTAGGCCACCCACAACCCCACAATGATGGCCGAGAGGATCATCAGGGTGCAGTAGAGGCTCCAGCCCAGCTGCCGGAGGAAGGAACGCTTTTTCTTATGCTTCTTTTTTCTGCGTCTGGCGGCCAAGGGCTTCGCCTCCTTTCCCAGATAAAGTCAGTATGCCCCAAAAATAGAATATCCACCGTTGGAAGGGGCCAACGGTGGATATTATACTTTGCTTTTCGATGGGATGCAAGAAAAAAGGGGAAAAATAAGAAAAGGTTAATGTTTTTCCGTCTGGCACAGGAGCGTGGCGGTGAGGGCGTTTACCGCGCCCAGCAGATCCACCAGAAGCTGGCTTTGGCAGGAGAGCTGCTCCAGCACCTGGGTCATGACCTGGGAGGTGGGTTCCGAGGCCGCGGCAGGAGAGACGGCGGCGGAGCGGGGCTGGGGAATGGGATGGGGATAGCGGTGTATAGGCTCCTCTTCGGCCAAAAGCTCCCGCCGGGCGGCCAGCACCCGGGGGTGAAGGGGAGCGGCGGGGCGATATGTACGACTGTTGCGCCTTGCTGTCATTGGGTAGTACCTCCTTTCTCGTACCCCATCCTATGCAGGCGAGCGGGAAAGGACACAATTTCTTGACAATATCATACTAAAATAGTAGACTGGACATGACCCGATTGGAACAGAAAGGATCTGGCGATGAAGATGAAAATGAAACGATGGATTGCCCTGACCTTAGGGCTGACTTTGCTGGCCGGCTGTACGCCCAAGCCCCAGCCTACCCCCGCCGCCACGCCTACTCCCGCAGCGGAGCCTACCTTGACGCCTGCTCCGGAGACGGCTGCGGTGCATATAGCCATGCTGAAGGGGCCTACCGGCCTGGGAGCGGCCAAGCTGATGGAGGAGGCGGAGCTGGGGACGCTTTCCGGCGGAAAGGAGTATGACTTCCTCCTCTGCGGCGATCCCAGTGAGGCGGTGGCCCTTCTTACCAAGGGAGAGGTGGACATTGCCGCGCTGCCCACCAACCTGGCCTCCACCCTGTATCACAAGACGGATGGGGACGTTCAGCTTTTGGCACTCAATACCTTTGGAGTGCTGTATATCTTGGAGAACGGGGAGGAGATCCAGTCCATGGCCGACCTGGAGGGGCGGACGGTTCACGCCTACGGCCAGGGAGCCAATCCGGAGTTTGTGCTGAACTATCTGTTGGAGAAAAGCGGGGTGGAGCGGTCGAGCGTGGATGTGCAGTGGCATCCTTCCACCGACGAGGTTTCCACCCTGATGGCTGCTGGGGAAGGGGATGTGTGTATGCTGCCCGTTCCTGCGGCCACGGCGGTGCTGATGCAGAACGAGAACGTGCGCCAGGCGCTGGATCTCACCGAGGAGTGGGATAAGGCCGGGGGCGACGGGGTGCTGACCATGGGCTGCGTAGTGGCCCGGGCCGGGTTTGTCCGGGAGCATCCCGAGGCGGTGGAGGACTTTTTGGCGGAGTATGAAGGCTCTATCTCCTATATGACCGGTCCGGCCAACCTCTCTGATGCCGCCCATTTGGCGGAGAAGCAGGGCATTGTTCCCAAGGCGGCCGTGGCGGAGAAGGCCATCCCGGCTGCCAACCTGTGCTTTGTCACCGGGGATGATATGATGGATGGCATCCAGGGGTATTATCAGGTGCTGTTCCAGGCGGATCCGGCATCCATTGGCGGGTCGATCCCCGATGGAGCCTTCTACTATAGGCCGATCCAACCGTTCAGCTCCATCACTCCCGCAGGGGAACCGCTGGGGCAGGGATGGATATTTGACGGCGGAAAGTGAACATGAGGGATAGGATTTGGAAGATACTGCCCCCGGCGATTTTCTGGCTGGGGGTGTGGTGGCTGTGCGCCGCCGGGGTGGGGAAGGAGCTGCTCCTTCCCAGTCCGGCGGCGGCTTTTCATGCCCTTTTGACCCTGGCGTCCACAGAGGGATTTTGGCGCTCGGTGCTGATGAGCCTGGGGCGGGTAAGCCTGGGCTTTCTGCTGGGCGTGGGGCTGGGGAGCCTTTTGGGGGTGGTTACTGCCGCCTGGAGATGGGGGGAGGCGCTGGTATCCCCGGCCATTCGAGGGGTGCGGACGGTGCCGGTGGTGGCCTTCATTTTACTGCTCTATTTCTGGCTGCCCATGGGCTGGGTACCTACAGCGGCAGCCGCGCTGATGGCCCTTCCCGTGGCCTGGCGTGCGGCCCGGCAGGGGATCGACGACGCGGATCCCCAACTGTTGGAGTTGGCGAGAGCCTATGATATGGGCCTTTGGCGAAAGGTGCGCTATATCTATTTGCCGGCAGCTGTGCCGGCCTTGGCCGCCGGGTGGGAGACGGCGCTGGGCCTTGCCTGGAAATCCGGGGTGGCGGCGGAGGTTTTGTGCCAGCCAAAGTGGGGGCTGGGGACAGGGCTTCAGAGCGCCAAGGCCTATTTGGACGCCCCCGGGCTCTTTGCCTGGACGATGGCAGTGGTGGGGCTGAGCCTTTTAATGGAGGCGCTTTTGAAAGGGATCTTCCGTTTCCGGAAGGGGGGGCGGCAGTGATGGAGGCCAGAGGGATCACCCTTTGCTTCGGAGAAAAAAGGGTCCTGGAGGAGTTCAGCTTTTCGGCTCCCGACAGCGGGCTTACGTACCTGTCCGGGCCCTCCGGGGTGGGGAAAACCACGCTGCTGCGGGTGCTGGCGGGTTTGCTGACGCCCCAGGCGGGGACGGTGGAGCTGCCCGGCGCCCCGGTGCTTTTGTTCCAGGAGGATCGGCTGTTTCCCCGCTGTTCGGCACGGCGGCAGATCCAGGCGGTACTGCCCAAGGAGCGCTGGGGTGAGGCGGAACGCTGGCTGGAGCTGGTGGAGCTGGAGGAGAGCGGGGACAAATGGCCGGAAGAGCTCTCCGGCGGGATGGCCCGCAGGGTGGCCCTGGCCCGGGCGTTGGCGGTGGAGGGAGGCCTCTGGCTGCTGGATGAGCCCTTTGCCGGGGTGGATCTGGACTGCGCCGGACGGATCCTGGGCCGGCTTCGGAAATTGGGAAGGCCTGTGGTTCTCACCGGGCATACCCCTGAATTGGCGGGGCAATGCGATAGAATCGTGGAAATCAAAGGCAGGTAGCAGAAACGGCAAGGGAGACGAGAGGCGGAGACACCCGAGCGGAACCGGATGTGGCGTCTTTGTTTCCGCTTTTGTGAGCGGCGCCGGGAAGGAAATACGAGCTTTGACCGGAAAAGGAAGAACGGGGGCCGACCTAAAAAGGTCGGCCCCCGTTTTTGAATGGAAGGATCTTATTTTTGGGCGGCGAAGTAGTCCCGGGTCTGCTGGGCGTTTTTCATGACCTCGGCCCGCAGAGCGTCCAGGCTCCGGAATTTTTGTTCCGGGCGCAGGAAGTGGTGGAACTCCATGCGGACGTCCTGACCGTAGAGGTCGCCGTCAAAATCCAACAGGAAGCCCTCGGCGGTCACGTTGCTGCCGTCGGAGACGGTGGGGCGGATGCCTACGTTGGTGACAGCCGGACGGCTGTCACCGCTGGAAAAGACGGCTTGGGTGGCGTAGACTCCATGGGCGGGGATCAGCAGGCCGGAGGGGAAGTGGAGGTTTACGGTGGGGAAGCCCAGGGAAGAACCCAGGCGCTTGCCGTGGGCTACTGTGCCGGTGAGCACATGGGGGTGGCCCAGGAACTGAACCGCCCGGTCCATCTCCCCCTGGGCAATGAGGGTGCGGATGTAGGTGGAGGAGATGGTGATGCCCTCCAGCTCCACCTTGGGAACTACGTCGCAGCCCAGGCCCAGCTCACGGCACAGGGCCTGGAGGCGCTGGGGGTTACCTTCCCCCTTATAGCCGAAGTGGAAGTCGTGCCCCACCACCAGATGGATGGCGCCGTGGTTCCGGAGGAGGAAGTCGGTGACAAATTCCCGCCAGGGGGTTTTCATCATCTGCTGGTCGTAGTGGGCTACGATGACCTCCCGAATGCCATAATAGCGCTCCATGAGCCCTGCGCGGTCGGTGGGGGTGGAGAGGAGGGGGGTGGGAGAGCCGGTGATGAAGCTGGCGGGGTGGGCGTCAAAGGTGAAGGCGGAGGGGATGGCGCCCAGCTCCTGGGCCCGCTGGGCACACAGGGACAGAAGAGCGCCGTGGCCAAGGTGGACGCCGTCGAAAAAGCCTAAGGCGATGACACGCTTTTTGATTTCCACGCTGTATGTCTCCTTGCAAATGGTATGTGAGGCGGCCGCCACTGTGCGGCGGAGCACGGGCCGCAGGGCCGTGCGATCATTTCGATCGTTCCTTTGGCGGAAAGCCAAAGCCCTGCCGCCGAAGAGGCCCAAGGCGATGACACGCTTTTTGATTTCCGGGCTGTATGTCTCTTTGCAAAAGGAATGTGAGGCGGCCGCCGCTGCGGAGGGGGATCAAAAATGGCCGCTTGAAACCGGGGAGAGGGCTGTGCCGGGGTTCAAACCTCATAAAAGCTCTTGACGGTGGTGAGCGTTCCGTTTTTGCATCGGCTCAGGGCCAGGAAAGTTCCGTCCTCCCCGTAAAGACGGTATTCCCCCTCCTTCAGCTTGGGGGCGGATAGGGCAACGCCGTTGCGAACCTTTTTCTCCGCGGGGGCCTTCAAATGCAGAGAGGGACGCTCAGAAAAGAGATTGTCCACCGGGAGAAGGAAGCAGGCGGGATCGGGGTGGGAGAGGATCTCCTCCAGGGTGTAAGCCCCGCTGAGGGGGAAGCCGCAGGCTTCGGTGCGACGAAGCCCCGCCATACAGCCGCCGCAGCCCAGGGCCTGTCCGATATCGTGGCAGAGGGTGCGAATGTAAGTGCCCTTGGAGCAGCGGATAGTGAGGAAAAAGATGTTAGGGGTTTCCGGCCAGGGCTCCGCCGGGTCACTGGACTTCACCCTGCCGCCGGAGGTGGCTGTGAGGGTGCGGATGGTGACGGTTCGGGGCTTCCGCTCCACCTCCACCCCCTTTCGGGCCAGCTCATAGAGCTTTTTGCCGTTGATCTTGACGGCGGAGTACATGGGGGGCACTTGCTGGATCTCCCCAGTGAATTGGGGGAGAAGGGCCTGTATCCGCTCCCCGGCATCCGCCGGGACAGGCTGCTTTTCCAGTGTCTCCCCCCAGATGTCTTGGGTGTTGGTGGTAAGGCCCAGCTGGAGAATGGCCTGATACTCCTTCTCCCCGCTCTCGGCGAACTGGACGGCCCGGGTAGCCCGGCCGATGAAGACGGGCAAAACCCCGGTGGCCATGGGATCCAGGGTTCCGGCGTGGCCCACCCGTTTCTCATGGAATACCCCCCGGAGCTTGGCGCAGATATCCATAGAAGTCCAGTCTTGGGGCTTGTTGACGATGAGGATGCCGTTAGCCATGCTGCTGCACCTGGCGGATGGCGCCCATGATGGCGGTTTTGGCCTGCTCCACCGTGCCCATGACGGTGCAGCCCGAGGCGGCGGCGTGGCCGCCGCCCCCCAGAAGGGAACAGACCTTGGAGGCGTTCAGCTCCGGGCCGGTGCGCACCGAGAGTTTGCACTCCCCGGGGTGGAGCTCCCGGATGGTGACGGCAGTGCGCACCCCCTCAAGTTGGCCGATGAAGGCGGAGATGTCCTCCAGATCCTCCTCGGTGGCCTGGAGCTGGGCGCAATCGGCCAGGGTGATGGAGGCCAGGGCGATGGTTCCCTCGTCATACCGCTCCAACGTTTCGATGATGCGGCCCTCGATCCGGAGGCGGATATAGCTTTTGGTGCGGAAGTGGCGTTTGTTGACGGCGGGGTAGTCGATCCCCGTCTCCATCAGGGCAGCCGCCACCCAGTGGGTGTTGGGGGAGGTGTTGGAGTACATGAAGCAGCCGGTGTCGGTGGAGACGGCCACATAGAGGGGCAGGGCCATGTCGGCGGTGAGGGGGAACCACTGGGAGAGGATGGTGTAGAGCACCTCGCCGCAGGCGGCCTTGTCTGCTTCCAGGCAGAGGTTTTGGGCAAAACCGGTATTGGAGGGATGGTGGTCAATGGCCAGATCCACCTTGCCCAGATAGTTTTCGGCGCTTTTGGGGAAAAGTCCCTCGCTGGCAATGTCCACCGATACCACCGTATCGGGAGAAAAGCCGGCAGGGGCCAGGGTGTCCCCCCAGTAGGGGGCAAAGAGGGCGGTGGCATCCTCGTTGGGAAGCACAAAGGCTGTCTTGCCCAACTTGCGCAGGGCGAGACACAGGGCGATGGCGCAGCCGATGGTGTCCCCGTCGGGACGCTTGTGGGTCAGGATGAGGTAGCCGTCCCGCTCCTGAAGCCAGCGGGCGGCGGCGTCGCAGGTCAGATTCATTCCTGTTCCTCCTTGGGGATGTCGAGCCCTTCGATGATTTTCAGGATATGGGCGCCCTTGGCCATGGAGTCGTCCCGGATGAAGGTCAGCTCCGGGGTGGCCCGGAGGGACAGGGTATGGCCCAGCTCCCGGCGAAGGTAGCCGGAGGCGGATTTGAGACCCTTGAGAACCTCGGTCACGTCGCCTTGATCCAGGGCGCTGATATAGACCTTGGCGTATTTGAGATCGGCGGTGGTGTCTACGGCGGTGACGGAAATGAGACCGTGGACACGGGGATCCTTGACGGTGCGGATAAGATCGGAGAGGGTGCGCTGGATCTCTTCGTTGATGCGGCCCATGCGGGTGGCGGACATATGCTTTCACCTCGTTTGTGTTTGTGTTTCCCTCTGGGGGGTGGTGTTTTACATTCTGTTTTCTTTGCTGATAGGTTAGAGCAAATCTGGGGGATATCTTTTGGGGCCAAAAGATACCCCCCAGGCCCCCCGAAAAGCCCCAGGGGGAGAGAGTTTCGACTCTCTCTCCCCCTGGACCCCCTCTCTCAACGACCAAGGGAGGGGGCCTGCGGGCCCCCTCTCCTTGGAACCCGCCCCAGGCTGTTTTCCTTCAGGCCATTGACCCGGCCCCCGCACTTCGTAGCGGCGGCCGGGTTCGGTCGAACCCCGGCCTCGTTACGAAGTAAGAGGCCGGGGTCATCCCAGCC
>JAAWEH010000017.1 GCA_022794215.1 Oscillospiraceae bacterium
GCGACGTCATCATCGCCGGCACCGCCGTGGGCCGGGTCCGGGCCATGACCACCGCCTCCGGCGAGAAGGTACAGCACGCCGGCCCCTCCGTCCCCGTGGAGATCATCGGCATGGCCGAAGTGCCCTCCGCCGGTGACGACTTCCACGCCGTGGCCGACGAGCGTATGGCCCGGGAGCTGGCTGACCAGAGAAAGCACGACCAGAAGGCGGCCGCCGCCGGAACCCAGGGCAAGGTCACTTTGGAAGACCTCTTCTCCCAGATCCAGCAAGGGGAGATGAAAACCCTGAACATCATCGTCAAGGCCGACGTCCAGGGCTCTGCCGAGGCGGTAAAATCCTCTCTGGAAAAGATCACCAACGAGGAAGTCCGGGTTCGGGTCATCCACTGCGCCGTGGGCGCCATCAGCGAAAGCGACGTCATGCTGGCCGCCACCTCCAACGCCATCATTGTTGGCTTCAATGTCCGGCCTGACAGCAACGCCAAGCTGTCCGCCGCCCGGGATCATGTGGATATGCGGATGTACCGGGTCATTTACGACGCCATTGAGGAGATCCAGACCGCCATGAAGGGCATGCTCTCCCCCAAGTTCAAGGAGGTGGAGCTGGGCCACGCCGAAGTCCGGAACGTGTTCCGCATCACCGGCGTGGGCATGGTGGCCGGCTGTTACGTCACCGAGGGCCGGATGCAGCGGGGAGCCCAGATGCGCCTTTTGCGGGACAACATCGTCATCTACGACGGCTCCATCGCCTCCCTCCAGCGCTTCAAAGACAGCGTAAAAGAGGTGGCCCAGGGCTACGAGTGCGGCATCACCTTTGAAAAGTGGCAGGACATCAAGGAGGGTGACGTCATCGAGGCCTTCCTTATGGAGCAGATCGAAGTGAAATAAACCCAAACAGGGCGGGCATTTCGCCCGCCCTGCTTTTCAATCTGTCCATTCTCCCAGGGCCGCTATCGCAAGGCAAAGGCCCAGTTGGAATCCCTCCCGGAAGGAATACAGGCCGTAAGCCTGAACCGGGTCATCCTGAAGATGTTCCGGGGCCATATCCGGGCGGTAGCTGGGACACCAGGCCCGAAAGAGCAGTTCAAACAAGCAATCCATTTTTTAGTCCTCCTATCAAGAACATTTTGTTCTTTCATTATACAGGAACATTTCGTTCTTGTCAAGAGGTGATTTTTCTATGTCGACATTTTCTGAGCGTCTGCAGCAGGTTCGCAAGGAACAAGGATTTTCCAGAAAAGAAATCGCTGATATTTTGGAAATCACCCCCCGTGCCTACCAATACTATGAGGAAGGCAAACGGGAGCCAAACTATGACAAGTTAGTCGTTCTTGCCCGTTATTTGAAAGTATCATCTGATTATCTTCTGGGTCTTTCTGACGATAGGTAAGTGCTCCTGGGGGACTATTCTTTGAGGCCAAAGAATAGCCCCCCAGACCCCCCAAGAAAGCCCCAGAGGGGGGATTTCGATTTCCCCCCTCTGGACTCCCCCTTGAAACGACCAAAGAGGGGCCATTGCGATGGCCCCTCTTTGGAAACACCCCATAGCTGTTCTGGCCCGGCTGGGATGACCCCGGCCCCTTACTTCGTAACGGGCCCGGGGTTTGACCGAACCCGGCCGCCGCTACGAAGTGCGGGGGCCGGGTCAATGGCCTGAAGGAAAACAGCCTGGGGAGGGTTCCAAGGAGAGGGGGCCCGCAGGCCCCCTCCCTTGGTCGTTGAGAGAGGGGGTCCAGGGGGAGAGAGAGTCGAAACTCTCTCCCCCTGGCGTCCTTTCGCTTCCTTTCCCACGCGGGAAAGGAAGGCCCCCGGCAGGGAACTGCCGGAACAAGTTCAAGAATCGGTACGGCCAAAAAGATAATCCAAACTCACGTCAAACAAATCCGCCAGGGCAATAAGTGTTTCAAATTTGGGTTCGCTCCTGCCCCCTTCATACCCCTGATAGGTACGCAGGTTGACATGAACCGCATCTGCAACCTCCCGTTGTTTCCAACGCTTATTTTCTCGACATGATTTCAGTCTTTCCGCAAAAAGCATATACACACCTCTTGACTTTAATCTATTTCTGTCGTATAATTGCGACAGAAATAGATCATATTTGGAGGAGCTGAGATGAACGACATTCTATCCCACTTAGAAAAAATCACATACCCAGAGGAATTACCTTCAGAATATTTTGAACTGCTAAAAAAGCAAGATCCCTACCTGAAAACCATCCAGGAACAACTTTCCCTGAACTTTCTGGACGGCTTTTATGACACTCAAAGCGAGGGGATCAAATGGGAACGCCGGGAAGCCTTCTCCCGGGGCTTCCGCCTGGGCGCCCGCCTTATTCTTGCTCTTGCTGAGCCTTCCGCTCCAGATACTCATCATAGCTCATCGGCATATCAATGAGCTTTCCATCGGGCGTAAAGTCAAAGATCCGGTTGGCCACCGTCTGCACCAGCTGGTGGTCGTGGCAGGAGAAGAGCACATTGCACTTCACCGCCTCCAGCCCGTTGTTGACAGCGGCAATAGACTCCAGATCCAGGTGGTTGGTCGGCTGATCCAGCAGCAGCACGTTGGCCCCCGAGAGCATCATCCTCGAGAGCATACACCGCACCTTCTCGCCGCCCGAGAGAACCTTGACCGGCTTATACACATCATCCCCGGAAAAGAGCATCCGTCCCAAAAAGCCCCGCAGATAGGCCTCGTGAGGGTCGGAGGAGAATTGCCGCAGCCACTCCACCAGGTTGTCGTTGCAGTCCTGGAAAAACTCGGTGTTGTCCTTGGGGAAGTAGGAAAAGGTGGCAGTCTGGCCCCACTTCACCGTACCCTCGTCGGGCTCCCACTCTCCGGTGAGAATTTTGAACAGGGCGGTGTGGGCGTTCTCGTTGTCCCCCACAAAGGCGATCTTGTCCCCGTGGCGAACCATAAAGCTCACCTTGTCCAGCACCTTCACCCCATCCACCGTCTTGCTTACGTCGGTGACGAAGAGGATGTCCTTGCCCACCTCCCGGTCAGGGGAAAACTGAACCCAGGGATACCGGCGGGAGGAGGCGGGGATCTCCTCCAGGGTGATCTTCTCCAGCAGCTTCCGCCGGGCGGTAGCCTGCGTGCTCTTGGATTTGTTGGCCGAGAAACGGGAGATGAACTCCTTCAGCTCCTGGGCCTTCTCCTCGTTTTTCTTGTTCTGGGCCTTCATCAGGTTCTGCATCAGCTGAGAGGCGTCATACCAGAAGTCGTAGTTGCCCACATACATCTTCACCTTGTTGTAGTCGATGTCTACGATATGGGTGCAGATGGTGTTCAGGAAATGCCGGTCGTGGCTGACCACGATAACGGTGCCCTCAAACTCCAGCAGGAAGTCCTCCAGCCAGTTGGTTGCGGCGATGTCCAGGTTGTTGGTGGGCTCGTCCATCATCAGAATATCGGGGTTGCCGAAAAGGGCCTGGGCCAGCAGCACCTTCACCTTCAGCCGGGCATCCATGTTCTCCATCAGGGTCTCGTGGAACTGGGTGCCCACCCCCAGCCCCTGGAGGATGCGGGAGGCGTCGGACTCCGATTCGTAGCCCCCCAGCTCGGCATACTCTGCCTGGAGCTCGGCGGCCTTGATGCCGTCCTCGTCAGAAAAGTCCTCCTTCTCATAAAGGGCGTTCATCTCTTTGCCGATGTCATAGAGGTGCTGGTTGCCCATGAGCACGGTGTCCATAACGGTATAGGCGTCATACTGGTTCTGATCCTGCTTGAGCACCGACATGCGCACATTGGGCAGAATGGACACCTCCCCGGAGGTAGAGTCCAGCTCCCCGGACAGAATTTTCAGAAAGGTTGACTTCCCGGCCCCGTTGGCTCCAATGATGCCATAGCAGTTTCCCTTGACAAATTGAAGATCCACATGGGAAAAAAGCGGGGTTCCGGAATAGTTGAGGGACAGATCGGTAACGGTAATCATGGCAAACTCCTTTGGAAAGAATATCAGCCTTTTTATTGTATCAGCAAGGGGCAGGAAAGGCAAGGAAAATATGCCCTCCGCCCCGGAGGAACAGGGAGGAACCGAATCATTCACATGAAGAAAGACCATTTTTGGTTAAACCTGATATCCCGCTTTCTCATCCCGGGGTACACCCTGCTTTTTGCCGGGAGCAAGGCGTGGTTCCGCTCCAACTTTTCCGTCATCGCCGTCATGGGAGAGGATCATTACCGGGGCTTTGTCTACTGGGGGATATTGGGAGGGGGTTACTTCTTTGTTTTGCTGACGCTCCTGTGCCGCTCCCTCCCCGGCAGGGCCGCAAGGATAGGCGGTCAATGTATTGCGGTATGCGCCGTCCTCTCCCTTTCCTGGGCCCTTGCCATACCCTATCTCCCTGACCGCTCCCCCTTCTATGCCGCCCTTCATGTCCTACTGGCGGCCCAGGCCTGCGTTTTACTCATGCTGGCTTTGCTGGTCATCCTTCTCTCCCTGCGGCGGGAGGAGCCAGTACGTTGGCGCGCCCCGCTGAGGGCCTGGTGGTCTATTGTGGCAATCTCCGCCCTGCTCTTTTGGATCCCCCGGATGGTGTCCACCGCCCTGGAGGTGTTTTTCACCCTCTCGGCCACCCTGTTGGTTCGGGACATGTGGCTGCGCATACCCCGGTAGCCGAACCCAGGCAGGCAGCCATTCCACCAGCTCAGTCTTGTCCCCGGATTTTCCCTGTGGTATACTAAGAAAAAGGAGGATTCCGGATGGAAAGTCTGTTTTGCTGCCCCATCTGTACAGCTTCACTCATTCAGGACGACGGACGGTATCTCTGTCCCGGCGGTCATAGCTTTGATATTGCTAAAGAAGGTTATGTAAACTTACTTCCGGCCAACCGCCAGCACTCCAAAACCCCCGGAGATGATAAAGAGATGGCTGCTGCCCGCACACGGTTTTTGGATGGCGATTGGTATGGCCCCTTGCAGGAAATATTATGTAAACTCTTTGCTTCTTTCTCCATCTCCTCCCCTATCCTGCTGGACGCGGGCTGCGGTGAGGGTTACTATACAGCCGCTTTGGCCGAAACCGTTGCTGCCAACGGCGGCCGAACTGCTGGGGTCGACCTGTCCAAACCCGCAGTGAAAAAGGCGGCCAAGCGGTGCCCGCAGGGAGAGTTTGCGGTGGCCTCGGTCTACCATCTGCCCCTGGCCGACAGTTCTGTGGACATTTTGCTCAATTGCTTCTCCCCCCTGGCAGCGGCGGAATTTCACAGAGTGTTAAAATCCGGCGGAAAATTCCTCTATGTTGTTCCTGGCCCCCGGCATCTTTGGGAACTAAAATCCGTTTTGTACAAGCATCCCTATGAAAATGAGGAAAAGCAGGAGGAATACCCCGGCTTTCACTACCTGAATGTGGTTCCGGCAGAGACCCTCTTTACCCTTCCCACTTCCCAATCCATTGCTGACCTGTTCCGCATGACTCCCTACTACTGGAAAACCCCTAAGGAGGGAATAGAGCAGCTGGAAAAGCTGGACTCTCTATCCATTACCGCCCAGTTTCGTATCCATGTGATGGAAAAAGAATAGATAAGGGTACAGTTTTATAAAGAAGTTAAGGGCAAAACAGTCCGCAATGGTCTGTTTTGCCCTTTTATTCTGTATAGCCCACTATGACACTTTCGGGGAACGTGTTCAAGGGAAGAACAGCAAACACGAAAGTTGTCAATGAATCACCTGGTAACGCAACCTGAGATATGAGTTTTCCAAGACAATACATTCTTGCAATTTCAGCACACCTAATTGGAATAATTCGCTTTCTGACAGCAAAGACCTTCCGTCAATTAGTGTGGATGTGTCCTTGCCGCCAATCAAAATGGGAGCAATAACAATATCAATATAATCAAACAGCTTTTCCCGAAGAAACAGTCCGTTTAATGTACCACCGCTTTGTATGGTGATTCTCTGACAGCCATATTCTGACTTGAGTTTTGCAAGCGCATCAGGCAAAGACAACTTGCTCTGACAGATAATATGAAGGTTGTCCTCCTTCACCTGAAATGCCGGATGACCTGCGTTAGATGTGACCAACACAAATTCTTTTGAGCGGGCGCAAAAATAGCGAATGCCTTGTTCGGTCAAATAATTGTTGTCGATTATTACAAAGGAAACAGGCGACTTGTTCGGCATTTCCTTTGAGTTGACCCCCATTTTTTTCTGTACTCTGCCAGAATTGAGCGACCACAAATCGGTTGTCTGCTCTATCTCATAATATTGGTGAAGTCCTTCTTGAACACCCGCAATTTGGGGAAAATCTTTGTCCACATCTAAATCATCTGTTGCCCCTGTGCTGATTTTTCCGTCAACGGACATAAGCATAAATAGCGTTGTGATTGGTCTATCCATTTTATCTCCCCTAACTTCGAGTTGTCGGTGAAATCATTATAAAAACACCCACCGGAAAGCAGCTGCCTTCTGGTGGGTGTTAGCTTCCTTATGGCAGGGTTTTCAAGGAAGCGGCCTCATTCTGCCCTCATCCACCCAAATAGGCTTTCTTCACGCTCTCATCATCGAGCAGCTCCTGACCCGAACCGCTGGTAACAACTTTACCTGTCTCCAGCACGTAACCCCGGTCTGCCACAGAAAGGGCCATTCGCGCGTTCTGCTCCACCAGCAAAATAGTGGTGCCCTCCTTGTGAAGCTCCTTGATGATGTCAAAGATCTGCTCTACCAAAATGGGAGCCAGGCCCATAGAGGGCTCATCCAGCATCATCAGCTTGGGGCTGGACATCAGCGCCCGCCCCATCGCCAGCATCTGCTGCTCGCCGCCGGAGAGCGTCCCCGCGATCTGTTTTCTTCTCTCTTTCAGCCGGGGGAACTGCTCATAAACCCGGGCAATCCCGGGATCAATCTCCGCATTGGGCCGGGTGTAAGCTCCCATCTCCAAATTCTCTTCCACCGTCATCTGAAGGAATACCGCCCGTCCCTCAGGCACCTGGGCCAGCCCCCTGCTCACCAGCTTATGGGGCGGCACGCCCACAATGCTCTCCCCCTGGAAGGAGATGCTGCCGGTGGTGGAGTGGAGCAGTCCTGAAATGGTTTTCAGTGTGGTGGACTTGCCTGCGCCGTTGGCGCCGATGAGGGTGACAACCTCACCCTCATTCACCTCGAAGGAGATCCCCTTGATGGCGTGAATGGCGCCATAGTATACGTTAATGTCATTGACTTCCAGCATGGCCGCCATCTCACTCACCCTCCTTCTGCTTGCCCAGATAAGCCTCAATGACCGCCGGGTTTTCTTGAATCTCGTCGGGGGTTCCCTTGGCGATGATCTGGCCGAAATTCAACACACAAATACCCTCGCAGATACCCATAACCAGGCTCATGTCGTGCTCAATGAGGAGCACCGCGATCTGGAAGGTATCCCGGATCTTCACAATGTTCTCCATCAGCTCCGCAGTCTCTGAGGGGTTCATGCCCGCCGCCGGCTCATCCAGCAGCAGCAGTGAAGGATTGGTGGCCAGGGCCCGGACGATCTCCAGCCGCCGCTGGGCGCCGTAGGGAAGGCTGCCTGCCTTGGCAGAGGCCAGATCCTCCATATCAAAAATGCTGAGCAGCTCCATAGCCCGCTCGTGGGCCACCTTCTCCCCCTGCCAGTATCCCGGCAGCCGGAACAGTCCCTGCCACAGCCCATAATTGATGTGGTTGTGAAGGCCCAGCTTCACATTGTCCTCCACAGAAAGGTTGCTGAACAGCCGAATGTTCTGGAAGGTTCGGGCAATGCCCGCCCGGTTGACCTGGATGGTGTTCATGGAGTGGGTATCCACACCATCCAGCAAAATGGTGCCCCGGGTGGGCTGGTAGACCTTGGTCAGCAGGTTAAAGACCGTGGTCTTGCCCGCTCCGTTGGGGCCGATAAGTCCGGCAATCTCAGTGCGGCCAATGGCCATGTTAAAGTCATTGACGGCGGTAAGTCCGCCGAAGTCGATGCCCAGGTGCCGGCACTCCAAAATGGGGCTCTTGTCCACATCCCGCTCCGGAATAATGTTGGTGGAGGGGACAGGAACCAGCTTGGTGGGTTCCCGCTTCTGCATGGCCATTACCCCTCACCCCCTTTCTCAGCATTATCCGGTGCCTTGCGGAAGAACTTGGCGAAGAAGCCTTGAACCGCCGGACTATTGGTGGCCAGCATCACCAAAATGAGGACAATGGCGTAGGCCAGCATCCGGTAATCCCGCAGATCCCGCATGGCGTTGGTCTCGGGCAGCACCGTAAGGAAGGTGGCCGCCAGGATGGACCCCCACATCTTACCCTGACCGCCCAAAACCACATAGACCAATATCAGGATCGAGGTGTTAAAGTCAAACTTGGACGCCACGATGGTGTTCTGTCCCAAGGCGAACAGAGAGCCCGCGGCCCCCGCCAGCGCAGCGGAGATGACAAAAGCCATCATCTTATACTTGGTCACGTTAATGCCCACGCTCTCAGCGGCGATCCGGTTGTCCCGCAGGGCCATAATCGCCCGCCCGGAACGGCTGTTCACCAGATTGAAGATCACCGCCAGAGTCACCAGGATCAGCAAAAAGCCCGCCAGAAAGGTGGATATCTTGCTGATGTTGGGAATTCCCATAGGCCCGTTGAGGATCATGCGGCCTCCCTCCCCCAGCTTCACGGTGGGCTGAAGGAAACTCATATGAAGGCCCTTGCTGTCCACGCCCACATACAGGTTTTCCACAACAGACTTAATGATCTGCCCAAAGGCCAGGGTCACAATCGCCAGATAGTCCCCGTTAAGCCGCAGCACAGGCACGCTGATGAGGGTGCCCACCACCCCGGCAAACACAGCCCCCACCACCATGGCCACCGCCAGGCGAAGGCCGGCATTGGGAATGGCGTTCTGAAGGGCCGAGGCACACACCGCGCCGGAGAAAGCCCCCACGCTCATAAAGCCCGCATGTCCCAGGCTCAGCTCGCCCAAAATACCCACCGTCAGGTTCAGGGACAGAGCCATCACCACGTAAGCGCAGATGGGCACCAGCTGCCCCTGGAGGGTCGGGGAAAGCATTCCCTTGACGGACAGGGGCTGGAAAATGGCAAAGGCCAGGATCACCATGGCATAGGTCAAAAAGTTGGTGCGGTTGGCGGGGCTCATGGTTTTCAGCTTATTCATATGCCCACCCCCTTACACTTTCTCCCGGATCTGCTTTCCAAGCAGACCGGTGGGCTTCACCAGCAGCACCACGATCAGCACCGCGAACACAATGGCGTTCTGGAGCTGGGTAGAGATATAGCTGCCGGCAAAGATCTCGATCACACCCAGCACCAGCCCGCCCAGGAAAGCCCCGGGAATGGATCCGATGCCGCCAAACACCGCGGCGGTAAAGGCCTTGATGCCCGGCATAGACCCGGTGGTAGGCACCAGGATGGGGTAGCTGGACATATAGAGAACGCCCGCCACCGCCGCCAGCGCAGAACCGATGGCAAAGGTCATGGAGATGGTGGTATCCACATTGATCCCCATAAGCTGGGCCGCCGCCTTGTTCTCCGAGCAGGCACGCATGGCTTTGCCCATCTTGGTCTTTCCGGTAAACCAAGTCAGCACCAGCATGATGACCACACAGACCACCACGTTCACCACCGTGGCCACAGACACCCGCAGCTCTCCCCCCATAAGGGTGAGGGCGTCGCCGTTCAGAAAAACGGGGAACATCTTGTTGTTGGAACCCCAGAGCAGCTGAGCCCCGTTCTGTAAAAAGTAGCTCACGCCGATGGCGGTAATGAGCACCGCCAAAGACGGCGCCTGCCGCAGCGGCTTGTAGGCCAGCCGCTCGATCACAATGCCCAGCACCGTGCAGAGCAGCATGGCCAGCAGCACGCCCACCAGAGGCGGCAGACTGTAGGTGGACACGGCGAAAAAGCACACATACGCGCCCACCATGATCACGTCGCCGTGGGCGAAGTTCAGCATCTTGGCGATGCCATAGACCATGGTGTAGCCCAGGGCGATGATGGCATATACGCTGCCCAGGCTGATACCATTGATCAGGCGGGTCAGGAAGGTCACCATAGACAAACACACCTCATTTTCTCTCATTTTTGATGGACACAACACAAACAACCAGTATCCCGTAGGGGCGAGCTTCATGGTCGCCCGTAAAAGTAGCACTCTGCGGGCGACCCCAAAGGTCGCCCCTACGCGTATCAGTACGCGCAGGAGGATTCCCCTACAATATGGAAAATCAGAGGGCCGCCGCCATCGGCAGCCCTCTGGTATTTCCTACCTTTTAATGCCCTTTCCCTTTTGGGCCCCCGCGAAAGCGGTTCTCCCCTTTCACCCGTAAGGGGTGCGCCCCATCCGTAAAGCGGCATAGCCGCTAACGGCTGGGCTGCGTGGGGAGACGAGGAGCAAGGGAGCGGGTGGAGCTTTCGCCGTTAGACGGAAGCGGAGCATAGCGGACTTTGCTCCGAATCAGTCCATGCCCACGTAAGCGCCATTCTGGATGACCATGCCCTTGGGGCTCTTGGTCACGGCGCCGTCGGCGCCCCAGGTCATGCCCTCGCCGGTCAGACCGTCAAAGCTCATGGAGGTGAACTCAGCCACCAGCTTGTCGCAGATGTCGCTGGCGCTCATGTCGGCGGTGACGCCGGCCTTGGTCATAGCATTGTAAATAGCGTAGACGCAGTCATAAGCGTCGGCGGCGAACTGGTTGGGCACCTCGCCGTGAGCGGCCTGATACTTCTCCACAAAGCTCTTGGTGGCCTCGTCCTCAGCGTCGGCGTTGAAGGGAGTCAGCAGCATGACGCCCTCGGCCAGGGAGGTGTCAAAGCCCTCCACAGAGAGGATACCGTCCATGCCGTCGATGCCAAACCACTTGGGAGCGTAGCCCATAGCGTTGGCCTGGGTAAAGATCAGAGCGGCGGCGTCATAGTACATGGGCAGGAACACCAGGTCAGCGCCGGCGTCCTTGGCGTTGTTGAGCTGAACGGAGAAATCAGTCTTGGTGTCCTCGGTGAAGGTGGTCACGCTCACCACGTTCAGGCCCAGCTCCTTGGCCTTGCTGTCGAAGCTGTTGTAAACGCCGGTGGAGTAGACGTCATCGTTCTTATAGATGACGGCGATCTTTTCGCCCAGCTTCTGGTCGAAGATGTACTGAGCGGAAGCGGAGCCCTGGTTGGGATCCACGAAGCACATCTGGAATACGGTGGGCTTCCGGTCAATGTCCACACTGCCGGTCAGGGGGTTCGCCATACCGCCCAGCACGTCGGTGGAGGAGGCGGAGGGAGTCAGGTAGAACATGTGGTCGGCATTGGCCTCCACAGAGGTGGCAACGCCGGGGGTGGAGGTGACGGAGCCCAGGAACACCTGCATACCCCAACCCTTCAGGGTGTTATAGGCGTTGACGCTCTTCTCGGCGTCGTGGGCGTCGTCCTCATAGCGCAGGTCGATCTGGAGCCCGCCCAGAGCATTGATCTCCTCAGCGGCGATCTGGGCGCCGTAAGCAGCAGCGTTGCCGTAGATAGCGGCGGCGCCGGTCAGGGGGCCAGCACCGCCGATCTTAATGGCGGCAGTGGCAGCGTCCCCGCCATTGCTGGTGGGAGCGGGAGTGGTATCGGCCCCGCCGCCGCAGCCGGAAAGCAGGCCTACGGTCATGGCGGTCGCCATTGTCAGTGCAAAAATACGTTTCTTCATTTCAAACAACCTCCTTTAAGGTTGTTGACATTATACGTGCCCAAAACAAGATTGTCAACCGTCTAAATATTCATAATGCACGAAGTCGAAGGGGGGTATTTGGGGGAAAATGACGGAGAAACCTCAGATCACCAGCCCCCCATTGGGGGCCAAAACCTGCCCTGTCAAAAAGTCTCCGGCCCCTGAGCAGAGGAAGGAAACACATCCCGCCACATCCTCCGCCGTTCCCAGCCGCCCCAGGGGCGTCTCCTCCGCCAGATCATTAAGAGTCTGAGCCCCAAGGCTTTGCACCATGTCTGTATCTATCACCCCCGGGGCCACACAGTTCACCGTGATGCCCGAGGGGGCCACCTCCTTGCTCAGAGCCTTGGTCAAACCGATCACTCCTGCCTTAGCCGCGGAGTATGCCGTCTCGCAGGCCCCTCCCACCTGCCCCCACATGGAGGAAATGGTGATGATTTTCCCCTCTTTTTGCCGGATCATCTGGGGTAATACCGCCCTGCAGCAGTAAAAGCTCCCGTCCAGGTTCACTCCCATGACCCGGCGGTATTCCTCGTCCCCCATATCCTGGCTCAGCCCCTGCCAAGCCACCCCAGCACAGCATACCAAAATGTCAAGTTGACAAAATTTTTCTAACACAGTGTCAACCATGGCCTGTACCTGCCCCGGGTCAGACACATCGGCCTGAACCGCCAAACCGTCCAACTCTTCGGCCAGCGCCTCCGCCCGTTCCCGGGAGCGCTCATAGCCCAGAATCACTCTGCATCCGTCCGCCCGGAGCCGTCGGGCCACCGCCGCCCCGATGCCCCGGGATGCCCCGGTGATGAGAGCTACCTTCATATGGGTCCCTCCTTTCAAAAAGATCGGCGGGGGCAAGCCCCCGCCCTACGGGGGGCTCGCCTGCTCCGCTTTGTCGGCGGGGCAAACTCCCGCCTGATGGGGCCGGCCTGCTCCGCTTTCTCTGCGGGACACCCCCCCACCCGGTGAAAGCCGACCTGCTCTGTTTTGTAGGGCGGGGGCTTGCCCCCGCCGTTTTCCCTATCAGTATACCAGACCGGGGAAAAAGATGCAAACCCTCTCCCCTTTGAAAGAGAATAGGCGGGCACAGCCCGCCCCTACGGTCCCCCGGCGGGGGATTCCTTGTAGGGGCGGGCTGTGCCCGCCAGGCGGCGTCTGCCCGCCTACTTCGTCTCGATGAAGATGCCCTTCTGGGCGGACCAGTCCACCAGGAAGCCCAGGCTGGTCCCCAGGTCCCGGAGCTTGTAATAGGTATAGGCCCCACCCTTGTCGTCCTTGAGCATGATGGCCTCCAGGGCCGCCGTCTGGCCGTTGATGTTGGTGGGAGCGGTGGCGTTCTCGTAAGCCCGGTTGCCGCTGAAGGGGGTGGACATCTCGCTGCCGTTGGGGGTGTAA
>JAAWEH010000018.1 GCA_022794215.1 Oscillospiraceae bacterium
CCGGTACCGTACAGGTAAGGCTTCTTGCTCTTATACATATTCCGTTACCTCCTTAGTCCATGGTCCAGGGCTCGGGCTTCTGGGCGGCGTACTTGTGCTCGGCGCCGCGGCAGATGTGGAGCCGGGAGAGAGAATCCTTGGTGATGATGTTCCGGGGCATCATGCCGCGGACAGCCAGCTGCATGGCCAGCTCAGGCCTCTCCTTCATCAGGGTGGCGTACTTGGTCTCCTTCAGGCCGCCAACCCAGCCGGAGTGACGACGGTAGTACTTCTGCTCCAGCTTCTTGCCGGTGAGCACCGCCTTCTCCGCGTTGAGGATGATGACGAAGTCGCCGCAGTCGGCGTGGGGAGTGTACTCGGGCTTCCGCTTGCCACGCAGCAGATCGGCGGCGATGACGGCGGTCTTGCCCAGGGGCTTGCCGGCCGCATCGAGGATGTACCACTTGCGGACGATGTTGCCCTTGTTTGCCATAAATGTGGACATGGTGAAACCTCCAATTCCTTAGCTCTCATAAAAAGAGCGATTTTACACTGGAAAACGCCCCGAACCTGGACGTTCGGAGCGTTTTGTATTATAATACCGTTGTTCCAAGCTGTCAACGGCTTTTTGAGTTTTTTTGATTTAGAAAGTCAAAATCTATTATAATCTTGATTTTTCTTAATAATGCTCTTAAATACTCGTTTTTGATTTTCGAATTTTCGGGGGTGCAAAATGGAAAAAATACTCTCCCTGGTGCGCCGGTGCGTGGAGGACTATGACATGATTCAGGCCGGAGACCGGGTGGCGGTGGGGGTCAGCGGGGGGAAGGACTCTCTAGTGACCCTGGCGGCGCTGGCAAAGCTGGCCAAGTTTTACCCAAAGCCCTTTACGGTGGAGGCCATCACCCTGGATCTGGGGGCTGCCGACGGACAGGCTCCGGCGGACTTCGGGGCGCTGAGGGAGTATTGCGAGAAGCTGGAGGTGCCCTTTACGCTGCTCCATACCGAGATCAGCCACATTATCTTCGACCTGCGCCGGGAGAAAAATCCCTGTTCCATGTGTGCCAAAATGCGCCGGGGAGCGCTGAACAATGCTCTGGTGGAGCGGGGGATCCGCAAAATCGCCCTGGGCCACCACTTTGACGATGCGGTGGAGACCTTCTTTCTCTCTCTGTTCTATGAGGGCCGCATCTCCTGCTTCCAGCCGGTGACCGAGCTGACCCGAACGGGCATCACCCAAATAAGGCCCCTGCTCTACTGCGGGGAGGGCATGGTGAGGGGGGCGGCCAAGCGGCATAACCTCCCGGTGGTGAAAAATCCCTGCCCCGCTGATGGCTATACCAAGCGCCAGGAGGTCAAGGAACTGGTGGTAGAGCTGGAAAAGCAATACCCGGGCCTGAAAGAACGGGTCTTTGGCGCGATGCAGCGCCTGCCTTTGACGGCTTGGGAGCCGGTGGAGCACCGCCGGCGGCCTTATGCGGAGGAAAAAGAATAAAAAAGGGCCCGGACAGTGTCCGGGCCCTTTTTTCTGCTTATGCCGCAGATGGCTGCCCATGGTTCAAGGTTCGGTAGGTATACCGGATGACCGCCACGCAAATGACAAAGGTCAATAGGTCGGATACCGGCATGGAGTACAGCACCCCGTCCAGTCCGAACCAGACGGGCAGCAGCAGGGCGAAGCCCACGCCAAACACCACCTCCCGCACCAGAGAGATGGCGGTGGAGGCAACGGCATTTCCCAGGGATTGAAGGTAGATAAAGGTGCCCTTGTTCACCGTGGCCAGCGCCATCATGCACAGATATACACGGAAGCACTTGATGCCGTACTGGGTATAATAGGCGCTTTCGCTGGAGGCACCGAAGATGCCCATAAGCTGCTGGGGGAAGAGCTCCACGATAACCAGTGCCACCGCGCCCACAACGGCCTCGGCGATGAGCAGGCGGGTAAAGAGGGACTTGGCCCGATCCCTGCGCCCCGCGCCGATGTTGTACCCCACCACCGGGATACACCCCGCCGCCAGCCCCACGGCGATGGAGATGACGATCTGGAAGAACTTCATGACGATACCAACTACCGCCATGGGGATGTGGGCGTATTCCACCAGGGAGAAAACGGGATCCAGCGCGCCGTACTGCCGGATCATATTGTTGATGGCGGCCATGGCCGCCACCAGGGAGATCTGGGAGAGCAGGCTGGTGACGCCCAGAGCCAGATACCGCTTGGCCAGAGAGCCATAGAAGCGGAAGCTCTCCTTCTCCAGCCGTACCGCCTTCATGTGCCGCAGGTACCAGAGTGCCAGGGCGGCGGTGAGCACCTGTCCCAGCACCGTAGCCACCGCCGCGCCCATCATGCCCCAGCGGAAGCCGAAGATAAAGAGGGGATCCAGAATGATATTGACCACCGCCCCCGCCAAAGTGGAGGCCATGGCGAACTTGGGGCTGCCGTCAGAGCGGATGATGGGATTCAGGGCCTGCCCGAACATATAGAAGGGGACGCCCAGGGTGATCCAGAAAAAGTATTCCTTGGCCTGGGAAAAGGTCTCGGCATTGACCCGCCCGCCGAACAGGGTCAAAATGGTCTCCCGAAAGACCAGATAGAGGGAGGTCAGGATCAGACTGGCGGAGATGCACAGCAGCACCGCGCTTCCAATACTCTTGTGGGCGGAATCCTTGTCGCCTGCCCCAAGGCTGATACTGACAAAGGCGCAGCAGCCGTCGCCGATCATCACCGCGATGGCCAGAGCCACCACCGTCAGCGGAAATACCACCGTGTTGGCGGCGTTTCCGTAGGAGCCCAGATAGTCGGCGTTGGCGATAAAGATCTGATCCACGATGTTATAGAGCGCTGCCACCAATAGGGAGATGACGCAGGGGACGGAATATTTGACCATGAGCCGTCCCACCGGCTCCTGGTCCAAAAATGCGTTTGACTTTTCTTCCATGTCCGCTACCTCCTGAAAAAGAGAAAGCACCCGGCGTGAAGAGCTGGACTTATGCCTTCAGGCCGCGCGCTTTCCGTATGTTATTTTGGTTCACAAAAAAGCAACGTGGAGCGCTCAACCGGAATTACGCGGTGACGCTACACGTTGCTTTGCACAGTATACCAAGAGAACATTTGTCAAGGGGAGATTTACGATTAACTGTCATTTTCTGCGTCTTCTTTCTTTTTCCGATACTGCCCGATGAGCCCATCGTATTTTCTGCCTGTGACCTGGAAGTAGATATCAAAGCCAATGGTCATAACCAAGAAGATGAGGAAAAAGATACCGATAAACATGCCCCATGCTCCTGTCTGATCC
>JAAWEH010000019.1 GCA_022794215.1 Oscillospiraceae bacterium
ATTGAAGCTCAATACTTAGCTTCAAAGAAATTTTGTCGGAGCCTCTTTCAACAAGCTTTGCTTGCCAAAAGGACTTCCGTCCTCTTCTGGTGTCTTTCATTTCTTCTCACGTTGTTTAATTTACAAGGTACACACTCGCTCCGCTGGTTGTCATAAAATCCCGAAGCCGTTGTCCCCCAAAGGGTTCATTGCCTTCAAAATTTCATCTCCCCGCGCGGTGCCTTATTAATATACCAAATCAGCACCCGAATGTCAACACTTTTTTTCATTTTCTCAGCTACTTTTTTTATCTTCCGATTTTTCCGCAATATCTGCCTTTTCTTGATCTTTCCCCGCACTAAATATAGGTTCCTTTTTTCGCGCTCGCCCAATCAAAACCACAAAAACCGGCACCAAAAAACCCGCTGCCAAATTTCCCGGCAGCAAAAAGGCCTTCATCTCTCCCCATCCCATTCCTGCCGCAGCAAAGGCCCCCGCCACGGCCACGGCTCCGCCCCAAGTCCACCAAGGCATGACCCTTCTCCACAATACCTCGCACCCCCGGCTCAAAAGCGTCAGCAGCGCCAGATCCGCCAGGGTCAATACCGCCACCAAGCCCGCCTCTCCACGCTGGAAGGCTCCGGGCACTTGTACTCCTTCCAATAAATAAAGGAAGGGCTCCTCCATCTTTCCGGCCAACACCGGCCCAAAGCTCCCTGTCACCACAAATAGTGCCGCGCCAAAAATTCCGCATCCCCATAACGTCCAGGGCCAAGCCCGCACCCCCTCCTCTTCCCGCCGAGGCAGACACAAGGCATAGATCCCGTATCCCGCCAGACTCAAGGCCAAAGCTCCGCTGGCCGGCAGTCCTTTCCAATCATTCCCCTCCGGTGGCCACAGGTTTCTCCAATCCACCCCCGGCAGCGTCAGCACCAGCACAAATCCCAGCATCACCGTCACCGCCAGGAAAAAGATCCGCCCCGTCCGGGCAAAAACCGCTCCATTCCCTCTCCCCAGCCAGAGGGCCAGCGCCAGCGCCGCTCCCAGGAAAAGCCACCGCACTGTCTCCCCCTCATAGACCGCCAGCAGCCGCTGGGAATACCGCCAGGCACCGTGGGTCAGCAGCACCAATCCCCAAAGCAGGTAGAGGATCTCTGCCGCCCTTCCCCCAAAAACACCCAGCGCTTCCTCCAGCCCCTGACTCAGCTCTCCTTTTCCCAACCGCTCCCATAAAGCACACAGCAGCAGACCCACCGGCGCCGCCACCACCGGCCCCAGCCAACCCAGCCGCCCCCCCGCTTGGATCATCGGCCCCAGCAACCCCAGAGCCGCCGCGGTCAAAGCCGCCGCCGTCACCTCCAGCCGCTCCCGTCGGGAGCACCCCCGTTTCCCTTCTCCCTTCACGACCCCACCAGCCTTCCCGTCACCTTCACATCCATTTTCGCCACCGGCTCACCTTTCCAGTCATCCCAGTTCCAGGGCTCCATCGCCCCCTGCTCCCGATCCAACCCCCAGCAATCCCAGCCCGGTCCCAGCGCCGCCCGGAGCACTCCCTCCCCCCAGGCCGCCAATTCCTCCTCCCCGGGCCGCCCCTGAACCACCCGGGCTGTCAGAGTGCAAAAAACCGTTCCTCCTTTGGCCCACGTTTTTACCTTCATCAGCTCCGCCACCCCGCCGGCCAGCTCCACTACCTGCTCCTGCCCCGATCCCGCCAGCAGTCCGGCCCCCAGTTCGGCGTCGCCTTCATAATAGCCCACTACACCTTCCGGTCCAAGGGCCGCCCAACCCGCAGGCTCTAAGCCCTCCTCCCCCGCCGCCAGCGCCGGGGCAAGGGCATACTCTCCCTGGGCCAGCCGGGGCAAGATCTCTCCCACCGTCCTCCCCCTGGCGTCCTGCCCTCCGGTCTCCCCGGCCACCCGTTGGGCTGAGGCCGCTAAGCCATCTCCGGCCGAGCCCTTCACTATATATAATAAGGTATCCATCCGCAGCTCCCGGTGCTCTACCACAAACCCAAGGGTCTCCATGAGCTCCCCCTCGTCCCCCACCAGTAGCTGCTCGGTCTGTCCCAGGTAAGCCCTCCGCGCCGAGCTCTCCCGCAGGGCCTTGCACGCTCCGGCCAGACTTTCTCCCTCTCCTGTAAGCACCTCCGGCTCCTCGTTCTCCCCGGCCCGCACCCCGGTAACCCCCGTCACCACGATCTTCTCTCCGCCGTCCACCGCCAAGGTGTTCACCAGCTTCAGTTCCTCCATCTCTCTGCTCTGGGGCAGGATCCCTCTGCCTACCAGCAGGATCACCAGCCCCAGCGCCCATTTTCCTCCTCTCATTTCCATCCCTCCATCTTTAAGTAGGCGGGGGTGAGCACAGCTCACCCCTACCCTTGTTTCCTCCGATTTTCCGTGTTCAAATATCCCGGCCGCAGCTTATCCTTGGGCAGGGGCTGCCGCAAAAGGCTCCGGCTCCCCACCCGCTCCCCCGCATTGACTGCAAAAGGGGTCAGGTAGGCCACCCCAAAACTCTCCAGCCCCGCCAGATGCCCCACCAGCGCCACCGTTCCCACCACCACGCCAAAAAGGCCCGCCAAGCCCCCCAGTACCGAGAGCAGAAACCGCCACAGCCGCAGTCCCGCCGCCAAATCCTGGGAGGGCATGGTGTACCCCGCAATGCCCGCAGCCGCAACTACCACCAGCACCGCCGGGGAGATAAGCCGGGCCTCCACCGCCGCCGAGCCCACCACCAGTCCTCCCAGGATGGATACTGTCTGTCCGATAGACTGGGGCAGCCTCAGTCCCGCCTCTTGGAGCACTTCAAAGGCCAGCAGAAGCAGCAGCGTCTCAAACAAAGCCGAAAAGGGCACATCCCTCCGGGCCGCCATAATACTGAGGGCCAGCCGAGTCGGGATCATCTCCGGATGAAAGTTCACCATGGCCACATAGACCCCCGGCAGATAGAGGGTCACCAGCAGGCACAGCCACCGCAGCACCGTCAGGGCAGAGGCCACCATCCAGTTCTCCGACCGATCCTGGGGCGCGTGCAAAAAGTCCCCGATGACCCCCGGCGCCAAATAACCCAGGGGCAGTCCCTCCACCAGCACCCCCACCCGGCCCTGGCACAGCCCATAGCAAAACCGGTCGGGCCGCTCGGTATACTGAACCATGGGAAAGACGGTATCCAGTCGATCCACAATGTACTCTTCCAGGTTCCCTGTGGCCAAAAGCGCGTCAATGTCGATCTTTTTTACCCGTTTCTCCAGCTCCGCCACTGTTTCCGGGTCAGCAATCCCCTCCACCCAAAGCAGATCCACCGGCGTCAGCGACTGCCGCCCTACCACCTGCTCGGTGATCTTCAGTTCCGGCGCCTTCAGGTGCCGCCGCACCAGGGAGGTGTTGGTTCGCAGGTTCTCCACAAAGGAATCCCGGGGCCCTTTGACAGACACCTCATTCTCCGGGTCTGCTACACCCCGCTTCTCCTCTGTCCCCGTATTAAAGGATAGGGCCCGCTCCTTCCCGGGGAAAATCAGCAGGCAGTTGCCCTCAATCAGATCCATGGCCGCCTCGTCCAGTGTGGTTCGTTCGGTCACCGACAGACTGTATAGGGCCCCGGAGCGCATTTTCTCCCAGGCCACCGCCTCCCCCAGCCTTCCCAGCTCCCCATCCTGGGCCAGAGGCCGCAGCACATAGTCGCTGACCCGTTCCATCCGCACCATACCCGCAAGGAAGATCAGCTCGCATCGCAAAGCCTCGTTGCCCCCCACCGCAACGCTTCTCCGGTTATAATCCACGCACCCGGCAAAGACCCGGGCCAGATTCTCCGGCGTCAGCTCCCCCTCCAGCCGGGGCTCCCGGCGGGGGTGGGGCGGATCGGGCCGGGGCGAGCGCTCAAAAAAGCCCATTATATTCCCTCCTATACTCCTTCCCATTCTCCCCTCTCCCGGAAAATTTTATGCAAAACCGGGTTGCGCCCCGGCCAATGAGTGGTATAATATCCCAGGACAGTTTTGTACCCCGATATCATAGGAAAAGAGAAGGAGCCGTTTACATGGACTTTCACGCCAACGAAGGAAAAAGCGTGGTCATCGAGGCCGCCGGCAAAAAATACGCCCGCCACGCCATCGCCACCCATTTTGTCCAGGTGGGAGAGAGCTATATCGACCTGATCGAAAAATACGTCAAGCCCGTCTACCAGCCGGGGGACATCCTCTCCTCCAGCGAAAAGGTCATCGCCCTGTGCCAGGGCCGGGTGGTCACCGAGGACGAGTGCAAGCCCGGCTTCTGGGCCAAGTTCCTCTCCCGCTTCGTCCACCAAACCTCCGCCGGCCCCGGCATGGGCCTGCCGGTTAAAATGCAGTTTGCCATCAACGTCTGCGGTCTGGGCCGGGTGATCTGGGCCGCCATCTGTGCCGGCTTCGGCAAGCTGGTGGGCAAGCGTGGCGTCTTCTACGATATGCTGGGCACTGAGGTCTCCGGTCTGGACGGTTTCTACGGCGAGGACATCCCCGAGTACGAGCACATGGGCGTCCGGGTTCCCAGCCACCCCGAAAAGGTCTGCGACGAGGTTTTTGAGAAAACCGGCGTGGTCATGATGATCGTGGACGCCAACGACCTGAACGTGGAGCTCCTGGGCAAAGGCGAGCAGCTCAAGTCCTGGACTGACGAAACCCTGTTGTCCCTGATCAGGGACAACCCTGCCGGTCAAGACCGGCAGCTCACCCCTTTCGTCCTCATCCGGGAAGTAGAATAAAAAGAGAGCAGGCATTGCATTTGATGCAATGCCTGCTCTCTTTATTGATAAGCCTTTCACGGAGGAAAGTCGGATCCCCACACTACTCCTCTATCTCCAAAACGCTCACCCCATGATCCAAGCGAAAATTTACCCTTTTAGGCCCAAGGCCGCCCCGGTTTAACCGGGGCGGCCTTGGGCCTCATCAACTTTCAAGCTCACCGCTTGCTATAGGAAAGCGGCCTCTGCTCTGCTTTTTTGCCCTTCCCCTTTCTGCGCCAAGCCTTTTCCCCCTCGCATACCACCACCGGCGTAACGGCCAGCAACGCCACCACCGCCCACTCCACCGGGCTCAGGGGCACCGTCTGGAAGATCTTTTGCAGCGGCGGCAGACAAAGCACCGCAAGCTGCATTCCCAGCCCCACCAAAAACGCCTTGTTCATGGCCGGGTTGCTAAAAATGCCGATGTGAAACAGGGAGTGCTCTTCACTGCGCACGTCAAAGGCGTGAAATAGCTGGCACAGGGTCAGGGTGGCAAAGGCCATGGTATTGGCCGCCTGATACGCCTCTCCCGGGTCGGAGAGGACATACTCCCCCAAAAAGTAGGCCGCCAGGGTCAGAACCCCCACCATGATCCCCTGCCACACCAGGCGCAAGGAAAACTGCCGGGTAAACAGGCTCTCCCGCGCATCCCGGGGCCTTTTGTCCATGACGTCCTCCTCCACCGGCTCCACCCCCAGGGCCAGAGCCGGCAGGGAATCGGTGACCAGATTCAGCCACAAAAGCTGCACCGGCGCCAGGGGCATCTGGTGGAACCCCAGCACAGTGGCCAAAAAGATGGTCAGGATCTCTCCAATGTTGCAGGAAAGTAAGTAGTGAATGGCCTTGCGGATATTGGCATAGATCCCCCGCCCCTCCGCCACCGCCGAGACAATGGTGGCAAAGTTGTCGTCTGTCAGGATCATGTCGGCCGCTTCCTTGGCCACATCGGTTCCCGAACGCCCCATGGCGCAGCCAATGTGGGCCGCCTTCAGCGCCGGCGCGTCGTTGACTCCATCCCCCGTCATGGCCACTACCTTTCCCTTCTGTCGCCATGCGTTGACGATTCGGGTCTTGTGCTCCGGAGACACCCTGGCATAAACCGCAAAGCGCTCCACGTCCGCCTCCAGCAGCTCTTGAGACATAAAGTCCAGCTCCGCCCCGGTAATGGCCAGGTCTCTGTCGCCGTAAATCCCCAGCTCTTTGGCCACCGCCGTGGCCGTCAGCTTGTGATCCCCGGTGATCATCACCGGCCGCACCCCGGCCCTGCGGCACTGCTCTACCGCTTCCCGGGCCTCAGGCCGGGGCGGATCCATCATCCCCGCCAGCCCCAAAAAGGTCAGGTTCTTTTCCAGGCTCTCCGGCCCCAGCGTTCCCGGCAGCCGATCCAGCCGCTTCACGGCCACTCCCAGCACCCGCAGGGCTTTTCCCGCCATCTCATTGTTGGCCAGCAGCGCCGCCCTTCTTCCCGCCGGATCCATCTTGCACCGGCCCAGCAGCACATCGGGCGCCCCCTTCACGCACACTTGAAACCCGCCTCCGGGCAGGGCGTGAACCGTGGACATCAGCTTCCGCTCAGAGTCAAAGGGCGCCTCCCCCCGCCGGGGCGCTTCCCGCTCCAGCGCGCTTTTCTCCAGCCCCTCCGCCCGGGCCGCCTCCACCAGCGCCACCTCCGTGGGGTCTCCCCGAACCTTTCCTTCGGACACCACCGCATCGCTGCACAGCGCCGCCGCTGCCAGCAGCTCCCGCTGGCTCTCCCCCGGCGCTGTCCAGATCTGCCGCACGGTCATCCTGTTCTGGGTCAGGGTTCCCGTCTTGTCTGAACAGATCACTCCCGCGCAGCCTAAGGTCTCCACCGCCGGCAGCTTTTTTACAATGGCCCCCCGCTTTGCCATCCGCTGTACCCCCAGGGCCAGCACAATGGTAACGATGGCCGGCAGCCCCTCGGGAATGGCCGCCACCGCCAGAGAGACGGCAGTCATAAACATCTCCACCATCCCCCGACCCTGCAACAGCCCCACCCCGAACATCACCGCGCAGACGCACAAGCACACAAAGGACAGAGTTTTTGAGATCTCCCCCATCCGCCGCTGCAAGGGCGTCTCCGCCTCCTCCTGATCCAGCAGCAGCCCCGCCACCTTTCCCACCTCGCTGTCCATGCCGGTGGCGGTGACAACGGCCGTGGCCCGGCCCGCGGTAATCACGGTGGAGCCGATAACCATATTTCTCCTGTCCCCCAGGGGGGTATTTTCCGGCAGTCCTTCCCCCGCCAGCTTGTCCACCGGCGTGGATTCACCCGTCATGGCGGACTCGTCCACCTTCAGTCCGGCGCTGTCCAGCAACCGAGCGTCCGCGGGGGCCAGGTCTCCGGCCTCCAGGTGCACCACATCCCCCGGCACCACCAGAGCGGCCTCCAGCCGCACCTCCCGCCCGTCTCTCACCACCCGGGCCTGGGGCGCCGACATCTTCTGCAGCGCCTCCAGCGCACGCTGGGCGCTATTTTCCTGGGAAATGGAGATCAGCGCGTTCACCGCCACGATCAGCAAAATGATGCACCCATCCAGCCAGTCCTCCCCTCCGCTGGACCACAGGGACAAAAAGGCTGCCGCCAGCAGAACCAGGATCATGGGATCTCCCAGTTGCTCCAGCAGTCGGGCAACCAGGCTCCTCTGCGGTTTTCCCCGCAACTGGTTTGGGCCGTATCTCTTTAGCCGCCGAGCGGCCTCGTCCTCTCTCAGACCTCGGCTTCGGTCTGTCTCCAATTCCTCCAGGGTCTCCCCCAGACTTTTGCTGTGCCACGGGCTCATAGGCGTTCCAGTCCTTTCCATTTTCTGGTAATCCTATGATACCTGCCAGACTTGTCCGATTACAAGGGAATCCTGGCGGCTTGAGAAAGAAGGTTTAAAAACTCCCGGTTGGTCAGCCAGGGCTCCTCCGCCCCGCGCCCCACAAGCTGGTAATAAAACGCGCTTCCCTCGCTGTGAAGTGTCTGGGCCAGCCGTTCAATGTTTTTGGAGATACACTCCGGACTCGTCCGTTCCTTCGCCGCCACCTCAATGTAGGCTTCCTTCAGCAGCTCGCAGCGCCCCTCTCCCAGCAACGCCGCGCATTGGGCCGCTTGATGGAATCCCTTCTTACCCTCCGGCGCCCCCATCTTTCGCAGCAGCGCCTCGCACTCTCCGGCCAAGCCCCCTGCCATCAGGCGGATCTGCTCCAGGATCTCCTCCCACTGGGCCGGTTTCCTCAGCAGAAAGTCCGCCCCCAATGCAAAGGCCATGTTTTTGACCTGCTCCTGGTTGATCCCGGTCACTACCAGCACCTTGGCCCTTCCTCCCTCCTGGCGGTATCGGCGCAGCAATTCCAATCCACTGATCCCCGGCAGCACCAGATCCAAAAGAATCACATCCGGCCTCCACTTCCAGGCCATCTCCAGCCCCTCGATCCCGTCGGTGGCCAAGGTTGCCTCCATTCCGCCGACGATCTCTAAGATCCGAACACTGAACTGTCCCAAAAGAGGCTCGTCCTCCACCACCAGCACTCGAACGGGCCGCCGCTTATTCATTTTCCGGCCGCATGGCGTCCAGCACGCCCTGCAAATTCACAACTACCTGAGCCACCATCTCCCGCTCGATGGGACTTAGTCCGCCCAGAAACTCCGCGGCCAAACCCACAAAGTCTCCCAGCGAATCCCGGCCATACAGCAGATAGTCGCTGGATACCCGCAGCGCCAGGGCCAAACGTCCAAACTTCAGTGTGGTCATATTCTGTTCTCCCTTCTCTATCTGCGAGAGGAATTGCGACGAAGTCTCAGCCGCTTCTGCCAGTTGTTCCAGCGTCATCCCTCTGCTCTGCCGGGCCAGCCGTATTCTTCGGCCAACAGCCACCGCCGCCGGATCCTTTTCCTTTTTCATATCCATTCCTCCCAATCTATCCAATAATAGATATAGCTTGCCACAATCATGGTGGAATGGAATCATTGATAATAAATATTATCCATAACAATAATTGATTTTTGGACAAAAAATCCAGCGGAGTGACTTTCTCCGCTGGATTTTCTCTCTATCGCTTCTATCCATTTATTTTGTTGCGCTCTCCTGGGGCTCCTGGCTCCCCAAAAGGGATCCTGCGTCCGCCCGGGCCATAACCACGCCCTGGAGCCGCTCATAGAAGGTTTTGGGATCCAGCTCGTCATAGGCCGCGGTGGTGGTCACCTCCGCCTGATCCAGCCACTGCTCGGTGATCTGGTTGAACTTATAGCTCTCATTGCAGTACTGCTTGGCCTCCTCCTCATCCACAGGGATTCGCTGGATGATGTGATAACCAAACTCGCTCTCGATGGGCTGGCTGATCTGCCCGACCTCCAGGGCTTTGGCCCCGTTCTCAAAGGCCGCAACCATCTGCCCGGTGGGAATGTAGGTATAGCCCTCGGGGTAATACAGCGCTCCGTCAGCCGGGTTCCGGCCGTCCTCGCTGTATTCGTTCATCAGCTGGTCAAACAGCTCCTGGCTATCCCCCGCCTGCGTCAGTTGCTGCCGCAGCGAGTTGGCCAGCTCCAGGGCCGCCTGCTTCTCCTCATCGGAATATTCTTCATAGCTCATCCCGTCCTCGCTGATGCGCCGGGTGGAGATCAGAATGTGCTTGGCGGCATACACCCCGTTCTCCTCCATATAGTCTGCCAGATCCTGGTCGGTAACGGTAAGCTCCCCGCTCTCCTCCAGCTTCTTCCGGATCCCTTCATTGAGGAAATAGATCCGGTTCAAAGCCGCAAAGCTGTCCTTGGTGATACAAAGGGCGTCCAGCCGAACCTGGAATTCCTCCTCACCCCCGGATTGCTCTACCATACTCTCCAGCTCTTGGGTCATCTGCTCTTCCTGCTCGGCGGTGATGGTCACCCCCATCTCCTCGGCCTTGAGCTCAATGATCTGATAAAGTTTGGTCGTCTCCAGGGCGTCGGCTTTGATGGCGTCGGACAGGCTTCTCTCCCCATAGGTCTGATCCCAGGTCTCGTCGGTCAGAATCCCATACTTCCGCATGGTCTCAATGGCGTTCACCAGCCAAAACAGGTACTTTTCCGCCTCAACCGGCTTTCCGTTCACCGTGACAATGGTGCTGTCCCGCTTCATATCAGCGGCCAGAAAAGCCATATCGTCAGGGTCTGCCGCCACATGGCTGCTGCTACAGCCCGTCAGCAGGCTCAGGGCCAGCAACCCTGCTGCGATCCGTTCCTTTTTCATGGGTCTCCTCCTCAACTTTTATGTTCTCTTTCCTGCGCTGGTGGGTATTGTACCACTAAACAAATGTCAAAACAATGGCAGAGCGGTTGAATTTTCAAAAAGTTTCTAAATCTAAACGCAAAAATGAAGGGGCAGATCGAATCTGCCCCTTCATTTTCCCTGTGTTCAGTCCTTTTCCCGCTTTACCAGCTGATCCTCAAGGCCCAGCTTCTCCAGCGTCTGGAGGGTGGCGGTGGCCGACTCCTGCACCGTGATGCTCACCACCCGGTTGGCGTTGTGGCGCTCTCCGGTGTCCGGATCATTCCACCCCAGGCTGAAATGGAAAACCAGGTCGGTATAGTAGCAGTTTTCCATCCGCTCCTTGTCGTGGAGCAAATACCGGTGGAACCGCCCGGCGTCCAGATCCTCCTCCACCGCCTTCCAAAGCAGGCGGGCCTGGGAATAGGTCAGGTTGAATCCCGATCCATCCTCCCGGGTCTGGCCGTTTTCAAACCAGCCGCTCACCACCTCAATATCGCTCCAGTCTTCTTCCCAGCCCATATAGACCTTCCACTGCACATCCGGGTGGTTCAGAAGAGTCTGGAGTCTGGCGGCATAGCTCTCCGGCTGCTGAAGGGCCTGGGCAGTGATGGGAACGCTGCTGTACCACCGGGACACCCAGCTTCCATCCTCCATCTGGTAATCCAGCCGCAGCCCGGTGGTCGATTCCACCTCATACCCCTCCTCCGTCATCCGGTAAGAATGGGTCTGCTCCGCCCGCTCCAGCTCATCCAGGTGTTCGGTGACCTCTCTATGGAGAGCGATGATCTCCTCCACCCGCTCCGGATCGGCGATGCTGATGTCAAAGGAGTTGTTGCCGTCGTCATAGGGGGCGCTTGATACCGCCCCTACGCTGATCCATTGTACCTTCGCCGGATCGGGAACCCACTTTTGATATCCAAACAGATCGGCCCGGGCCCCGCCCAGCAGAAACAGCATGGCCAATCCCAGCCCCGCGCAGCCCTTCCAGCCCTCCGCAAAGACCCGCAGGCTCTTTTTCAGCAGCATCCGCCCCACAAAGCCGCCCACAATGGCGCACGCCACCACCAGCGCCACAAACACCCAGGGCCCAAAGCTGCCAAAGAAATTTTCATAAATGACGGTTCCGAAGGCCAGTCCCGAGCAGGCTCCCACGCCGTACTGGAAAATGGGCCTGACCCATCCCACCGTCACCACATCTCCCGCTCGCTCCAGCTGCCGGTGCTGATAGACCACTACCGCAATGAGAGTAAAGGCCGCCCCCAGCACCACCGAATAGCCCAGCGCAATGGCGGTACTGGCCGTATCAAACCAACCCCCGTCCCCTCGCTCCACCTGCAGCAGCAGGTGCCAAATGGGGGTGCACCACCGGGAGAGGGCGGATCCCACCAAGGTACTGCCCGCATATCCCACCAGCAGAACCCGCATAGCGTTGTCCACCAGGAAGCATAGCCCTGCTACCAGTCCGTTGAGCACCCCATAAAACACCGGCAGGGCCAAAATATGCCCCGTAAACATAGCGCAACAGACCGCAAAACAGAAAAAGAACATGGCGATCACCGTATGCAGTGCAAACCACCTCAGGGTCAAGGCCAAGTGAAAAGCCCCCATCATAGCCTGGGCCAGCAGCGCAATAAACATCATCACCGCGTTGGGTAGGGCAAAAAAGCTCAGCCCCGACACCCAGTTGGTCAAAAACAGCCCTTCCCTCCGGATCGGCAGAGCGTGAAGCATCCCCGCCGAGCGGTTGTTCATCAGATAAGAAAACAGCGCCATGGCTACCATCAGCCCAAACATCGCCCCCACGGGCACCGCCAAATAGGCAGAGCGAACCAGATCCCCCCCGATTGCCCGGTACAGATCGGCATTCCTCCCATCCCACTCCAAAAGGATCTCCAAGGGCATGGAAAAGAACTGCACCACCGAATATCCCGCCACCAAAGGCCAAAACCGGGCCAAATTCTTCTGAAAGAGGGCGGGGCTGAACCACCCCTTTTTCTCAGAGGATGACATCCCGAACGGCATAGTCCTCACCTCCCAACTCATAAATAAAGATCTCCTCCAGGGTAAGGGGCAGAGCATCCATCAAAATGGGCTGATATACCGCCAGCCGGTTGGTGGTCTCCTCCGCAGTCCCCCGGACGATGAGGGTGTGGATCCGCCCCACCTGGGACACATTCAATACCTCCATGTCCTCGGGAAGCTCCGGCAGCTCCCTGGTCTGGAACACCACCTGCATCTTCACCAGGTTCTCCTGAAGATCAGAAAGGCTCCGCTCCACCAGCACCTTACCGTGGGACAGGATCCCCACATGGTCGCACACATCCTCCAGCTCCCGCAGGTTGTGGGAGGACACCAGCACCGTAGTGCCGTCCTGGGCCACGTCCGACATCAGCAGGCTCCACACCTGCCGGCGCATCACCGGATCCAGCCCGTCCACCGGCTCGTCCAGCACCAGCACCTGGGGCCTCAGGCACAGGGCCAGCCAGAAGGCCGCCTGCTTCTGCATTCCCTTGGAAAGCCGGCGGATGGGCCGCTTTTCGTCCACCCCCTGGAAAACCTCTCTCAGCGTCTCGTAGCGCTTCTCGTCAAACTTGGGATAAACTCCCCTGTAAAACTTGGCCATATCCCGGGTAGAGGCCGAGCCAAAATAGTAAAGGTCATCCGGAATATCCGCGATCTTTTCCTTCACCGCCGGGTTTTCATATACCGTCTCCCCGTCGATGAGCACCAGCCCCTTGTCCTGCTGGTAAACCCCGGTAATGTGCCGCAAAATGGTGGATTTCCCCGCTCCGTTGGGCCCCACCAGTCCATAAATGGCTCCCGTAGGCACCGTCAGGGTCAGGTCGTCCAGGGCCTGAAACCCATCAAAGGCCTTGGAGACCCCCTTTACCTCAATCATGCTCCCTCCCCCTCTCTCTGTGCTGCCGCCCGCTCAACGCGCTCTGCCAGTTCCCGGGCGGTCATGCCCAAAAACATCAGCTCTCGGGCCGAGGCCTCAAACTGCTGCAGCAGAGACTCCCGCCTGGGGTTGTCTCCGCTCTCCCCCCTGGCGGCAAAGGCCCCCCGTCCCGGCTCGGAGACAAGGTAGCCCTCCCGCTCCAAAGCGGCATAGGCCCTTTGAATGGTGTTGGGATTAATGGCTAAGCTGGCGGCCATTGCCCGAACGGAGGGCAGCTTCTCTCCCTCGGCAATGGCCCCGGTGACCACTAGGTGCCGCAGCCCGTCCCTCACCTGTTCATAGATGGGTCGGGCGTCCCGGTAATTGAGGCTGATCATGGCCTCGCTCCCTTCCGGCGCTGTAAATATTGCGCCCTTTTGTCGCTTTAAACTGTATGACTTTGGTTGGTACAGTCAGTATATCCAGTTCCTGGTTTTGAATCAAGGGGGTAACCCTTACGAAAACCTTACATTTTTCAGTGTTTTTTCTTTTTTCGGATGACAAAGCGGAAAAAAGCCGCTATAATGGGGTCGTTCCCGGCCCAGGCCGGGGACGGGCCGCCAAAAACATCGTCTTTTCCCGGAAAGGGGTTCTTTCTATGAAGCTCATCGACCTTCCCAACCGCATGGCCTTCCTCTCCTGCATCGAGGATCTCCTCCAAACCCCTCAGGTTCAGTCCATGCGTTCCCTGCCCCACCACCCCGGCGTCAACTGCTACGAGCACTCCGTCTTTGTGTCGTACGTAGCCTTCCGCCTGGGCCGCCGCTACGGTCTGGACTACCGTGCCTGCGCCCGGGGCGGCCTTCTCCATGACCTCTACCTTTATAATTGCCACGACTCCTCCGCCCATCCCGGCAACCAGTGCCTGGATCACCCGGAGTTCGCCCTGCGCAACGCCAGTGCCCTGACCATCCTCAGCGAGAAGGAGCGCAATATCATCCAGGCCCATATGTGGCCCCTGGCCGTCCACCTGCCCCGCTCCCGGGAGGCCTGGGCGGTAAGCTTTGCCGACAAGATCTGCGCCACCATCGAGGTGATCCAGCTCTGGAAACGGCTGAAGCTCCGGGCAATTTTGTCCGCATAACTCCCTTTTCTGTCAGTTCCACAAAAATGGCCGTCCCTCGGACGGCCATTTTATTTTCATTTTTTCCCTATTTCCTTTGCATTTCCGGCCCATCTTTGCTATAATATTTATAATCAGAAAATTTTCCGGCTTTTGCCGAGACTGGGGTGACTGCAATGGACATGGGCGCCATTGTGTTTTTGACCGAAGACGCGGATCCCTCCCGTCTGTTTTTTTCCCACATCCTTTTCGATCCTGCCATTCTCTGGCTTTCCGAAACTCTCCGTCATTCCGGCGTGGAACGTTTCCTCGTAGTTTGTGATAACGACCGCCAAGCATCTGCGGCAGCTTTCTTTCCCGCGGACACCGACTTCGTTGTTGCCGGCTCCCCCGAGGCTCCCACCCGCATGGCGGAGTTTTTGTCTCAGGTTCCCGGCAGCGTGACTGTGGTCACCCGCCCCGTCCTGCTCGCCCCCCAGGGCGCCGCCTTCTCCCTGCCGAGCAAGGAACCGCCCAAAAGCGTCTTTACCCTCCGGGGCTCCGCCCTGGCCGCCGCTTTGAAAGACGGCCGCAGCTTTGACCAGGCCCTCTCCGCCCTGGGCGACGCCAAGCCTTGGCAGGGCCGGGTTCTCCCTCTAAAGGACGATCTCACCTACCGCTCCGCCACCGTGGAGCCTCTGGCCCGAACGCTCAGCGTGGAGCGTCTGCTCGCCGGCCATGTGCGCATCATCGACGCCGACCATACTTACGTGGGCCCCGCCGTCACCGTTGGGGCGGGCTCCACCCTTCTCCCCGGCGTTATTCTCCGGGGCCGCACCTCCATCGGCAAGGACTGCGAGCTGGGCCCCAACACCATGATCCGGGACTGCACCCTGGGCGATCAGGTCAGCGTCAACTCCTCCCAGCTCAACGAGTCCCTGGTGGAGGACGGCGTGGTCATCGGCCCCTTTGCCTACATCCGCCCCAACTGCATTCTGAAGAAAAAGGCCAAGATCGGCGACTTTGTAGAGCTGAAAAACTCCACCGTGGGCGAGGGCACCAAGATCAACCACCTGACCTACGTGGGGGATACCGACGCCGGCGCCCATATTAACTTCGGCTGCGGCACCGTCACCGTCAACTATGACGGCAAGAAAAAATTCCGCACCGTCATCGGCGACCATGCTTTCATCGGCTGCAACACCAACCTGGTCGCCCCCGTCACCATTGGCGAGGGGGCCTTCACCGCCGCCGGCAGCACTATTACCCAGGACGTCCCTCCCGACTCCCTGGCCATTGCCCGAGACCGGCAGACCGTGAAAGCGGATTGGGCCAAGCGCCGCCGGGAACAGTAACCTTGTCACGCTTCCCAGAAGGGGAATTCAAATAAGAATGGATGATAGAAAAAATACATAAGATGAGAGGATGTAGCGTATGATCGCCCACGGAAAGGACATCAAGGTTTTCTCCGGCAACTCCAACCGCCCTTTGGCCCAGGCCATTTGCTCCCGCCTGAACACCGAGCTGGGCAGTGCGGAATCAGGCTGTTTCTCCGATGGAGAGAACTTTGTCTCCATTTATGAAACCGTCCGCGGCTCCGACGTGTTCGTGATCCAGTCTACCTGTTCCCCGGTAAACGACAATCTCATGGAGCTCCTGATTATGATGGACGCTCTGAAGCGGGCCTCCGCCGGCCGGATCACCGCCGTGATCCCCTATTTTGGCTACGCCCGGCAGGATCGGAAGGCCAAGCCCCGGGATCCCATCTCCGCCAAGCTGGTGGCCAATCTGATCACCCAGGCCGGCGCCGACCGGGTGCTGACCATGGATCTCCACGCCTCCCAGATCCAGGGCTTCTTCGACATTCCCGTAGACAACCTTCTGGGCAGCCCCATCTTCGCCCACTATTTCCATGACCGGTTTATCGGCCAGGAGGATCGCACCGTGGTGGTCTCCCCCGATGTGGGCAGCGTGGCCCGGGCCCGGGCCTTCGCCCAAAAGCTGGGCATGCCCCTGGCCATCGTGGACAAGCGCCGCCAGAAGGCCAACTCCTCCGAGGTCATGAATATTATCGGTGACGTTCATGGCAAACAGGTCATCCTCTTCGACGACATGGTAGACACCGCCGGCTCCCTGTGCGGCGCGGCCCAAGCCCTGGTGGATATTGGCGGCGCCACCGATGTATACGCCTGCGCCAGCCACGGCGTCCTCTCCGGCCCCGCCTATGACCGGATCAACGCCAGCCCCATCAAGGAGCTGGTTTTCCTGGATACCATCCCCTCCGCCCCGGAGCGCAGCGACAAGATCAAGTACCTCTCCGTGGCCAATCTCTTTGCCGAAGCCATCGACTGCATCTATCAGGAGGCCTCGGTGTCCCGCCTGTTCAACTAAAACGCCGAAAAGCAGGGGCGGGGCATTTGCCCCGCCCTTCTCTTTCCCTTTCCCAAAAATGTCAGGGCCGCCGCCCTATATTTGGAGGTATCACCATGTTCTTTTCCCGCAAACCCTCCGGCCCCGTCACCTGGCTGGTGGTCGGTCTGGGCAACATCGGGGATCGGTATGACCGCACCCGCCATAATGTTGGCTTCGACGCCATCGACCAACTCGCCGACAAGCTGGACATCCCCGTCCAGCGGCTAAAATACAAAGCCCTCACCAACACCGCCCTTCTGGGGGGCGAAAAGGTGCTGCTCATGAAGCCTGTCACCTATATGAACCTGTCCGGCGAAGCGGTGGAGCAGGCCGCCGCCTTCTTCAAGGTTCCCCCGGAGCATATCATCGTCCTCTCTGACGAGGTAGCCCTCCCCCCCGGCAAGCTGCGCATCCGTCAGAACGGTTCCGCCGGTGGACATAACGGCCTGAAGAATATCATCGCCCACCTCCACTCCGACCAGTTTCCCCGGATCCGCATCGGGGTCGGTGGAAAGCCCCATCCCGACTATGATATGGCCGACTGGGTCTTAGGCAAGCCCCAGGGGGAAGACCGCAAGCTGGTGGACTCCGCCATTCAGCGCGCTGCCCAGGCCGTGGAAACCTACATTAAAGAAGGCCCCCAGGCCGCCATGAGCAAGTTTAATTAGGAGAGTTTCTTTTCTTTTGCAAGGAGGTCGTTTTTCATGAACCGCTGGTTCTGGGCCCATCGGAACGGAGTTCTCTACGCCTGGTATGCTCTGGGTTTTGCGACAGTCTTTATCCCGAAGCTCCTTTCTCTTTTCCACCATCGGCCGATTCCCTTTTGGTGGCTCATGGCCCCCTATATTTTCTGGGTCACTGTGGGTGCCCTTGCTTTTATTTTTGCCTCCCGCCGCCGCACCCTCCGGGCCCTCAACTCTCTCAATCAGGGCTGCGATCCCGAACCCTTGCTGGCCTGGGCGGAGGAGGAAATCGCCTACTGGAGCAAGCGTCCCCGGGGCCGCCAAAACGTCCTGGCTGCCTACCGCATGGATCAGGCCGCCGCCCTCAATGCCCTGGGCCGCACCGCCCAAGCTCTGGAGATCCAGCAATCCCTGGAACCCCAAACCATGACCGCTCTCACCCGCATCTTTTATTACACCAACTTGGCCGCTTTTTTTATTGGCTTGGAGCAGATACCTGAGGCAGAGGAGGCCTTAAGCCAGGCACAGCTCCTTTCCCGTCTGGATCCGCCCCGCCCGAAGCCGGGCGCCCAGCTTCGGGACTGTCAGCTTCACTCTCACCTGGAGCTCTCCCTGCTCCGGGGAGAGACCCAGGGCGTGGAGGAACCCCTGCTGGCCCTGCTGGAGCGGTCTGAGGGAGAGTACTCCAAGCTCTACCGTTTGCACACCTTGGCCCAGCTCTGTCTGCTGGAGGGCCGCCTTCCCGAAGCCCGGGAGCATCTAGAATACATCCTTGCCCACGGCAATAAGCTCTATGTCCGTACCCAGGCCCAGGAGCTGCTGAACGCCCACTTTCCCTCTTGACCCAGGCCTTTGCCCCTGGGTTTTTCTCTCCTCCCTTGACCCCGCCGCCCCAATGGTATATACTAAAACTCCATTGACACCCCCTCCCCCCTCGGGACGGGGGCTTTCGGCGTCTCTCCGAAAAAAAGCAGGCTCCCGGCCTGCCCTGGCAAAACCATTTTCACTCCCGGAGGTTTTTATGAAGCAGCTTCTCTCCGCCCTGCCTGCTCTGCCTGAATTTCATCAGCTTCTCTCCGCCCTGGACAACGGCCTGTCCCCGGCGGCTCTCTCCGGTCTTTCTCCTGTTCACCGGGCCTATTTTGCCGCCGCCCTTTGGCAGCAGACCGGCCGGCCGGTGGCCCTTTTCTGTGCCGACGACGCCGAGTGCCAACGCATGGCCGCCGATCTCAAATCCCTGACCGGGGAGGATGCCCTGACCCTTCCCAGCCGGGAATTTACCTTTCACAACGCCGCTGTGGTCTCCCGCCAGTGGGAGCACCGGCGGCTCCAGACCCTCTGGGCCCTCAGCCAAGGGGCGGTTTCCTTCCTGGTGGCCCCCGCAGAGGCCCTTTTGCAGCGAACCATGCCCCGGCAGCTGCTGACCCAGGCCAGCCGAACCCTTCACATGGGCCGGCAGTATGACCTGAATGAGCTGGCCGAAGCCCTTTCCGCTGCGGGCTACACCCGCTGCGACCAGGTGGAGGGCCCGGGGCAGTTTGCCCTTCGCGGCGGGATTCTGGATTTTTTCTCTCCCGCCCATCCCCTCCCCGTCCGTATGGAGTTTTTTGGAGACGATGTGGACTCCATGGGGCTTTTTGACCCCTCCACCCAGCGCAGAACCGAGCAGCTCCACGAGGCCCGGATCTTTCCCGCCGCCGAGGTGCTGCCCCAGTTTACTCCCGGCGGGATCCCCGGCCTTGCCAAGGCCCTGGATCAGCGTCTGGCCGCCGCCGTCAAAAAGGGAGCTTCTGACCAGCTTCTGGTCACCCTCCACCAGGACAAGGAGCTGCTGGAAAACGGCATGTCATTCCCTGCCATTGACCGGTATCTGGCCCTTATCTATCCCCAGATGGCTACAGCCGTCGACTATCTCCCCCCCGATACCACCGTTCTGATCAGTGACGTCCCCCGGTTCATGGAGCGGTGCAAAAACCACCTGTGGCAAAGCAACGAGGATGTGACCGCCCTGGCTGAAAGCGGCCTTCTTTTGGCCGAGCTGGGCCGGTTCTGCCTGACTCCGGAGGAGCTGACGACAACCTTAGACAACTGGCCGGTGGCCTATCTGGACTCCTTCTCCTCCTCCCAGTATCCCCAGCGGCCCCGGCAGCTGCTGACGGTGACAGCCAAGCAGCTGTCCTCTTACGGCGTCAGCTTAGAGACCGCGGTCTCCGACCTGTCTCATTATCTCACCGCCGGGTTCTCCGCCGTGGTTTTGGCGGGAACGGAGCAGCGGTGCCTGAATCTCCAGGCTCTTTTGCGGGAACAGAAAATCAAGGCGGCGGTGGACTTCCAGCTCCACTCCCTGCCCGCCCCGGGTCAGGCGGTGATCTGCTGCGGCGGCCTGTCCTCCGGCATGGAGTTCCCCACCATCAAGCTGGCCATCCTCACCGAGGGCCAGACCGCCCCGGTGAAGAAAAAGCGGGCCAAAGCCCCCACCAACCGGGAGAAGCTGAACTCCTACGCCGATCTGTCCATCGGGGATCTTGTGGTTCACCGGCAATACGGCATCGGCCGGTACCAGGGCATGGTAAAGCTGCCGGTGGACGGAGTGGACAAAGACTATGTAAAGATCGCTTACGCCGGAGCCGACGTGCTGTATGTTCCCGCCACCCAACTGGACATGGTAAGCAAGTATATCGGCGGCGGCGAGGACGCCAATGAGACCAAAAAGCTCTCCCGGCTGGGCGGCGGAGACTGGGAGCGGCAAAAGGCCCGGGCAAAGAAGGCGGTTCAGGATCTGGCCAAGGGTCTCATAGAGCTCTATGCCCAGCGCCAGCGGCAGCCAGGCTTCGCCTTCTCCCCCGACTCTCCCTGGCAGAAAGAGTTTGAGGAGGAGTTCGAGTACACCGAAACCGAGGATCAGCTGCGCTGCATCGCCGAGATCAAGCGGGACATGGAGGCCAATAAACCCATGGATCGTCTTCTCTGCGGCGACGTAGGCTACGGCAAGACCGAGGTGGCCTTCCGAGCCATTATGAAGTGCGTATTGGACGGCAAGCAGGCCGCCATTCTGGTGCCCACCACCGTTCTGGCCCGGCAGCACTACCTCACCGCAAAGCACCGCTTTGCCAAATATCCCGTGGATGTGGAGGTCATCTCCCGGTTCCGAACCCCAGCCCAGATGAAGCAGACGCTCCAGAAGGTGTCTGACGGGGGTGTAGACCTGCTCATCGGCACCCACCGACTGCTGCAGAAGGACGTCAAGTTCAAAAACCTGGGGCTTTTGGTGGTGGATGAGGAGCAGCGCTTCGGCGTTACCCACAAGGAAAAGCTGAAGGAACTGGCCCGGCAGGTGGATGTGCTGACCCTATCGGCCACCCCGATTCCCCGAACGCTGAACATGGCCCTATCAGGCATTCGGGATATGTCCACCCTGGAGGAACCCCCCCTGGATCGGCAGCCTGTTCAAACCTATGTCATGGAGCACGACTGGTCGGTGCTGGGCGACGCCATGCGCCGGGAGATTGAGCGGGGCGGCCAGGTCTATTACCTGCACAACCGGGTGGAGACCATTGCCCGCACCGCCAAGCGCATCCAGGAGATGCTGGGAGAGGATGCTTCGGTGGCCATCGCCCATGGCAAGATGACCCAGGAAGAACTCAATGACGTAATGACCCGCATGTCCGAGGGGGAGGTGGACGTGCTGGTGTGCACCACCATCATCGAAACAGGCATCGACATCGCCAACGTAAACACCCTTATCATTGAGGATGCGGACAAGATGGGGCTGGCCCAGCTCCATCAGATCCGGGGACGGGTGGGCCGCTCCAGCCGCCGGGCCTTCGCCTACCTCACCTTCCGCCGGGGCAAGGTGCTCTCTGACGTGGCCTCCAAACGGCTGGGCGCCATCCGGGAGTTTGCCGAGTTCGGCTCGGGCTTTAAGATCGCCATGCGGGATCTGGAGATCCGGGGGGCGGGCAACGTGCTGGGGCCAGAACAGTCCGGCTTCCTTATGAGCGTAGGCTATGATATGTATTTGAAGCTCTTGGAGGAGGCCGTCCTCACCGAACGGGGCGAGACCGCCGAGATTCCCGCCGAGTGTTCCGCCGATTTGACCATCACCGCCTCCATCCCCGACCGGTACGTGCCCTCGGCCGAGCAGCGGATGGATCTCTACCGGCGCATCGCCCTGATCCGCAGCGAAAATGACGCCGACGACCTCACCGACGAACTCATCGACCGCTACGGCGACCCGCCCCGGCAGGTGAACAACCTGATTGCGGTGGCGCTTCTCCGGTCTGAGGCCGCCCGATGCGGCATCAACGAGATGACCCAGAAGGGAAACAACCTGGTCTTTGCCCTGCAGTCCTTTGATCTGCGGCGAGTGTCCACCCTCTGCGCCCAGGATCGTTGGAAGGGGCGGCTGCTTTTCTCCGCGGGGGAACGGCCTGCCCTGACGCTGCGGCTGAAAAAGGGGGAAGATCCCCTGAAGTTTGCCAGGGTGATGGTGGAGGACTACTCAAAGACGGAGGAGCCTTCGCCCGTTCAGCCGTAGGAGGGTTTGGAAATATCCCTTCACTCCGAGGGCGCACCGGCAGGCCCCGCTCTCCTCCCTCGGCTTCTCTCTGAAAGGAGTATACGCTATGACCGATCATGATTATATGTCCCGGGCTTTGGAGCTGGCCAAAGAGGCCCGGGCGGACGGCGAGGTTCCTGTGGGCTGTGTGATCGTCTGGTCCGACGGACGCATTGTGGGCCAGGGGCGCAACCGGCGGGAGAGGGACGGCGACGCCCTTGGCCACGCGGAGATCGCCGCCATCCGTCAGGCCTGCCAGAGTGTTGGGGGCTGGCGGCTTCACCAGGCCAAGCTCTATGTCACTCTGGAGCCCTGTCCCATGTGCGCCGGGGCCATTTTAAACGCCCGGATCCCCGAGATCCACTACGCCGCGAAAGACGCCTCTATGGGCGCCTGCGGGTCGGTGCTGAATCTGTTTGAGGAACGCTTTGGCCACCGTCCCCGGATCTTCCGGGGGCCTCTGGAGGAAGAGTGCGGTCGGCTCCTAAGTGACTTTTTCTCCTCCACCAGGCAAAAAGAGGGACCCTCGTCAGAGATTTAACATTTTTGTAACGATTTTTGGTTTTCTTTTTAACAATCTTTCTCTATGATAGGGATCGTGCAAGAAAACATCTTCTTTTCATTCTATCCTCCAAATCCTTTTGCAAAAAAACAGCGTGAAATACCGCTGTTTTTTTGTGCCCATTTAAATTTTACAGAAATGCGACAGAAAATTTTTTGGATTTAATTTTTCTGTAACAGTTTTTGCTTCAATCGTTTACAAATCTCCGATATCATAACACTTGCAAGAGACAGTTTCTTTTTCATTTCATTTTATCCTCTTTCCTTACAGACGGGGTCAAACGCCGGGAGCAGGCGTTTGACCTTTTCTGTTTGTATCGGCAGTATACTTGGGCCCGATCCTTTTTGGGAGGGAGAAACAGACCTTTTCCCCCTTCTATTGCCTCCTTTTTAGAAATATGCTACACTATCCTCAACACTCAGGTGCAGCCGTGTCAAAGGGTGCAAACTGCGCTTTTATCCAACAGGGAGGGATCGCCCTTGCTCCAAATTTTTCTCATCGCTCTAAGTCTGGCTATGGATGCCTTCGCCGTTTCAATCTCCACCGGGGTGGCTATCCCCGGCTTTGGGCCCCGGCAGGCCGCCCGCATCGGCGCCTGGTGCGGGTTTTTCCAGTTTACCATGCCCTTGATCGGCTGGTTTTTGGGCTCCAGCGTTAAGACCTACATAGAGGCTGTGGATCACTGGATCGCCTTTGGACTGCTGGCTCTTATTGGAGGGAGCATGATCCGGGAAGCCCTTTCCGGCAGCGGGGACGCGGCGGTGACTGACCTGTCGGTTCGGCGGCTTTTCCTTTTGGCCCTGGCTACAAGTATCGACGCCTTGGCGGTGGGAATCACCATGGCGTTTATGACGGACATAAACATTTTTCTCTCTGCCGCCATCATTGGGGCGGTGGCCTTCGTTCTGGCTATGCTGGGCGGGCTTTTGGGACATCGGCTGGGGCAGCTTTTCCAGCAGCGAGCCACCCTGCTGGGGGGCGTTGTTCTGGTGGGCATCGGGTTGAAGATCTTGGCGGAGCATTTGGGATACCTTTGATTTTTTCTTTGAGTAATATTTCGTCCTATTATTACAAAAAGGAGTGCCCGGCAGTTTGTCGCCGGGCACTCCCCTTTTCCTGTTGTTGAGGGCTTAGCAAAATTCGATCCCGTCCTCGTTCATGCTCTTGATCCGGGCCAGGGCCTCCACCCGGACGCCGGAGGCCCTGATGCGGGCTCCGCCGGGCTGAAACGCCTTTTCTACGCACACCCCCGCACCCACCAGGGTGGCGCCGGCCTGGTTCACCAGCTCCATCAGCCCATCCAGCGCGGCGCCGTTGGCCAGGAAGTCGTCGATAATGAGCACCCGGTCCTGGGCAGTCAGGAACTCCTTTTCCACCATAATGCCGTAAACCTGGCCATGGGTGTAGGACATGACCTGGGCAGAGTATACGTCGGAGTCTATGTTTGTAGTCTTGCTCTTTTTGGCAAAGAGAGCCGGTACGTCAAAGTACTGGGCAGTCAAACAGGCAATGCCGATACCCGAGGCCTCGATGGTCAAAATTTTGGTCACGCCCTGATCTCCAAACAGGCGGAAGAACTCCTTGCCCATCTCGTTGCTCAGGCGGATATCGATCAGGTGGTTGAGAAAGCTGTCGATCTTCAGCACAGTCCCCTTTTCCCGGATCCGACCGTCGGTTCGGATCCGATCCTCTAATGCTTTCATGAAAATACCCTCCTTCGGTTTTTCCTATTGTACAAAAAAACCACAAAAAAAGCAATCCCCGACGCTTTTCGTTGCCTCCGCCGAAGAAACCTGATATAATTGAGCACGAGTATGGATTTCTTCTCTGGAAAGGAGTTCTCATGTCTGCTTTTAAGCGAACTCTGGCTTCCGCTTTTTTGACGGCGGCCTTAATCCTGACCGGCTCCCCCCTGGTTCCCACCGCCCGGGCTTATTCAGACGCCGACGCTTCCTGGGCCGCAGAGGTCATTGAAAAGGCGGCGGCTTACGGGCTGATGGAGGGCTATCCGGACGGACGCTTCGGAGTGGGGGAAAATATGACCCGGGCCCAGTTTGTCACCGTTTTGTGCCGGATGTTTTCCTGGCCGGTCAGTCAAAATCCCCCGGCCATTCACCGGGATTGCGAGGATCACTGGGCTCTTCCTTACATCGCCGCCGCCGCCCAGCACGGCATTGAGGACAACGGCGGCCTTTTTCGCCCCGATGATTATATTTCCCGCATGGAAATGGCCCAAATGCTGGTTCAGGGGCTGGGATATGATCGGCTGGCCCAGTCTTTGGCCCAGGCCGAGCTGCCCTTTGACGATGTGACGCAGGACAAGGGGTATGTCGCTTTGGCCTACTCCTTTGGCATCATTACCGGTGTGGATGAGTTGGGGCAGTTGAAGTTTTTGCCCACCTTTTCCGCTTCCCGGGAGCAGGCAGCGGCCATGCTGGTGCGCTGCTATGAGCGGTATTTTTCTCAGACCGACTGGCTTCACGGATTTTACGCCATCAACTCATACTCCCAGCTGGGTTATACTGACGCCATGAACGCGGTCAGCGTGGGCTGGGCCCGACTGGAGGTAACCGAAGGAAGCCCTTGGGTGAACTCCACCTCCGCCGGAGGCAATGATTGGGTTCAACCGGAGCAGTCTGCGCTGGTTACCGACTACCTGGCAGAGCGCTCTATCCCCTGCAATCTGACGGTTTTTGCTTCGGCCTCCACCTTTTCCGCAGTGACTGTCGCCTCCCTTCAGGCCCAGGCAGTCGGGCGTCTGGTGGATGCCGCGCGGCCTTACGGGGGGCTGACTATCGACTTTGAGGGGTTGCGCAGCGAGCACCGGGCTGATTTTTCCTCCTTTATGGCGGCTTTGCGCGCCGCTCTGCCCGCCGACCAGACCCTTTATGTCTGTGTTCAGCCCGACACCTGGTTCGGCGGCTTTGATTACCGGGCTTTGGGGGAGATCTGCGACAAGGTGATTCTTATGGCCCATGATTATCAGTGGGCTTCTATCCCCGACTATTATTTGAGAACAGACAACACCTATTGCCCTGTGACGCCTTTTGACCAGGTCTGCACCGCGTTACAGCATGTGTCCGACCCGGAAACCGGGGTGCAGGACAAGGGAAAGCTGGCCTTGGCCATCTCTTTCAACACCACCGGGTTCCATGTGGATGAAAACGGACTTCTTTTGGAGGACACCTTTTACCACCCCGCCTCGGCTACCATCGCCCAACGGCTTGTGCAGGAGGATTCTGTTCGGAGCTGGGATGCACTCAGCCGCAACCCTTATTTAAATTACACCGCAGATGGGCAATACTATAAACTCTGGTACGAGGACGCCCAGAGTGTGGCGGACAAGCTCCAGCTGGCCCGGATGTTTGGCATCACCGGGGTTTCGGTCTGGCGGCTGGGGGTCATTCCCGATTACCCGGATGTTCCCAATTACAATGTTTGGCAGGTTCTTTCAGGGCGCTGAGCAGGTCTTTTCCCCTTTCACCTTTTTTATTAGGAGGCCATTACCCATGGAAAACACAGAACAACCCCAACCCCTTTCCCGCACCCTCAAGGATTTGGCCTGGATGTCTCTGGGCGCTGCGCTGGTGGCTGTGGGAGTTTACTTTTTCAAGTTCCCCAACCACTTTTCCATGGGCGGGGTGTCGGGCCTGTCCATCTTACTGGGGCAGTTGATCCCCGCCTCTATTGTCACTCCGGGATTTTTGAACACGGTCATCAATGTGTTTTACTTGATCCTGGGCTTTTTCTTTCTGGATAAGGGCTTTGGTTTCCGGACGGTCTATGCCTCCCTGTTTTATTCGGTTCTGGTACAGCTTTTGGAGCATTTTTGCCCCCTGTCCTCCCCCCTTACGAACCAGAAGATGCTGGAGCTCTTTTTCGCTGTGATCCTGCCCGCTTTGGGGGCGGCCATCCTCTTTAACCTGGGCTCCTCCACCGGCGGAACCGACATTATGGCCATGATCCTGAAAAAGTACACTGGGCTGGATGTGGGGCGGGCTTTGCTGGTTTCCGACGTGCTCATCGCCGCCGCTGCCCTGTTTATTTTTGACATTGAGACGGGACTGTTCTCTCTGCTGGGTCTGGCTTTAAAGTCGGTGATGGTAGACACCGTCATTGAGTCTTTGAACCGCCGCAAGTCTTTTACTGTGGTAACCCATGATCCCAAACCTGTCTGCCACTTTATCAACGAGGACCTCCACCGGGGCGCCACCGTTTGGAAGGGGCAGGGCGCTTACACCGGGCAGGAGCAGTATATTATCCTCACCGCCCTTTCCCGGCATCAGGCAGTTCTTCTGCGCAACTATTTGAAACAGACCGATCCCCACGCCTTTATGCTAATTACCAACTCCAGCGAGATTTTCGGAAAGGGCTTTTTGCGGGCCTGAATTGGGGAGAATGGTTCCATTTGGGACAGCAGTCCTTCAAAAAAGCGGTCTATCCAAAAGGATAGGCCGCTTTTGCGATCCTTTTTCCCTCAGGGCTTACAAATTTCCCCGACGGTTTGGATATCACTCCGGGGGGAGTCCTTCTCCACCCCGGATTTTGACACCTTGGAGCAGGATCTTAACTCTTTGAGGAAATATTTCCCCTTCGACTTTGTTCCCCTTCTTTCCCTATCAAGAAATGGTAAAATCTGGATATCCAGATGAAACCATTGGGAAAGAAGGGATTTTTATGCCATTTCTCCGTAAAAAGGGGCTTTTTGAAAGCACCAGGGTTCTGTTCCTGCCCATTGACCAAATCACACCCAATCCGGCGCAGCCGAGAAAGCTCTTTTCCTCCCAGGGACTCTCTGAGTTGGCCGAGAGCATCGCTGCCCACGGGATCCTTCAGCCCTTGTCGGTTCGACGGATCTCCTCGGGCTATGAGCTGATCTCAGGGGAGCGGCGGCTTCGGGCGGCGAAGCTGGCGGGACTTCATGAGGTTCCTTGCCTGGTGGTTTCGGCGGATGAGGCCCAGTCCTCCCTGCTGGCCTTGATCGAAAATGTACAGCGGCGGGATCTGGACTTCTGGGAGGAGGCCATGGCCATTCAACTGCTGCTGGAATCCACCGGGCTCTCTCAGGAAGCCCTGGCCAAGCAGCTGGGAAAGTCTCAGTCCTCGGTCGCCAACAAGCTGCGGCTTTTGAAGCTATCCCCCGGCGCACTGACCCTCTTGCGGCAGAACGGACTTACCGAGCGGCACGCCCGGGCTCTTTTGCGGCTTCCCGCCACGGAACAGGAAGCCGCTGTTCAGTATATTGTGGAGCACGATTTGACCGTAGCCAAAACCGAGGAACATGTAGAGGCCATCCTTCATCCTGCACCCAGGCGGGCCAAGCCCACCTTTTTGCTGAAGGACGTCCGCTTTTTTCTGAATACGGTGAACCGGGGGCTGTCCCTCATGCAGAGCGCTGGGGTACAGGCCGACTGTAACCGGCAGGATACCCCGGAAGCCATCCTGCTCACCATCCGTATTCCCCGGTGATCTTGTTTGAAATTGTTTCACGTGAAACAATTCCCCCCTCACACCCCAAATGTTTCACGTGAAACATTTGGGGTTTTTCTTTTCTATCTATTGAAAACCGTCTCTATTCTGGGTATAATAGATCTCACGACCCAAAATTACCAGAAAGAAAGGATGTGCGGCCATGGCAAAACGGATCGCCATCGTCAATCAGAAGGGCGGCGTGGGGAAAACCACCACCTGCGTCAACCTGGCTTCTGCCTTGCGCGCCAAAGGAAAGCGGGTTCTGCTCTGTGATTTTGACCCCCAGGCCAACGCCACTTCCGGCCTTGGCGTGGATAAAACCACCGCTACCCCCAGCATTTATGAGGTGCTGATCGAGGGAGTGGAGTGCCGGAAAAGCATTGTGAAAACTCCTTTTTGCGATGTGATTCCGGTGAACAAGTCTTTGGCGGGCGCCGGTATTGAGATGATCGGGATTGCTGACCGGGAGCATCTGCTGCAAAAGGCGTTGGAGAGTGTGTCCGGAGATTACGACTATATCCTCATCGACTGCCCCCCTTCCCTGGAACTGCTGACGCTGAACGGTCTGTGTGCGGCCCATTCGGTATTGGTTCCGGTACAGTGTGAATACTATGCCCTGGAGGGGCTCAGCGATCTGTTGAGCACAGTGCGGATCGTAAAGCGGTCTTTGAACCCGGAGATCTCTATGGAAGGTGTCTTGCTTACCATGTACGACAGCCGCACCAACCTAAGCATGCAGGTGGCCGAGGAGGTCAAGCGTCACTTCCCCGGTCAGGTCTACGCCACGGTGATCCCCCGGACGGTTCGTCTGTCTGAGGCTCCCAGCCACGGCAAGCCCATCGACGCCTACGATCCCTATTCCCGGGGAACCGAGGCTTATCGAAACCTGGCGGATGAGATCATCGCCGGAAACGGCAATACATAACTTCGTGGGCTGCAGATTCGTTCTCTGTGCGGGAGCGGTTTTGCTGCGTTGCAGCCCTGTTTTTACCACATATATTAGAAAGGAATGATCATATGGCAAAGGAACGTGGCTTGGGCAAGGGCCTGGGCGCCCTTTTGGGGGACGCCGTTCTTCAGACCCAGCAGGAGGGGCAGGGCTCCTTTTCCCTGCCGATCTCACAGGTTCAGCCGGGATTGAACCAGCCCCGGAAGCGGTTTGACGAGGCGGCGCTGGCAGATCTGGCTGATTCTGTCCGTACCCACGGCATCATCCAGCCCCTTACCGTTCGGCGGTTGGGATCCGGCTACTATCAGATCATCGCCGGTGAGCGGCGGTGGCGGGCGGCAAAGCTGGCAGGATTGAAGGAAGTCCCCGCTGTGGTCATTGAGGCTGATGACCGGAAGGTCATGGAGCTGGGACTCATTGAAAACCTCCAGCGGGAGGATCTGAATCCCATTGAGGAGGCCAACGGCTATAAGGTTTTGATCGAGGATTACGGTCTAACCCAGGAGGAGGTCTCCCTTCGGGTGGGCAAGTCCCGCTCGGCGGTGGCCAATGCCACCCGGCTTTTGGAGCTGCCTGACCCGGTACAGCAACTTTTGGAGGAGGGCAGCTTGTCCGCCGGACATGCCCGGGCCATTCTGTCCGCACCCAACCGCTCTGTACAGCGGAACCTGGCCCAGCGGGTCATTGATGACGGTCTGTCCGTTCGGCAGACCGAACAACTGGCCAAGCGGATGGCCCAGCAGGAGGACGCCATCCCTCCCAAGCCGGAGGCTGATCCCTTCCGCATCTACCGGGACGTCGCTGCCAAGGAGCTGTCCGAGCGGTTTGGCCGGAAGGTCTCCATCATCAAGGGCTCCAAAAAGGGACGGGTGGAACTGGAATACTATGATGACGACGACCTCAACGCCCTGTTGGATCTGCTGGAACAGGTAAAGAGTTCCCCGAAGGGAGGCTCTAAGGCTTGACACAGCAAAATTCAGGGGGCCGGCGGCAGGCCCAGCGTCCCCGCCCTCAGCGCCGCACGCCGGTTATGGGCTATCTGCTGATCCTTTTTGCGGTGGCGTTTCTGCTGCTGCTGTTTGCCTATTTCCAGCAGCAGCGGGCCAATTCCGAGGCGGCTGACGACGCCCAGCAAAAATCCGCCTCCGCTTTGCAGTCCATTCAAAATTTGATGAATGACAACGAGCTTCTGGGCAACCAAAACCAGGAACTTCAGGATCAGGTGGCTGAGCTGGAGGAGCAAAACCAAACCCTTCAGAGCCAGGCCCAGGCCTCCGGCGACCAGGCCGTTCAGCTGGGCAAGGCGGTGGAGGCCATGCAGTGGTTTTGGCAGATCAATGAGGCCTACGCCCGGGGTCGCTATACTACGACGCGAAATCTTATCGAGCAGTTTGAGCCCCTGGGCCTGCGGGAGGCTCTGCCCACCGAGAACACCACCGGCACCGACCGGTTCTCCCCTGCGAATCGGTATGCGGAGATTTACAACGCTCTATATTAAGCCCCGCTTTTAAAATGTTTCACGTGAAACATTTTAAAAACCCACTCCATATTCGCAAGTTCCTTTTTTCCCCACAATAGCTGATAACCGCTTTTGTGGGGAACTCCCATTTTATCTTTTATGAGGTGAATCATTATGCTGGACATTAAGTTTGTTCGGGACAATCCTGAAGTCGTCAAAGAGAATATCAAAAAGAAGTTCCAGGAGGCCAAATTGCCTTTGGTGGACGAGGTCATCGCCCTGGACAAGGAAAACCGGGAGACCATCCAGGCCGCCCAGGATCTGCGCACCGCCCGGAATGCCAAGAGCAAACAGGTTGGTGTGCTTATGGGTCAGGCCAAGAAGGATCCCTCTAAGCTGGCGGAGGCCGAGCAGCTCAAGGCCGAAGTGAAGGCGGACGCCGATACTTTGGCCGCCCTGGAGGAGAAGGAAGTTGAGCTGGCCGAAAAGATCCGGAAGATTATGCTGGTCATCCCCAACATTATCGACCCCAGCGTGCCCATCGGCCCCGACGATTCCGCTAACGTAGAGGTGGAACGGTTCGGAGAAGCCAAGATCCCTGATTTCCCCATCCCCTACCACACCGAGATCATGGAGAGCTTCGACGGCATCGACCTGGATGCAGCGGGACGGGTGTCCGGCAGCGGCTTTTACTATCTGCTGGGGGACATTGCCCGGCTCCACGAGGCAGTGCTGGCCTATGGCCGGGACTTTATGATCTCCAAGGGCTTTACCTACTGCATCCCCCCCTTCATGATCCATGGCAACGTGGTGGAGGGCGTTATGAGCCAGACCGACATGGATGCTATGATGTACAAGATCGAGGGGGAGGATCTCTACCTCATCGGCACCAGTGAGCACTCCATGATCGGCCGGTTTATCGACCAGATCGTTCCCGAGGCCAAGCTGCCCCAGACCCTCACCTCCTACTCCCCCTGCTTCCGGAAGGAGAAGGGCTCCCACGGACTGGAGGAGCGGGGGGTCTACCGCATCCACCAGTTTGAGAAGCAGGAGATGATCGTGGTCTGCAAACCTGAGGAGAGTAAGGATTGGTACGAGAAGCTCTGGCGGTACTCGGTAGAGCTGTTCCGGAACTTCGATATCCCTGTGCGCCAGCTGGAGTGCTGCTCCGGCGACCTGGCCGACCTGAAGGTGAAGTCCTGCGACATCGAGGCCTGGAGCCCCCGGCAGCAGAAGTATTTTGAGGTCTGCTCCTGCTCCAACCTGGGTGACGCCCAGGCGAGAAGGCTGAAAATCCGCTACAAGGACGAGGAGGGCAAGATTCAGCTCTGCCACACCCTGAACAACACCTGTGTGGCCCCTCCCCGGATGCTCATCGCCCTGCTGGAAAATAACCTCCAGGCCGACGGTAGCGTAAAGATCCCCGAAGTGCTATGGCCCTATATGGGCGGCACCAAGGCGCTGACGCCCAAGGCGTAAACGCGGATCTCGCCGCCTTGCCGCGCCCCACAAGAAAGGAGCGCCTATGAAAAAGCTGGTTTTGTCCGCCCTGTTGGCCCTGTGTCTGGCCCTCCCCCTCCCCGCCTTTGCGGTGGAGGAAGGGACTGCCCAGACCTATGAAGAGGCGGTGGCCCTGATCCGGGATACCGGACATTACGCCGTGGAGACCTTTCTGGACACCGACCTTTGCTCCATATTCCTCTATCGCGCCATCGGAACGCCCCATAGCGCCTATCACTATCTGACGGTGGTCTATAAGGCCGGCTCGCCCCTGGGGGAGGGCGCGCAGATTGTCCTTCCGCTGCGCCCCGACATCGAGCTTTGGGGCACCACCCTGGCTCCCACCCTCATGGGGCTGAGCGAGGACGAGAGTTACTTGCGCTACTCCTACCATACCCCGGGCCTTGGCGAGGACATCTACTCTGTCCATCTCTCCACCGGGGAGGTGACCATGGCCCACGTGCCCCCCTCCCATGAGGAGCTGGTGGACAGCCGCACCTGGGGGTACACGGTGGAGCAGCAGCTGGAGGCTCCCCCCTGCACGGTGCTCCTGATGTGGTCCGACCTGATGGACCTGCCGGAGACGGATCAGGTTCGGGATTACGTGCTGGAACTGGTCTTCTGGGAGGAGATCCCGGGAAAGCCCCAGACCCAGCGCCTGCTGCTGCCCAGCACCGCAGCGGTAGAGGGGGAATATGCTTCTCAATATCCCACTCACCGGGCTCCCGACCGGCTTTCCCTCAATGAGGACGGCTCGGTGCTGACCTATGTGTACGCCTTTGACGAGCCCCTTTTCAACGCCAACGGAGACTTGCTCCACGACTCCGGCGCCTACACCTACCGGGTGGACACCGCCACCGGGGAACTCAGCGTGACCCACGCTCCCCTTCCGGAGGCGGTCTCCTTCTCCGATGTGCCCCCGGACAGCTGGTTTGCCCAGGGGGTGGCTACCTGCGCCCGGGAGGGCATCATGGTGGGCACCGGGGAGGATACCTTTTCCCAGGAGGCTACCCTTACCTACCCCGAGTGCGTTATGCTGGCCTATCGCCTCTATGACAAGGCTCACGGCGGGGACGGCTCCCTGCTGAAGGCCCCGGAGGATTGGAGCTACATGACCATCGACACCGACGACGGTCAGCTCCACCACGAGGGCTTTGCCGGGGACTCCAACGTGTGGGGCTATACCTCCCTGACCGGCGGGGAGGAGCGGTATATCTTTGTCAGGCCCAAGGACATGGAGATGCTGAACCAGTTCCACAACTATCACGGCTTTGGGGATTGCGGAGCCACGGTGACCCTGGAAGGACAAACCTACCACGGTACCGTGGTCATGACCCGGCAGATCGCCTACCAGACCTATTACTTCACCTTCCGGCCCGACGACCCCCAGGTCACCGATATTCTTATCGATGCCCAGGAGATCCCCGCCGGGGACAAGTGGTGGCGGGATCTGGCCTACACCGTCCGGCAGCGGGGATGGGAGGAGCTTTTTTCCTTGTATCCCCAGTCCCACACTGCCATCCGCCACACCTTTGCCAACCAGCTGGACGCCGTGGTGGATCTGCCCCAGCGGTTTGAAGTGGAGACCATCCCCGACCTGAGCCGGGAGTACGCCCCGGAGGTTTTCCGCCTCTATGAGGCGGGCATTTTAGGGGGCACCGACGACTACGGCACCTTCTCCGGCGGCGGGGAGTTGACCCGGGCGGAGGCCGCCGTCATGGTGGCCCGGGTGCTGGAGGAGGGCCAGCGGCTCAAAGAGCCCCCCAAGCCCATGCCCGTTGTCGGCCCGGAAAGTTACACCCTTACCTATCTGGCGGAGGGACACATCCTCCATTTCATAAGTTCCACCACCTTCCCCCTCTGCCCCATCTACCGATCCACAGAGGAGGATCCCTATGAGCCCCTGGGGCTGCTGACCCTGGAGGGGGAGCTGCTGCCCTGGACGGCGGAGGGAATGGAGCTTTCCTCTCTGGAACGGCAGGGGCCCTACCTGATGGCCTATTTCCGGCGGGAGGAACCCAATTACCAATATACCACAGGAGTTCTGGACGAGACCGGGCGGTGGATCGTGCCGCCGGGAGAGTTTGAATCGGTCTGGCCCCGGGCAGAGGGCTTTGGGGCCAGCAGCGGATCCAATGAGGACTACCGGGCCTTTTTGCTGGATAGCCAGGGGCAGGTTCTGTCCCAGACGGATCGGGAGGATCCGGCCCTGGCGGCGGTGGATCTGCCCGTCCCGGAGCCCTGGGGTGGTTTGACCGCCCCCAACAGCTGGGTTTCCGGCCAGCGGTACTACCAGCGGCCCGACGGCTCCCCCGCCAGCGGCTGGTTTGACGACTGCGGCCAGCTCGGCCCAGACGGCCGGGGGTTTGTGGAGAAGGACGGCAAGATCTACCGCATCCAATTCGGGATAAGGGAGGAAGAATAAGCTATGAAGCGAATCCTATCTGTATTTTTATCTCTTAATATTACCATTTGTCTTTTCCTCTCCTCCGCTTTCGCGGCGAAGGCAGACGCCGGTTTTTCCGACGTCTCCCCCGATGACTGGTTCGCCCCCTACGTGGCAGTCTGTGCCCAGCAGGGGCTTTTGAACGGCGTGGGAGAGGGCCGCTTCGCCCCCGGCCAAGTCCTCAACAGTGACGAGGCTCTGGTGATGGCCGCCCGGGTACTGCTGAAGGCCAACGGGGAGACGGAGTTTCCCAAAGGCCCCGACGCCCAGGGGTTCTGGGACTGGGCGGGATGGTATAAGGGGCTTCGGTTCTGCTTTGGCAGCTCGGTGAACGAGACAGAGAACTATGTGAATGCCTGGTATTGGGACGCCTTGTTTTACCTGGCCCAGGCAGCGGGGCCAGAGCTGTTTTCCGAGGGCATTACCTATGCCAGCTCCCGGTATACCTTTTTCAAGGCTCTGGGCTTTGCCGCCCGGGGGCTGGAGCTGGAGGAGATCAACCAAGTGGAACAGGTTCCAGGCACCCGGGATGAGGATATTTTGCGTCTTTATCGGGCAGGCATCCTCTCCGGGGTGGACGGTCTTGGCACCTTCGCCCCCCGGCGGGAGTTGACTCGGGCGGAGGCGGCGGCAGCCCTGGCCCGGATCGCCCGGCCGGAGCTGCGGGTGAAATTTGACCCAGAACCCTTTCCCTATGAAGGATACACCCTTACTCCCCTGATGGAGATCGACGCTATGATGTACCCCGACTACCCGGTGGCCCCTATCCTCTACTATCAGGAGGATAGCCAGCAGCTGGGGGGTCTGCTGACCCTGGACGGGCGGCTGGTGGACTACCCCGAGGGGCGCATTTTCTCCTCCGGGGTGGGACGAAGCTATGACTACATCCAGTTCTATGTGGTGGACGGCCAGTGGAACGCCAGGACCTGGCTCATGGACAGGGACGGAAATTACGCTCCGGGGTCCGGGGAATATGAGGAGCTTTGGGCCACTGGGGACGGGCATTTTCTGGCTTGTGACCACTGGTCGGACGGGGAGTTGGGGCATACCTCCTGGTACCTTCTCTCCCCTGACGGCTCTGTGGTGGAGCTGCCCGAGACCCTGGGGGCCAGTCCTAACAGCTGGAGCGGCCTGAGCTGGGGACTCTGTCCCTGGATGGATGAGGAGACTGGGCTTTGGGGCTATGTGAACACCCAGGAAGAGTGGGTGATGGAACCGGCATGGGCCTCAGCCCAACTTTTTGAAGGCTGGTACGCCATCCTTGGTAATGACCAGGGTCAGTGGGCTGTCATCGACCGGGGCGGGAACCTGGTGGTTCCCTTCCAGGATCAGTATTTGGAGCTTCCCCGATCCAGTCCGGGCTATGGACAAGTAGGGCTCATCCGCTGGGAGGACTGGGCGGCGGATACCGAGGGGTATCTGGGGTTGGATGGAACAGTCTATTCCCTGGGCGGCAGCCTTTCCCGCTTCTACAATGGCTTTGCCACCGCTTGGGACGACAGCAGCGAATATTATCTGGACGCCCAGCTGTGCCGCCGCACCGAAGGCTTTGATTGGTGCAGCGACGTCACCCCCGAGGGCCAGGGCTTTGTGGGCATGGATGGGAAGATCTACCGCATCCAGTTTGACCGATAACACCTGCAAATTGTTTCACGTGAAACAATTTGCGGGCCGCACACAGGAGAAACCCATGAAAAATCGAGTTCAAATAGTTATATTATCCATTATTATTTCTCTTTGTTTTGTATCTCCCGCCTTTGGCACTGCGCCCCTGCCCTCCTTCACCGACGTCTCCCCCCAGGACTGGTTCGCTCCCTATGTGACCCTCTGCGCCGAGACCGGTCTTATGACGGGCACCGGAGAGAATACCTTTGACCCCTCCCGAGAGCTGACCCTGACCGAGGCCCTGGTGCTCACCGCCCGGCTCCACGCCAAGCTGTCGGGAGATGAGCTTCCCTCCTACTCCCTGCCCGAAGATCCCAATGACCTGGTGCGCATCTGTGACCAGAGCGGAGCCCAGGTGGGAAATTTTTCTGATATTCAGATCACCAGGCTGGACACCCGGGAGTCCATGTTCCTCTGCTTTGGGGACACGCTGATGGAGCGGGTGGGCCCCCAGGCACAGCTCACCCTGACCATCGACGTGCGGGGCCTGGGCTATTACTCCTCCTTCCGGAATCGCTTCCAGGAGAAGGCCTTCGTCCACCAGAGCCTGGGCTATGAGGAGCACCTGGACAAGTCGGGGGAGCTGGAGCGGGGCTACCTCTTCGCCCAGGAGGAGGATGACCTTTGGCCCCTTCTCATGGGCCTCACCCATTACCTGGAGAGCAACGGGGACTTTTACCGCTCCATGGTAAACAACTGGTGGCGGGACGAAAACCTCTATCTGACGGAGCTGGCGGCGGAGGGCGCCATCACCGATCCCCTGTCCGCTTTGGAGAGCGCCTGGACGGCGGATGAGTACCTGCTGTATCTGGCCCACACAGAGGGGCGCACGTGGGAGGAACTCGCCCAGCTGGATCAGGAGGAATTTCTGTCCTGGCCCTGCTACCGGGGAGACCTGGCCGCCTTCATCTGGGCCGTCACCGGTCCGGAGCATTGCCCTCCCCTCTACGACCAAACGCCCCCCGACACCGAATTGGAGGCTGCCGCCGCCCTTTACCAAGCGGGGGTGCTCACCGGAGTGGATGCGGCCGGCTCCTTCTACTCTCTGGGCCATCTCACCCGAGCCCAGGCCGCCGCCGTCCTGTCCAGGATACTGGATCCAACCCTGTGAACCCAAAAAGGAAAATACAAAAAATCATTAGGAGGAAAAACACATGAAAGAGAAAACAACAGGGTTCTTTGGGGAGTTTAAGCAGTTTATCGCCCGGGGAAACGTGATGGATATGGCGGTAGGCGTCATCATCGGCGGAGCCTTCAGCGCCATTACCACCTCCCTCATCAACGACATTATCATGCCCCTGCTGGGGATCCTGACGGGCAGCATCTCCTTTGCCGAGCTGTCGGTCTCTGTGGGAGGCGCCGTTATTACCTGCGGCAACTTTGTTCAGGCGGTTTTGAACTTCCTGGTGATGGCTTTTGTGGTGTTCTGTCTGGTAAAGGCCATGAACTCCTTCCACCGGAAAAAGGAGGAGGCCCCCGCCGAGCCTGCTGCCGAGCCGGCGCCCTCCAACGAGGAGAAGCTGCTGACCGAGATCCGGGATCTGCTGAAAAAGGGATAATCGGAAACGCAGCCCGTTTCTTATTTGTATTTTTTACATTTATTATTACAATCAGTATCCATTTCCCCCTGCTTTACAGCAGGGTCGGCACTGTAGGGGAAGGATCTGCCGCATCCAATTTCAGTAGAGGAGAATCCTTATGGACGAGCAAGAGAAGGAACAGCAGCCCATTAAATATGCCACCCCTATGCAGCGGCTGTGGGCCTGGGTGGGCGTGGTGTACATGGTCATTCTGGTGCTGCTCACCACCTATGCGCTGGCCTTTGGCGCCTATCTTCGGGGCATTGGCGGCCTTATGCTGGCTCCCGCCCTTTGCGGGCTGGGCTCTTCGGCCATTCTGCGCTACCGCCAGGGAATGGGCCGGGGCGGGCTGCCTGCCTGTGTGGTGGTCAGTGCGGCGGCCTTTTTGCTGGCTGTATGGAACCTGATCCGCTCCATCCCCGCCCTTTTGGGCCAGTTTGTGAGGTGATGGGAGCATGAAGGATATTCTGATCGGCGGCCTTAAAGAGATGGGCCTCACCCCTCCCGAGGGGGCTGTGGACAAGCTGTGCCAATATGCTCAGCTTTTGCTGGAACAGAACCAGGTGATGAACCTGACCGCTATCACCGATCCCACCGACGTGGCCCGGCTCCACTTTTTGGACTCCGCCGCCATTCTCACCTGGCAGGATCCCAAAACCGGCCGCAGTGGCCTCCAGGGGAAATCGGCGGTGGATGTGGGCACCGGGGCCGGATTCCCCGGCATGGTGCTCAAGATTCTGGAGCCCTCCCTCTCCCTCACTCTGGTGGACAGTCTGGGGAAACGGGTCACCTGGCTGGAAAAGGTATGTGAAGAGCTTTCCCTTGACGGTGTCCGGTGTTTTCATGGCCGGGCGGAAGAGCTGGCCTTGGAGAAGGATTTCCGGGATGGTTTTGATGTGGCTGTGTCCCGGGCGGTGGCCTCCTTTCCCCTGCTTTGCGAGCTGTGCCTGCCCTATGTGAGGCCCGGCGGGGTGTTTTTGGCCATGAAGAGCGTGGAAAGCACCGCTGAGACCGACGGAGGGGCCGAAGCCGTAAAACGATTGGGCGGCAAGGCGCTGCCCTATTTTGACTACCCCATTCCCGGGGCGGACGTGACCCACCGGCTGGTACCGGTAGAAAAGGTGGCTCCCACCCCCAAGGGGCTGCCCCGCAGCTGGGGAAAGATCAAAAAGACCCCGCTGTGACTTTTTGGGGGCGCCGGCCCAGGTTCCCCCTCCCCGCTCCTTCGGATGGAGAAAAACTTTTTGCGTGAAATTTCACCAAAAAAGCGTTGATGCGGTTGACTTTTCATGCTATAATGACTTTTGTGTGGGAGGTTTTCTGTCTATGGCTACTGTGATCGCCGTCACCTCCGGCAAGGGGGGCACGGGCAAAACCTCTCTCGTTGGGGCGGTAGGTTCCTGCCTTGCTGCGTTGGGGCACCCTACCCTTTGTATTGATATGGATGTGGGGCTTCGGAACCTGGATTTGACCCTGGGGCTTTCCGACCGAGCCCTGATGGACTTTACCGATGTGGTTCAGGGGCGCTGCCCCTTGGAAAAGGCCGTAGTGGAGCACCCGGATATTCAGGGGCTGTTTTTGCTGACCGCTCCGTTCTCCCTTCCCCAGGGAGTTCCTGAGCAGGCTATGAAGGATCTGCTGCGGCAGGCCAGGGAACATTACGACTACATCCTGCTGGATGCCCCTGCCGGACTGGGGGAAGGGTTCCACCTGTCCGTCTGCGACTGCGACCGGGCCATTGTGGTGACCACCACCGACGCCTCCGCTCTGCGGGACGCCCAGCGGACTGTCACCGAGCTGATGAACAGGGTGGATCAAATTCACCTGGTGGTCAACCGGGTAAAACCCAAGCTGCTCAAAAAGCTCCACACCACCATTGACGACGCCATGGATGCAGCGGGGCTGCCCCTGCTGGGCGTGGTTCCCGAGGACGAGCGGGTCATGCTCTCGGCCAACCAGGGAAGGCCCCTGATCCTCTGTGCCAACCAAGGTGCGGCAGTGGGATACCGAAACATTGCCTTCCGGCTGGAGGGCCGCCGGATCCCGGTGATGAAGCTGCGATAAGTTTCTCCCCGGGCAATAAATCATACAAATTTTAATCTGCAAGAGAAAGGATGGGGTCGGGTTGAATATTGCGTTGTTGTGTCACGACCACAAGAAGGAGTTGATGGTGCAGTTCTGCATCGCCTATTCCGGTATTTTGGCCAAGCACCAAATTTGTGCCACAGATTCTACCGGACGGGTCGTGGCCGAAGCTACCGGCCTTTCCATTACCCTCTACCTCTCCCACGAGCACGGAGGCAGTCAGCAGATTGGGGCCCGGATCGCCTACAACGAAATTGACCTGGTTCTCTTTTTCACCGATCCCCAGACCCACGAGCTGGACGAGGATCTGGACTATATTACCCGCTTGTGCGACCAGTACAATGTACCCTTTGCCACCAACGTGGCTACCGCCGAAATGCTTATCATGGGTCTGGCCCGGGGCGACTTGGATTGGCGTAACGTCGTTAAACCGGGCAGCGCCCCCTTCCCCGCTTGACACCGGCGGGTTTTTGAGGTAATATTCTGCCTGCGGGCAAGGCGCAGTTCTTTTCCGCAGGCAAGCAAGGTTTTTACCGCGTTGAGCGGGCATGAGTAGCGGCACACCGCCGGACAGAGAGGGATCCCCACGGCTGAAAGGATCCTGCGGCAAGGCGCTGACGAAAGACGGCCCGGGAGCGGGGGCGGAGACGTCCACGGTACCCTTCCCGTAACAGAAGGCTCAAGGGCGGCCTACCGGCCGCTGAACATGGGTGGCACCACGAAGGCAGGCGCTTTCGTCCCGTGAATTTGGGACAAGGCCCCTGTCTATTTTTATTGCTCTCCCACCAACGGATGTTTTGGACAAGAAAGGATGTTTTCCAGATGGAACGAGTCAAAGCGCGAACCCTGTCCGGATTTATGGAGCTTCTCCCCCCTCAGCAGGCCCGGTTTGAGCGGGTAAAGGCGGTGCTGGAGGAAACCTACAGCCGGTATGGGTTTACCCCCCTGGACACCCCTGTCATCGAGGCGAGCGAAGTGCTGCTGGCCAAGGCCGGCGGGGAGACGGAAAAGCAGATCTACCGCTTTACCAAGGGGGACAGCGACCTTAGCCTCCGGTTCGATTTGACCGTACCCCTGGCCAAATATGTGGCCCTGCACCACAACGAGCTCTCCTTCCCCTTCCGGCGATATCAGATCGGCAAGGTCTACCGGGGGGAGCGGGCCCAGCGGGGCCGGTTCCGGGAGTTTTACCAGGCAGACATTGACGTGATCGGGGATGGCGCCCTGGATATCATCAACGAGGCCGAGATCCCCGCCATCATCTACCAGACCTTTACCACCCTGGGGCTCAAGCGGTTCCGTATCCGGGTGAACAACCGGAAGGTGCTGAACGGACTGTTTGCCGTCCTGGGACTGGAGGACAAGGCCGAGGATGTGATGCGAACCATCGACAAGCTGGAAAAGATCGGCCCGGAGAAGGTCGCCGCCATTTTGACGGAGGATTTCGGCGTGGAGAGCAATACCGCCAAACGGCTTCTTGAGATCTTGGCCACCGGTGATCCTCTGGCCGCCCTGGAGCCCTTCCAGGGGAAAAACCAGCTCTTTGACAAGGGTGTGGAGGAGCTGAACACCGTGGTTCGGTATCTGGGGGACTTTGGCGTTCCCGCCGATCATTTTGCGGTGGATCTCACCATTGCCCGGGGCCTGGATTACTACACCGGCACGGTGTATGAAACGGTGCTGCTGGATCACCCCGAGGTGGGCAGTGTGTGCTCCGGGGGGCGCTATGACAACCTGGCGGAGTATTATACGGAAAAACAACTCCCCGGTGTGGGTATCTCCATTGGGTTGACCCGACTTTTTTATGTACTTCAGGAGCAGGAGATGCTTAATGAGGAGCTGCCCACCGCTCCCACCGACGTTTTGATCCTTCCCATGACTGAGGATCTCTCCCCCGCCGTGGCCTTTGCCACCGCCTGCCGGGGGGCCGGGGTTCGGGCCCAGCTCTACACCGAGCCCAAGAAGTTTAAGGCCAAGATGAATTACGCCGACCGCATCGGGGTTCCCTTTGTGGCCTTCCTGGGGGAGGACGAGGTGCACAGCGGCGTGGTCTCCCTGAAGGATATGCGCTCCGGAGAGCAGGAGAAGGTATCCCTTTCTTCCGCGCCGAAGTGGCTGAAGGAGCGGGTAGCTGCGCTGAATATAGGCGCGCCGGTGAAGGAATAAACACATCATTCCATTGATGGGCAGGAGGTCTTTGGTATGAAGAAGCGGCTGGTTTGCCTGGCCCTGGTTTTGGGCTTTTGCCTGGGGCTGTGCCCTGTCCGGGCGGCGGGAGAGGATCTGGCCTTGGAGCTCACCGGTACGGCGGGAAATGCCCCCTATCTGGCCTGGGGAGAGCTCACCGTCACGGTGGAGGACTATTTGGAGGCGGTGCGGGACGTGGGAACCGGGCTTCTGGTGGCCTGCGAGCAGGCAGAGGTTCCTTTTATGTCCTCCGCCAAGTCCATCGTTTGGATGCCCGGGGTTTTTTCCTCCCGAAAGGCTCCCACTTACTTCTGGGACAATACCATTGACGGGATCCCTTTCAGCGAGTATTTGGAGCATAAAAGTCAGGTTCTGTCCTTTTACCGGGCCTGGGAAAGCAGCGATCTGGCTCCCGTGAGCACGCCGGAAACCCTTGCCCAATGGGAGCGGCAGGGCGGACTCCATTTCCAGTGGTACGCCCAGACCGACGAGGAACCAGTCCGGCAGGCTTATGCACAGCTCTGTCTGGACGAAGGCGTTGAGGTGGAGGAGTATGCCATGACCCCTGACGAGCTGCGCCCCCGCGTGATCCAGGCGCTGAAGGAGGCGGAGGCGGGCGTCTGGACAGAACCTTTTTATGACGACGATCCCGATTTCCCATACTGGGCTACCCTCAAGCTGCTGCCTGTGACGGCGGAAGAGCATCGCCAGATCCTTTTGAAAGAAGCCTGGCCCAGCGTTATGGAGACCATTGTGCCCCGGCAGGTGGAGGGCGCTCCCCAGCTTCCCCAGGCCACAGAGCTTTACGAGCTTTGGCTCAACTGGGCCCTGAGCCAGAATGGAGAGGTGACCATTGCCACCACCCAGTGGACCACCCTGCCCAAGGAGGTGACCATCGCCCCGGCCGTGAAAACCAAGGAAAGCATTGTTTATAACCTGGACTTTTCCGATGTGTCCGGGGAGGACTGGTTTGCCCCCTATGTGCAGGTCTGCGTAGAAAACGGCATTCTGACTGGCACCGGGGAGGGGCGGTTTGAGCCCTACCGGGAGCTGTCTGTGGCCGAGACCGTCGTTCTGGGGGCCCGGTTCCTGGCTCGGATGCAGGTGGAGGAGATCCCCGCCCTACCCGAGGATCCTTTTGTTATGGCCCGGTTTTATGCCCAGGACGGTACATTGCTGGGAGATTTCCGGGATCGGATCCAGCAGCCCCTTTCAGGCGTGGGAAGCCAGTATTTGACCTCCTTTCGGGAGGAGATCCTGGAGCAGGTACAGGGGGAGAACGTCACCCTGGTTTTGGATCTGGCGGCCTTACAGCCCTATATCGACTCTTACCAGTACCCTTTGCGCCACTTGTATGGGGTGGATCTCTCCGCCCCCCTGCGTTATGAGGGGGTCTGGGACGGAGACTGCTACTGCTTCGACCTGGGAGATGACTTTGAGGGTTGTGGCCCGGATTTCCTCCTGGATCTGTCCAGCTTCCTCCACTTGGCCGCCTTCCTGCCGGAGTGGTTCCGGGATGAATTTCTGTACCTATTCTATATGGTCGGAGTAAACAACGACTTCCTTGCAGGACATGACCTTGAGGCCATGGAAGCTGCAGCCGGCATAGACGATTGGTGTCGGGGAGAGCCGGCCCAGCGGGATGATCTAATCAGCCTACTGCGGGAGGCGGACGATGCGCTGGGCCTGGAGGCCTTGGAACCCCCAGAGTATAGCCTTGCGCTTTTGAGCCAGATGGATGATCAGGATCTGTTCGTGTTTCGCCTCTATTTGGCCGGGGTGCTGACGGGGGTGGATGAGACCGGCTCCTACTCCGGGGAGAAAACCCTGACCCGGGCGGAGGCCGCGGCCATCTTGGGCCGCATTTTTGAGCCGGGACTGCGGGTAGAAAACACCAATTTGGACTATGAGGCCATTTTCGGAACCGAATGAGGCTGTGGAACGTCTAAAGTACATTCTTACAATAGGAGGCTTTGGCCTATGAAACGATTGACTGCTTTGCTCCTCTGTACTGCTTTGTGCCTTGGGCTGACCCCAGCGAGAGCGGCAACCCAAGAGGCTTTCCAGCCCCAGAGCGTTCAGGATGGGAAAAACTCAGGACACCTGGGGTATTCCGACGTGGACGTCCACGACTGGTTCGCCCCCTATGTGGAGGTCTGCGTGGAGGCGGGACTGATGCAGGGGACGGACAAGGGCTTTGAACCAGGCAAGGTGCTGAGCCAGGCGGAGGCTGTGACCCTGGCCGCCCGGATGGGGGCTTCCCTGCGGGGGGAGACCATCCCCGCCGCAGGCGAGGGAGAAGCCTGGTGGGAGCCCTACAACCGCTATGTGTTCCCCCAGGGCGGCATCAATAGCCCCGACGAGTATGCCGGCCGGTGGCAGTTCCTTTTTATGCTCTATGGGTATGTGGAGGATCTGCTGACTCCCATCAACGATATTTCTTCTATCTTGGCCGACCCGGAGTTCGGAAACGACGCGATGATACTGAAATACTACAATGCCGGGATCCTGACCGGGGTGGATAAATACGGCACCGTGGCCGGGGGCAAGTCTCTGACCCGGGCAGAGGCGGCGGCCATGATCTCCCGGATCCTGCAGCCGGAGCTGCGGCTGACCTTTGTGCCGGAAGACTATTCCCCCTTTATCGCCGCCTACATGGAACCGGGGACTGTGGTGTTTGATACCGGCGTTACCGCCGAGGCCTTTTTGGACGCGGTAAACAACCGCATTTATAATGCAGAGTACGGCTTTAAGCGTATAGGGGCGGAGTTTAACTGGCACTCTGTGGATCTGAATGGCAAGACCACGTTGGAAGATATAAACTCCGGCGTGCTGGAAGATCTGGGGGTCACAGCGGCTCAGGGCACCCAGGCCTACCGGGACTTTGACTATCAGGTGTACTATTCCCGGCTCATCGACCTGACCGGGAAAACCTTCGAGCCGGATTACGCCGTGGGCGTGGGGTCGTGAGCATTGTCTCCGGATGCCGCTGCTCAAAAGCCTTTGAAAGGGAGTATACAATGAAAAAACAAATCGTTTGCGGACTGCTTTGCACCGGGCTTTGCCTGTCCTTTGCCCAGGCAGTACAGAGCGGATTTACCGATGTGCGGGAGGACGACTGGTTCGCCCCCTATGTTTCCGTCTGTGCCGAGGCGGGGCTGATGAACGGCACGGGGGACGGAACCTTCAGTCCCGACGGAACTGTCACTATGGCGGAGGCGGCTGCCATCGCCGCCCGGCTGGGGGAGAGCTTGAACGACGACCCCATTGTCTACGGAACAGCGGCTCCGGGAGAGACCTTGCCCTGGTATCACTGGTATGTGGAATATTTGAAGGGCTATGGGGTCACGGTGGAGCAGGCCGAGGTTGCCGCCACCCGGCAGCAGTTTTTTGGCCTGCTCTCCGCGGTAACGCCTTCTTCCGCCCTCCCTGCCATCAATTCTATCACCACCCTTCCCGATACCCAGGACGCCGGGGTGCTCCGCTTTTATAATGCGGGCATTCTCACCGGCACAGATGATTACGGTACCTTTTCCCCCAACCGGCTCCTCAAGCGGAGCGAGGTGGCCGCCATGATGTCCCGAATGGTCAAGCCCGAGCTGCGGCAGGTGTTTGTACCCCAGAGCCTTCCCAGCCAGCAGGCCGGACAGTCCGAGGGTTCCTTCAATGACCAGACCGCCCTTTGGGTCAACGATCAGGCCGTTTCGGTCAGCAGCTTTACCAGCTGGGCCCTTCAGATCGCCTATCAGCTGGACTCCTTCTATTACTACAATTACAATACCCGCCTTTCCTGGAACGATCTGCTGGAGCAGAGTATTTTTGAGCAGGCCGTCCAATATGCCGCCGCCCAGGCCATCATGACCGACCTGGCCCAGCAGCAGGGCTGCTCTCTGCAGGAGCTGGCCGCCGTTCTGACCCCCGATCCCTCCCAGAAGATCCTGCGGGAATATGTGCAGGGAGAGGACATCCTCTGTGCCAAGCACATTTTGGTGGCCGATGAATCCACCGCCCGGTCTGTCATCGCCGGACTGGACGCCCAGCCCACCCTGGAACAGTTTAACGCCATCCTGTCTGTGCTGGGCACTGATCCCGGCATGGCCGCCAACCCGGAGGGCTATCTCTTCACCGCCGGAGAGATGGTAGAGCCCTTTGAAAACGGCACCCGGGCCCTGACTGTCGGCAGTTACAGCAAAGAGCCGGTGGCCTCCGACTTTGGCTTCCACGTTATCTGGCGGCTGGATCCCCTGGATCACCCGGATTTGAAGGCCCAGTACCAAGAGCTTCGGCTCAACAGCATTGTGGATTTGGCCCTGGCCGGCGCCTATATTCGTACCAACGATGAGATCATTGCCAACATCGACCTGCCCAGCACCTACAACGCTTACCTGCAAGCCCTGGCCGCACAGCAGTGAGAAGGCGGCTCCGCCAAGGGGCAGGCCGATGAACGGGTTTTTGCCTGTTGGAAGGCTTATGGAACCATATAATACGTTTTCCCTTTCATAGACTACATTTTAGGAGTTGATTTTCATGGATCAGTGCAAAACAGCCTACCGTTCCCACAACTGCGGAGAGCTCCGCATGGAGCAGGTAGGCCAGACCGTCACCCTGTCCGGCTTTCTGGAAAACTTCCGGGAGGTGGGCGCGGGCCTTGGCTTCGCCGTCCTCCGGGATTTCTACGGGGTCACTCAGGTGGTGGCCGAGACCGAGGAGATGGTGAAGGCCTTCAAGGCCCTCAACAAGGAATCCACCGTCCAGGTCACCGGCGCCGTGCGGGAGCGGGATTCCAAGAATCCCAAGCTGCCCACCGGCGACATCGAGGTGGTGCCCTCCGCCCTCACCGTGCTGGGCAAGTGCATCCACAACGAGCTTCCCTTCCAGGTCAACCGCAGTCGGGAGGCCGACGAGTCCATCCGGCTCAAGCACCGCTACCTGGATCTCAGAAACCCGGACGTGAAGAAAAACATCATCCTCCGCTCCCAGGTGGTGGCGGCCCTGCGCTCTTCCATGATCGACCACGGGTTTATGGAGATCACCACTCCCATCCTCACCGCCTCCTCTCCCGAGGGGGCCCGGGACTATCTGGTGCCCTCCCGGAAACACCCGGGCAAGTTCTACGCCCTTCCCCAGGCTCCCCAGCAGTTCAAGCAGCTGCTGATGGCCTCCGGCTTTGACAAGTACTTCCAGATCGCCCCCTGCTTCCGGGATGAGGACGCCCGGGGCGACCGCTCCCCCGGCGAATTTTACCAGCTGGATATGGAGATGGCCTTCGCCAGCCAGGAGGACGTGTTCGCCGTTCTGGAGGACGTGCTCCCCCCCATCTTCGCCAAGTACGGCACCTACAACGTGGCCTCCAAGCCCCCCTTCGCCCGCATCCCCTACAACGAGGCCATGGAGAAGTACGGCTCGGATAAGCCCGACCTGCGCATCGACCTCACCGTCACCGACGTCACCGAGCTGCTGTCCGGCTGCGGCTTCGAGCCCTTTGCCGGCAACGTGGTGAAGGCCGTGGTGGTCAGCGACTTCGAGGGACCCCGGAAGCAGATCGACAAGCTCTGCGCCGATGTGGAGGTTCAGGCGGGAAACAAGGCCTACTGGTTCCGCATGGACGAGAACGGCGAGCTGGTGGGCGGTATCTCCAAGTTTCTTCAGGAGAAGAAGGAGGAGGTCGTCAAGGCCCTGGGCCTCACAAACGGCACCTTCGTGGGCCTCTCCGCCGGAGCCAAGGGGGCCGCCCAGAAAACCGCCGGCGTGCTGGTGAAGATGCTGGGCGCCTTCTGCCCCAACCACATGGACAAGGAGCGCTATGAGTTCTGCTGGATCGTGGACTTCCCCATGTACGAGATCGGGGAGGAGTCCGGAGCGCTGGAGTTCTGCCATAACCCCTTCTCCATGCCCGCCGGCGGCTCCGAGGTGCTGCAAAAGGCGGCGGCTGGGGAGATCGACCCCCTGAGCATCACCGCCGACCAGTACGACCTGGTCTGTAACGGCATCGAGCTTTCCTCCGGGGCCGTGCGGAACCACGATCCTGAGATCATGGTGGAGGCCTTCCGCCTGGTGGGCCTGGGGGAGGACGACGTGAAGGCCAAGTTCCCCGCCATGTATAACGCCTTTACCTACGGCGCGCCCCCCCATGCCGGCATCGCCCCCGGCGTGGACCGGATGGTGATGCTCCTCTCCGGCGAGGAGACTATCCGGGAGATCATCCCCTTCCCCATGAACAAGAACGCCCAGGATCTGATGATGAGCGCCCCCAGCAAGGTGACCCAGGCCCAGCTGGACGAGCTGAATATCGCCGTCACCGTGGAGGAAGAGGAATGAACATGACTCAAAACGACGATTTTCTCCACCTTATGGACGCCCTGCCCGCCGATGTGGATCGGCGGGTGAAAGCGGGTGACATCGCCGGGGCTTTGCGGCTTATTGAGGCTTACCTCGCCAGCGGAAAACAGCCCGAGCTGGCCCCCCGGCTTCGGGCCGAGCGGGTGCGGCTGGGCCGGCTGGAGAACGACTATCCCCTTACCAAGCAGCAGGCCATTGCCCAGGTTCGGGAGGAGTGGCCCGAGTTTACCGAGGAACAGTTCGACACCCTGGTGGACAACCGCCGCATCGATTGGCGCTATGTAAACGGACAGGTGCAGTACCACGACCGGTTTTTGAGCTGTGTGCGCATTTACGCCGCCAAGGAAGCCCCCGGGCTGAAGGTGGAGGCGGAGGATCACACTCAGCGGGATGAGATGCTTGCCCGAATGAAACAGGAGGGCGGGCTTACCGCTCAGATTACTCTGAAGGCCTCGGTCAAGGCCAAGGTCTCCGCCGCCGGGAAGAAGGTTCAGGCCTGGCTGCCCATTCCCGCCGACTGCGTCCAGCAAAGTGAAATTGAGATCCTGGACGCCACCCCCGGCTATGTGCTGGGCCCCGCGGATGCACAGGCCCGAACCATCTATTGGGAGAGCAGCGAGCGGGACTGTTTTGAGGTCACCTACCGCTATAAGCACCATGCCCCTTACGTGGATCCATACACCTTGAAGTGTGACGAGGTGCAGCCCACCTTTGATACCGGGGAGCAGCTGCCCCACATTGCCTTCACCCCGTATCTCCGGGAGCTTGCCCACCGGATCACCAAAGACTGCAAGACCCCGGTGGAGAAGGCGGGGGCCATCTATGACTACGTGACCGGGTATGTAGACTACCGCTACCAACCCGCCTATGTGCTCCTGGACAACATTGCCGACTCCTGCGCCAAGGAGCTGCGGGGAGATTGCGGCATCTTTGCCCTGCTGTTCATCACCCTGTGCCGGATCTCCGGCATTCCCGCCCGGTGGCAAAGCGGCCTGTCCGCCAAGCCCGACGACTCCGGCGCCCACGACTGGGCCATGTTCTATGTCGCTCCCTACGGCTGGCTCTTTGCCGATCCCTCCTTCGGTTCCGGAGCCCGGCGCAACGGAGAGCCAGAGCGGAGGAAGCACTATTTCGGCAACCTGGATCCCTGCCGCATGGTGGCAAACTCCGTGTTCCAGGCGCCTCTGTGCCCCCCAGATCCCTGCTACCGCAACGATCCCTATGACAATCAGCTGGGAGAGATGACGGTGGACGGTGTGGGCCTGGACAGCACCGGGATGGAGAGAAGCGTGGAGACAGTGGAGTTCCTGTTCTTATAAAACCGTTTCCCAAACAAATAAAAACAACGGGTATTTCTCTTGCCGAGAAATACCCGCTGTTTTTTATTTGATTCAATACCGCTGATCCAAAATCCCGATCAGCGCCGCGATTGCCCCTTCCTCGCAGGAGGGCAGAAGAGTGGCGCCCCACTCCTTGACCTCCTGGGCACAGTTGGCAGGGGCAAAGGGGATGGCGGAAACCTCCAGCATGGGAATATCGTTCTGGTTGTCCCCCACACAGTAGAGATGTTCCCGTTTGATCCCCAGCCGGCGGGCCAGCTCCAAAACCATACCGCCCTTGGTACTGCCTTTTGCGGTAATTTCCAGCATGTGAAAGTTGGAGAAGATGGCCTCGTACCGGGTCGGCCACTGCTCCCGAATGTATTTCTGCACCGGCAGCAGCAGCTCATTTTCCTGGTGGAAAATGGCCTTGCTCCAAGGCTGAGGCATCTCCTCAATGCTACATTCCACCGCCCCTGTGCCCGCCTTTTCCAGATGGTAGACCGTCCAGCGGTTGGGGTTCCAAACATATACGTCGTCCCCGTGATAGGCCTCCAGGCTCACGGCGGGAAACCGGCGGCCCACCTGGGCCATATCCGCCGCAGCCGTGGGGGGCACGGTATATTCCACCACCATCTCATCCCGCTGGAAGTCGTAGAGCTGCCCTCCGTTGGACAGAATCACGGGGGCGTTCACCGGGGCCAGGGACAGCCGGGGAGCAAAGGTTCGGTGGGCCCGGCCGGTGGAGATGGTAAAGGTTCCTCCCTGGGCTTTGAAGTAGGCCACGGCCTCCAGGTTGGCCTGGGGTACGACGCCGCTTTCGGGACAGTAGGTGTCGTCAAAATCAGTAGCCAGCAGAACACCGTCAAATTTGCCCAAGGGGGTTCCTCCTCCTCTTCTTTGGTTATTGCAGTCCTTCTCCCTCCAGCCATTTGCGGACGGGAGCAGACTTGGTGAGCGCGAAACAGGCCGCCGCCACCAGGATCGTGCAGGGCAGCATATAGCCCCCGTTATAGAGGGCGGAGTAGAAAAAGGGGGAAGTCATGGGGATCCCCCAGAACACATCGGGCATCCACTCAGCATACACGGTGATGCCGCTGATGTAGTGGATCATAAAGCGGGCAAAGCCGCCCACCACAGTGGCCAGAACGATCTTGTCAGGCTTCCGCTTGAAAAGCCCCGCCAGACCCACCATAGCATAGGCCACCGAGTAGTCGAAGATGATGGAGATCCAATTGAGAACCCAACCTTCCCCGATGAAATACTTCAGGGTGCCGAAAGCCAGTCCCGCCAGCACACCCCAGCCCGCACCCCAGCGAATGGCAAACAGCACCAGGGGAAGCATAGTGACGCTGATAGACCCGCCCTGAAACCACAGATCCAGTTCCGCATAGCTCAAGGCTATGCTGAGGGCCACACAGAGGGCCCCCTCACAGAGCATTCGTACTTTTTCGTTTCGCATCTTTTTTGCCTCTCTTTACAAAAAGTACCGCAAGCGCAAACCGGGGGAAGCGCGCTGCGGTACGAAAGAGACAAAACGGGGCTGCAATACGCCCAATACGTCTACTAAATCGCTTCCTACGCCGGCATTACCCGGATCAGGTTCCAAGGGACCGGGGATGGCACTACATCCCTGCATCTCAGCCGAACTTGCGTCCAGCGCCCCTGTATTCAGTTTGTCCTCGCGGTCTGAAATTCATTGTATACGAGGCGGGCCCGTTTGTCAAGAACGGGACAAGCCTGTGCAGCCGGCCCGGGCTCAGGATGCCGGACACTGCCTTCCGGTGTGATCCAGGGTATAGTCTGCTCCGCACTCCCCCGGCAGGATCAGCTGAGAGATGGGAACAAAGGTATACCCCTCCTGGAGAAGGGCGTCCAGAATCCCGGGCAAGGCTTCGGGGGTGTGCTTGGCGGCATTGTGGAACAGGACGATGGAACCGGCCTGCACCTTCCCCGTTACCCGCTTGGTAATGTCGGCAGCGGACAAATCCTTCCAGTCCAAGGAATCCACGTCCCACTGGATGGGCTCCATGTCTATGGAGCGAATGGCAGAGATCACATTGTCATCATACTCTCCGTAAGGAGGGCGGATCAAGGTGGGACGCACCCCGGTGACCGCCTCGATCTTATCGTTGCAGGCGTTCACGTCGGCAATGATCTCCTCCCGGCTGAGCTGAGACATATGGGCATGGGTGTTGGAGTGGTTCATTACCTCATGGCCGGCGTCGTGCAGGGCCTTTACCGATTCGGGATATTTGTCCACCCACTCCCCCACCACAAAGAAGGTGGCCTTAATGTCATACTTGCCCAGAATATCAATGAGCTGCTCGGTATCCTCGTTGCCCCAGGCGGCGTCGAAGGAGATGGAGATCATTTTCTGATCCCGCTGGACACAGTAGATCGGCAGCTGCCGTTGGGTGGCGGAGGCCATCACCGCCGGGGCGTTGACCGCCCCAAACATCACTGCCGCGGCCAAGAGACAGGCCAATATGGTCAGCGGCTTTCCTTTCAGCGAAAAACATTTCATCATAGAGCCCTCCTTGCGTTTTCTTGGGATATCTATATGAGGGCTCTGGGGGATTCCATACCGGGGACAGGCCTAAAAATCCCGCTTCACGGCAATGTGCCCCGCTCCTTCAGCAGCTCGGCTATGGCAGTTTGATGGCTGCCCTTTACCGCCTCCATCCACCGCAGAAGGGTTTGGTCGTCATAGATCCCGTACCGCCGTTTCAGCTCCTCCAACTCCTCTACCTGGGCCAACGGGGTCTGGTGGGAGAATATTTCCATAGAAATGCCGCCTTTTCTCTGTGTTTATCTCTATAAATATATCATAAATTATTATAGATGTAAATAACCGGGCCGTTTTTTGTTATAGTCATAAAAAAACGGGAGTTGTATTTTTATGGAGATAGGGAAGCGAATCGTATCCCTGCGAAAAGAAAAGGGTTGGACCACCAACCGGCTGGCCAACCTGTGCGGGCTGTCTCAAAGTTTTCTCCGGGCGGTGGAAATGGGCGACAAAGGGATCTCCGTGGAGAGTTTATCCCTGATTTGCGACACCCTGGGGATCTCCCTGCGGGATTTTTTTGACGTGCCGGAGGCGGGGGGCCGGGAGGACGATCCTCTGCTGCGGCAGGTAGGGCAGCTCAGTCCCCGGCAGCGCCAGGCTTTGGCGGTCTTTCTGTCCACTATGGAGGGTTCCGGGCGGTAAGCCTTGCCCTTTTGGAATCGGCTTGGTATAATTTTTGGTATTCTAAGGAGGTGAGGGAAATGAACGTCACCCTAATCGGGATGCCCGGCTCAGGCAAATCTTCGGTGGGCCGGCTGCTGGCCAAGCGGCTGGGCTGCGCTTTTTTGGATGTGGATTCCCTCATCGTCCAGGCCTACCGCGCCCCTAACCTTCAGGCTGTGCTGAACCGGCTTGGCAACGAAAAGTTCCTGGATGCTGAGGCAGAGATTATCGCCGCCCTGGATTGCCAAAATACCGTTCTGGCGCCCGGGGGCTCCGCCGTCCTGCGGGAGAAAGGCGCTTTGCGGCTCAAGGAGCTGGGCCCCGTGGTCTATCTGAACCCCTCCTGTGCCACCCTGGAAAAGCGGCTGGGGAATTTATCCACCCGCGGGGTCACGCTGGCCCCCGGCCAGAGCATACAGGCCCTTTACGACTACCGCTCTCCCTTCTATGAAAAATATGCCGACTGTACGGTGGACTCTGACCAGCCTCAAATCACGCAGACCGTAGAGTTGATCCTGGCCGCTTTGAAACAGTTGTAATTTCTCCCAAAAGCTGGTATAATAGTTGTAGACAGTCTTGCTTCGCAAGCAAGCATTTTTGATCTCTGGTATGATACGATCACGTAAGATTGCCTGACAAGCGATAGGTTTCACGGCTCAAAGGCCGTGCAGAAGCCCCCTCCAGCGGAAGGCGGGGGCCGGCTCTTGCCGCTATAGGTTCCGCTCTCCTGTTTGGGACGCGCTTTTGGCGCGCCCCCACTTTGCTGTGGACAGGATATTCGACAAGAAGGAACGTTTTTCATGACCTTTCAAGACCTGGGACTCTGTCCCCCCATCCTCTCCGCCCTTCGGGACTTAGGCTATCAGCGACCCTCCCCCATTCAGGAAAAGGCCATTCCCCCCGCCCTTCAGGGCCGGGATGTGCTGGGCTGCGCCCAGACGGGCACCGGTAAGACCTGCGCCTTCGCCGCGCCCATCCTTCAGCAGCTCAATGACAGGCCGGTGAAGGGCCGGCCCATCCGGGCCCTGATCCTCACCCCCACCCGGGAGCTGGCCCTCCAGATCCAGGAGAGCTTTGAGCTCTATGGAAAAAATCTTCCCCTGCGCTCTGCCGTCATTTTCGGCGGGGTGGGGCAGCAGCCCCAGGTAGATAAGCTAAAGGCCGGTGTGGACATTCTGGTGGCCACTCCGGGCCGGTTGGAGGATCTCCACAACCAGGGCTTTATTCATGTGGAAAAGCTGGAGATCTTTGTGCTGGACGAAGCCGACCGGATGCTGGACATGGGCTTTATCCACGACGTACGAAAGATTTTGAAGTGGCTGCCCCAGAAAAAGCAAACCCTCTTCTTCTCCGCCACCATGCCTCCCGAGGTTCAGGGGTTGGTAGATTCCCTTCTGGTGGATCCGGTAAAGGTGGCGGTAAATCCGGTGTCCTCCCCGGCGGAGGTCATCGACCAGCGGCTTTTCTATGTGGACCGGAGCAACAAGTCCAAGCTGCTGGCCATGCTGGTAAATCACCCGGACGTGAAAAACGCCCTTGTCTTTACCCGGACAAAGCACGGGGCCAACAAGGTGGCCGGGGATCTCTCCAAGGCCGGCATCCCCTCTGCCGCCATCCACGGCAACAAGAGCCAGACCGCCCGGCAGCAGGCCCTCAGCGACTTCAAAGCGGGTCGCGTCAAGGCTCTTGTGGCCACCGACATCGCCGCCCGGGGCCTGGACATCGAAGAGCTGAGCCATGTTTTCAACTATAACCTGCCCGACGTACCGGAGACCTATGTCCACCGCATCGGCCGAACCGGGCGGGCCGGACACGGCGGCACCGCCGTCTCCTTCTGCGAGTTTGGAGAGAAGGAGCTGCTGGCCCCCATTGAAAAGCTGCTCAAGCGGCCCATCCCGGTGGTGGAGGGCCACCCCTTCCCCATGGCGGTTTTTGAGGTTCCCAAGCGGGATAAGCACGGAAAAATCATCAACCCCGACGATCAGGAGGCCCGCCAAGCTGCCCGGGAGAGAAAAAAGCAGCGGCAGGAAGCCGCCAAAACATCCCAACCTCCTAAGGCTAAGGCCGAAAAAAAGCCTTCACTCCAGGGCCGGCAGGAGTCTAAAAAGGGAACGGCGTCCCAGGGCGGACGCTCCCGGAGCGGGGCGGCCTCATCCCCCAAAGCGGCCCAGACTGCCGCCGCCGGCAAGCGGGCCTCTGCCGGGTATAAGCCCAGCCGCACCTTGGATGACGCTCTGACTGCCATGGCGCCCCGGACGCCCGTCCAGCCCGAGGCACAACCCAGCCGGAGCCCCGAGTATGAGGCTTGGCTGGCGGAGGAACGGGCCATCCAAGCCCAGCGGTTCCGGAACGATCCCCTGGCCGGGGATACGATCATGGACGCTACCGCCCGCCTTTTGGCTCCCAAGGGCTCCTCCCGTCCCAAGCAGGAGCCGGCCAAGGCCCCTGACCGTCCTCGAAAGGATCAGGGCAAGCGCCAGGATCGGCGGGAGGGAGCTTCCCAGCGGCAAAAGGGCAAACCGGCTGCCGCTCAACCCGCCAAGTCCAAGCAGGAGCCCTCTCCGCGGCAGAATCGGGAGAAAAAGCCGGCTCAGCGCCACACTCCCGCCCCAGAGCCCAAAAAGCAAGAGGCTCGTTCCGAGCCCAAGCGGGATCAAAAGCGGCGCAGCGGACGGCGCAGCCCCATGGAGGTGACCCTGCGGCTGGGAGACCAGAAGGATTCCACCCAGCAGTCCGGCAGCCTGATGCGCCCCTATTACTTCAATCCCAACGAGGACTAACTCCGTTTCATTTATAAAAAGCCCGGCATCCAAAAGGATGCCGGGTTTTCCTCTGTTCTGTCAAAATAGATCACAGCCTGAAAGGATCAATCCTTCCGCTTCAGCTTCCGCTTTTCCCCATTGGGCTCCAGGATCACGGTGTTTTTCAGCTGCCCCTCCAAGCTGGCCTTCACCGCGTCCACATACTCCCGGCGCAGGGCGGCCTGCTCCGCTTTCTCCGCCTCGGTCAGTCCCTCCGCCGTCCGGGATTTCCGGGCCAGCTCATTGATCCGGGCCACTTTTTCATCGGTTATCATAGATATCTCTCCAATACGATCATGATCCGGCCCTTTTTGGAAAGGCCGCTTACTTCCTTCAAAATGCACTTGCCCAGCCCCCGGCAGGTCATCACGTCCCCTTCGCCCACCGTCCGATCCGCTTTGATGCAGGGCCGGTGGTTGAGTTCTACCCGCCCTGTTGATATAAGCCCTGCGGCCTTGCTTCGGGCAAGGGAAAAGCCCGAGGACATAACCGCGTCCAAGCGCAGGCTGTTTACCGTATCCCGAACCACCTTCACCTGCTTTTCCGGCGGCTCCACCCCTTCCAGCGGGATCTCCTCCACCCGGAGGCGGGCCCTGCCTGCCCCGGTAAGATTCTGGAGCAGATAGGGGACAAGCTCCCGAAACACCAGAACGTCACAAACCCCGTCCCCCACCAGGATGTCCCCCACTTTTTCCCGGTCTAACCCCTGGCCCAGAATGGAGCCCAGAAAATCCCGATGAGTCAGCTTATCCCCCGACTGCCACCGGCAGCGCAGGGCGGCATAGGGCGGCTCCCAGCCGTCCTCCTCCTGCCAATCGGGGAGAAAGGCGCACACCTTCCGCTCCGCGTCGGGGAAGCCCCCGCTCCACAGGTGCCGGGGCGACCCGGCGGCGGCAATGAGCCGCTGGGCACACTCCTGCTGGGCGCTGGAGAGGAAGGGGGTGCAGGCGGGGACGCCCCGGGCGGCGTGGTCTATCTGGTCGCAGACCCGGGCAAGGAGTTGTCGCTCCTCGGGGGTCTGGGAGACCTTATTGAGAAGTTCCAATTTGGTCACGGAATTTTCACCTCAATGGGACCCTTTTCTTGTTCATAGTTTTCCAAATACTGCTGAACAATGATTTCAATTTCTTTATTTACAGAACGGCCATTCTTTTTCGCCGTCACTCGCAGCTTTGCCATTGTCTCCGGTTCCAGTCGCAGAGAATAAGGAGCCGCTTGTACGCCCATAACTATCACCTCTTTTTAGATACCAAAATAATATCATATAGATGTCATCTCCTCAACGATTCAAATAGAAGTCAAAAAGAAGTTGACATTTAAGAATCTATATGATATCTTTTAGATGTGAATGGAGGTGAGATTATGGAAGAGCAGGAAAAGACCTGCGAGACCTGCAAGCATTTTTGCCGGCACTATTCCCGCAGGAGCAGAAACAAGTTTATCCCTCTGGCAGTGGGGCATTGTATCAATCCTCACCTTCGGGATAAGCGGAGCGATACTCCAGCCTGTCAGCGGTATGCCAAAGGGAGAGTGCCGGATGCGGGGTAATTCTTCTCCTTTCACGGGGTGAATCTGGGGGATCATTCTTTGGCGGCAAAGAATGACCCCCCAGGCCCCCCAAGAAACCGCCAGAGGGAGAGAGTTTCGACTCAGCAAGCAACCTGCATAAAGTGGCTCTAAACTCGTACCTCGTTAAGAGCCACTAAATCTCCCCCTCTGGACTCCCCCTCTCAACGACCAAAGAGAGGCCATCGCAATGGCCCCTCTTTGGAAACACCCCTTAGCTGTTCTTCTGTTAAAAAACTGACCCCCACGGCTTACTTCGTAACGCCGCGGGGGTTCGTTTGTTTTGCATCTAACGTTTTGTGTTCTTGCCCCCAAGATCCCAAGGGCAAGGGCACGGCGCGTCTGCCTCTATATCCCGCCCAGGCGGCGGGGATTTCAATAGACGGGTTGAAGGTTACGATGTCTTTAGCGGCAGCGGCGCAAGAGGGAGCGCGGGTTACCTTGACGGGGCCGCCGGGCAATATCGGGCGTAACCATAGGGTTTTCATTCGAGGGATACCACAACAGGATTGGAGTTTTTTACGGTTGTACCGTAGCTCCCTCTACCTTCCACTGGTCTTATGCCCTTAAAAGTTCGGAATCCAAAACCGCTTTCAAGCGGTGTTGGCCCCGGCCGGGTAGGCCGGGTATGATTGAACGCATGTGGGGAACGGATTTCTCACCAGTCTGCGGACTGGTGAGAAATGACGGACGGGGGAGGCGATCCCTTCATTAGAACTCCGCCTTTACCGCGGCGGCGCACCGGTCACAGAGTTCGGCGTGATGCCCAGCCGTCCCGATCCGCACATCGTGGTTCCAGCACCGGGGGCACTTTTCGCCGGCGGCGGGGGAAACCTTGACGGTGAGGCCCTCAAAGAACTCGCCCTGGTAGCCCTCGCCCTCACCCTGGGCCACGGTGACCGCGGACACGATGCAGATGGCGGCCAGGTCGGCCTCGTCCATATGCAGGGCCTCAAACTCCTTCCAAGCCTCAGCCGAGAAGGTCAGGGTCAGGTCGGCGTCCTGGTTCTTCTTCACGCCGCCCTCGGCCCGGGAGAGCTCCAGGGCCTTGTTCACGTCGTCCCGAAGGGCCATGACCTTGGCCCACTTTGCCTCCTCCTCGCCAGACAGCGCCCAGGCGGGGTCAAAGTCGGGCATATCGTTCATCAGCACGCTCTCGGCGTTGTCCGCCTTGGCGTGGGGCATGGCCGCCCAAATCTCATCGCTGGTGAAGGCCAGCACGGGGGCAATGAGCCGGGTCATGCCGTCCAGGATGGTGTAGAGGGCGGTCTGGGCCGAGGCCCGGCCCCCTTCGTCGCCGCAGTAGAGCCGGTCTTTGATGATATCCAGGTAGAAGTTGGACATCTCCACCACGCAGAAGTTGTAGATGGCCCGGTAAGCAATGTGGAAATCATAGCTGTTGTAAGCCGCCCGGCAGGTTTGGGCCAGCTTGCCCAGCTGGGCCACCGCCCAGCGATCCAGGCCTACCATCTTCTCAGGAGCCACCCTCTTGTCCGGGTCAAAGCCCACCAGGTTCCCCAGCATATACCGGGCGGTGTTGCGGATCTTCAGATAGGCCTGGCTCAGCTGCTTCAAGATCTCGGGGGAGATGCGCATATCCTGAGTGTACTCGGCGGAGGCCACCCAGAGCCGGAGAATGTCGGCGCCGTACTGGCTGAGCACATCGTCGGGGGAGACGGCGTTGCCCAGGGATTTGTGCATCACCTTGCCCTCGCCGTCCACCGTCCAGCCGTGGGTGACGATCTGCTTATAGGGGGCTACACCGTTGCAGGCGATGGAGGTCAGCATGGAGGACTGGAACCAGCCCCGGTACTGGTCGCCCCCCTCCAGGTAGAGGTCGGCGGGGTACTTCAGATACTCCCGCTCGTCGGCCACGGCGGCCCAGGTGGAGCCCGAGTCGAACCAGACGTCCATAATGTCGGTCTCCTTGGAGAAGTGGGCCTTGCCGCACTTGGGGCACACAAAGCCTTCCGGCAGCAGATCTTTTGCCTCGGAGTCAAACCACACGTTGGAGCCCTGCTCCCGGAAGAGCTTGGAAACGTTGGCGATGGTCTCGGGGGTCACAATGTCCGCGCCGCAGTCGTCGCAGTAGAAAATGGGAATGGGAACGCCCCACACCCGCTGGCGGGAAATGCACCAGTCGTTGCGCTCCGAGATCATGGATACCATGCGCTCCTTGCCCCAGCCGGGGTGCCACTGGATGCCGTCGCAGGACTTGACGGCGGCGTCCTTAATGGCGTCCACGGAGCAGAACCACTGCTCGGTGGCCCGGTAGATGATGGGGTGCTTGCACCGCCAGCAGTGGGG
>JAAWEH010000020.1 GCA_022794215.1 Oscillospiraceae bacterium
CTTCACGTCCACCTGGTAAGCGCCGATATGCTGGGTGATGCCGCCGGCCTCGCCTGCGGTAACGTGGGAGTTGCGGATATAGTCCAGAAGGGAGGTCTTGCCGTGATCCACGTGGCCCATGACCACCACCACGGGGGCCCGGGCCACCAGATCCTCCTCCCGGTCCTCGGCGGTGTCGATGAGCCGCTCTTCGATGGTGACGATGATCTCCTTCTCCACCTTGCAGCCCATCTCCTCGGCGATGATGGCGGCGGTGTCGAAGTCGATAACGTCGCTCATGGAGGCCATGACCCCGTTTTTCATCAGGGTCTTGACCACCTCGGCCCCCGTTTTCTTCATCCGGGAGGCCAGCTCACTCACCGCAATCTCGTCGGGAATCTTGACCGTGACGGGGGCTTTCTTGGCGATCTCCAACTGGAGCCGGCGCATCTTTTCCTGCTCCTCCTGGCGGCGCTTGTTGCCGCCGAAGTTGCTGGCCCGACGCTGTTGAGCGCCCCGGTTGCGGAACTTTTCCCGGCCGGCGTCCATCTGGCGGGTCTTGGAGGAGGCGATGCGCTCCAGCTTTTCATCATACTTATCCAGGTTCACTCCGCCGCCCTTCCGGGTGTCCACCACCCGCTTTTCGGGAACCCGGGTAGCGGGACGCTGAACCGGCTGCTGAGGCTTCTGTGTGCCCTGGGGCTGAGCGGGCTGGGCAGCAGGGGCCGGGGCCTTAGGCTGGCCGGACTGCTGCTGGGGCTTGCTCTGAGCTTGGGGTGCGGCGGGCTTGGCTTCCGCCTTAGGCGCCTCGGGAGCCGGGGCTGCCTTGGGCTCGTGGTAGGTGTCGGCAAAAATGCTCTCGATGCTCTCCACCTGGTTGTGCTGGGTCAGGTATTCAAAAATGAGGGAGAGTTCCTTTTCGTCCAGGGCCTGCATGTGGTTCTTGGGGGCAGTGGCGTACTGGGTGAGGATGTCGACGATCTCTTTGGAGTTCAGGCCAAAATCTTTGGCCACTTCATGCACGCGATATTTGATATTCAGCAAATGAGCCACCTCCGTGTGGGGGCCTGCACCAATGAGAAAAGGGGAGCGGGGGTCTCCCCCTTTCTGATTGGAACAAGCCCGGTCGATTGTTCATACCATGTCTTCTCATAGCGGGGTCTTTGCCTGGGGCGGGGCCCAGGGCTTGCGCCGGGCGGCCTGGGCCGCTTTTTCTTTGCTGCGCTGTTCCCGGCGGCGGCGCAGGGTCTTTTCCGCCTTGTGGGACAGTTGGCGCTGTACCGATTCATAGCGCTGGGGTTCCTGTTGGGCCAGCCGGTCAACGATGGCGGCGGCCAGCCCCACATCGGTGAGGGCCAGGATGGCGCAGGAGCTTCGTCCAACGGCGCTTCCCAGCTCTGCTTTGGTGAGGGGGAGGGGCAGGACAGGGCAGTTGCCTGTTTGAGCCAGAGTCTCTCCCCGGTGGCAGGTGTTTTCTGCAGCGTCGGCGGAAAGGAGGATGAGCCGGGCCTTGTGAGCCTTGGCGGTCAGGGAGACCGCCTCTTCGCCCAGCTGAACCTTGCCGGCCTTTCGCGCCAATCCAATGAGGCCGGTGAGACCGCTATCCATCGTCCTCACCTGCTTTCATCTGTTCTTCCAGCTGTCCCCATACCTCATCGGGCAGGGGAGCGGAGAAGGCCCGCTCCAAAGCCCGGGATTTCCGGGCCCGCTTCAGGCACTCCGGATCGGGGCACAGGTAGGCCCCCCGGCCCGGTTTTTTGCCCTTGAAGTCTAAGGAGACCTCTCCCTCGGGAGAGCGAACCACCCGGATCAGTTCAGGCTTGGGCTTATGCTCCCGGCAGCCAAGGCATTGGCGGACGGGGATCTTTTTGGGCATGGAGAAGACCTCCCTTCGTCGCAAATTTCATATCGCTCGCCCCAACGCACGCGTTGGGGCTCGTTCATTTCATTGCTCCTCCTCTCCCCACAAAAGCGGAGAACCGCTTTTGCGAGGGGCCATTTCAGGGCGTTGGAAGGGAAGCTTATTCTTCTTCCGCGATCAGCTCTTCCTCTTCGGGCTCCTCGGGAGCGGAGGCGGGCTTGATGTCGATCTTGAAGCCGGTGAGTTTGGCGGCGAGACGGGCGTTCTGGCCCTCCTTGCCGATGGCCAGGGAGAGCTGGTCGTCGGGCACGATAACCCGGCAGTCCTTCTCGCCCAGGGTGGTGACAGAGATGACGTCGGCGGGGGCCAGGGCTGCGGCTACGTACTCCGCCGGATCCTCAGACCACTTGATAATGTCCACCTTTTCGCCCTTGAGCTCTTCCACAATGTTGTTTACCCGCTGGCCCTTGGGCCCTACGCAGGCGCCGATGGGATCCACGTTGGGATCGGCAGACCAGACCGCCAGCTTGGTGCGGCTGCCGGCCTCCCGGGAGATGGACTTTACCTCCACGGTGCCGTCGTAGATCTCGGGCACCTCCAGCTCGAACAGCCGCTTGACAAGGCCGGGGTGAGTCCGGGAGATGAGAACCTGGGGGCCCCGGGTGCTGCGGCGGACTTCCACCACATAGACCTTGAGGCGCATACCCTCTACATAGATCTCACCCTTGACCTGCTCGCCGGGGGCGAGATATGCCTCGGTAAACTCGCTGCCCGAGGTGATCCGCAGGGAGGCGCCGCCGGTGCGGGGATCCACGCGGGTGACAAGACCGGTGAGGATCTCGTGCTCCTTGGAGGAGAACTCATCAAAGATCATGCCCCGCTCCGCCTCCCGCATACCCTGGATGATGACCTGACGGGCGGTCTGAGCGGCGATGCGGCCAAAGTCCCGGGTCTTGATCTCGAAGGAGATCACGTCTCCCAGCATGGCCTTAGGCAGCTTGGCCTGGGCTTCCTCCAGGCTGATCTCGGTGGCGGGGTTGTCAACGGTCTCCACCACGTCCTTCTTCAGGTACATGCGGACGGTGCCCTTTTCCTGGTCGGCGTCCACCACAATGTTCTCTCCCGCGTCGGCGTGATCTTTTTTATAGGCCGACACCAGAGCCAGGGTGATCTTATCCAGCATGTAGCCCTTGGGGATGCCCCGCTCCTTCTCAATGAGGTCGATGGCGGTGAAGAACTCGGCCGCGTCCAGCTCGTGGGTCTGGGGGGCCTTCTGATTTTTCTTCGGCATAGCAGTCAATCTCCTTTATTATACGCGGACGTAAAGGCGAACCTGCGCCACGTCTTTTTTCTCAAATGTTTTTTCTCCCGCGGGGGTGGTGATGGTCACATTGCCGTCGGCATAGGCTGTCAGGCCGCCCACCCAGTCTTTGCGGCCATCCTGGGCCCGGTAGAGCTTGACCTCCACCTCGCTGCCCATGCAGGCGGTGAAGTGCTCCGCCTTCCGCAGCACCCGGTCGGCTCCGGCGGAGGAGACCTCAAAGGTGTAGCTGCCCTCGATGGGGTCGTGAACATCCAGCAGGTCACTGACCGGACGGGAGACCGCCTCGCAGTCGTTGATGGATACGCCGCCCTCCTTGTCGATATAGAGCCGGAGGTACCAGACCCCTGCCTCCTTCACATACTCCACGTCCCAGAGGGAGCAGCCCTGCTCCTCCACAATGGGCCGGGCCAGGGCTTCTACGGTGTCGGTCACTTTGGCCATCGGTCACTCAACCCCTTTTTCCATGAAAAAGAGTGAGGGGGAAACCTCACTCTACCATGCTTACCTTAACTTACTATGGATAGTATATCACGGAATTGCTTCCAATGCAAGGGTTTTTTGTGTTTTGGTGGGTTGACTAAGTATTATTTTTTGTTGATAAGTATTACCTCTTGCTATCTCTTGGGCGTAAAACCGTTTTTCGGTTGCTTGATTTAGGCGTAACGTTCTTTCCTGGCCTCCCGGCCGGGGCCAAAACCGCTTGAAAGCGGTTCTGGACTGCGTCGTCGCAAAGTCCGCTATGCTCCGCTTCCGCCTGCGGCGAAAGCTCCACACGCTCCCTTGCTCCTCCTTTCCCCACAAAGCCGACTGGCTTTGCGGGGGCCCCGAAGGGGCATAGACCAGAGGAGTTAACAGCGAGGTGCGGTACAACCGCAAAGAGCACCTACGCTGTTTGGTTATCCCTCGGGCAAGAACCTTTGAGGTATCTTTCTATCGACCGGCGGCTTCCTCAAAGCGACCCGTGGCCCCTCTTGCGCCGCTGCCGCTGAAGAGAGCGTAGCCTTTAAGCTCTTCGCTGAAAGCAACGCCGCCTGGGTGGGGTGCGGCCCCTGCCGCCCGCCTAACGACCAGATGTCTCCAGGCGTTTCCCGGTCGGCGGAAAATATCTGCCTCTTTTCCGGACGGTAGCGGCAGCGGGGCTGGAGGAGCTATCCTAACTTTACTGATAAGCCGGAAACATAACCGTCAGAAAGCTTTTCTTGATTACTCCTGCTTAGCGAGCGTAGCGAGCTTAGCGGGAGTTAATGCCCCGGAGGGGTAGGGAGTCTGAGGGGCCATTCTTTTCTCGAAAAGAATGGTCCTTCAGAAACCACGCAACGTAGAAATTTGATCGCAACCACCAACCAAACGGTACCACCCACGGAGAGCAGTACGCCTCTACTTTCGGCCCAGCAGATAGTCCACGGTGACATGGTAATAATCCGCCAAGGTAATCAAATGATTGAGAGGAATATCTCTTTTCCCGGTTTCGTAAGTGCTGTATACCCGCTGATCAATACCGAGAACAGCGGCAATTTGTTTTTGGGACAGATCCCGATCCTCTCGCAGATCACGCAGTCGTGGTAAAAGCATAATATCACCTCAAAAAAAGTTTATCATACTATCATTCGATAGTATTGACTTTACTATCAAATGATAGTAGAATAAGGGCGGAGGTGATTTCTATGACACGCTATCAAGAACTCTATGCCGGAAAAAAAGTCTGCTGCAACTGTGTTCACTACTTTCAGCACTACGGCAAGAGAAAATGGGGATACCACGTGCTCAACTGCGGCCACTGCTGTTATCCCAGACTCAAGACCCGCCGGCCGGATCAAACCTGTGAGAATTGGAGGGCAAAAGAGGAGCCGGTCAGCCCTTGCTGACCGGCTCCTTTTTTTGTATAACGTTTAGTCCTGCTCCTCCATGGCCTTGGCGTCGGCGATAGCCTTCTCCTGGGCCTGGGGGGTGGCCTCCTCGTAACGGACGAAGTGGAAGGTGAAGGAGCCCCGGCTCTGGGTCATGCTTCTGAGGTCGATGGCGTAGGTGAGCATCTCGGCCATGGGAACCTCGGCCTCCAAGACCTGGTTGCCCTCGCCGTCGGGGTTCATGCCCATGACCCGGCCCCGGCGCTTGGTGATGTCGCCCATCACGTCGCCCATGTAGGAGTCGGGGATGGTGACCTTCAGCTCGCCCACCGGCTCCAGCAGGATGGGGTTGGCCTCGGGCATGGCGGCCTTATAGGAAAGCTGGGCGGCGGTCTTGAAGGCGATTTCCGAGGAGTCCACCGGGTGGTAGCTTCCGTCGTAGAGAGTGGCCTTCAGGTTCACCAGGGGATAACCGGCCAGAGGCCCGTGCTGGACGGCCTCCCGCAGGCCCTTTTCCACCGCGGGGAAGAAGTTCTTGGGCACCTTGCCGCCGAAGACCTCCTCGGCAAAGACCAGTTCTTCCTCCTCGGGGTTGGGCTCGAAGCGGATCCACACGTCGCCGAACTGGCCGCTTCCGCCGGTCTGCTTCTTGTGGCGGCCCTGCTTCTCCACCTTTTTGCGGATCTTCTCCCGGTAGGGAACACGGGGGATGGACAGCTCGGTATCCACATTGAAGCGGCTTTTCAGCTTGGCCACCAGCACGTCCATCTGGATATCGCCGGCGCCGTAAATAACGGTCTGACGGGTCTCGGCGTTGTTGATCCAATAGAAGGAGGGATCCTCCTCGTTCATCCGGTTCAGGCCCTGGCCCACCTTGTCCTCCTGGCCCCGGGTCTTGGGGGCGATGGCCACGCTGTAGCAGGCCTCGGGGAAGGGGATGGGCTCCACCTTGACCACCTTCCGGGGCTCGCAGAGGGTGTCGCCGGTTTTCAGCTTATCCATCTTGCCGATGGCGCCGATGTCACCGCAGTTTAGCTCCTTGACCTCAGTGGCCTTTTTGCCCTTCATGGAGTAGAGCCGGCCCATCTTCTCGGTCTCGCCGGTGCGGGCGTTGACCACGGGCATATCCGGCTTGATGGAGCCGGAAAGAACCTTCACGTAGGAATATTTACCATACTGGTCGGAAACCGTCTTAAAGACATAGGCGGTGGGCAGAGCGCCGGGGGCCACCACGAAGGCGTCGCTCTGGCCTTCGGCGTTTTCGGCCATGAGGGGCTGCCCTTCCAGGGCATTGGGCAGCAGCTCTACGATGATGTCCAGCAGCATCCGGGTGCCCAGGCCGCTGAGGGCGGAGCCGCAGACCACGGGGAAGAGGCTGAGATCCTTTACGCCCTGGCGCAGGCCCTGGACCATCTCGGCGTAGGTGAAATCCTCGCCGGAGAAGTACTTGTCCATGAACTCCTCGCTGGTTTCGGCCACGGACTCCTTCAAAGCGTCGTAAAGCTCATCCAGAACGCTGAGCTTATCCTCGGGCACGTCGATCTCCACGCGCTCCCCTTTGGGGCCCACCTCAAAGGCCCGCTTCTGGAGCACGTCGATGATGCCGATGACCTTTTTGTCCTTGTCCCAGATGGGGGCCACCACGGGGGCAATATTCTTGCCGAAGCGCTCCCGCAATGTGGCGAAGGCGGCGTTGTAGTCGGAGTTGTCCTCATCGGTCTTGGAGATGTACAGCAGACGGGCCAGCTTCCGGGTCTCGCAGTACTTCCAGGCCTTTTCTGCGCCCACGCTCATGCCGGACTTGGCCGAGCAGACGATAATGGCTGCGTCGGAGACCTGGAGGGCCTCCACCACCTCGCCGGCAAAGTCAAAGCCGCCCGGGGTGTCCAGCACGTTGATCTTACAGCCGTTATACTCCACAGGAGCCACCGCCATGGAGATGGAGATCTGGCGTTTGGTCTCCTCGGGGTCATAGTCACAGACGGTATTGCCGTCGGGCACCTTGCCCAGCCGGTCGGTGCCGCCGGTGAGATAAAGCATGCTCTCCGCCAGAGAGGTCTTGCCGTTACCGGCATGGCCCAGCAGACAGACGTTGCGAATGTTTTGTGCGGAATAGCTCATGTGGTTCCTCTCCTTACGTTTGTGGGGTTACAGTGGGAATGCCAAAAATTTCACTGTTCTTGTCCATTATATCGCAAATCGGGCGAGATGACAACATAAATTTTGAGAAAATCGCACAAAAAATTGGGGTAAAAAAGCGAACCCCAACGGGGTTCGCTTTTGGGCGGGGAGGGAAGGTTCAGGGCAGGAACTGGCCGTCGATGAGGGCCTCTCCCTGCCAGGCCACATATCCCTCGGTTTTGTGGACGGAATAGTGGTAGGGGTTTTCCGGATCGTTGTCCCAGTGGCACTCAAAACGGAAAAATTCCTCCGTTTCTCCCGTATAGACGATGGTACCGCCGACCACAAAGGAGCCGTCATCCAGCAGAGAGACGTGGCAGGAGAGGGCGTCACCCTCCAGCTCCTCCCGGAGCATCTCGTAGCCGGACTCCCCGAAACAGCGCTCCACCACCAGATCCATGGCTTGCAGGGAGGTCAGGCCCTGGGCTTCCGCCGTACGGGGGGCGGGCAGGACGGAGGTGGGGGCGGGTTCTGCGCTCTCCTCTGCCGCTATCGTTTCCGGCTGGTCGCTGGGCAGGGGGATGCTGGCCAGGAAGGGTTGAATGGACAGTTGGGGATCGGATACAGAGGAATCTCCGTCGTTCATGGCCTCGGGAGCGGAAATATCGCTTTCCCCCTCCGCGGAGGGGGCAGAGCGGGCCATACGCAAAGAGAGGGGTTCCTCTTCGCCGGAGGGGGTGGTGGGGTCTGAAGCCTTGGCGGAGCCGGTATTCAAATCATTTTCATTGGCGCCGGCAACGGTGGCGGAGGGCTCTGGGGCAAGTGGAGGCTGGGCATTTTCCACAGGAGCCGATTGAGGATTGATATTTTCGAAAGAGACGCCGTCCTCCGGGGCGGTATCTTCGCCTGCTGTTCTGGCTTTGGCGGAGGTGGCGTCCTGGGAGGGGGTTTCATTCGACTTGTCGTTCCCCGCGGTGGTCTCGGGCAGGGAGAGATCGGCGCTCTGGGGGATCGCTGATGCCGGCCGGGAGGAGCCGGCGCCATGGCGCAGACCCTGGCTGCCAATCAGGATAACGGCCAGCACCGCAGCGGTGGCGGCCCAGCTTTTCCAGTGGTGGGCGGAGGACTTCCGGAGGGCCAGGGGGGTCACGTTGTCGGCGGCCACCGCAGTCATGATTTTCCGGGTCAGCCCTTCCGGGACTTCTACCGGGGGCAGGGACTCAAAAGCGGCGTGGAGGGCGAGCAGGTCATCGTAAAGGGCTCTGCACTCCGGGCAACAGGCTAAGTGGTCGTTCAGCGTTTCCCGCTGGGAAGGGGAGAGAGCCCCATCGACAGCGGCGCTGATCAGATCCACATATTCATTGCAATAAGCCATGGGGCAGCCTCCTTTCCGGGAAAAACTTGGGCGGCGGGGCAAGCGCGCTTGCCCCTATAAAGTTTATAAAGCGGGTTTTGTACTTACTTTGACGGTGGGAAACCGGAAAAGTTCCCGCTCTTTTGCAAATATTCTTTCAAAGCGATCCGGGCCCTGGCGATCCGGGACTTTACCGTCCCCTCCTCCAGCTCCAGGCATTGGGCGATCTCCTGGTAGCTGAGGCCCTCCAGCTCCCTAAGCACCAGAACCCGCCGGTGCTCGGGGGACAGGGCAGCCAACCCCTGCTGGACTGTCCGGCGCAGCTCCCGGCGCTCCAGTTCCTGCTCGGGAGAGAAGCGGTGGTCGGGAACCTCGGCCTGCCGGCCCTCCTCATCCTCCTCCACTGTCATAGACAGGGCGGTGCGGCGCTTTTCGCGGCGGAGGAAGTCAATGCAGACATTGGAGGTCAAGCGGTGGAGCCAGGTGGAGAAAGAGCTTTGCCCATGGAAGGAGGCAAGACCCCGCCAGGCGTTGAGGAAGGCCTCCTGGGTGAGGTCGGCGGCGTCGTCAGGGTTGCCGGTCATCCGGTAGGATAGGGAGTAGACCTTGCCCTGGTGGGCCTCCACCAGCTGGGCAAAGGCATTTTGGTCTCCCGATTGGGCCGCCGCTATTAAATCTATTTCACTCACCGCTTTCTCACCTCCTCGCTGCAAACGCCACAGCCTTCGCTTTCGGACATACCGCCCGAAAGCTCGCTCATTCCGCTGTTTTTTCGGCAAAGGGTGTAACCTCTTTGCCGGGGTATTGTTTTTATTCCTCCGGATCCTTCAGATCCCGTTTGATCCCCTTGGTGATCTCATCCACCTGCTCCAGGGTCTCCACCTTGCAGATCTGTTCCTTGTAATACCCGGCATAGGGGATGCCCTTCAAATACCAGGCGTAGTGCTTGCGGGCTTCCAGACAGGCGATGCGCTCCCCTTTTTGCTCTGCGGCCAGGCGGATCTGCTCCACCACTGTGTCGCACCGCTGGGCCAGGGAAGGACGGGGCGGGATGGGCTCTCCCCGAAGGGCGGCGGCGCACTGCTGGAACAGCCAGGGGTTGCCGAAGGCCCCCCGGCCGATCATCACCATATCCGCCCCGGTGTGCTTCAGAATAGCCACCGCATCCTGAGAGGAAAACACATCCCCATTGGCGATGACCGGGATGGAGAGGGTCTCTTTTACCTCCCGAATGGCGCTCCAATCTGCCTTGCCGGAGTACATCTGCACTTTGGTTCTGCCATGGACGGCCACGGCGGAGACTCCTGCCCCCTCCAGGCGCTTGGCCAGCTCCAGGTAGTTCAGGTGACCTTTGTCCCAGCCCAGGCGGATCTTGGCGGTTACGGGGCGGCCGCCCGCGCCCCGAACAACGGCCGCGGCAATTTTGGCGGCCTTCTCCGGATCCCGGGCAAGGCCGGAGCCCTCCCCGTTGTTGCACACTTTGGGTACCGGGCAGCCCATATTGATGTCTATAATGTCTGCCCCGGAGTACTCTGCGGCCTTGGCCGCGGCCTTTTCCATGTCCTCCTCCTCACAGCCGAAGAGCTGAACGGCGGCGGGGTGTTCCCCTTCGCCCAGCTCCAGTAGAGGAAGGGTCTTTTTGTCCTGATAGCACAAAGCCTTGGCCGAGACCATCTCGCTGACAGTATACCCGGCCCCCAGCCGCCGGCAGATGGTGCGGAAGGCCAGGTCGGTGACCCCCGCCATGGGCGCCAGGGCCAGGGGGGTAGTAATTTCAACGTTGCCGATAAACACAAACACTTCTCCTGTTCTGAAAAGTAGTTTATTATACCATGAAAAAAATATTTGGACAACCCAGAAAAGGGGTTGAGAACAGAAAGGAAAGAACAGCGGGTGGAGGGCTTGACAGAGAAGGAGCGAAAGCGAATTATGGCAAGACAGCAATAAGGCCGGTCCCGGAGAGGAAACAAAAGGGTACAGGCGGCTGATCTCGCCTGAACCCTCCTTCTTTTCTTGGAAGATACGGCGGATTTCAACAGAGTTTTTCCAAAAAATGGAATATAATGCCGTCAGCATGGGCGGACAAGCCCTGTACTTTAGGAGGAGAGGCTGATGGCGGAGAAGTGGAAGACCCGGGCGGCCCGGATGGGAGAAGGGATGGAGGAGGCTGGCCGGGCGGTGCTTCAATCCCGGGTGCTGACCCGGACAGCCGAATGTGCCATGCGGTTTTTGCTGGGGGCGGTGCTGGCCTCCGGAGAGATTTTTGGCGGCTTTGCTCCCTTTGGGGTGGGCATGGTGGCCTGCTCCGGCTCGGGGACGGACGCGCTGTGCGCCCTGGTAGGGGCGGTTTGGGGTTATCTGGTCTTTCGGGGCTTTGGGGAGGGGCTGCGGTACGCAGCGGCTTGTGTGCTGGTGTTTTCTGTGGCCTTTGCCTTTTACGATGTGAAGCTCTATAAAAAGGGGTGGTTTATGCCTCTGATCGCCAGTGGGATGGATGCCATCACCGGCTTTGTGTATCTGAGCGATGCGGCCTGGCGGCCGGATCAGGTGGTGTTTTTCAGCACTGAGGTGCTGCTGGCGGGGGCCTGCGCCTATTTTTACCGTCTGGCCTTTTCCCCCTGGCAGTCCCGGGAGGAGGGGGGCCTTACCACCCGGCAGTGGGTGAGTCTTATGTTCCTGCTGGGGACGCTGCTGGTGTCCATGGGCGGGCTCACCTTTTTCGGGGGACTGTCCCTGGGGCGGATCCTGTCGGCGCTTTTGGTGATGGCGGTGGCCCACGGAGGGGGGCTGGGCTATGGGGCTGCTGCTGGGGTGGCGCTGGGCATCGGGATGGATCTGGCCTCCGGGGGGACGCCCTTTTATGCCATGGCTTACGGCTTTTCCGGCCTGCTCACCGGGGCGGGATGGAAGCAGGGACGGCTCTTTGGCGCCCTGAGCTATGTGGTGAGCAACGCAGTGGCGGTGCTGTGGACTTGGGATCAGAACCCCAGAATCTCGGGGCTTTATGAGGTGTTCATGGCCTCGGTGCTGTTTTTGCTGCTGCCCCAGGGGTGGATTCGGCAGCTGCGTCAGGCGCTGGCCCGGGAGGAGACGGGAGGCGCAGTCCGTCAGGCGGCAAAGTACGTGGAAAAGAAACTCTCCGCCACAGCGGGGGCCTTCCGTCAGGTGCGGGACAGCCTCCGCGCCGCCTTCCCAGAAGTGGGGCCCAACGACGGAGATCCCGCCACCATCTTTGACCGGACAGCCGAGCGGGTGTGTACACGGTGCGCTCTGCGGGGAAGCTGCTGGGAACAGAACTATGTCAGTACATATAACGCTCTGAACGATGCTCTTCCCTCCATGATGGAGAAGGGGAAAGGGGCGGCGGAGGATTTCCCTGGATGGTTTGCCAGCCGGTGTATCCAGTTTCCCGCCTTCCTTCAGACGGCCAACGAGGAGCTGACCGCCCTGCGCTACCGCCGGCAGTATCAAAATCGCCTTCGGGAGAGCCGGGGAGCGGTGTGCCGGCAGTATGAGACCCTGGCGGACATCCTCACTGCGGCCTCCACGGAGCTTTCCGCCGAACTCACCCCCGATCCCCGCCGGGAAAAGCGGCTTCGCCAGCATTTGGCGGCCATGGATCTGGAAGGGGAGGCCGCGGCCTACTATGATGAGCAAGGCCGGCTCCGCCTGGAGATCCGGGGCCGGGGGACGGAGGAGCTGGGCAAGCCCCAGGAGGTGGAGCGGCTGAGCCAGCTCATGGGCGTCCCCCTGCGCCGGGGAGAGGAGGAGCGGGGCGGCGTGGTGCTGCTTCAGGCCGAACCTCTGATGGCGGTGGCAGGGGTAGCCGCCCGCCGCCGGGAGGGGCAGCGGGAGAGCGGGGACACAGGCACCTGGTTCAAACGGGAGGACGGAAGCCTCTTTGTTCTGCTGTGCGACGGCATGGGCAGCGGGGAGGCGGCCCACCGGGAAAGCGCCCTGGCCGTCCGGCTGTTGGAGGAGTTCCTCCGTTCGGGGATGGAGACCGCCGCCGCCCTGCGGACGGTGAACTCCGCCCTTGCCTTGAAGAACGAGGGGACGGGCGCCTTTACCACGGTGGATCTTCTCCGGATAGATCTCTATACCGGCACAGGAGAGCTGTGCAAGCTGGGGGCGGCGCCCACCTACATCCGGCGGGGCGGCAGGGTGAGCCGGGTGGTGGGAACCGCCCTGCCCGCGGGACTTACCGGCAGTGGGACAGGCCCTGACGTGACCCGGCTGGAGCTGGAGGCGGGGGACTGCGTCCTGCTGGTCAGCGACGGGATCGCCGACGCCGGGGAGGATCAGTGGCTGCGCAAGCTGCTCTCCGACTTTAACGGAGACAGCCCCAAGGAACTGGCCGGCGGAGTGATGGAGGAAAGTGAGAAGCGGGTAGGGGCAGCGGACGACCGGACGGCTGTGGTCATTGCTTTGCGGAAGCGATAAGGCAAGGGGGCGGTTCTTCTATCTTGACAAAAGCGCACCCCCGGCACCATTAGAGTGCCGGGGGTATACTTATATGCCAAGGAATGCCGGGAAACAAAGCGAAAGTGGCATTTTTCATGTGATGCTCAGAGGCATTGACCGGCAAACCATCTTTCAGGAAGAGGAAGATTGTGAGAAATATCTTCAATGTCTTTCCGACTGTCAAAAGCTCAGCGGATTTACCTTGTATGCCCATTACCTGATGGGAAACCATATCCATCTACCGCTTCCTTGTGAAGCAAGAGAAGCTGACTGCAATGATCGCACCCACCAAACAAACGGTACCACCCAATAAATCCACAAAAATACCCCCGCCGAAAAGCACTCACTTTTCAGCGGGGGTGTCTTTTTCATCAGATCCCCAAACTGGCAATAAACTGCCGCGCAGACCGGGGAGAACGCCCCGGATGCCGGGCGTCCCACCGGACAGCCAACGCCAGCAGCTCTTCCCGGGGAAGGGAGGAGCCGCCCTGCGTGGCCAGGTGCTCCACCAGCTCCAAAAATTCGGCCTTGGCCAAGCCTAAATAGGGGATCCGCAGACCAAAGCGGTCAGCCAGGGCGGTCTTTTCCTGGATGGTCTCATCCCGATCCACCTCGTCTCCGGCCCGGTCGGAGAAGGTCTGCCGCACCAGGTTGCGCCGGTTGGAAGTGGCGTAGATAGCCACATTGTCTGGCCGGGGCTCCAGGCCGCCCTCCAAAATGGTTTTGAGAACGCCGTAAGTCCGGTCATCCTGGTCGAAGGCCAGATCGTCGATGAAGAGGATAAACTTCTGACGGTGTCCGGCCAGGGAACGGATCAGCTTGGGCAGTTGGTGGACGCTGTTTTTTTCCACTTCAATGAGCCGCAGATCCTCCGTGTTGGGAAGGCCCAGCAGAGATTTGACGGTGGCGGATTTTCCCGTACCGCTGTCGCCGAAGAGAAGGACGTTGTTGACCGGCTTGCCGGACAGGAGGGCATAGGTGTTGTCCTCCACTTGGGCGCGCTGGCGGCGGTAGCCGATAAGGTCGGCTTGGGCGGGGGTGTCGGGCTTTTCGATGGGGAGAAGCCGGCCGTTCTCCCAAAGGAAGGCCCGGTAACGGGCAAAAAGCCCGCAGCCGTGGGTCTTGTAATATTCCTTCCACTCCTGCGCAGAGGGGTACAGCAAACCGCCGGCAGGCCCTGGGGCGGGCATCCTGCGGAGGGCCTCCTGGGCCTTGGGAGAGAGAAAGGCACTGGCGTCAGTCCGCAGCTCCAACGGATTCAGCGCGGCCAGGGCGGAGAGAGTTTCCAGATCGAAGGCGGCGCAGGCGTCCAGAAAGGGATCGGTTCGGCCCTCCGCCACGGCCCGGGGCCAGGGAGCGTCGCTGTGGAGCAGGGCTTCATTTAGCCATGCGCCCAGCTGAGGCACACCCGCCTTGCCCATCTGAAAGTGAAGCTCTCCCCAGGCCGCCATTGCCCCGGCCTCATCCGCCCGGGCAATGCAATCCATCAGCTCCACCGCGGCGGCCATAACGGGCTCCTTCAGCAGCTCCCGGTAGGTGTTCAGAGCCTTTAACCGATATAAAATGGTGTTCCAATCCATGTTTGTATTCTCCTTTGCGCTGTGTTTTTCTATCATAAAAGCCGTGCCGCGGCCTGTCAAGGGAAACTGTTCTTGCCTGCGGAGGAAAAATAGGATAAGATGAGGAAAAAAGGAAGGAGGGAGCGGGATGGATAAGCTGGATGCGCTGAAACGGTATTTTGGCCACTCGGCCTTTCGCGCGGGACAGGAGGAGCTGATTGACGGCATCCTTTCCGGCCGGGATGTGCTGGGGGTTATGCCCACCGGAGGAGGCAAATCTGTGTGCTACCAGATCCCTGCGCTGCTGCTGCCCGGGATTACGGTGGTGGTCTCCCCCCTGATCTCCCTGATGAAGGATCAGGTTATGGCGCTGCAGCAGGGGGGCGTGGCGGCGGCCTTTCTCAACAGCTCTCTATCTGAGGACGCCCTGCGGGAAACCTATCGGCGCTCCTGGGCGGGAGAGTATAAGCTGCTGTATGTAGCCCCGGAGCGGCTGTTTGCCGAAGGGTTTTTGAAGCTGGCCCAAAGCCTGGAGCTCTCCCTGGTGGCGGTGGACGAGGCCCATTGCGTCTCTCAATGGGGGCAGGATTTCCGGCCCAGCTATCTGAAGATCCCCGCCTTCCTCCGCTCCCTGCCCAAGCGTCCGCCGGTGGCCGCCTTCACCGCCACCGCCACCGGCGCGGTGCGCCAGGATGTGGAGCGGCTGTTGGAACTTCAGAAGCCCCTGACCCTGGTCACCGGTTTTGACAGGCCCAATCTGGATTTTGAGGTACTGCGCCCCAGGAACAAGGGGAGAACCCTGCAAAGCTTGGTAGAGCAGCGGCGGGGGAAAAGCGGCATCATATACTGCGCCACCCGCAGCACCGTGGAGAAGGTCTGCGCTGACCTGCAGATGATGGGATATCCCGCTACCCGCTATCATGCGGGGCTGAGCGAGGAGGAGCGGCGGCAAAATCAGGAGGACTTCCGCTTTGACCGCCGCCCCATTATGGTGGCCACCAATGCTTTCGGCATGGGCATTGACAAATCCAACGTGAGCTATGTGATCCATTACAATATGCCCAAGAGCCTGGAGGCCTACTATCAGGAGGCTGGCCGGGCCGGGCGGGACGGAGAGAAGGCCGAGTGCATCCTTCTTTACAGCGGCGCTGATGTGGCCACTGCCCGTTTCCTGCTGGAGAACGGCCGGGAGAATGAGGAGCTGAGCCCGGAGGAGCAGGAGACGGTGCTCCGCCGGGACCGGATCCGGTTGGAAACCATGTGGGGTTACTGCACCGCCACCGGGTGCCTGCGGGGGTATTTGCTGGATTACTTTGGACAGGAGCACCCGGAGCGGTGCGAAAACTGCGGCAACTGCCGGACGGAATTTTCCTGGCGGGATATGACCCGTGAGGCCCAGATGATCCTGTCCTGCATCCGCAGGGTGGAGGACAGGCTGGGCTATCAGGTGGGAGCGGGACTGATCACCGAGACCCTGAAGGGCGGAAAAACGCAGCGGCTGCTGAACCTGAGGCTGGATGAGCTGAGCACCTATGGCCTTATGCGGGAGCGCTCCGGCCAGGAGATCCAGGACTGCATCCTGTTCCTCATGGAAAAGGGCTATGTCCAGCGGGACAGCGAGCACGGCGGGCTGAGGCTGACAAAAGCGGCAGGAAACGTGCTCTTTCAGGGGGAGAAGGTGGAGATGCCCTGCCGGACGCAGCGGCAGCCGGAACCCAAGCCGGAGCGGGCCTCCCGCCGGAGGGAGAAGGAGCCGGCAGCGCAAACGGTGATAAAGGGGACGGAGGATCTCTTCCAGACCCTGAAACGGCTTCGCTACCGTCTGGCCCAAAAGGAGAATGTGCCTCCCTTCCTCATCTTTTCCAACGCCACCCTGACCGATATGGCCGCCAAGCGGCCCCGGAATATGGTGGATATCCTGGAGGTATCCGGGGTGGTAGAGGTAAAGGCGGAGAAGTATGGGGCGGCCTTTTTGCTGGCCATCGCCGAATACGAGGAGAATGAAAAAGGGGACGCCTGAGGGCGTCCCCTTTTTGAACGGGAAAGGTGTTGCGGGGCTGCTCAGGGGTTGCAGGAGCCGCAGGGGACATAGCCTGCTTCAATAAGGGACGAGCGGGTGCCGAAATAATCCTGACGGTTGCTTTCGCTCATGGAAGACACCCCGGAGCAGGTGGGAAGATGAAATTTGCCCGAACTGAGGTTCAGGACGTAGGCGGCCTCTTCCTCCTGGGCGGAGAAGGTCTCCGCAGGAAGGGAGGGCGAAGGGGAAAAAGCCGGCTGCTCCTCCGCCGGCCAGCTGTTTCCGGTGGCGTAATCAATGCTCACTCCGGGCTGGACGTTGTAGGCGTATACATGGAAGCAAACGCCCTCCCCCTCGTCCTCCACCGACCAGGCCTCCATCTCCACCCCTTGGGCCACCAGATCGGCGCCGTTAAAGATGGGGGTGACCCGGTAGAGGACGTGGTTGCCGGTGTCCTTGACATAGTCGGCCACCTGGTTTTCATAGGGGAGCATCCCCTGGACGTTGAGATACCGTGTGCCGGTGATCAGGTTCAGCGCATTGGCGTTTTCAGCCGTCAGCTGATAGCCGATGAGATGGCAGCGGTTGTAGAGGTATTTTCCGTCCACAAAGTCGTATTTCACCGTCTGCCAGCCCGAGGGTTTCACCTGGCCGATGGAGCCCCGCTCCTCGGTGGGCATGGTCTCAGGCCCCACGTTGGCGTAGGCCGCGCCGCAGCGGCCAAAGTAGTCCAGCTGGCTGTAGCGTTCAAAGGAGACGGAGGTCTTATCCTCGTCGGGGAAGCTGGGCTGATTGTCGTTGAGCACGACAGCGGGGGTGTCGTTGTATGCCGGCAGCTCCTCCAGGGAGTAGGAGGGAGCGGCAGGTTCCATACAGCTTGGAAGCAGAAACAGACACAGCAGCAGCGGCAGCAACCGGCGAATCATCATGTCCCGGCCCTCAGAAGCAGGCGATGTTGCTGTCAGTGCGGGACTCGGTGCCTCCCACCAGCACGCCGTTGTCCAGCCGGACGATCATTTGTCCCCGGCCGAAGCTGGGGGCGGACAGGTCGGGACGGATGCTATGGCCCATGTTCTGGAGCTGGCGGGCGATCTCCATGTGGAAACGGGTCTCCACCGTGACGGTATTGTCCCGCATCCACTGCCAGCGGGGAGCGTCCAGGGCCTGCTGGGGATCCAGGTGAAAGTCCACGTAGTTCATGACCACCTGCACATGCCCCTGGGGCTGCATGTACCCGCCCATGACTCCGAAGGGGCCCACGGGCTTGCCGTCCTTCATCAGAAAGCCGGGAATGATGGTGTGGTAGCTGCGCTTACCCGGCTTGAGGCAGTTGGCGTCATCGGGATTCAGGGAGAAGTCGTGCCCCCGGTTCTGAAGGGCCACGCCGGTGCCGCTGACCACGATTCCGGAGCCAAAGCCCATGTAGTTAGACTGGATGTAGGAGACCATGTTGCCCTGGCCGTCGGCACAGCAGAGATACACCGTGCCGCTCTTGGGGGGCAGGCCGTGGGTATAGACCTGGGCCCGGTCGGTCATCTGGGCGGCCCGCTGAGCGCCGTACTCGGGCAGCAGAAGCCGGTGGTAGTCCATTTCCATGTGCTCGGGGTCGGTGACATACCGGAAGGCGTCGGCAAAGGCCATCTTCATGGCCTCCAGCTGCCGGTGGTAGGTGAGGGCGCAGTCCTTCTCGGGGAAGGAGAACTCCTTCAGAATATTCAAGGCCATCAGCGCGGCGATGCCCTGGCCGTTGGGGGGGATCTCACAGACCTGATACCCTCGGTAGTCCACCGAGATGGGCTCCACCCACTGGGCCTGGTAAGCGGCAAGATCCTCGTAGCGCAGGTAGCCGCCGAACTTTTTGCTGTCGGCGTCGATCTTTCTGGCAATGTCGCCGGAATAGAAGGCGTCGGCATAGGAGCCGCCGATGGCCTCCAGGGTATCGGCGTGGTTGGGAAGGCGGATCAGCTCCCCGGCCTCATAGGGCTTGCCCTCGGGGGTGAATGTGCGGAACCACTCCTCAAACTCGGGCCCTACACAGACCTCCTTGTAGCGGTTGAATGCCCGCTGCCACATGAGGGCCAGGTTGGGGGAGCAGGGATAGCCCTCCCGGGCATAGCGGACGGCGGGACGCATCACGTCGCTGAGGGGCAGGGCTCCAAACCGGCGGGACAGCTCCGCCCAGGCCTTGGGAGCGCCGGGGACGGTGACGGGCGTCCAGCCGTAGGTGGGCATCTGGCCCTTATCATCCTTGCCGTCGGCAAGAACTTTTTCAATGGAGATGGCCATGGGGGAGGGGCCGCTGGAGTTGAGGCCATACAGCTTCCGGTCCTTGGCGGACCAGACAAGGGCAAAGGCGTCGGCGCCGATGCCGTTGGCGGAGGGCTCCACCACCGACAAAGCGGCGGCGGCGGCCACCGCGGCGTCCATGGCGTTGCCGCCCCGCCGCAGGGCGTCCAGTCCGGCAGCAGCGGCCTGGGGGGAGGAGCAGTTCACCATGCCCCCGTGGGCATAGATGGGGTAGCGCTGAGAGGGATAGCGCTGGAAAGTAGGATCAAAAAGGGGCTTCATCAAACATTCTCCTTTTTCTTGTCAAAGAGGTGGCAGGCCACAAAATGGCCGGGTTCCTTCTCCACAATGGGGGGTTTTTCCTGGCTGCAGATCTCCATGCAGTGGGAGCAGCGGGTGTGGAAGGGGCAACCCTTGGGGGGATTCATGGCGCTGGGCACGTCGCCCTCCAGCACCGACTCGGTAGAGTGTTCCTGACCCACCTTCAGCCGGGGCACGGCGGCCAGCAGAGAGTCGGTGTAGGGGTGCAGGGGGTTGTGGAACAGCTCCTTGCTGTCGGCCAGCTCACAGACGCTGCCCAGATACATGACCAGGATCCGGTCGCAGAAATGCTTGACCACGCCCAGGTCGTGGGTGATAAAGAAATAGGTCAGCTTTTTCTCGGCGCTGAGCTCGTTGAGCAGCTGGAGGATCTGGGCCTGGACGGACACGTCCAGGGCGGAGACCGACTCGTCCAGCACCACGAACTTGGTGTCCAGAGCGATAGCCCGGGCAATGCCCACCCGCTGTTTCTGGCCGCCGGAGAGGGCGTGGGGATAGGAGTAGTAGTGCTCCCGCTTCAGACCAACCTTCTCCAGCAGCTCCAGCGTTTTCTCCCGGCGAACGTCGGCGGGGAAGTCGGTGTTGATGACAAAGACCTCCTCAATGGACTTGCCAACCGTCTGGCGGGGATCCAGAGAGGCGGCGGGATCCTGGAAGATCATCTGCATCTCCCGGCGCAGATCCCGCATCTCGTTCCGGGTCAGCTTGCCCAGATTGATGCCGGTTTCGTAGTTGCCGTCCAGCTTGGCCTGGTATTCCGGATCCAGGGTCAGCTCAGTGATGGGCAGGATGTCCTTGCCCCGGTATTCCCAGGCCTGCTTGCGCAGCTTTCGGGCGGCTTCCACATGGCCCTCAGCCTCGGTGTGGGCGGCGTCCATCTTGGCCTTCATCGCTTGATCGGGTTTGCCGGAGACCCGGCTTTCCTCGTACTGCTTTTCATATTCCCGCTGCTTTTTGGCGCAGGCGGCAGCGGCCTCAGTCTCCTTCAGAGCCTTGGAAAAGAGGGACTGGATCAAAGGCAGCTCCTTGCAGAGGATCAGGGAACCCGCCGTGCGGGAGCCCTCCCGCAGCTGGCGGGAGGCGTCCTTGCGCAGTTCTTTGGACTGAAACTCCAGCTCGCTGAGCTTCTTTTGGAGGGAAGCCTCCTTCCTGACCTCCCGGTCGGTGCCCAAAGCGGACAGGCTGTCCAGCTCCACCCGCAGAGCCTCCGCTTTCTTGTCGATGGCCAGGGACTTCTGATAAAATTCGGAGGCCTTCTTCTGGTATTCAGGCAGCTTTGCGACCTCTTTGGCCACATACTGGGGGCACATCTCCTCCAGGGTGCGGCCATAGTAGATGCAGGCGCCGGAAGTTTGGGGATAGAGCTGGAGGATCACCCGGCCCAGGGTGGACTTGCCGCAGCCCGACTCACCCACCACACCGAACTTTTCACCCTCATAGATGGTGAAGCTCACATCCTCCACGGCCTTGATATTAACGCCGTGGCGAACGGGGAAGTATTTTTTCAGCTTTTTCAGCTCCAGGATCTTTTTGCGCTCCTCGCTCATGCTCTCTCCTCCTTCCCCTGGGCGGCTTCCTCTGCGGCTTTGTGGCAGCAGACAAAGTGACGGGGCTCCAGTTCGATCTCTTGGGGGATCTCCCTGCGGCAGCGCTCGGTGGCATAGGGGCAGCGGGGGTGGAAGCGGCAGCCGCCGATCTCCTCGGTGATGTTAGGAAACACGCCGGGGATGGGCCGAATGTCAAAGTCATCCTCGTCCACATTGGGAACTGCGTCCATCAGTCCCTTGGTGTAGGGGTGAAGGGGGTGGGAGAAGATGGTTTCAATGGAGCCCTCCTCCACCTTCCGGCCGGAGTAGAGGATCACCACCCGGTCAGCGATCTCAGCCACCACGCCCAGGTCGTGGGTAATAAAGAGGATGCCGGTGGAGACGTCCTTTTTCAGCTTGTTCAGCAGCACCAGCACCTGCTTCTGGATGGTCACGTCCAAAGCGGTGGTGGGTTCGTCGGCGATGAGCAGAGAGGGCTGAACCGCCATGACCATAGCGATCATGATCCGCTGGCGCAGGCCGCCGGAGAGCTGGAAGGGGTACTGCTTCATCCGATCCTCCGGGTTGGCGATGCCCACCTTCTCCAAGTAGCCCACGGCGGTGTCGTGCGCCTGCTTTTTGTTCATGCCCTGGTGGAGCATGAGTCCCTCCGTCATCTGCCGGCCGATGGTCAGCAGGGGGTTGAGGGCGGTCATGGGCTCCTGGAAGATCATGCCGATCTGCTTGCCCCGGATAGAGTTGCGCTCCTTGGACGACATGGTGGTCAGCTCCTGGCCGTTGAGCTTGATGCTGCCGGAGACCACCCGGCCGTTGTTGGGCAGCAGATCCATAATGGCAAGGGTGGTAACGCTCTTGCCGCAGCCCGACTCGCCCACCATGCACAGCGTCTCGTTCTCCTCAATGTCGAAGGAGACGCCCCGCAGCACCTCATATTCCTTTTTGTCGATGCGGAAGGTGGTGACCAGATCCTTCACTTCAAGCACTTTTTTTCCCATGGGGGTTCCTCCTCAGGAAGTGTACGTTCTCAGCTGTGCCCTTCGTGGGCCGAAGGGCGCAGCTCAAAACGTGCAGAGACGTTTTGAGTGCGGCCGTCCCGCTCCCGTGGGCCGGGAGCGGGACAAACCGAAAAGAGAGAAAATTACTGGGCGTAGCCAATGTCCTTCAGGTAGAAGGTGCCGCCGGCGTCCAGGTTGACGCCGGTATAGGCGGTGTTGTAGCAGAAGAGGTTCACCGCGTGATAGATGGGCTGGACATAGGCCTTATCCTGGAGCAGGGCGTTGACAGCCAGCAGGTTCTCGCTGCGGACATCCATGTCGGAGGTGGTCTTGCTGGCGTCGATGTAGGAATCCACAGTGGCGGCGTCATCACCGGCGTAGCGGATCCGGATCTGGCCGTTGACAGAGTGGAAGTTGGGCTCCATCAGCTCGGAGCCGTCCCGGGTCACATTGGACCAGGCGGCCAGGGTGATGTCAAAGCGGTTGTCCAGCTTGCTCTCGGTGAGCCAGGCAGACCAGTCGATGGATTCATACTTGACGTTGTTGAAGCCGGCGGCCTTCAGGTTGGCCAGGAAATACTCGCCCATGCTGATGTAGCCGGGGGTGGTGGCGACCAGGAAGACGATCTCCTCGTCGGCCCAGCCGGGGTGAGCGTCCAGGATGGCCTTGGCTCCCTCGGGATCATAGGCGATGTTGTGGGTGGTGGCCTCCTCGGTGTAGCCGGAGATCTTGGGGCCCAGCACGCTCTGGGCAGGATCGGCAAAGCCCTCCAGAATGTACTGGACATAGCCCTCCTTGTCGATGGCCTTGGCGATGGCGGTACGGAACTCCTCCTCGGCCATGATGGGGTTGACGGAGGAGCCGCCCCGCATGAGCATGTAGTTGATCTGGGCCGCCTCGGAGCTGGCGGTGGTCACATTGGGGATGCTCTCCAGCCGGGAGCGCTGATCCACGGAGAACTTAGGCATAAAGTCGGCCTCGCCGGTTTCCATCCGGGCGATGGCAGTGGACTCCTCGGCAATGATGGTCATGGTCACGTCCTTGATGGCAGGAGCGCCGCCCCAGTACTCCTCGTTGCTGGTCAGCACCACATTGGCGCCGGAAACGGAGCTGACAAACTTATAAGGGCCGGTGCCGCAGGGCTGAACCATCAGATCCTGATTCTGCTGGGCGGTGGGGGAGACGATGGCGGAGTTGGTGTGGGCCAGCTTTGCGGTGAGCACGCCGTCCTCATACTTCAGGTGGAAGACGATGGTGTGCTCATCGGGGCACTCCATGGACTCGATAGAGCCGGCAATGGAAGCCCGGGCGGAGCCGAACTCAGGATCCTTGATCAGGTCGAAGGTGTACTTGACAGCCTCGGAGTTAAAGTCGGTGCCGTCCTGGAACTTGATTCCCTCCCGCAGCTTGACGGTGGCGGAGAGGCCGTCCTCAGAGAACTGGGGCAGCTCAGCGGCCAGCAGAGGATTATATTCGCCGGTCACCGGGTCGATGCGGTACAGGGTCTCGTAGATCTGGGCATTGACGTAGGTGGAGGCACTGTCGTTGGTACGCAGGGGGTCAAACCCGGTAAAGGGAGCGGTGAGGGCGATGTTGAACATCTTGCCCTGGGCAGCGGCGGAACCGCCTTGATTGTCAACGTTGGGAGCGCTGCTGGGGGTGGTGCTTCCGTCGCCGCAGCCGGCCAGCATACCCACAGACAGGGTGCAGGCGGTGGCGAAGCAAAGGAACTTCTTCCAGGATTTCATACGATCTTCTCCTTTTCAGTGGTTTTGGAGCTGGTTTATTGAGAGCCAAGCGGCAGACAATACAAGAAAGATGATGGCTCAGTCCTTCAGACTGGGATCCAGAATGTCCCGGAGCTTATCGCCCAGGATGTTGAAGCAGATCACCGTGATCATTATAGCCAGACCAGGAACAAAGGTGAGGCTGGGATGATTCCACAGGTTTTCCTTGCCGGCCGAGATCATATCGCCCCATTCAGGCATAGGAGGGGTAACGCCCATGCCCAGGTAGCTCAGGGTGGAGATGGAAATGATGGAGGAGGCCATCCGCATGGTAGCGGTGACAATGATGGTGGGCAGGCAGTTTTTCAGAATGTGGATGAACAAGATTCGGGAGTCCTTGGCGCCCAGGGAACGGGTGGCCATGATATAGTCCTCTTCCTTCACCTGCAGCGCCTTGCCCCGGATCATCCGGGCGAAGGAGGGGATGGCCCATACGCCGATGGCCAGCATGGTGTTGAAGTCATTGACGCTCAGCATGGCGATAATGAGCATGGCCAGCAGGATACTGGGGAAGGCAAACAGGAGATCCATCACCCGCATGATGGGGTTATCCAGCTTGGGGTAATAGGCCGCCAAAAGACCGGCGGAGACGCCGATGAGCAGACCGATGAAAGTGGCCACAAACCCTACCCGCAGGGAGACCCGGCCGCCGTAAAGAAGCCGTGCCAATACATCTCGACCATATTTATCCGTGCCCAAATAGTGGCCGGGAACGTACTGCATCAAAGGGTCGAAACCCTCAGCATCAGGGTTGGTCTCCACAGTCCACTGGGCCCAAAAACCGGGGCGCAGACGGATGGAGGGATCCTGCTCCTCGTAGCTGTAAGGGGTGATCACAGGCGCCAGAATCACCATCAGAAGCTCTGCGATCAAGATGACAAAGCACAGGGTAGCCAGCTTGTTTTTCAGCAGCTTTTCAAAGGCGACGCGAACGGGGTTGGTGCGTTTTATCTGTTCCATTGTTCCGTCCCTCCTCAGCCTTCGTATTTGATCCGGGGATCAATGACGCAGTACAGAATATCCACGATCAGATTAATAATGATGAACATGGCGGCGATGATAAGCACCGTGCTTTGAACCACAGGATAGTTATAATTTCGGATGGCGTTGATGAGGTAGGTGCCGATGCCGTTGATCACAAAGACCTGTTCGGTGATGATGGCGCCGCCCAGCAATCCGCCGAAGCTGGTGCCGAACTGGGTCACCAGGGGGATCAGAGCGTTTCTTAGAGCGTGGGCCACGATAATGGTGTTTCGCTTAAGGCCCTTGGATTTGGCTGTGCGTATGTAGTCCGACTGGAGCACATCCAGCATGGCGGAGCGGCCCAGCCGGATGAAGCTGGCGATGGTGCCGGTAGCCAGGGCGAAGGCGGGGAGGATGGCCTCCTTAAAGCCGGTGGGCGTCCAGAAGAAGTGGGTCATGCCGCCGGCGGGGAGCCAGTGGAGCTTGACCGAGAACACATACATCAGCATGGTGCCCAGCAGGAAGTTGGGGATGGACAGGGCGATGAGGGAGCTGGTGGTGACCACGTTGTCCACAACAGTGTCCTTTTTCAGGGCGGTGACAATGCCGGCGGGGATGCCGATGACCACCGACAGGATCATGGCAGCGCAGGCCAGGTTCAGGGTGTTGGGCAGGCGCACCAGGATCTCGTCCAAAATGGGCTGTCGGGAGGTGAAGGAGGTGCCCAGGTTCAAGGTCAGCAGATTCCTGAGATAAATAAGGTACTGTACCAGGAAAGGTTTGTCCAGTCCCAAGCTGGCCCGAACCACGGCGATGTCCTCCTCGGTGGCAGAGGGGCCGGCCACCATGGTAGCCGCATCGCCGGGGGCGATATAAAGGCTGGCGAACACGATGAAGCTCATTCCGAGCAGCAACAGGAACATGAGCATGATCCGCTTTGTAATATATCTTCGCATAGACAGCGCCTCCTGAATATAGCACAGAACTCTATATATTATTTTAACATGATAAAGCGAAGAAGAAGTTTTTGCAACAGTTTCTTTCCTTTCTACAAAAAGATTGATGAATGTGACAAGAAAAAGAAACCCCCAAGAAAAAAATTGCGCAAAATGGCTAAGGGCAAAGGGTCGCAATCCTGAAATTTTTCCTGCAAAAATAAAGGGAGGCCCATTTTTCGGCAAAAAAGCAGAAAAATGGGCCTTGTGAATATAATGTCAACACGAGAAAAAATGTCAACATTTGGCGGGGGTTTGCCTCAACTTGTCAACCCCGGGCAGAGACGAAGGCAGGAAAAAACAGGAAGGCCGGCGGGATAGAACCGTATTGCATTTGCTTTGGGAAGATTGTATACTGAAATCACGAAAGCCGGCCCTTGGCCCGATCCTGGGCGATGAGGGAGCGCATGGCCTCCACCGCCACCGAGATGGTCTTGTCAAAATCAACTCGGTTCATGATGGCTCCCGCCCGGCACTTGCGGATGGAGGCGATGATGAACAGGGCGGAGGTCTCCATCTCCACCGTGACCACGTTGGCGCGGCGCCAGGCCTCCCACCGCTCCTTGAACCGCTCGCCGGAGGGCAGGTCGTCGGGCTCATACTGGATGTAATAGCAGTCTTTTGTGAGGGTGATGCCCTCCATGAAGTGGACGCCCAGCTTTTCCGCGGCGTCGGCCAGGGCCGCCACCACGTGGCGGTCGGCCACGGCGGGGAACTCGATGGGAACATAGTGGGGGGTAGTGCCCTCATCCCGGACGGCGGCGGTGCAGATAAAGCCGTCGATGCTCTCGTCGTAGGAGCTGTCGCAGACCCGGCCGCAGGAACCCACCCGAATGATGGTGTGGGCGCCGCACTTGATCAGCTCCTCCACGGCGATGGCCGCCGAAGGGCAGCCCATACCGGTGGAGGCCACCGAGACCATGACCCCGTCCAGATAACCGGTCCAGGTCCGCAGCTCCCGGTTGTTGGCGATGAGCTGAGGATTCTCCAGCCGCTGGGCAATAATGTCCGTCCGGTCAGGATCGCCGGGCAGCAGGACATAGCCGCCAACCTCGCCTGGAGCGCAAAGGGTGTGGTGGGTACGGGCGGAATCGTTGGGATTGAACATGGCAGCCACCTCTCTATATTATTGTATTTTCAGCATACAGACGGCGCCCGGGTTCCCCGGGGTTACCGGTGAAATTGATGCTATTATAGGCTGGGCGCTATAAAATTGCAAGGACTATTTCTGAGGCTGTTTGGAGGAAAAAGACATGAGAGTAGAGCAGTTAAGGCATTTTGTGATTTTGTCGGAAGAACTGAACTACCTGGCCGCGGCGGAGAGACTGTATATCTCCCAACCCAGCCTGTCCAAGAGTATCCAGGCCATTGAGCGGGAGCTGGGAGTCCAGTTGGTCAACCGGGGTACCCGCCATGTAAGTCTGACGGATACGGGCCTCACCTTTCTGGAGCACGCCAAGCGCATCTGCCGGGAATATGAGCAGGCCATGGAGGAGCTGCGGGGAAAAAAGGCCGCCCACATGGTGGTGGAGGTCATGCCCCTGACCTTCCAGGAGGAGATCGCGGACATGCTGGCTGACTTCTCTCAGGATCACTCGGAGATCCATATGCGGATCCTGGAAAAGGAGAACCAGGAGACGGTAGCCCGCCTGAAGCGGGGAGAGATCGACCTGGCCATCATGCGCTATGAGGGGGAGGACGAGCAGCTGCGGGTGATCCCCATGTTCTCCAACCGGATTATCCTGGCGGTGGGCCGGAACCACCCCCTGGCCGGCCGGAATGCCGTATCCCTGGCCGAGGTGGGGGAGGAGACCTTCCTTGCCTTCAACAAAGGCTCGGAAATGTACAAAAAGAGCATGGAGCTTCTCTCGGCCAACGGCGTGTCCCCCGAGCTCCAGGGCTCGGAGGTTCGGGTCAATACCATGAAGCCCTTTATCGAGAAAAAGCGGATGGTGGCAATCCTGACCGACAATATGATCGACGACGATGACCCCGGCATCCGGAAACTGGCCATTGCGGGGGATCCCAAGCTGACCATTTCCATCGTGCTGCGCAGGGGGAAAAGCCGCCCGGAGCTGGAGCAGTTTTTGGACTTTGCCCAGCAGTACTTCCCGAAGCTGGAATAAGTGCGGATTTATTCCATTTTTCTATAAATAGTCATAGCTTTTTGAATTGCTAAACGGTGGGGTTTGCTATATTATTTTTGTGTAGTTATACCAGAGATGCCCCGGTGTTTCTGGCAGGTTATCGGCGATTCCAATAAAAAATCAAGAGGAGAAATGAAAATGAAAAAGTTGACTGCTATGCTCTTGGCGGCTTCCATGGGCCTGACCCTGGCAGCCTGCTCCCCCGCCGCAAGCACCACCCCCACCCCCGCTCCTTCTCAGGGCACTGAGCCGGCTCCTGTGGAGAGCACCGCTCCTGTGGAGAAGGGTAAGATCACCTACATCATCGGCTATCTGGGCGATAAGTCCATGAACGACTCCGGCTACGCCGGCATCCAGGAGCTGGAGGGCCAGGGCTACGAGATCCAGGTCATCGAGCACAACAGTCAGGCCGACAAGTATGCCGACTACATCTACGATGCCATCGACGACGGCGCCAACTACATCGTCACCAGCTCCGCCATGGACGAGACCGTGGCCCAGATCGCTCCCGAGTACAAGGATGTGAAGTTCATCCTGTTCGACATGACTGCCGACTATGTCCCCGCTGCCGACAACATCTTCGCTCTCTCTTACGCCCAGAACGAGGGCTCCTTCCTGGTGGGCATGGTCTCCGCGGCCATGAGCAAGTCCGGCGTGGTGGCCGTAAACGTTGGTAAGGACAGCCCCACCATCAACGACTTCGTGGTCGGTTTCGTGGAGGGCGTCAAGGCCTACAATCCCGATGCCAAGGTGGTCAAGGGCGTCGTGGGCTCCTGGTCTGACCCCGCCGCCATGAAGACCCTGTGTGAGACTCAGTACCGTGACCAGCAGGCCGATGTGTTCTATCAGGTGGCCGGCGGTTCCGGCGCCGGCGCTTTCGAGTTTGCCGTGGAGAACGGCTGCTGGTGCATCGGCGTTGACTCCGATCAGTATGCCGCCTATGCCGAGTCCGAGAACCCCGAGCTGGCGCAGGTCATCGTCACCTCCATGCTGAAGGAAGTGGGCAACTCCCTGGTGGGCACCTTCGCCGACATCGAGGCCGGTAAGATCGAGTGGGGCACCACCGTCCTGGCCGGCCTTGCTGACAAGGCCGTGGGCTATGTGGACAACGACTTCTTCCGCTCCACCGTTCCCGCCGACGTGGTGGATACCATCTCCTCCATTGCCGACAAGGTCGTTTCCGGCGAGATGAACGTGAAGTCCTATTACGACTTTGCTGACGAGGCTGCTTTCAACACCTTCCTGCAGGATGCCGGTAAGTAAGAAAGCGATCTGACCATATCAAAACAAGCGGCGGGATAATCCAGCCTTGGGGCATTGGATTATCCCGCCCCTGCTGAAAAGAGGTGCGGGTATGGAAAACGAAGTATTAAGGATGCAAGGGATCACCAAGATCTATTCCAACGGCTTCGTAGCCAACAAAGACGTGACCTTCGGAGTGGAAAAAGGCGAGATCCACGCCCTGGTGGGTGAGAACGGCGCCGGAAAAACCACCTTGATGAAGATCCTGTTCGGCATGGAGCGTCACGAGGAAGGCAGCATCCTGATCAACGGCGAGGAGGTCCACATTACCTCTCCGCTGGACTCCATCGCCAAAGGGATCGGCATGGTGCACCAGCACTTCATGCTGGTGCCCTCCCTGACGGTGGCGGAGAATGTGGTGCTGGGCGTTGAGCCCATGAGCAACGGCCTGTTTGATTTCGATGCCGCCGTAAAGGAAACCCAGCGGATCGCGGACAAATACAACTTTGACGTGGACGCCAAAACACGGGTGCGGGATCTGAGCGTGGGCCAAATGCAGAAAGTGGAGATCCTGAAGGCCCTGGTCAAGGGCGCCAAGATCCTCATCATGGACGAACCAACCGCCGTACTGACGCCCCAGGAGACCCGGGAACTCTTTGAGCAGCTCCAGATCCTGAAGGAGGACGGACACTCCATCATTTTCATCTCTCACAAGCTGGAGGAGGTCATGGAGATCTGCAGCCGGGTCACCGTTCTGCGCCATGGCCGCTGCCTGGGCACTTATGACATCAGGGATATGACCGAGGCCAAGATCTCCCGGCTCATGGTGGGCCGCGACGTGGTGCTGAAGATGGACAAGCCCCAGCATGACCGGGGCGAGGTAGTGCTGGATCTGGATAACATCATTAAGATCAACACCATCGGCAAGCGGGTGCTCAACGGCCTTTCCCTGAAGGTGCGCAAGGGCGAGATCGTGGGCATCGCCGGCGTGGAGGGCAACGGCCAGAGCGAGCTGGCCAGCGCCATCTGCGGCCTGGACCGCCACACCGCCGGCACCATTAAGATCAACGGCGTAGACATCGGGGACAAGGCCATCAAAGAGATCCGGGATCTGGGCCTTGCCGTTATCTCCGAAGACCGGATGGTAGACGGCGTTGCGGCAGACCGCAGCGTCCGGGAAAACATCATGTCTGACCGGTTCGATAAGCCCGAGTTCAAAAAGGGCATCTTTATGGACAATAAGCGGATCAACCAGATGGTGGACGAGTGCATCCAGGAGTTCGAGATCGCCTGTGACGATCGGGATCAGCCGGTGCGTATGCTCTCGGGCGGCAATATACAGAAGGTGGTGGTTGCCCGTGAGTTCACCTCGGGCCGCAACGTGGTTCTGGCCTGCCAGCCCACCCGCGGTATCGACGTAGGTACGGCGGAGATGATCCGGAAATACATCATTAAAATGACCCGGGAGAAGGATGCGGCCGTGCTGCTGATCTCGGCGGATCTGAACGAGGTGCTGGAGTGCTCCGACCGGCTGCTGGTCATGCGTTACGGAAAGATCGTGGGTGCTTTCAACGATGCCAAGGAGGTAACCGAGGATATCCTGGGCGAATACATGCTGGGCATCAAGACCATGAGTGACGAGGAATTGGAGGCGGCATTATGAAAGAGGCAAGAAAAATCGAAGCCGCGTTTGAGATCATCCGTATTGTCGCGTCCCTGGCCATCGCCTATGTGGTGGCCCTGCTGGTTCTGTACTTCGTCAGTGACGAGCCAGTGAAGGTCATCCAGCAGTTTGTGCTGGGCCCCTTCTCCTCCCCCCGGCGGATCGGCAGTATCCTCAACCTGGCCATCCCCTTCACCATGTGCGGCCTGGGAATGTGCTTTGTATACTCGGTGGGCAAGCTGAACATGCTGGGCGACGGTATCTTCATGTTTTCCGGCTGTATCGTCACCTTCCTGGGCATCCGGCTGGGAACCCTGGGCCTGCCCTCTCCCGTGCTCTGGGTAATCCTGCTGCTCATCGGCGGTTTGGTGGGCGCGGCTTGTATGTACCTTCCCGCCTGGCTGGATGTAAAGCTGGGGGCCAGCGTCATCGTGGTCTCCATTATGGCCAATACCATCCTGTCGGAGCTGAGCCAGTACATCCTGCAGTTCCAGATGCGGGATCCCTCCACCAGCTATCTGGCCTCCTATCCTCTGGATCCCTCGGTGAGCATGCCCAAATTCTTTACCTCCTCCCTGAAGATCCAGAGCGGAATTTTGGTGGCCATCGCCTTCCTCATCCTGTCCGTTGTGCTGCTGCACAAGACCACTCTGGGCTATAAAATGCGCATGGTGGGCGCCAACGCCAAGATGGCGCGGGCCGCGGGCATGAGCGTGGCCTCCACCATTATCATTGCCCAGCTGCTGGGCGGCTTCCTGGCCGGCATGGGCGGCGCCATGGAGATCCTGAGCAACTATACCCGCTTCCAGTGGACCGATACCACCGGCCACGGCTTCGACGGCCTGATGGTGGCGGTGCTGGCCAAGAAGGATCCCAAGTATGTGCCCCTCACCGCCCTTCTGCTGGCCTATATCCGTATTGGTTCCGACGTGGTCAACAGCTCCAGCAGCATCCCCAACGAGTTTGTCTCGGTGATCCAGTGTATTATCATTCTGCTGGTGGCCGCGGAAATGTTCCTAACCAAACAGCGCAACAAGCTGATCTGCAAGGCGGCGGAAGCCAACCTGAAGCAGGAAGCTCAGAGCGCGGCATAAGGGAGGGCTGAGATATGCTTACATGGATTACGGATTTCCTCTACAGTGTAATTAAGCTGTCCGCCCCCATCGTATTTGCGACCCTGGCCTGTGACATCAGCCGTCAGGCGGGTGTGTACAACATGTCCGCAGAAGGCAATATGCTCATTTCCGCCCTGGCCAGCGTGGTCATTGCCGGTATGTTCAACAGCGTCTGGGCGGGACTGATCGGCGGCGTGGCCGTGGGTGTGCTGATGGCGGCCATCATCGCCTATGCCCACCTGATCGGTAAGACCAATATGTATCTGACGGGCCTTGCCTTCAATACCGCCGCCACCGGCGGCACCGTCTTTGTCATGTTCATGCTCTGCGGCGAAAAGACCTCCACCAACGCCGCCATCCGCAGCTATACCATTCCCCAGATCCAGATTCCGATCATTGATAAGATCCCCGTGCTGGGAAAGATCCTCTCCGGCCACTATCTGCTGACCTATGTGGCCCTCATTTCCGTGATCCTGGTGTGGTTTATGCTCAAGCGGACCCGCCTGGGTCTGCGGATGCGCTCCATTGCGGAGAATCCCCAGGCCGCGGAGTCTGTGGGCATCTCGGTGGTGAAGGTGCGCTACATCTCCTTCCTGCTCTCCGGCCTCTTTGCCGGCTTGGGCGGAGCCTATATGTCCATGGCCTACGTCTCCTTCTTCTCCAGAGGCATGGTGGCCGGCCGCGGCTGGATCGGCGTTTCGGCCATGAACATCGCCAACGGCGCCCCCATCGGCTCCTCCATTGCGGCCCTGTTCTTCGGCTTTACCGACACCCTGTCGGTGTCCCTGCAGGCCTTTAATATCCCCATTCAGTTTGTCAACATGATCCCCTACGTTGCCACCATCCTGGCCCTGGTGATCATGAATATCGTTCGCATCCGCCGCGAGAAGGCCCGGGAAAAGGCCCGCCTTGCCAAGATGCAGGAAAAAGAGGGATCTGCCGTTGCGCATTAAAAATCAAAGTATCTCCCAGGGGGAAAAGCTGTGGACGGTGGGTTTCGTTTTGATCTGTCTCATCGCCATCATCCAGCGCACCAGTACACAAATGCAAAATACGGCCCTGCCGCTGTATATCCAGGCCCTGGGCTTTACCAAGGCCGCGGCCGGCAACGCCAACGCAGTCTACTCAGCCGCCTCCCTCATCCTGCGGCCCTTTATGGGCATGGTGGTGGACCGCTGGGGAGGGAAGCGGGTGCTGATCTTCGGCACGGTGCTGTTGGCCTTGACGGTGCTGGGCTACGGCCTTGCGGCCTCTCTGGGCGGTATCGTTCTGCTGCGGGCCCTGGGCGGCGTGGCCTTCTCCGCCACCACGGTGGCGGTGTCCACCGTGTCGGTGCAGAACATCGCCGAGTCCCGGATGACGGAAGGCATTGGTTACTTCGGCCTCTCCTCCGCCTTTGCCCAGTCGGTGGGCCCCGTGTTTGCCCTGGCCCTCATCAGCGACAACGACGCCTATTGGATGTGCTTTGTGGTCACCGCCCTGCTTTTGGGGGTTGCCACCCTTATGACCTTCTTCGTCAAAGAGCATAAGGAGCCCGTCCGGCAGAGCGCCCCAGCCCGGGAGCAGACTGCGGAACTTCGCCAGCCCAAGCAGAGCGTTTGGATCAAGCTGGTGGAGCCCACTGCCGTTCTTCCCTCCGTACTCAGCTTCTGTGTCTTTTTTTCCTCCAGCGCGGTGGGAACCTTTATCTCCACCTATACCAAAGAGGCTGCCATTGCCGGCGTCGCCACCTTCTTTGTGGTAAAGGCCCTGACCATTGCCCTGTCCCGGGTGGTCATCAACCCCATCTACCGGTTCCTGGGCAACGAAAAGGGGCTGCTGCTGGCCTTCGCCGTCTACGCCGCCAACTTCTGCCTGATCTTTGGAGCGAAGGGGCAGCTTACGCTGTGGACGGCGGGCGCCCTGTTCGGCTTTGGCTATGGCCTGCTCCAAACCCTGCTCAACGCCGCCGCGGTGATCAATACCCCCAAGAGCCGCCGGGGGGCGGCCAATGCCACCTATTATATCGCCATGGATCTGGGCCTGGGCGCGGGCGCTGCCTGCTGGGGCTATGTGGCGGACTGGTTTGGCACCCGGAGCATCTATCTGGGCGCCGCTCTGGTACAGGCGGCGGCGGTGGTGCTGTTTTTCGTGTTCAAAAAGGTGTACGGCCAATTTATGGAAAAGATTGAGAAGTAGCCTATGAAAAAAGTATTGATTGTAGTAGATTACCAGCGGGACTTTGTGGCGGGCGTCATGGGAAATCCTGCGGCCCAAGCCCTGGAGAGCCGGCTGTGCCGGAAGATCGAGCGGTACTTTGCGGCGGGGGACGATGTGGTTTTCACCATGGACACCCACACCCCCGAGGACAGAAGGACCCGGGAGTTCCAGGGCGGCCAGCGGCTCCACTGTCTGGCCGAGACCCCGGGCTGGCAGGTTTACGGCAAGGTGGCCCAGTATGTGCCCAAGGCCACTGTGATCTGCAAAAACACCTACGGCTCCATCGCCCTGGCAGACGTCCTTCGGGAAAAGGAGTACGATGTGGTAGAGCTGGTGGGAGTGACCACCCATGCCTGCGTACTGTCCAATGCCATCATTGCCGCGGCGGCAAAGCCCTTTGCCGAGATCGTGGTAGATCCCGCCTGTACTGCCAGTGCGGACGAGGGGCAAAAGCAGGCCGCCCTGTGGACCCTGGCAGGCCTCCATATCCAGGTTCGATCCGACGATGAATTCCAGGTTCCGGCCACAGACGCCGGCTAAAGCAGCATAAAACAACGTACAAAGAGAGGCCCTGCCATGCAGGGCCTCTCTTTATTGTGCAGACGCAAACAGAGAAAATAGAAATTTACAGAAATTGTCAAATCATACCGGATAAAACCTTTGAATAGGAAAAACAGACCTGCGGATACTAAGGATTGTCAATGGACGAAAAAACCGCAGGAGGAGAGAGAAATGAAAGCGACCGGAATCGTGCGGCGGATCGACGACCTGGGACGGGTGGTCATCCCCAAGGAGATCCGCCGAACCATGCGGATCCGTGAAGGAGATCCGCTGGAAATTTATACCGACAAAGACGGCGAAGTCATCTTCAAAAAGTATTCCCTCATGGGCGGCCTGAGCGACTTTGCCACCCAGATGTGCGAGACGCTGAATAAGACAACCGGCCATGTGACGGTCATCACAGACCGGGATGCCTGCATCGCCGTGGCAGGCGCCCCCCGCCGGGATCTGATGGATAAGCGCCTGAGCGAGCGGCTGGAAGTTGTACTGGAAAATCGGAAAATCTACCAGTACCAGCCGGGGGAGGCCCCCATCCCTGTCAGCGACGAATCTGGCAAGTTTTTCGTGGCCTGCGCCGCCCCCATCCTGGCGGAGGGCGACGTGCTGGGCTGCGTCCTCTTCGCCGGGGAAGAGGGCAGTGTCAACAGCGGGGAAACGGAGTACAAGCTGCTCCAAACCATGTCCGGTTTTCTGGGCCGGCACATGGAGGGCTAAAAAGCAAAAAAGGGAGCCTGTCATCGGCAGGCTCCCTTTTTTACAAGTGAGGCCCGCCTTGCATCTCAAAAAGGCCTATGCTACAATAAAAGCATCAAACACAAGGCAGAAAGAGGAAAACCATGAGAAAAATCACTTTGTTTATTGCCATGAGCCTGGACGGATACATCGCCGACAGTGAAGGCGGCGTCGGCTGGCTAAACGGCCAGGGCAGCGACGAGGAGAACATAGACGCCTATACTGCCTTCACAAAGAACATTGATACGATCTTGATGGGCTGGAACACCTATCACCAGGTTGCAACGGAGCTTTCCCCCGGCGAGTGGGTCTATAAAGATTTTACCACATACGTGCTCACCCATAAAAAGCCACCGTCTGAGGAAAATCTCCGCTTCACAGACGAACCCCCTGCCGACCTGCTAAAAAGGCTAAAGGGGGAAGCCGGAAAAGATATTTGGATCTGCGGCGGAGCAAACCTTGTGCAGCAGCTTGTAAATGCGGATTTGATCGACTGTTATTACATAACGCTTATCCCCACCCTCCTGGGGGCAGGAGTTCGGCTTTTTGAACGGGCAGACCACGAGATTAAGCTGCGCCTGCTCCATACCCAGTCATATAACGGCATGACAGAGCTTATCTATGTGCGAAGATAAGGGAACCCTCCGCGGGCGGTTATCCGAAATGGATAACCGCCCATTTGTTTGCTTGACGCAGACCCGCCGGAGCGAGTATAATGGAAGGCAATAGCCAGAATGATGATTTAAGGAGGCACCACAAATGGAAAACAGGGTATACAATTTCTCCGCCGGACCTTCCATGCTCCCCCAGGAGGTTCTGAAACGGGCCGGAGCCGAGATCCTCAACTATCAGGGCTCCGGAATGTCGGTGATGGAGATGAGCCACCGCTCAAAGGTGTTTCAGAAGATTTTTGACGACACCCAGGCCAAGTTCCGCAAAGCCCTGAAGGTTCCCGAGGGCTATAAGATCCTCTTTCTCCAGGGGGGCGCCTCCACCCAGTTCTCCGCCGTGCCCATGAACCTGATGGAGCGCACCGGCCGGGCCGACTACGTGGTCACCGGCAACTTCTCCAAGATTGCCTGCCAGGAGGCCCTGAAGTACGGCGACGTGACCCTGGCCGGCGCCTCTGCCGACAAGAACTATACCTATATTCCCACCCAGTCCCAGATCGTGGTGGATCCCATGGCCAGCTACTTCTATTACTGTGCCAACAACACCATCTACGGCACCGAGTGGCAGTATGTCCCCGAAACGGGCGCGGTGCCCTTGGTCTGCGACATGTCCTCCAACATCCTCTCCCGCCCGGTGGACGTGAGCAAATACGGCGTCATTTTCGCCGGCGCCCAGAAGAACATGGCCCCCGCCGGCCTCACCGTGGTCATCGTCAAGGAGTCCCTGGCCGGCTCCGAAATGGCCGCCACCCCCCTGATGCTCAGCTATAAAGTCATGATCGAAAAGGACTCCATGTACAATACGCCCCCCTGCTGGTGCATCTACATGCTGGGCCTGATGCTGGACTGGCTGGAGGAGCAGGGCGGTGTGGAAGGCATGGAGAAGATCAAGCACAACAAGGCCCAGATGCTCTACGACGCTCTGGACGCCTCCAAGCTCTTCACCTGCCCCGCCGAGGCGGACAGCCGCTCCGAAATGAACGTGGTCTTCCGCTCCGCCAGCGAGGAGCTGGACGCCAAGTTCGTGGCCGAGGCCACCGCAGCCGGCTTCACCAACCTGAAGGGCCACCGCAGCGTGGGCGGTATGCGGGCCTCCATCTACAACGCCATGCCCACACAGGGCGTGGAGAAACTGGTGGACTTCATCAAAGCCTTTGACAAAACCAACGGTTAAGGAGGAATAGCCATGTTCCGGATCAAGACCCTGAATAAGATCTCTCCCGCCGGCCTGTCCCAGCTGGACAAGAGCCGCTACGCCGTCTCCGACAGCGAGGAGCAGGAGGACGGCATTCTGGTTCGCTCGGCGGACATGCACGAGTATGCCTTTCCCGATACCCTCCGGGCCATTGCCCGGGCCGGCGCCGGCACCAACAATATCCCCGTGGAGCGCTGCTCCCAGGCGGGCGTCGTGGTCTTTAACACCCCCGGCGCCAACGCCAACGCCGTCAAGGAGCTGGCCGTCTGCGCCCTGATGCTCTCCGCCCGGGGGATCACCGCCGGCTCCAAGTGGATCGACAGCCAGGTAGCCGCCGGAGTAAACGTGGAGGACGTGGTGGAAAAGGGCAAGAACCAGTTTGTGGGCCCCGAGCTGATGGGCAAGACCCTGGGCGTCATCGGCCTGGGCGCCATCGGCGTTCAGGTGGCCAACATCGCCACCAAGCTGGGCATGAACGTCTATGGCTATGACCCCTTTCTGTCGGTGGACGCCGCCCTCAACCTCTCCCGGATGGTTCACGTGGCAAAGGATCTGGAAACCATCTATAAAAACAGCGACTATATCACCATCCATGTTCCCCAGAACAAGGAAACCAAGGGCATGATAAACGAGGACGCCATCCATCTGATGAAGGGCGGGGTTCGCATCATCAACCTGGCCCGGGGCGGCCTGGTGAATGAGCCCGACCTGATTGCCGCCCTCCAAAGCGGCAAGGTGGCGTCCTACGTTACCGACTTCCCCACCAACGCCCTGGCCGGATGCAAGAACGTGACCCTGATCCCCCACCTGGGAGCCTCCACCCCCGAGAGCGAGGAAAACTGCGCGGTCATGGCCGCCCAGGAGCTGCGGGACTATCTGGAAAACGGCAACATCCGCAACAGCGTGAACCTGCCCACCCTGGAGCAGCCCTGGTCGGGCATCGCCCGGATCTGCCTGATCCACAAAAACAGCCCCGGCATGCTCTCCCAAATCACCACCCTGCTCTCGGCGGAGGGGGTCAACGTGGAAAACATGACCAACAAGTCCCGTGGGGAGTACGCCTACACCGTGGTAGACATCGCCAGCCGGGTCAGCGACAAGGAGATCAACGACCTGCGCGCCATCGAGGGGATGCTGCGGGTGCGGTATCTGACCCACTGAGAAGCAGAGAAACGAATTAGGAACAGGCGGGCACGGCCCGCCCCTGCGGAAACCCGGAAAAGGGCTGCAGGGGCGGGCTGTTTTCGCCTGTTTTTGCTTCGGCATAAATTTCCTATTGACACGGATAGGTAAAGTGTTTATACTGTATATATCAAATAGATACAGTAAGCACGGTCTGGAGGGATGACATGGACATTATCATCAGAAACACAGGGGAGACTCCCATCTACGACCAGATCACCCGGCAGGTCAAGTCATTGATCCTGACGGGAGCGCTGAAAGAAGGGGAGGCCCTGCCCTCCATGCGGGCTTTGGCCCGGGATCTGCGCATTTCGGTGATCACCACCAAGCGGGCCTATGAGGAGCTGGAGCGGGAGGGCTTCATTACCACCATCCCCGGCAAGGGCTGCTTCGTGGCCCCCCGGAACCTGGAGCTGGCCCGGGAGAACGCCTTGCGCCAGGTGGAGGAGTACCTGCAAAAGGCGGTGGAGTGTGCCAGACTGGGGGGAGTCACCCCTGCGGAAGTAAAGGAAACATTGTACATTCTCTATGGGGAGGAATAAACCATGCAATATGCCATGAAACTGGATCATCTCACCAAGGATTTCGGCTCCTTTAAGCTCAACGATGTGTCCTTCGCCATCCCCGGGGGTACCATTTTAGGGCTCATCGGGGAGAACGGAGCGGGCAAGTCCACCGCCATCAAGTGTCTGCTGGGCATTCTCCGCCCCGACAGCGGGGATGTCGAACTGTTGGAGGGGGAGGGCCTCACCGCGGTGGGCTATGTCCCCGACGAGTGTCCCTTTGCCGACCAGCTGAAGGTCAGGCAGGTGGGCGCCTTCTGCGCCGGACTTTTCCCCGGCTGGGAGGACGCGCTCTTTGCCCACTACCTGGAAAAATTCGAGCTGCCTGCCGATAAAAAGGTAAAGGAGCTCTCCCGGGGCATGAAGATGAAGCTGTCCATCGCCGTGGCCCTCAGCCACCGGCCCAAGCTGCTGGTGCTGGACGAGGCCACCTCCGGCCTGGATCCGGTGGTTCGGGACGAGATCCTGGACGAGTTTTTGAGTTTCATCCGGGACGAGGATCACGCCATCCTCATCTCCAGCCACATCACCAGCGACCTGGAAAAGATCTGCGATTATGTGGTCTATCTTCACAAAGGGGAGCTCACCATCTCGGGAGCCAAGGATGAGCTGCTGGAGCAGTACGGCAAGCTCTCCTGCACCAAGGCCGACCTTGCCAAAATAGACCCCGCTTTCCTGGTGGGCACGCGGGAGGGAGACTACGGCTGTCAGGCCCTCATCAACGACCGCTCCGCCTTCCGGCGCTCCCACCCCGACCTGCCGCTGGATACCCCCACCCTGGAGGATCTGATGATCTTCACCACCAGAGGGGATCAGCGATGAAAGGCTTTTTGCGGCGGGATATATCCCTGTTTCTGCCCAACCTGCGCATCTACGGGGGGCTCCTGGCCCTGACGCTGGCCCTGTCTTTCTATTCTGATATGGCAGTGTCCTTTTTCCTCCTCTACCTGATGCTTCTGGGGGAGGTCTGCATCCAGACGCTCTTCACCTTTGACAGCCTGAATGCCTGGAACTCTTATGCCGCCGCCATCCCCGGAGGCAGGAGGGCCATGGTGGATGCCCGCTACCTTGTGACCCTGGGGATAGGGGCCCTGCAAGTGCTGACCGAGCTGCTGGTCAACCTCCGGCTGGGGCGGTGGGGACTTTTGTACAGCGGGCTCTATCTTCTTCTCCTGTCCGCCCTTCTCCCGGTGGCCTACCGCTTTGGTACCCGCGGGGCGGTCATGCTGACCATCCTGGCCCTGGGCATTGTGATCCTCGGGGCGGTGGTCTTTCTGGCCTGGCAGGATCTGATGCTGGGCCGGGATATGAGCGGCGCTTTGGGGCTTTTGAGCTATGGGCTGCCCCTGGGCGGCGCTGTGCTCCTTGCCCTGTCCTGGCCCTTGTCCAAAACCATCATGACGAAAAAGGAGTGTTGATCCATGACCGGCTTTTTGAAGCGTGACTATTACCTCATCAGCGGCAACCTGAAATTTTATGCCTTCTTTATGGCGCTCTTCGCCATTCTGGTGGCCTTTACCGACGCCAAATCCAGCTTTCTGTCCGTATATGTGGTGATCTTCGCCATGTCCAGTGTGATGGGCCTGTTCAGCTACGATGACGTCAACCGCTGGACGGCCTACGGCGCCGCCGCCCCACAGGGCCGGAAGGCCATGGTGAACGCCCGCTATCTTCTGACCGTCCTGATCGGGATAGGGGTGGGGGCCATCCAGCTCCTGCTGGGCCTGCTGGGGAAGGAGGAGGGCACTGCGCTCCTGGCGGCCGTCCACAGCGGCGTTTTCCTTCTCTATGCCTCCGTGACCCTTCCCGTCTCCTATCACTTTGGCGGCACCAAAGCCCGGACGGTGATGATTGTGATTGTGGCTGTCGTGGCCGCCGTCATCGGCATGGGGGGCGCCGTTATGAACATAAGCAGCGTCGGCGGCCTGCGCCTGCCCTCCGCCATGCTGCTGCTCCCCCTCCTGGGCCTGGCCGCCCTCACCCTTTCCCACCGGGTCTCTCTTCACATCATGGTCAAAAAGGAATTGTAATAGAAGCGCCCAAAAGAATAGCCGGCTTGGAAAGCTCCCCTCCCGGAACCGGGAGGGGAGCTTCTGCATCCCGTGAATGTGACAGCCAACGCTCTTTTCTCCCAGCCGGTTTCGCCCCATAGTTGCACCTGTGTTGCACACCTGCGTACACCAGAGCCAAGTTGTACCCAAATTGCACGGTTCAAAACCCGTTTTAATCCTCCTTTTGGGCCCTGTATCCGCCCCTTATCCCCACTTTTTGCGCCAGAATGATTTCCCATTTATGGGAGGATTCCCCAATTTTTATACAACCCTTGTTTCACGTGAAACATTTGTTCTATAAAATCTCTGAAAAAACACGCCTCCAACCTATGGCGGGGGCGTGCCTTTCCTTCTTATCCGCCCAGGGTCATTCCCGACCCCAGACCGTCCTTGTCCAGCATCCGCTCCAGCACCTCCACGTCGGCGGCAATGTCCATGGCGTCAGCCTGAAACAGCTGATCCAACTGCTTTTCAAAGCCCTCTACCACCTTGTCCATCATGCCTTCGATCCGGTCTTTGGTGGCGGAGATGTTCTCCCCGTCCACTCCCTGGGCCTCCATCTGGGCATAGGCCTTCAGGATCTTCAGGGTGGTGGGGAGGTAGTAGTTCAAAAACTGCCGCAGCTCAGTGCCCTTGCTGGGATCCCGGCGCTGGTAGTCCAGGATTTTACCGGTGATCTCCCCGATGCGGTCGATCTTCCGGCTCATCGCCGGGTCGGCGATGGAGTCGTTCACTGCCCGGATCTCCCGGAGAATATCGTCGTCGCTGCTCTCCTTCTTGGGCTCGGGTTTGGGCGGGGCGCTCTCGGCCCGGGCGGGGCGGGAAGACGCTTCGTAGCCCTTGTCGGTGAGCACCAGCCGGCCGGAGGCACGGTCAATGTAGCCCATGGGCAGAATGCCGTCGGAAAGCATCCGCTGCAGATCAGAGATGACCCGCTTTTCGCTGACGCCGGCGGTGCCGGCCAGATCAGAGAGAAAGACGGAGCTGCGCTGGCCGATGACTCCCATATAAAGCCGCTGCCGCCGGCCCATCCGGGTGCGGGAAAAGCCGGTCCAGGCAGTGACCAGTCCGGCGCAGAAAAACCCCAACAGGGGGAACCAGTCGCCCACGTAGGTAAGGCCGTAGTCGCTGATCTCAGATACCAGAGCCAGCAGGAAGATGAAGCTGACCAGACAACCCCAGAAGGAGAGGGCTTTTCCGCTCGTGGGCTTGCGGAAGCGCTGCTTTTTGCCGGCTGTGCCCGGGGCGGCTTTTGGCTGCTGGGCGGGGCCATAGGAATAGGGCCGCTGGGTGGCGCTGCCGGGGGTGCTGCCCACGCCCTGGCCCTGGTGGGGCTGGGGACGGGCGGCGGTGGGGGTGGAGTAGATGACCTGGGAAGCGGTGGGCGGCGTCTGCCGCTGAGCGGCAGAGCCGCTCCGGGAACCCGGAGCGTTAAAGAACTCTTGCAGCCGGTCAAAGGGAAGGGATACGCCCCCCAAGCTCAAAAACAGGAGAACCATGCCCAAGGGCCAGAAAAAGATAAAGCCCAATACGATGGCCCACCAGGGAATATTGGACTCTTGTTTATTGGACATACTGCGCCTCCGATCAAAAGGAATGAGATCACGATCAATTCATATCTTATCTTACAACGATTGCCCCGGAAAGTAAAGAAAAAACCGAAAAGGAAAAATCGGGATGTAACCGTTCTGTTATTGCATTTCTTTGAAAAAACACATATAATAACACTATATTTTGTGATGAAGCCTGCAGTGCAGCGGGCTGGGAGTGAGCGATTATGGAAGGAAATACTGGCGGAAAGCGGCTTGCCGCAGGCCCAAACAAAGGAAAAAAGACTGCCCTGGTGGTTCTGGCGGCGGTGGCCGTAGTGCTGGCCGCAGGCTATGTGGGCCTGTGCGCGGCGGTGAATGGCGGGCGGCTGTGGCCCCACACTACGGTGATGGGGGTGGACGTGTCCGGCCTTACCCCGGCTCAGGCGGAGCAGACCTTGGCCGAGGCCATCCCCCAGCAGTGGGCAGGGCGCACGGTGGAGCTTTACGAGCCGGGCAGCAACATTCGCCTGACGCTGGAGGCTGGCGGGCTGATGGAGCCGGCTGACCTTGCGGGGGATCTGGCCCAGGCCCGGCAGGGGAGCGGCTTTTTGCTTCAGGGCGGGCAGTATCTGGGCAGACTGATCTCCGGCAAGGAGTTTCAGGTGCCCTTGACGCTGCAGTATACGGCCCAGGGCCAGAGCCGGGTGGAGGATGTTTTGGATGAACTCTATACCAAGCTGGGGATTGAGGGAAACGCCACCACCTATGAGATCAGCGACACCCACGTGGTTTTCCGCAAAGGGGTTACCGGCACCCGGGTGGATCAGGACGCAGTGCGCAGCGGCGTGACCGCTGCCCTCACCGGGGAAGGGCCTATGGAGGTGACCGTTTCCCTGATCCAGGCCCCTCCTGCGGAGCCTGATCTGGAGGCTATCCAGAGAAGGGTGTATGCCCAGGTGTCCGACGCCTATCTGGATCGGGAGAGCAAGGAGATTGTCCCCTCGGTAACGGGAATGGATCTGGATGTGGAGGCGGCCCGAACCGCCCTGGCCCAGACCGGCGACGGTAAGACCTGCCGGGTGCCCCTGCTCATCACGGAGCCGGAGATGAGCACCGAGAGACTGACTGAGACCCTGTTCCGGGATATTCTGGGGGATGCGGCCACCCGGGTCACCGGCACCGCGGATCGGAAGATGAACGTGGGGGTGGCGGCCGCCTTTATCAACGGCACCATCCTGTTCCCGGGGGAGGAATTCTCCTTCAACCAGACCTGCAGTCCTTACACGGTAGCCAACGGATACGGAAAGGCTACCGCTTACGTCAACGGCCTTTCCAAGGACACGGTGGCGGGGGGAATCTGCCAGGCCTCCTCCACCCTCTACTGGACCAGCCTGATGGCCAACATGGAGACCCTGGAGCGCTACGCCCACCGCTATGAGCCCAGCTATATCAAGGGCGGGCTGGACGCTACGGTCTATGGAGATTACGGGGACGAGGGAAGCCTGGATTTCCGGTTTAAGAACACCAGCGAGCACCCCATCCGCATTGACGCCTCCATGGACAGCAAAAACTATCTCCACGTGACCATCTACGGTACCGATGAGACAGGGATCCACGGGAAGCCATACTCTGCCAACCGGGTGGTGACCCAGGCCTTCCAGACCATCTATGAGGCCGACGCCTCGGTGCCCCAGGGAACCACCCAGAAAGATCCGGAGCGCACGGGATATAATGCGGTGAGCATCGAGACCTATCAGCAGCTGGTGGACGGGGAGGACAAGGTGATCTCCACCACACTGCTGTATACCACAAAGTATAAGGTTCGCAACGAGGTAGTCCTCTTTAACCCCGCCGACCTGGAGCTGTGGGGGATTGATCCCTTTACCGGGCTTCGGACGGAGCCTGTCCACACCCCGGCGGATACCCCGGCCCCGGCAGAGTCCGCCGAGCCCGGGACGGAGGATCCCAACGGGGCGGTGATGCCTCCCGAGGAGAGCGTAGAGAGTCCGGCCCCGGTGGAAAGCCAGGGCCAGGGGGAGGGCCAGAGCGTGGAGACCCCCCAGCCTCAGGTGACGGCTCCGGCGGCGTCCGCAGAGCCGGACAATTCCATGCCGGTACTGCCGCCGGGAACCATTGTGGTGGGGCAGTAAGAACCCTGGCGTTAGAAGGCCGAAGGAGATAGAAACATGAGTTTTCAAGGCTTTGACCCCGCTGTGGTGGATTTTATGTGGGGCATTCGCTTTAACAACAGCCGGGAGTGGTTTGAGCCCCGGAAGGCGGAATACAAAGAGATATTTGAAGGGCCCATGAAGGAGCTGTGTCGGGAGCTGTACACCGGTTTTTCGGACAAGCATCCGAACCTGCCCCTGGTGAGCCGGGTGAGCCGGATCTACCGGGACGCCAGACGGCTGTTTGGGCGGGGGCCCTACAAGGATCACCTGTGGCTGACGGTGTCTCAGCCTGCGGAGCGATGGTCCTGCCAGCCGGTTTTTTGGTTTGAGCTGGCCCCGGAGGGGTACAGCTTCGGCCTGGGCTATTGGATGGCCCAGGCCTTGACCATGGCCAAGCTTCGGGCCAGGATCGACCAGGATCCTAAGACCATGGAGAAGCTGGCCCGGCAGATCGCCAAGCAGGATACCTTTCAGCTCCAGGGGGAGGAGTTCAAAAAGCTCCGGCCCTCCCCCAGCAAGCTGCTGGATCCTTGGTATAACAAAAAGGGCGGCTTTTCCCTGAGTTGCGAGCGGGAACACGACGACCTGCTTTGGTCGCCGGAGCTGCCGGGGTATCTTCTGGAGGAGTGGGAGAAGCTGGCGCCGCTATACCAGTATCTGTCCACCCTGGACGGGGATCCGGATCCCAGGCAGGAGTGAAACGGAAGAGAGGAAACCGGGAGCCTGAGGGCTTCCGGTTTTTTAATGCCAAAAGTGATATTGTAAAATACTAAATAATGTATTTGAAATTATGGATGGACAGGAGTATACTGGCGGAACAGCCAGATAAAAGTCATAAAAAGAGAGGAATGGACGTATCATGGAAAAATATCAGTCGATGCATTTGGTGAAGAGTGAGGATCTAAACCACCACGGAACGCTGTTCGCGGCGCGGACGGCCTCCTGGTTTGTGGAGGCGGGCTTTATCGCCGTGGCTTCCGCCCATGGAGACCCGGCCCAGGTGGTGTGCCGGAACATGCACGGGATGTCCTTTAAGCACCCGGTGCGCAACGGCAGCCTGGTGAAGCTTACAAGCCGTGTGGTGTATACCGGAGAGACCAGCTTGATGGTCTATATTTCCGTGCTGGACTGCCGGGACAACACAGTGGCGGTGGACGGCTACATGACCTTTGTGACCGTGGAGGAGAAAACGGGCAAGAAGATCCCCCACGGGATCGTGCTGGACGAGGCAGCCGACGAGGAGGAGCGCCAGGAGAGGGAGGAAGCCCTGCGCCTGCGCCAGAACCGGACTGCGTAAGCCTGATGAAAAACGGAAAGGGCCCCTGCCAAAGGCAGGGGCCTTTTTGCGTCCTTTTGGGAAAAATGGGGCGGAAAAATAAAATTTGAAATTTAAATCGAGGTGGACAAATATTTTTTATTCCGGTAGTTTGGAGGTAAGGGCGGCCGCCTGATAAAAAATAGGAAGGAGACAGGAAAATGCATCACACCTGTTTTGAGGGGAATCACTATGATATGGGACTGCGCTGGGGCGCCGCTTTGGCGGAGAAGGGTTTCTTTTTGATGGAACGGGCGCCCTTTCCCGTCACGAAACAGCGGCGGCGGTTTGCCCGGGAATCCTTGCCCTTTTATGAACGGTATTTTCCGGAAATTTTGGAGGAGCTCCGGGCCCTGGCCCGGGGACAGGGCTGCCCGGAGGAGGAGCTGGAGGGGCTGGTACTGAGCATGTATGCCATTGGGCCGGCCTGTGCCTGCTCCTGCTTTGCGGTGTCTGCCGGAGGGCGGGTGCTGCTGGGGCGCAACAGCGATTTTTGGGCGGCCCTGGAGGAGGAAAACCGGAATGTGATCTATCGGTTTTCCGGAGAAAATTATGATTTCAGCGGCAACACCACCGCCTTTGTGGAGATGGAGGACGGAGTGAACAGGGAAGGGCTGGCGGTGGGTTTGACGGCGGTGTGCCCCACGGGACTCCGGCCGGGGTTTAACGCAGGGATGCTGGTGCGCTATTGCCTGGAAAAGTGCGGAACGGTGGAGCAGGCGCTGGAGGCGATCTGTATGCTGCCGCGGGGCTCGGCCCAGACCATCACGCTGGCGGATAGAAGCGGCGCCGTTGCGGTGGCGGAATGCTGCCCGGAGAAGGTGGAGATACTGAGAGGAACGGAGGATCGGCCCTTTGTCTGGGCGGTCAACGGTTTTTTTGCGCCGGGAATGGCGCCCTTTCGAGTGGAAGGGGTGGACGATTGGCAGGCGGAGAGGCGGGGAAAAACGCTGGAGAAGGCCTTGACCGGCTGTAAAGGGCGGCTGCGGACGGCGCAGGCGCAGCGGCTGCTGGCGGGAGAATATGGTTTTCTATGCCAGTATGACCGCTCGGAGGGAAAAGATACGGTGTGGTCGGTGGTTTATGACCTGAGCCAAGGCGTGGTTTACCGGGCGGAGGGGAACCCGGGACGGACGCCCTTTCAACGGGATGAGAGGTTTGCATTTTTTGGCAAAGAGGGCTGAGGTTCAAACAATTTTTGGACAGAGAGAAATCCTTTCCGGCTGCACATACTTTTTAGGTGAGCGGAATGAGAAAGGGGGGAGAAACGTGGGAAAACGGGGGAAAATTTGCGCGGTTTTTTCGGCTTTTGCGCTCCTTCTGGCCGGGATGCGGGGGCAATGGCAGAGGGCGGTGACGACGGCGGGAGAGGCGGAGATAGAACAGCGGCCCATGGTGGCCCTGACCTTTGACGACGGCCCCCGGCGCTCCACCACCACCCAGTTGCTGGACGGGTTGGCCCAGCGGGGAGCCCACGCCACTTTCTTTCTGGTGGGAGAGATGATACCGGGCAACGAGGATCTGGTGGAGCGGATGGAGGAGGAGGGGCACCAGATCGGGACCCACTCTTATGACCATGTGAAGCTGACCAAGCTGAACGGAGCGGATTTTGCCCGACAGGTGGACAGAACGCAGTGTTTGCTGACCCAGATCTTGGGGAGGGAGGGGTTTGTGCTCCGGCCACCCTATGGAGACATTGACAACGCCGTGGAAAAACGCTCGGACAGCGCCCTAATCCTCTGGTCCATCGACCCGGAGGATTGGAAGGACAAGGATACCGGGCGTATTGTAGAACACATTGTATCCCGGGCCCAGGACGGGGATGTGATCTTGCTCCACGATATCTACGCTACCTCGGTGGAGGCGGCGCTGCAGGTGGTGGATCGGCTTCACGAAAAGGGATTTCTCTTTGTGACGGTGGACGAGCTGGCCGGACAGCGCTGTGTGGCGCTGGAGAAGGGAAAGGTATACCGGAGTTTCTATCCGTAATTTACAAAATAATGACAGTTCCCCAAATCAAGTTGACGATAACCATTGAAACGTGTAGAATAAAGGGGAAACAGGAAGAACGGAGGGAACGCCATGGCAAGACAGGGCAGAACCAAAAATGAACTGATAAAATGTGAATACTGCGGAGAGATGTACTCCGTCACCTATAAGCATTGTCCCTTCTGCAATGAGGATGGAACCGGAAGTTGGGACGATCCGGATACCGAGGCGGAGGAGTATTATGACGAGGCGCCCAGAGGGGGCGGCAAGAGGCTGATGGGCGGCGGGCACGGCAGCAACCCCAGGAGAGATCCCCCGCCGGTGGGGAGAATTATCGCCTTTGCGCTTTCCCTGGCCCTGATCATTGCGGCGGCGGGGATCGTGCTCTCCCTTGTCCGCTCTCTGATGGGAGGGGACAAGAAGCCGGGGCCTGAGACCAGTAATCCGCCGGTGGAAAGCACGGCTCCCTCTGCGGCACCCTCCGCGGCACCTTCGGCGGAGCCCTCCCAGGGGCCCGACGTCAGCGAGCCCTCCATAGATGTGAGCCAGCCCCCGGAGCCTACGGTGACGACGCCTACGGTGATGACGCCTTCGGTGAATGAAGTGAAGCCCACCGGGTTTACCTTGAACCGGGAGGACTTTACCTTTGACGCGGTGGGCCAGATTTTTGACATGAAGGCGAACTTCACCCCGGCCAACGCTACGGCGGAGGTGGTTTGGAAGTCCAGCGATCCCAACATAGCGGCAGTCAGTTGGAACGGACGGGTCACTGCCGTGTCTCAGGGTACCGTTACATTGACCGCTACGGTGGAAGGTGTGGGGGAAAAGACCTGCATTGTCCGCTGTAATTTCAAGAGTGTGGCCACTGTGACCACGCCGCCGGCCAGTACATCGGAAGCGCCCCGCGAAAGCAGCGCCGTTACCACCCTGTCCCTGAACCGGGATGACTTTACTCTGAGCCGGGAGGGAGAGACCTGGCGGCTTGTGGTGTCGGGCACCAGCTCTGTTCCTACCTGGACGACCAGCGATCCCGCTGTGGCGACGGTGGGAGCGGACGGCACGGTGACCGCGGTGAGTAAGGGAACCTGCAGGGTTACGGCTACGGTGGATGGGGTTTCGTTGAAGTGTATCGTGCGCTGTAATTTCTGATAGGGTATGGATAGATGAATATGGAGGCTGCCCGGGATGGGCGGCCTCCATATTGTTTTATGCCACTTTTTGGGGTGGGGTGTCATAGCCTATTTTCTTTGTTGAGAGGTGAGCGCTTCTGGGGGCATTCTTTTTAAGGTTCAGAGCCATTTGGCGGCTTTGCCGTCAAGCAAAGGGCAGCTGCTATATCGGCATCAGCTCGGCCTTGCGCCGGACATAGCGGGCGATCTGCTGAAAGCCTATCTCTTTCAGCAGCGCGGCCCCTTCCCGGAGGCCCTTGGCCACATCCTGGGGAGCGTGGGCGTCGCTGCCCAGGGTGAGGATAGCGCCGCCGCAGTCTTTGTAGAGGGTGAGCAGCCAGCGCCAGGGTTCTATTGTCCTGCCCCGGCAGGTGTTGAGCTCGATGCCCTTGCCTTTGGAGATTACGGTGGTGAGGATCCGGCGCAGCTGGGGCTCGTAGCGGTTCAGGGCGGCGTGCCGGCCATCCCGGTCATTCATGTAGCGGAGGGGATAGATGATGTGGGCCAGCACGTCGTAGCAGTCCATCTCCACCAGGGCCTCCATACAATCGAAGTACCGGTCCAGAACGGAGTAGCATTCGGATTCGCTTTTGTAGTTGATATAGTAAAAATCGGTGCCGCCGTCGGCCAGACTCAGGTTATGGACAGAGCCCAGGACGAAGTCCAGATCGGGGTGGGAGACCACTTCCCGGGCAAAGTCCGGGAACTCCCAGGCCGAACCCAGTTCTACCCCCATACGGATGGTCAGTTTTCCCTCTGTTTGGGGCCGGGCCAGGGACAGCTGCTCCTCCACAGGGGCCCAGCGGAAGGACAGGTCGGGTTTGCCCTGGGTGTTGAGGAGGTCGCAGTGGTCGGTGAGGCACAGCTCGTCCAGGCCGGCGGCTGCCGCGGCCCGGGCCATGTCGGGAAGGGGGGCGGAGCTGTCAAAGGAGCAGAGACAGTGGGTGTGGTAGTCGGCGAGAAACATGGGAAAAACACCTTTCAGGGAAAAGAGTGGGTTGAAGTGGGATTAAAAAGGCCAGCTTTCGATCCATTTTACCAGGGGCTGGTACCAGCTGGGGATGGTGAGACCGATAAGCACGGGGTAGAACAGGGCGTAAAGTCCCACGCTGAGGCCGGTGAGACCGAAGATCGGCAGTTTCCAGTCCTGGCCGGCCTCCATGAGACAGTTGAACAGATAGGAGATGGCCAGCACCAGGAAGAGGATGGAGGGGAAATAGTGGTATTCAAAGGTGGTGCGGCCAATGAGCATCCAGGGCGCCAGCTGAGCAAGATAGCCCACCAGAAGGAAGGCGGCCTTACCGGAATAACCGGGGGAGGCCCAGAGGACAAAGGCGCACAGAGCAAGATAAAACAGAAGGGAAAGGACAAGGATCACCCGGTTGAGCTGGAGCTGGGAGAACTGGAAGGAAGCGCCGAAGATGGGAAGGGAGAGGATCTCTTCCCCCAGGGCGGGATCCAGGATCTTGGATACGCGCAGGGCGAAGAAGGCACCGGAGAGGCCCAAAAGGGCGAGAAAAGCGGCTTTGGCCCACAGACGGCGAAAGGAGTGGGCGGCGCAGACCAGGATGGCCACAAGGCCCGTCCAGCACACGGCGGGGTTGGAGAAGGCGGCGAAACGGGTGGTGTGGGTCATGACGTTTTGGACGTAGGTGTTGTCCATATAATAGAGGATGGGGCGGGCGTTTACGATCCACTGGAACCAGGTGGAGGAGTAGGGGTGGGCCTGGGAGACCCCCTGGTGGTAATGGAACATATACCACTGGTTATTGAGCATGATGCCGGTAAGACTCCCCTGGGGGATGACGGCGGCCCGGTAGCCCTCTGTATCGGCGGCGCCGGAGAGATGGTCACGGACGTTTTGGATCAGCGGGGGGAAGCCCTCCGCCAGACCGGAGAGGCTGTTTTTCAGGGACAGGTCTACCCCCAGAGCCTGGGCGTAAGGGAGGTAGGACAGGGTATAGATGACAAAGGGGAGAAGGACAAAACACAGCACCGAAAAAAGAAGGGTCTGGACGATCCAGGTGGGGCGGAGGGCTTGGCTGGTCGCATCCCGGGGCCAATCCCGCAGCTTTTGATAGAAGCCCATGAAATAGAGGATGGCCAGACCGACGCCGGCGTAGAACACCGTCCACTTGCTGGCTGCGCCCAGGCCCCACATGAGCCCGGAGAGGAACAGGGGCAGGGCGCCTTTTCGGAAGGGGGCGCCGGCAGGGAGGGTCAGGTAGCGGTACATAAAGAAGTACATACACAGGATGAAAAAGACCCCATAGGTGTCGATGGTGGCGATGCGGGTCTGGGTCAGGTGCATGAAGTCGGCGGCAAAGAGGATGGCGCCGCAGGAGGCCACCACCGTTTTGCCGAAAAGGTTTTTCAGGAAGATATAGAGGATGGGCAGCATCAGCACCCCAAAGAGGGCGCCCATAAACCGCCAGCCAAAGGGGGTCATGCCAAAGAGACGGATGCCTATGCCCAGGATCAGCTTGCCCAGGGGAGGATGGGTCACCTCGTAGGGGTAGACGCCGTCGATGTGTTCTTTGGCGGTGCGGGCGTGATAGATCTCATCAAAGTAGGTGGAGTTGTGCCAGGTGGATTTTTCGGGAACCAGGGTGTCCACCAGGAAAAGCTGCTCCAGGCCCTCGGGAATGGGGGAGCCGTCGGCCATGGTCCAGTTGAAGGGGGTGGGCTGGCCGTCCTTTCCCAAAAGGCACAGCCGGCCCAGCTCCAGCACCTGCTGGCCGGCGGAGTTGGCGGAGGGGTTGCCGGTGATGCGCAGGTATTGGACGCGCTGGGGATTGGTGACGGTCACGTCCAGCCATTTGAACAGCTGGTTGTATTTTTGGGTCAGGGCGTAGCTGGGGGGATAGTCCTGGGCCTTGGCCCAATAGTAGCTGTCGGCGGAGCCCTTCTCCTGCCGCAGCCACAGGGTAGACCAGGTCTGACCGTCGGAGGAGATCTCGATGTTATAGGCCCGGCCGTCCTCTCCGGAGACCCGGGCCCCGGTGCCCAGGCCGGGATAGTAGCGGATGCCGGTGGTATAGACGGGGTCGCCGGAGATGCGGATGGTGATGGCCTGTCTGTCGCCAAAATCATAGAAATTCTGGACGGCCCGAAAATCCCCCAGCTGAAAGAAGGCGGTGAGGGCATAGATGAGGGTGATGGCCAGCACCGGGAGCCGATCCTGTTTTTCCATGGGATGGCAGGCACCGGCGAAGGAAAGGCGGCGGTGTTCGGCCTTGAGGGGGCGCAGGCTCACCGGGCCGTTTTGAATGGACCGGAAGCAGTGAAAGAGAAAAAAGAGAACACAGCCGAGGGTGGCCAGGGCCAGGAAGATGGAAGGGGTGATATACCGCATCACAGAGCCTCCAGAAGAAAGAATAGGTGGGCAGGATGATCCTGCCCACCTATTTTATTTCTTTTTCCTGTGTTTGTCAAAAAAACCTTTGGAGCCTTCGGAGGAGTTTTCGCCCATGGCATTGGCATAAGCCTTCAGGGCCTCCTCCTGCTCGGCGTTCAGGGCCGTGGGGACTTGGACACGGACGGTGACGAACTGGTCGCCCCGGCCCCTGCCATTCACCGAGGGGAAGCCCTTTCCCCGCAGGCGAAAGACGGTGCCGGGTTGGGTGCCCTTGGGCATGGTGTATTCCACATTGCCGTCGATGGTGGGGATCACCAGCTTGGCGCCCAGGGCGGCCTGGGGGAAGGAGACGGCCTGCTCATAGTAGATGGCGGTGCCGTCCCGCTGGAATTTGTCGCTGGGACGGACGGTGACCGAGATGAGCAGGTCACCGGCGGGGCCGCCGTTGATGCCGGCTCCGCCCTGGCCCCGGAGGGAGACGGCCTGACCGTTGTCGATGCCGGCGGGGATGCTGACGGTGATCTTTCGCTGCTTGCGCACCTGACCGGAACCGCCGCAGTCCTGGCAGGGCTGGTGAATGATCTTGCCCGTGCCATGGCACCGGCTGCAGGGGGCGGAGGTGGCGAAGGTGAAGGCGCCGCCCCCCCGCTGGATGCGGATGGCGCCGGTGCCCCGGCAGTCGGGGCAGGTGTCGGCACTGGTGCCGGGGGCACAGCCGCTGCCGTGGCAGGCGGAACAGGATTCCGAACGGTTGAGGGAGATCTCCTTCTCACAGCCGAAGGCGGCCTCCTCGAAGGAGATGGTCACTGCAACCCGAAGGGTTTCCCCCTTTCGGGGGGCGTTGGGGTTGGATCGCTGACCGCCGAAGCCGCCGCCGAAGAAGGAACCGAACAGATCCCCCAGGTCAATGTCGCCCATGTCGAAGCCGCCGCCAAAGCCGCCGGCTCCGCCGCCGTAGCTGGGATCCACTCCGGCGTGGCCGAAGCGATCATAGCGGGAGCGTTTGTCCGGGTTAGAGAGGATCTCGTAGGCCTCGTTGACCTCCTTGAACTTGGCCTCGGCGGTTTTGTCGCCGGGGTTCAGGTCGGGGTGGTATTGTTTGGCCATTTTCCGGTAAGCTTTTTTCAGCTCGTCGTCGGAGGCGCCCCGGGCGACGCCCAGGATCTCATAATAATCGCGTTTTTGTTCTGGCATATCGTCGTCGCAAAGTCTGCTGAGCTCCGTTTCCGCCTGGGGTGGAAACGAAGCCCGCTTCCTTGCTCCTCCTCTCCGCCCCGAACCCGCTGCGCTGGGCTTCGGGACGGGAAATGATGTAGCGAGGCAAAGCCGCCGCATAGGGCGGCTTTGCGAAGGGGATTATTTGTCGTCGTCCACCACGGTGTAGTCGGCATCCACCACGCCGCCGTCATCGGGGCCGGTGGAACCGCCGGCAAAGCCGCCCATGTCGGGGCCGGGCTGGGCCCCCTGGGGGTTGGCCTGCTGATAGAGCTTTTCGGCGATGGGGTGGAAGGCTTTGGTAAGCTCCTCGGTGGCGGTCTTGATGGCCTCGGAATCGGTGCCCTTCAGGGCCTCCTTCAGTTTGTTCAAAGCGGCGTCCAGGGTGGACTTGTCGTTGGGCTCCAGCTTATCCTTCAGATCCTCCATGGTCTTTTCGGTTTGGTAGACCATCTGCTCGGCCTGGTTGCGAATCTCCACCTCTTCCTTTTTCTTGGCGTCCTCGGCGGCGAACTGCTGGGCTTCCTTCACGGCCTTGTCGATGTCCTCCTTGGACATGTTGGTGGAGGAGGCGATGGTGATGTGCTGCTCTTTGCCGGTGCCCATGTCCTTGGCGGAGACGTTGACGATGCCGTTGGCGTCGATGTCGAAGGCGACCTCGATCTGGGGAACGCCCCGGCGGGCGGGGGCGATGCCGTCCAGGTTGAAGCGGCCCAGGGTCTTGTTGTACTGGGCCATCTCACGCTCGCCCTGGAGGACGTGAACCTCCACGCTGGTCTGATTGTCGGCGGCGGTGGTGAAAATCTGGCTGGCCCGGGTGGGGATGCGGGTGTTGCGCTCCACCAGCTTGGTGAACACGCCGCCCATGGTCTCGATGCCCAGGCTGAGGGGGGTTACGTCCACCAGCAGCAGGCCCTGGACGTCGCCGGCCAGCACGCCGCCCTGGAGGGCGGCGCCCATGGCCACGCACTCGTCGGGGTTGATGCCCTTGAAGCCCTCCTTGCCGGTGAGCTTCTTTACCATTTCCTGGACGGCGGGGATCCGGCTGGAGCCGCCCACCATCAGAACCTTGGAGATATCGCTGCCGGTGAGTCCGGCGTCGGACATGGCCTGCTTCACGGGGCCGGAGGTGGCGTCCACCAGATGGGCGGTGAGCTGGTCGAACTTGGCC